>JBKAGN010000021.1:0-51533 GCA_046290415.1 Hyphomicrobiales bacterium
GTTTCGCGCCCGGAAAATGCGGCAAAACAATAAGTTAGAGCGTTTCGAGTGACTCGGTGTTCATGAGGAACGCTCTAGACTGCCAGCCGTTCGATCGGCGCTTTAGGCACCTGCTGCAGGACCATCCATTTCGCGCACCGACCACCCGGTCATGCGCTTTTCAACGGCGATAGCGACCACATACATGATGACGCCCATGATGGCGGTCACAAGCAATCCGGCAAAGACCAGAGGCACTTCGAATCGCGAGCTTGCCACGATCATCAAATGACCGATGCCTTTGTTAGAGGCCACGGTCTCCGCAATGATCGAGCCGACGAACGCAACCGTGATGGCGATCTTCAGCGAGGCGAAGAAGTAGGGCAGCGAGCGCGGGATACCGACCTTGACGATGATGTCGCGTTTGGACGCGCCAAGCGCCCGCAACACGTCTTTGAGCTCCGGCTCGACCGTCGCAATCCCTGTCGCGACGTTCACCAGGATCGGGAAGAACGAGATCAGGAACGCTGTGATGATCGCCGGCACCGTGCCGATGCCGAACCAGATCACCAGGATCGGCACAACGGCGACTTTGGGGATCGAGTTAAAACCGATCAGCACTGGATAGAAGCCATTGTAGATCAAGCTCGACGAGCCGATGATGATTCCGGTCACCAGACCGAACACGATCGCAATTGCAAAGCCAACCACCGTCGTCATCGCCGTCTGCGCAGCGTTCTCCAGGATCGGCACGCGCCACTGCCACATCGCCTCAAAAATCACCGATGGCGCAGGCAGGATGAACTGCGGGAAATCAAACACCCAGACGGCAAACTCCCAAAACAGGAAGAGGCCGATGACCACCGCCCACGGCATGATCCGTTCAAGCGTCTTGGCCGACATCTGAAAGCCGGACGGCGCCTTGTCAGCGCTGGGTGACGTTGCCTGCGGTGCTGTCGTATCGGCCATCAGGCGGCATCCTGTCGCGCAGTGTAGATATGGTCGCGCAGATCGTGCGCGATGTCGCCAAAGTCGGGACGGAACGTGATATCCAGATCCCGCGGACGAGCAAAGTCGATCTCGCGTTCATGGATGATGCGACCAGGGCGCGAACTCATCACATAGACCTTGTCGGCCAGATAGACCGCCTCGCGCAGATCGTGGGTCACCAGGATCACCGTCGGGCTTTTGGTCATCCACACTTCCTGAAGCACGCCCCACAGCTCTTCACGGGTGAACATATCAAGCGCGGCGAACGGCTCATCGAGCATCAGCAGAGCCGGCTCATGGATCAGCGCCCGGCAGAGCGAAACGCGCTGCTGCATCCCGCCGGACAATTGCCAAGGGTATTTTTCATCGAACCCTTCCAGGCCGACAAGCTTCAGAAGCGCGCGCGCTTTGTCTTTGAAGTGTCCTTTGCGCCGGCTCATTTCCGAGCGATAGGGCTGGGTGATTTCCAGCGGCAGCATCACATTGTCGAGCGTCGTGCGCCACGGCAGCAAGGTCGCCGCCTGGAATGCCATGCCGACAATCGACAGGGGACCGGAAACGGTTTGCCCGGCGACGGAAACGCCGCCGGACGTCACAGGCCAAAGCCCGGACATTGCTTTCATCAGGGTGGACTTGCCGCAACCTGACGGGCCAACAACGGCGATGAACTCGCCCTTGCCGACCGAAAGGTTCATGCCCGACAGGGCGAGCGTTCCGGTGGCTTCCCCACCGTAGCGCAGCGCCACATTGTCGATATCGACAAACCCAGTCCCCATGAAATCGCCTCCAAATGCCAATCTACATCGATGCCCAAACTACATGGAAGGCATCATGCGCTCTTCCACCGGCGGAAGATAGGCATCGGAATAGATGTCATCGACCGTGAGCACGTTGGGCAAGCCATAGGCGTTCTCAACCGACTCGATCGAGCGCTGGAAGAAATCACGATCGATGTTCGACAGACCGCCTTCAATGACGTTTTCCGTCATGATCATCTCATCGATGGAGATCTGCCAGCGGCGGATTTCCACTTCCGGATCGGTCAGCGGTTCGTGATCCACCAGCGCTTCCATCGCCGCTTCCGGATCGGCCACGGCCATCTGCATGCCGCTCATCATGCAGGCAACGACGGCGGAAACAGCCTCAGGGTTGGCCGCGGCGAAAGCCCGGCTGGTCAGGATCGAGGTCGAGTAGAGCTCAACGCCATAATCTTTGTAGCGGAAGACGCGCTGGTCTTCAGCGGCCATGCCAAGACGCTCCAGCGAAATGGTCGAGGACGTGATGAAGCCGGTAATGCCATCAGCCTCGCCACGCGCAAGCATCGGCTCACGCAGTTCCGGCGACACCGAAATCCATTCCACGGTCGACTCGTCGATGCCCGTCGCTGCTGCAAAAATCGGGAACAGCTGGCGTCCGGCATCGAAGTCCGGTGCAGCGAGGGTTGTTCCCTCAAAATCAGTCGGCTCGACGATGTCGCTCTCGGCGTTGACCACGGCCACTAGCGGCGAGCCGGAGAACATGACGGCGACGGCGATCAGGTCGCTGTCCGGGTTTTCGGCGCGGAATTTGATCGTCGGGTTGATGTCCGCAAGACCCATGTCGTAATTGCCGCCAGCAAGCTCCACCGGAACACGGCCGGACCCGAAACCGCGGTCCATGGTGATGTTGACGCCACGCTCTTCAAAGCAGCCGGCATTGCGCGCCATCAGCGCGAAAGCCTGTGGACCTTGCCAGGCCCAGTCCATCATGAAGCGAATATCGGTGGCGGCGGCAGACGTTGCGCCCAATCCAATGCTCAATGTCGCGGCCACTACGGCGCGTCCCATCATCTTGCGACCCATTGCTGTTCTCCTCATTCCTTGTGATGCGAACCGAGATCGGCCCTTACGCGCGCCTTGCGACCGCGCGTCTGACCCACGGGTAAAGGTCAGGAAAAACCAGGACAAGCGGCGAAAAGCGCGAGTCCTGCACATTTATCCATCATGCCCAATATTCATTCCCAATGCACAGCCTTTTGCCAAAAAATGAGGCAGCGCCGATCGGTGTGGTCACGGAATCGCCGGAACATAGCTTGGCATCTTGCCAGGGTTCAGCAGACCGTGCGGGTCAACTTTGGCCTTGAACGCCAACTGATCGCCGGGCACGCGTTTGTGGCGCGAGCCGTCCTCGACGGTGAAAACATGCGGGTTGGCGACCGGCACGCCGGCCTCCTCGTGCAGCGCGATAATCTCCGCCAGGCGCTCCGGCGAGGTGTACGGCCAAAGCTGCGCGCCATTGGCGGCTAGCTCACCCTCATAGCGGATGAACTCCAAATGCATCGGCAGCTCATCGCCGAGCGTGTGATGCATCTGCGTTGCCGTCTCGATGATGCGCCCCGGCGGGAACAGGGTTTGGAGGTAGGAGAGATTGCGATCCTGTTTCAGCGCGTGCAGCGTCGTGTGACCCCAGGCCATCTCGTAGATTGGCAAACGCTTCGGATCGGCCTCGCGCGCATCGCTCGGCTCAGACAGGATGACCGGCTCCGCGTCGAGTTTCTCCAAATCGCGACCGTCGATCATCATCAGCACCGCGCACTGCCCTTCCGCTAATCCCGGGATCAGAGGGCGCAGATAGTGGGCGCAGCTCGCCACATGAAATGACACCAGCCGCTTCGCGATGGCATCATTGGCCGCCACGTCGTGCGCATAGGCCAACGCCTCATCGAAACCGGCAAACGCCGCCACCACGTCCTGCCACGGGCGCGCCGGCTCCAGCGGCGCCGATACATCGACGACAATGCCGGTGGACCCGAAGGTGCGGTTGACCAAATTGGTGTCGAGGCCTTCCAAGGTGACGATCTGCGGCTCTTCTTCCAGGGTCACCACCGTCGCGCCATGAAGATTGCCCGCTTCGCGGAGACCACCCCAGGTCACCGACCCGATGCCACCGGACCCGCCGCAAAAATAGCCGCCAATGGTCGCCATCTTTTTGGTCGAGGGGTGCATGCGCAGCTCAAGCCCTTGCGCGCGCGCGGCCTGTTCCACCGCATCGACCTTGGTGCCCGATTGGGCCTTGAACCCATCCGGACCGATACGCTCAATTGCCGTCATCTCCGACAGATCGAGCACGATGCCGCCATAAAGCGGCACAGCCTGACCATAAGTGCCGGTGCCAAGGCCGCGTACCGTTACCGGGATGCGATGCAGCGCCGCCGCCGAGGCGATTTGCATCACATCCTGGATGCTCTGCGGCACAGCCACCAGATCGGCCACTTTCCCGTCCAGGGCCGCCTTGGCGATGGGACTGAACCAGTAATAGTCGCGGCTGCGCCGTTTCAGCGTCACCGGATCATCAAGCAGCTTGATGCCGGGCAACGCAGCACGAAACCTTGCCAGATCGTAGGCTTCGCGATCCTGCAAATAGGCCAACGTCATGTCTCGCCCTCCACAGGGTTACGCAGCGAGACATGCGCGGCGACCACCTTCCAGCCTTCCGGCATCCGCACCCAGCTTTGCGACTGAAGGCCAATCTTGTCGGTTCCCTCACGGGTGAATTCGGTGTTGGCGGTCGCAAAATCCTCGCCGAACGTTGTGATGACCGTGCGGCGAAGTACGCGATCCAATCCGACTGATGGGCGCGCCTTGCGAAACGCCAAAATCTCATCCTGACCATAAAGGCTTTCGGCTGGACCATAGCGAACGGTGTGCGGTGAGGTCCAAAACAACGCATCAAGCTCCGCCACATCATTGCCGATCAGCGCCGCCTCATAGCGGGCAAAAGCCGCCTCGACCTCGTCGACCACGTCGGGCCGGTTGATCACCATCAGGCCGCCACCGGCATGCGCCGGGCGATCACGGCGAGATCATCCTCGCCGAGCGGCACCTGCTGCCCGGAATGGATCAGTTCTGCAAACTCCTCATTGGGCACCATGGCGCAGAGCGCATAAAGCTTGCCCTCGCCGGTGTTCTCAACAATGTGCTCCTTGCCGGGCGGGATGAGCAGCGAGGACCCCGGTGCCAGATCGACTTCCAGCCCGTCGCAATAGCCCTTGCCGGTGCCTTCCAGGATGAAGAAGAATTCATACGCAACGCTGTGTGTGTTGGGTGGCGTGGCCCCGCCTTTTTCATAGATCTCAACGATAAACGTGAATGGCACTCCTTCGGCCACCGGATCGGCGAGGCACGCAAAATAGTTCGTGTCATCAGGGCTGATTTTGTAAGCCTTGAGGTCGGCGGGTGTTTTGGCGACCACCTGTCCCGTCATGATGTCTCTCCTTCTATGCCCGCCACAAAGGCGGTCGATGTCAGTGTGAAGCCGAAGATTTGCCTTGCGTTGTGCAACGTGGCTTGCATGCAGAAATCGGGATTTGTGGTGGCGCTCGCATCTTCAAAGAGCAGCGTGTCGTAGCCGAGGAAGCTGGCATCGGCGAGCGTGTGCAACACGCATTGGTCGGCATTCACGCCGCCGAAGAACAGCGTATCGACCTTCAGATTGCGCAGGATGCTGTCGAGCGGCGTGTCCCAAAAGCCGGACATCCGGTACTTATCGACGAAGATATCGCTCGGCTCCGGTTCCAACTGGTCAATGATCGCCGCGCCCCAGCTATCCTTTTCCAGCACCGGCGCTTTACGCGGGCCAACAGCATCGCCAAGCCCGCTCCCTTCGCCCTTGCCATCGTAAACGTGGCGCAGCGCCGGAGAAATGTTCGCAAGATCGGCACGGTTGCCCCAGTTCACCCAGATGACCGGTAGGGCGGCCAAGCGTGCGGCAGAAAGCACCTGCTGCAAGGGCGCGATGGCAGAGCCCGCGCCAGCCACATCCACCCCGATACCGGCGAGCCAGCCATCGGCGTGGCAAAAGTCGTTCTGCATATCAACGACGACCAGCGCGCTGCGCGCCAGATCGACACGGACCGGCTTGGGGCTGGCCTCCATTTCCACCGGTCTCGGTGGAACAGGCTCGCGCACCAGATCGGCAGCACCCTCGCCCACCTTCCAGCGGTTGCGGGCGTTTGGTCCAAGTGGTGAAAGCCCGTCGAAACGGCTCATAGACCCTCCAGATCAAGTCCAACGCCGAGCAGCACTTCGTCAGCGCCCGACCAGCCGACCAATCCCAAACCGAGGGGACCATCAGGCGTGGTCAGCGCGGGGATCGCCAATTGCGGCAAGCGCCCGAGGCCGGCTGGCGACAGAATGTCCAGCGCGCGGTTGCGGATGTCGTCGAGAACCTGGCCCTCAAGCCCTTTCAGCGGCGCGACGCCCGCAGCACCCGGCACCACAAGCAAAGTCCCAGGCAGAAGGGTGCCTGCCAGATAGGCCGCGATGTCCTCGCGCCTACGCTGAGCTTGCGCGACCTCGTCTACGTCCAACCCGCGAGCGTAGGCGAAGCGATCCTTGATCCCGGGACCGAGATCAGGCTGCTCGGCAATCACCCAGGGCCCGTGCACCTGCCAGGCTTCCGCAGACTGGCACACCCGGAACACACCGCGCCAGGCTTCCAGATCACCCAGATCGCCATCGTGCGGCGCCAGGACGGTCGTTTCCAGCGGCAATCCGAGCCGCTCGGCCACGAGCACGGCTTTGGCGAGAAGGGCATCGCGGACTGTCTCATCCACCCGCGCAAACATGTCCTCCGCCAGCAGCAGCCTTTCCGGTGCGGCGCCGACGCCACCATCAGTCATCAACACCGCGCCAACCTTGGCCATCAACTCCGGCGTCTGGCAGAACCAACCAACTGTGTCGAAGCTCGGGGCAAGGGGCACGGCACCGGCAAGGTCGATCCGCCCATGGGTCGGGCGCAGGCCCCAAATGCCACAATAGCTGGCCGGCAGCCGCACGGATCCGCCGGTATCAGAACCCAGACCGATCTCCGCCAAACCGCCAGCCACCGCCGACGCCGACCCCGCCGATGACCCACCGGGAATGCGCCCCGACGCCGCTGGATTGATCGGCGTGCCGTAATGGGCGTTCTCGCCGTTCAGGCTCCACGCCAACTCGTCGGTCAGCGTTTTGCCCACAAAGCGGGCACCTGCCTGCAACAGTGCGGCAACAGCAGGGGCATGCCCTTCGGCGTCCGGCGCATTCTTCAACCAAACAGGCGAGCCTGCGCCGGTCTTCAAGCCCGCCACATCGAACAGGTCTTTAACGGACAGCGAATGCCCGCACAGCGGGCCGTCCTGCGGTTCGACGCTGTAGCCCTCAAGTGCATAGGGCGCGTGCGCCATGAAGGCGCCAAGCGGATCGGGTGACGTGGACGTGGGTTGAAAAAAACGGATCATGTGAACTCTCTAAGAAGGCATCTGAGCAAGAGGGATGCCAACTTAGAGAGAAAGAGCGCGCCCTGGCCACCGCCAATCGAACGACGGGGTCAGGGCTGCGATCTTGTCTGGAGCGTAAAGTCCGACTTAGTTCCGGTCGTAGCGGCGCAGTCGTGGCCCTTCGACCACCATCGCCGAAGGCTCGCTGACAGTCGTCGGCAAAGGCGATTGGGCCGTGCATTGCTGACAGCCGCAGGCCGAGTAACCAGGCCAGGCGGGCGGCGATTGGTTGGTCCATGACCCAACCCAGCCGCCACTGTTGGCGCAAAGCGGCGTGCAGATCGCTGGCGCCTCGGCGTTCGATCCGGGGAAAGCGGTGCTTTCCAAATCGCAGCTGCCGTTGAATGCGCCTTCGACCGCCGCCTCGACCGTCCCGCCGAAACTGTGAAACGCATCGCGGTCGGTTGTCGGCATGCTGACAAGCACCGAGGTTGCACTGCTCAAAACATCGGACATCTGCCCATAAAACGGGTCTTGCGCGGCGAGCGTGTCCAAGACGCTTTGTCGCGCTGGAAACAGATAAGACAGATCACCGCCCGCCGGCGCGATGGACGCCTGCATCACGGCTTGCTGCGTCATGAGATTGGCCAGAAAGAAGGCAGCTCCGCTGGAACCCAGATAGGCCGAGCTGCTGTTCACGCCGACAACGTCTGCATAGAACATGGTGTCGGCATTGGTATCGTCGCTCCAAGGAAACGCCCGCAGCCGCAACTGGCTGCGCGTCGTGTCCGACATCTGCGACATGCTTTCAGAAAAGCCGATGGATGTGCGGCCATACCCGTCACTGAAATAGCCAGCGCGGACATACTGATCTTCCACATTCGGGTGGGGCGGAATCGCACCGGTCAGCGCGTTGTAGAAGCTGGCCGTTTCAGCAAGCGCGGTCATCGGCTGAATGATGGCCGGATCGAGCGTGGTCATGGATGGCCATTGACCGTTGTTGGTGAGGTAACCCCGGACCATGTAATCGACGCCGATCGTCGTCTTGCCCGACATGTTCATCATCGCGCCGGTGTCATCGAACGGCACCGGACTGATATAGACGCCTGCCGGATTGACTGACAGAAACTCCGAAAACGTCGTGACCGCCTCCATGCGCTGATCGCCTTGGCGGTAGAACATGATGTTGGTGCACCCGAGCATCGGCAGCGCAAACATGTCGCCATTGGCTTCCGTCAACGCCGTCTGCGCGTAAGGCACAAAGTCTGTCGGGTCGGAAATCGAAGCCGCCGGCACCGATACCGTTTGAGTCTTCCAATATTCCAGATACATCGCGTCATAGACGAACACATCAATGGGTGCCTGCGTGCCGCTGCCATTGGTGTACACCGGATCGGACGAATAACCGCCATCCCAGACATTTTCATCGGCGATCAGGTAGAGCTCTTCGCTGCGACCCGACGCTGACCATGCCGAGCAAATGGCCGTGGCGAACGCCGTCGTATCAGGAACATAAGGGTATAAGCCCGCTGCAACGCAGGTCTGCCCGTCCTGACAGGGTACGTTGCAGGATTGTGCGAGCGCCGCACTGGGCAGAGAAAAGCAAGCAAAAACCGCAAGAAAGGCAAAAATTTTCACACGAAAAGTCATCATTCACCCCCGCTTTAAAGCAATTTAAGTCGCTTAATTTAAGTAAAACTCTCTTTTATCGTGAAGTACAGACTTATTTGAATTATTTTATTTCAATTATTGGAAATAAAACGGGCAAACAGATACAGCTATCTTTTGCGTTAACGTCACCTGACAGGCAATCAACGGTCACCGGGCGCCCAAAGCCCAATCATCTGATTGCATGAGCGAAGCAACGCACAGTGCCTCGTCTCGATTTGATGCCGCTGACAGGAACGATGCCCCAAGAAACGCGTTCGATCGGTATGGGGTCTCGTCCAGCGGCGCTGATTGCCCTAAACAAGATCTCAATCCCACTCCTTCCAGACAGATGGACCACAATGGCTGACGCACCCCGCTACACCGCCCTTGCAATGCTGATCGACGGTCAATGGACCCAAGGCAGCTCAGGCAAAACTCAGGCCGTGATCAATCCGGCCACCGGCGAAACCCTCGCCGACCTTCCCCATGCCAGCGCTTCCGATCTCGATCGCGCGTTGGCGGCTTCCGAAAAGGGCTTCAAGGCCTGGTCGGAAAAAACGCCTGCCGCACGCCAGGTGATCATGAACAAGGCCGCCGAGCTGATGGAGGAGCGCAAGACCCACATCGCCCAGGTGCTGACCATGGAAATGGGCAAGCCGCTTGCCGAGGCGAAAACCGAGATCAGCTTTGTGATCGGCGTGACCCGTTGGTGCGGCGAAGAAGGCAAGCGCGCCTATGGACGATTGATCCCGGCCAGCGTGCCCAACACGCGCTACGCCGCCGTGCGCGAGCCGGTCGGGCCGGCCTGCGCCTTCACCGCCTGGAACTTCCCTGGCTCCAATGTCATCCGCAAAGTCGCCCATGGGCTCGGCGCCGGGTGTTCGGTGATCATCAAGCCGTCGGAAGAAACGCCTGGTACGGCCATCGAAATCGCCAAATGTTTCGTCGAGGCCGGTGTGCCAGACGGCACGGTGCAACTGGTTTTCGGCGCGCCCGATGATATCTCACGCCATCTGATTGCCTCGCCTATCACCAAGAAGCTCTCCTTCACCGGCTCGGTGCCGGTCGGCAAGCATCTGGCCAAGCTCGCCGCTGATTCCATGATGCGGGTGACCATGGAACTTGGCGGCCACGCGCCGGTGCTGGTCAGTGCTGATGCCGACCTCACCAAGGCTGCCGACATGATCCACGCCTTCAAATACCGCAACGCCGGTCAGGTGTGCATCTCACCCACGCGCTTTCTGGTGGACCGCAAGGTCTACAGCGATTTCGTCGATGCGATGACGGAACGCTCCAAAAACGTGAATGTCGGCAACGGACTGGAAAAGGGCGTGACCATGGGGCCGCTAATCGCCGAACGGCAGGTCGAACGCATGGAAAGCCTTGTCCAGGATGCGCGGTCCAAAGGCGCGACCGTTACGACCGGCGGCGAGCGCATCGGCAACCAAGGCTCGTTCTACGCGCCGACGGTCCTCGCCGACGCCACCGATGAGATGGAAATGATGAACGAGGAACCGTTCGGCCCAGTCGTGCCGATCTCGCCAGTCGATAGCCTGGATGAGATGATCCACCGCGCCAATCGCCTGGATGTTGGGCTGGCCGGCTATGCCTTCACCACCAACGGCCACACGGCCGAACGCCTGTCGAAGGAAGTCCAGGTCGGCATGCTCGGCATCAACTCCACTGCAATCTCACTGCCAGAAACGCCGTTCGGCGGGATCGATGAGTCCGGTTACGGCCATGAGGGCGGCATTGAAGGTCTCGACGCCTACCAGCGCACACGGCTGATCGTTGAGGCGCGCTGACATGGTCAAGTGGGCAGGAATGCTTGTAGCGGCGGCCATGCTGTTCACGCCGCCGTCAGCTCTTGCCAAGTCGGCATACCAGGCGGAGGCAGAGGCCCTTTTTGCCGACTGGCTGGAGGACGAAGGGATTGCTGGCGGCGTGCTGCTCATTGCAGCGCCGGATGAGCGTTATGTCGTCGCGGCGGGCTTGGCCAATACCGAAACAGGCGAGCCGGTCACACCGGACACGCGCTTCTATGCGGCTTCCACAGGCAAAATGATGGTCGCAGCCGCGGTTCTGGCGGCGGTCGATGAAGGGCGCTTGGCGCTCAACGATCCCATCGATGGGTTCCTTGCAACCATTGATGGCTCAGACGCACTCGACCGCGCAGGCTCGATTACGATTGAGCAGTTGCTCAACCATTCCAGCGGGTTGCCTGACTATCTGTCCGACGCATTCGCAGAAGCTTCTTTCAACAATCCGGAACGCCGCTGGACACCGGGCGACGCTCTTGCATTCGCCTATGACGGGAGCGCCATTCCGCCGGGCGAGCAGTTTGAATACACCAACACCAACTATCTGATCCTTGGCCATATCCTGGCGACACTTGACAGGTCGCTTGCAGAATCCTTGCAGCGTTGGGTGTTCCGACGCTCTGACATGCGCGCCTCGACCATCGGGGCGCCGCCAGATCCAGGGGCGGAGTTCGCCCATGGTTACATCGAGAATGGCGAGGATGTCAGCGCGCTTGGTTGGAACAGCGTTCTAGGCGATGGACCCGTCATCACGACGGTCGCTGACCTGGAAGCGTTTGCGCGCATGCTCTTTTCCAGCGAGCGCATCCTGTCCGCAGCAACGCGCGAAGACATGGTCTCGCCCTCGCCGCTTGAACCCTATTACGGCCTCGGCGTTTCCATCGAGAACGATGATTATGGCCTCTGGTACGGCCACGCCGGTGGCTATGAAGGCTTTGAAGCCGACCTGCGTTACTATCCCGAGCATGGGCTCGTGCTCGCCTATCTGGTCAATGGCAATCAGCGCTCGGACGTCTCGGTTCTCGACGAAGCGGCCGACTGGTTTTTCTCCGACTAGCAACGTTTTGGCGCCTCGAGCGTAAACCAACGCTGGAAATCAACGGTTGCGCGGCTTTGGCCACTTGAACTATGGAAAAGCACGCGTAAACACCCGGCTTGCGGGCGCTTGCGCCAAAACAAAAAGAAAAAATCGCGCCAAAAGGCGCGACAGCGTCGTCTTCACAGGGAAAAACAGATGAAAAAAGTTCTCCTCGCCGGTCTCAGCACCGCCGCTCTTATGACCGCCACAGCCGCAATGGCCGATGACCATGAAGTCAAGCTCGGCGTCATCCTCGGCTTCTCCGGCCCGATTGAATCGCTGACCCCAGACATGGCCGCAGGCGCTGAACTGGCCATGAGCGAAATCAGCGATTCTGGCATCTTCTTGGAAGGTACCACCGTCACATCGGTACGCGCCGACAGCACCTGCATCGACGCCGCGGCTGCCACCGCCGCTGCCGAGCGTCTGATCTCCGCTGAAGGCGTGGCCGCGATCATGGGCGCTGACTGTTCGGGCGTGACCACCGCCATCATCAACAACGCGACCGTCCCACAGGGCATCGTCAACATCTCACCATCGGCAACCTCGCCCGCGCTGACGGACATTGAAGACAATGGCCTGTTCTTCCGCACCGCGCCGTCTGACGCACGTCAGGGCATCGTGCTCGCCGAAGTCGTCATGGATCGCGGCATCGACGAAGTTGCTGTGACCTTCACCAACAACGACTATGGCCAGGGCTTCGCTGACTCCTTTGTTTCGGCGTTTGAAGGCATGGGCGGCACCGTCACCCTGTCGGCTCCGCACGAAGATGGCCGCGGCGACTATTCGGCCGAAGTCGGCGCTCTGGCTGCTGCCGGTGGCGACGCGTTGGTCGTGCTCGGTTATGTCGACCAAGGTGGTCTGGGCGTGATCCGTTCCTCCATCGATACCGGTGCCTTCGACACCTTCGTCGGCGGCGACGGCATGTTCGGCACTTCGCTGATCGATAATCTCGGCGCGGATCTGGAAAGCTGGTACGGCACGGTTCCTGGCTCGGCTGTTGGCGATGACAACCCATGGCCAGCCGTTGCTGAAGCCGGTGGCGTCAACGACGAAGGTCCGTTCGTTGGCCAGTCATACGATGCAGCCGCCCTCATCCTGCTCGCCATGCAGGCTGGTGGTGAAGCAACGTCTGAAGCTGCTGCGGCCAACATGATGGATGTTGCTAACGCACCGGGTGAACCAATCGCAGCCGGCGAACTCGCCCGCGGCTTGGAAATCCTGGCAGCTGGTGGCGACATCGACTATGTCGGCGCAACCGGCGTTGAGTTCAACGACGTTGGCGAGCCATCCGGCGTGTTCAACGAGTTTGAGTTGATCGACGGTTCACTGGACACCGTGCGCACCCGCTAAGCACATCGCCTTAGATTTCAGCGCGATAACCTATGGCCGCCCCTCAGCGGGGCGGCCATAGTGCATCGGCGCTGGAGCGTTTTTAGAAAGATGCCGAGCTCGGATTTGCCCGTGAATGGGCGCCGTATTTGCATCCCAAAACGCGCAAGAGTATTGGAGCAGCCATGATCCGCGTCACGGATCTGCACAAGCATTTTGGCGGCGTTCATGCCGTTGACGGCGCTTCCATCGAAATCAAGACCGGCACCATCACCGGCCTGATCGGCCCGAATGGCGCGGGCAAAACAACGCTTTTCAATGTCATCGCTGGTGCCTTCCCACCAACCGCAGGCAAGGTCGAGTTGGACGGCGAAGACATCACTGGGTTGCCCGCCCACGAGCTCTTCCACAAAGGTCTGCTGCGCACCTTCCAGATTGCCCATGAGTTTTCAACGCTCACCGTGCGCGACAATCTGATGATGGTGCCGCCCAACCAGCCTGGCGAGTCGCTCCTCGGCGCATGGTTCAAGCCGACTGCTGTAAGCAAGAGCGAGGCGGAAATCCGCGACAAGGTCGATGATGTTCTGGAATTCCTGAACCTCACCCATCTGGTGGATGAACGCGCCGGCAACCTATCCGGCGGTCAAAAAAAACTACTCGAACTTGGTCGCACCATGATGGTGGATGCCAAGATCGTTTTTCTCGATGAAGTTGGCGCCGGCGTGAACCGCACGCTGCTCAACACGATCGGCGATGCGATCATCCGCCTCAATGAAGAGCGCGGCTACACTTTCTGCATGATTGAACACGACATGGCGTTTATCTCTCGCCTCTGCGACCCCGTCATCGTGATGGCCGAAGGCAAGGTTCTGGTCGAAGGCAAAGCCGATGAGGTGCGCAAAGATGAGCGCGTCATCGAGGCTTATCTCGGTGTCGGTCGCAAACAGGCCGCCAAGCACGAGGGCGAGGCACCCAGCCTAATTGGCTCTCGCCAAGCTTCTGACAACGAGGCGCCAGCATGACCCTCCTCAAAGCCAACAATATGCGCGGTGGCTACGGCGCTGCCGATATTCTGCAAGACTGCACGATCTCCTGCGATCGCGGTGAAGTCGCTGTCATCGTCGGGCCCAATGGCGCCGGCAAGTCGACCGCCATCAAGGCCATCTTTGGCATGATGGGCCTGCGCGAAGGCGAAGTGAGTTTCGACGGAACGACACTCAATAGCATGCCGCCGCAGGCGCGCGTTGAAGCCGGCATGGGCATGGTTCCCCAGACCAACAACGTCTTCCCCGGCATGACGGTGGAGGAAAACCTGCAAATGGGCGCCTTCCTGCGCGAGGATGGCGGTGCAGGTGTTATCGACAAGGTCTATGAGCTGTTCCCGGCGGTCCATGAAAAGCGCAACCAACTGGCAGGCGAGCTTTCCGGTGGTCAACGCCAGCAGGTCGCTGTTGGCCGCGCAATGATGACTGAACCAACGTTGCTGATCCTCGATGAGCCGACGGCAGGCGTCTCGCCCATCGTGATGGACGAACTGTTCGACCGCATTTTGGAGATCGCCAAAACCGGCGTTGCCATTCTGATGGTGGAACAGAACGCGCGCCAGGCACTGGAGATCGCAGACACCGGCTACGTGCTCGTGCAGGGCCAGAATCGTTACACCGACACCGGCGCGGCGCTTTTGGCGGACAAGGAAGTCCGCGCGACCTTTCTGGGCGGGGACCAATCCTGATGGAATTCGCCAACGCACTGGTTCTGCTGGCCAATTTTGTCCTCATCCCAGCCGTCACCTACGGCGCGCAGCTGGCCTTGGGCGCGCTTGGGATTACGCTGATCTATGCCATTTTGCGCTTCGCCAATTTTGCCCATGGCGACACGATGGCGTTCGGCACCATGCTTGCGATTTTTCTCACATGGGGTCTGCAAGCACTTGGCGTATCCCTCGGACCGCTGCCCGTTGCGCTGCTGGCCTTGCCATTTGCGATCTTGGGCACGGTTGGCTTGGTGCTGGCGACCGATAAGGTCATCTACAAATTCTATCGCGACAAACGGGTCGACGCCGTCATCTTTGTCATGGTGTCGGTTGGCGTCATGTTCATGATGAACGGCCTTGTGCGCATCTTTATCGGCACCGGTGACATCAACTTCGCCGACGGGTCACGCTTCATCATCCGCGCCCGCGAGTTTCGCGACATGACCGGCCTGGATGAAGGCCTGGCGTTGCGCACAACGCAGGTGATTACCATCGTTGTGGCCGTCACCGTGATGGCGGCGCTCTTCTGGTTCTTGCAAAAGACCCGCACCGGCAAGTCCATGCGCGCCTTCTCCGACAATGAGGATTTGGCCCTCCTCTCCGGCATCAAGCCGGAAAAGGTCGTCATGGTCACTTGGATCATCGCCGGCGCGCTCGCGACGATCGCTGGTGTGCTCTATGGCCTCGACAAGAGCTTCCGGCCGTTCACCTATTTCCAGCTTCTTTTGCCGATGTTCGCCGCCGCCATTTTGGGCGGTATCGGCCAACCGATCGGTGCGGTCGTCGGCGGCTTTATCATCGCCTTTTCTGAAGTGGCCGTCACCTACGCCTATCGCCGCGTGTTCGAATATCTCGGGCCGGAAGGCTTTGAGGTCGACGGCCTGATGCAGTTGCTTGAAACCGAGTACAAGTTCGCCGTCTCGTTCATCCTTCTGGTGATCGTCCTCCTGGTTAGACCCACCGGCATCTTCAGGGGGCGCATCGTATGAGCGGATCCAGTAGCTCTCCGGCGCGTGTGGCTGCCGCTAAACCGACGATCTGGCAAAACCCGATCCTGCTGTTCTCGATCATGGGTGCCCTTTTGGTGTTCACCGGCTTTGCCCAAAGCTGGCTGCTGGCGCTCACCATCCTTCAGCTCTGCATCATCTCCGCCATCATGACGCTCGGGGTGAACGTCCAGTGGGGTTATGCCGGGCTGTTCAACGCCGGTACGATGGGCTTCGTCGCCCTTGGCGGACTTGCCGCCGTGCTGGTCGCCGCCGATCCGGTGCCCGAGGCCTGGGTCGCGGGCGGGTCGGGCATCGGCCTATCCGCGCTGATCATTTGCGCCACCATCGCCGCCGTCGTTCTTGCTCGCGCCTTCCTCAAGGGACTGGCCCGTTTCCTCGCCACGGTGATCTTTGTGATCGTCGGCTACATCGTCTTCGGACAGGTTTTTGGGCCTGCCACCGATGCCATCGAGGCGGTGAACCCGGCCCAGTCGGGCTATCTCGGCGGCATGGGTCTTTCCATCTTGATCGGTTGGCTGCTTGGCGGTCTGCTGGCAGCTGCGGCCGCGTGGATCATCGGCAAGATCGCCATCGGTCTGCGTTCGGACTATCTGGCGATCGCCACGCTCGGCATCGCTGAGATCATCTTGGCCTTCATCAAGAACGAGGATTGGCTGTCGCGCGGCGTGAAGAACGTCACCGGCCTGCCGCGCCCTGTGCCTTACGAGGTCGATCTACAAACCGATCCGGCCTTCATTGAGCTGGCCACCAACTGGGGCATGGAACCCAACACGCTGGCGGGGATCGCCGTCAAACTGGCCTTTATCGGGCTCTTCACTGCCGTGCTGGTCGTACTGGTTTACCTGGCTGAACGTGCACTGCGCTCGCCTTGGGGCCGCATGATGCGCGCCATCCGCGACCAACCCAACGCGGCTTCCGCCATGGGCAAGGACGTTAAGCGCCGCCATTTGCAGGCGTTCGTCATTGGTTCGGCCATCTGCGGAATCGCGGGCGCCATGCTGGTGACCGTGGATGGTCAGTTCACACCGGGTTCTTACCAGCCCTTGCGCTTCACCTTCCTTGTTCTGGTCATGGTCGTCGTTGGCGGTTCGGGCAACAATTTCGGTTCGGTCCTTGGCGGCTTCCTGATCTGGTTCGTCTGGGTCCAGTCGGAGGCCGCCGGTTTCGCGCTCGTCAATCTGCTCTCCAGCGGACTTGATCCGAGCAGTTGGTTGGCCGAGCATCTCTCGCAAGCCGCCCCCCATCTGCGTCCCGTGTTGATGGGCCTCATTCTGGTGCTCGCTCTACGCTTTGCGCCGCGAGGCCTGATACCCGAACGATAGGCAGGGATAGGCCGGGTGAGCGATCTCGATCTCCTGCCGTCCAAACTGCTCAGCACGCTCGTGCGACCAGATTTCTGGCTTTGGCTCGGGCTTTTGACGGCGCTTTGGGCATCTTGGCGTGGTTGGCGAAAGATCGCCACGTGGGTGCTGGTCTCATTGGTGGTGACCGTCACCTTGGTCGGTTTTATCCCGGTGGGGCATGTCTGGCTGGCGCCACTTGAAAGCCGTTTTGCGACCAACCCCGACCTTGCCGGTCCACCCAGCGCAATCATCGTTTTGGGCGGCGGCGAAGACATCCGCACCAGCGCCGCCTGGAATGCGCAGAACATTGGCGGCGCGGGCGACCGCATCCTGCACGCTATCCGCCGTGCGCACGCGTTTCCGGACACACTGGTGCTTTTCACCGGCAGTGCGTTCGATCCAACGGGCGATCCTCTTTTAGCCGGCAGCGCCGAGCGCGTGGGCGATATGCTTCAAGCGTCTGGCATAGAGCAAGAACGCCTGCACACCGGCGCGATCGCGCGCACCACCGCCGAGCACCCGGCGGACATCAACGCTTTTCTGGAGGAGCAGGGTCTTGAGCCAACGGCAGAGGCGCCGCTGCTGTTGATCACAAGCGCGTTCCACATGCCGCGCGCCATGGGAGTCCTCTGCGCAGCTGGCTTTGAGCACGTTGTGGCCGATCCAACCGATCACCGCACGGTGCCCGGTGCGCGCTGGCAGGACACCATCCGCTGGGACTACGCCGACAATCTTTCAGACCTTCGACTGGCCATCCGCGAATGGGCCGGACTGGTGGCCTACCAACGAGCCGGGCGCACCGACGCCCTGCTTCCCGATGGCTGCTGACACTTCCCACCCTGCCTTGCCACCTCTGGCGCTCTCCGTGCGCCAACCGTCTGCCTGGGCCATCATTCACGGCGGCAAGGTCATCGAGAACCGGTCAAAGGGGTCGATACGATCAGGCAACATGGATTGCCGCCGCATCGCCATCCATGCAGCTGTCGGCCTCACCGAAAAAGAGTACCGATGGAGCCTGCACAAACTGCACGAACTTGGCGTCGCTTGCCCGCCACCGGCTGACCTGCCGCGCGGCGCGATCATTGGCAGCGTTAATGTGGTGGACATCGTCTCAAGGTCCGAAAGTCCGTGGTTCAGCTCGCGGCCGGGCAATCAGGGATTGGTGCTGGAAAACCCGGTGCCCTGCGATCCCATCCCGTCAAAGGGAAAGCTCGGCTATTTTTCCTGGGAGCGGGCCGGGCAACTGGCCGAGCCCGCGCCGTGGATGCGCGGCTATGGCGCGCCGAACAAGGATGAGCAGACGCTCAATCTTTTTAATGACTTGGAACCAGGCTTCAAAACACCGCCTGAGAAACCATGGGGCGAGGACTGAATCGGCAAAGCAAGCTAGCGGCCCCTATTCGTAGGGACCGCCAACCTGCACAACCTGACCATCGGACAGAACCAATTGCTCCGCATACACTTCTCTCGGCAGGTCATCGTCCAGGCGCCCTCTCACCGTGACGGCATCGCCAGCGCTTACTGGCATGCGATGCGGGCCGATATAGACGCGGATGGTGCCGGTCGAATCTCGAAACACAAAAGTGTCGTCATCGGTCACCCTTTCGACAGTCCCGTTGAGAACTGCCTGTTCATAGGGTTGAAGCTGATCGACTGTTGTCAGCTCGTAAGCCAGCACCGGAGTTGCCAAAACGGAAACCGCAGCGATCAACGCAAGTCTAGTCAATAGCAACAGCTAGAAGAACCAGCGCAACAATCGCTGCGAGTGCGAAAGCCCATGTCGGAGCCGTTAAACTGAGCGGTTTCTTCAGAAAACTCATCACGTCTTGAGTCTTTGGCTGCTGATCTGTTGTGCTTTCAGCAGAGTTTTGCGGTTTATCCGTCGGCTGGACGTCTGTCATCGAGTGCTTCAAAGCTCCATATAAAGGTTGCGATGAAACGTACGTAGAAACACGAGAGACGCGTACAAGAAGCTGCGTGACGAATTCACAGAAAAGCCACAAAGAAACGTGCACAGCCGCTCTTGCAGCTTTACAAGCGACGGAACCGCAGCGCGATATCCACCACATGGGCCATCCCGGCCGCCGCCAATACGGTGGCAATCCAGGTCCAGGGTGCATCAGTCAACGCCAATCGCACGGCAACCATGAGCAAGGCGCCCGACAGAAGCGTCGGCCACAACGCTGCCAGATGCGGCCCAAAGAGGCGCGGAGCGTTCGGAAGGAAGCGATAGAGCACGAGGAACGCTAAAGCCTCGAGCGCCACCAGCACCAGGATCGCATCGATCATCGCGCCCGATTGCAGAAAGTCCGCCATGCGGGGAGTGGGTTAGGCTTGCGGTTTTGGCGACGCGCCACCGGAGTCTTTGGGGGCCGGCGCAACCAGCCCGAACAGATGGGCAAGGTCTTTGAAGAAGATGCGCGCATGGGCCATCGGATCGGCCTTAACCAGCTTCTTGTTCATATAGGCCTGCCAGGTGAGCCGCTGAACGTCCGGGTCCTCGCAAATGGACACAAAACGCTCACGGCGTTTGTCGCTGGCGTACCAAAAGTGCTGCATCATCCCCAAGATCCAAAAAACCCGGCCATGGGCTTTCATGAAGGCACGGCGCGCTCCAGTCAGCGCGCGAGCATCACCGGTTTCCAGGAATTTCGCCGTGGCCAACCCGGCCAAGCGGCCGCCTTCCATGGCGTAATAGATGCCCTCGCCCGAGGATGGCGCGACGATGCCTGCGGCATCACCAGCCACCAGAACGTTCTTGCCATCGTCCCATTTTTTTAAGGGTTTCAATGGGATAGGTGCGCCTTCCCGGCGCACGGTTTCAGCGTCGTCGAGCCCAGAAATCTCGCGCAGTGTTTTGGTCGCACCGCGCAAGGAAAAGCCCTTGTTGGCGCTGCCAACGCCGATGCTCGCATGCTTGCCATGGGGAAAAACCCAGCCGTAGAAATCAGGCGACACCCGCCCCTGATAGTAGACGTCACAGCGTGTCGGCTCATAGTCCGCACCATTGTCGTTGGCCTCGGGCGCTTTGACGATCTCATGGTAGGCAAACACGCACGGCACACGGTCGGCGTTTTTAACCGCCTGTTTGGCCACGGCTGAACGCGCCCCATCGGCACCGATCAAGCCGCGAGTGCGGACCGTTGCCAGAGGCGCATCGGGGTCGGCGCTTTTCGGTCGGTAATGGACGGTGACCGTTCCATCATCGTTGCGCGCAAAGTGATCGAACGTGCCATAGGCGCGGTCGGCACCGGCCAGTTGGGCGCGCTCGCGCAACCATTCATCAAAGTCTTCGCGATCAACCATGCCGACATACCCACCTTCGATGGGCATCGGCACCTGGCGACCGGACGGTGCCACCATCAGCGCCGATTGAATCCGAGCGACCAGCAAGGAATCGGGAATATCAAAGTCTTCCACGCAGCGCGGAGGAATAGCCCCGCCGCAGGGTTTGATGCGACCATCCTTGTCCATCAGAAGGACGCTCCAGCCTTGTCGAGCCAATTCGGTGGCGGCTGTAGCGCCGCAAGGGCCGCCGCCAACCACGACAGCATCATATGCCTCGGAAAGCGGTGCTGCGGAGAGCGGCGTCGTCAAAGCATCCGATTGAACGTTCGTTTCCATCGTCTAAGGGCCTCCAACGCCCGAAAGATAACCGTCGCCGGCAACCGACAGCCGGTTTCGCTGTTCGGCCACATGGTTCATGCCGATGCGCGCGGCGAGCAGCGCCGAGATCAAGAAAACAATGCCTTCCAAGGTGAAGACGGTGGTGTAGGAAAAGGTTACCGAGCCGGTCAGCGCGCGGGTGATGTCGATACCCATGGTGCCGACCAGGCCGCCAAGCCCGAAGGCGATGGCTTGCGCCGCGCCCCAGAGCCCCATGCGCACGCCCTCGCGGTTTTTTCCGCCTTCTGATGCCAGGCTCATCATCGATCCGATGGCCGCCACGGCAAAGGCGCCATTGGCAAACCCGAGCGCGAACACATTGGCCTGCAGCGGCCAAACCTCGGCAAAGCGGCTGGACACGGCAAGCGCAAACAAAGCCAGTCCGGACGCAACGCAGCCGCCAACGGTCCAGGCTTGCAGGCTACCGAAGCGGCGCCCTTTGAAGCCCATGCCAGCCAACGCCACCACGATCATGCCAAGGAGCACTCCGCCATGCTGTGTGCCGGCAAGCTGCGTTGAGGCACCCGGCGTGTAGCCGTAAACGGCGCCTGCAAAAGGCTCGAGGATCAGATCCTGCGTTGAATAGGCAAGCATGGACGCAAAGACGAAAATCGAGAAGTTGCGCGCTTTCGGCTCGGCCCAGACTTCCGCAATCACCTGGCGGAACGGCGGCTTGGCCTCTTCGGCAACGGAGGCTTCAACAACCGGCTGGCTTTGCGGCGCACCCTCAAGGCCAGCGACCGCAACAAGCGTCAGGGCAAAGGCAAGTGCTGAAACGACGGACGTCACAACAACAAGGCGGGTCATCGAGAAGGGATCAAGCTGTCCGCCAGCGATGGCCGCCGTCAGGATGAAACCAACGATCATCATCACCCACACAATGGTGGCCGCCGGTGCGCGACGCTCTGGGACCACGCGCACAGCAAGAAGTGTCAGCAAGGACGTGCCCGACGCACCAACACCAACCCCGATGGCGATAAAGGAAAGCGTTGCGGCAATCAGGCCAAGAACCGTATTCGACCCCATCAAGGCGACGGACAGCGCCGCCGAAACGCCACCGAGGGCGAGAACGGCCATGCCGCCGATGATCCAAGGGGTGCGCCGACCACCCATATCCGATCCGTAACCCCAGCGCGGGCGCGACAGCTGCACTGCATAATGGATACCGACCAAAATTCCTGGCACCATGGCCGGCAACATCAGCTCGACAACCATCACCCGGTTGAGCGTCGATGTGGTCAGGATGACGATAGCACCAAGGGCCGTTTGCACCAGGCCCAGGCGCACGATCCCAAGCCAGCCGAGCGGTTGAGGGGCCGTCGCAGCCATCTAGAGGCCTCCAAGAATAAGGCCGCGCACGGCAAACGCACTGATCATCATGCCGGATACGTAGAGCGTCGTCCCGGTGGCGTTGTAGATCGCGGCATTGCGGTAGGGTTCAGCCAGCAAGCGTTCGGTGTTGAGAAGATAGCGGATCATCAGCGCGACCT
Source organism: Hyphomicrobiales bacterium (assembly GCA_046290415.1). GTDB lineage: Bacteria > Pseudomonadota > Alphaproteobacteria > Rhizobiales > MH13 > MH13. Next base: position 22,347 of record JBKAGN010000021.1, read on the forward strand.
GCGCCAGGAGCACAACCACGATGGCTGCGGCGAACATTGGCTTGCCCCAGGCGAGCAACAGCCCAATCACAACAACCTGCGGCAAGGCCATCACCCAACAGGCAAGCTTGGCGGCGCCGGATGCGCCAAGCTGCACGGGCAACGAATGCACGCCCATCTGCTTGTCGCCCTCAATGGCCTTGAAATCATTGAGCGTCATGATGCCATGGGCACCGATGCTGTAAAGCACCGCGAGCGTCACGATGCGCCAGTCGGGAAAGGCGGCCATGAGAGCGGCCGCGCCGGTAAACCAGGCCAACCCCTCATAGGAAAACCCGACGGCGGCATTGCCCCACCAGCCGTTTTCTTTCAGGCGAAACGGAGGCGCGCTGTAAGCCCAGGCAAGGACGAGACCGACGACCGTGGCGACGACAACCCACGTGCCGAGCAGTGATGCCACAAGCAGCGAAAGCCCCGACCAGAGGATGGCGATGTAAAGCCCCCACCGGCCCGGAATGCGCCCGGAGGGAATCGGGCGATCGGGTTCATTGATGGCATCAACGTGCCGGTCGTACCAATCATTGATCGCCTGGCTCATCCCGCAGACCAAAGGACCGGTAAGCACAATGCCGAGCAGTGCAAACGCCCAGGATTGGGTGATGGAGACGCCGGAGGAGATCACCCCGCAGGTGAAGGCCCACATCGGGGCAAACCAGGTGACCGGCTTGAGCAGCTCCAGAACGGCCAGGGGATCAAGCCGCGAGCTCACCGGCTGGGCCGGCGCAGGCATGGTTAAGCTGCTACGTTTCATGGGGGCAGGCTACGCGCCCGACCAAAAAGTGTCAATTTTATTTGACGCTTTTTGCTGTCACTTTTCTAGGAAAAAGGGATCAGCTTTCGCCATTGTCGTTGGTCAGATCCCCAAGCCCAAACCGGTGCATTTTCGCGTAGAGGCTTTGCCGCGAAACACCCAGCATCTGCGCTGCCGAGGCGCGATTGTCACCGGTCAATTTCAGCGCGGCCTCAATGCATAGTCGCTCGACAACGTCCGTCGTCTCTCGCACCACTTCTTTCAGCGGCATATGGCCAATAAGATCGGTGAGCTGTTCGGCAGACTGCGCCGGGAAACCGGTGATCGGCGTTTCATCCGAGGACGAGCGCACCGACCGGCGCAGCACCAAACCGTAGAGGGTGCCCGCATCGCCAGGCACGGCCACAGCGGTGATTTCCACATCTTCCGCCGAGCCAAGCTCACCGCGCAACACCGTCGGGAAACGCCGCACCAGACCATGCTCGCGAACGTTGGAGAGCAGCACAGTCGCATCGACGCTCGACCGCTCAAACCAGGTCGATCGCCACGTCATTGATCTGTTCGTAGTTCGCCGCCTGCACCAACTCCAGGAACGCAGTGTTGGCGCTTTGCACCCGCCGCTGCTCGTCGATGATGACGAACCCTTCCGGCAGACGGTCTATCACGGCCATGATGCCTTCCGACCCTGCGGCGGACACGCTTGTCTGAAGATCAGCGCGCGGCAGGAGGCGAACGAGAATGTAGGTCACGTCGGCCTGGCGGAAGAGTGAGGCCTTCAGTTCAAGCCCACCGGTGGACTCGCTGGTGGCGTTGGCGATCGCCTCCGCCCGGCCCACCGATTGCGAGGTCGCCAGAAGCGCGCGCACGGCTTCACGGTCCTTGGCGCCAAACACATGGCTGGCCCGTCGCCCGACAATCTTGGCGACCGGCACGCCCAACAGCGCAGCAGCGGTGGGATTGGCATCGGTTACGGCCATCGTGGACGCATCGATGATCAGCACCGCTTCGCCGACGATCTGGAACAAGAGGCGGTAACAGGCTTCAGCTTGGCGAAGGCGCGTGTATTCGCGCTCCATGGAGATTTGCGTATTGACCAACCGTTGCTGAAGACGGGCGAGCCCGCGCATATCGCGACCGAACAAGACGATCCGGCCATCCTCACCCAGACGAACCGCCATACAGTTCATTGGTAGCGATTCGCCGCTCTCGCCGACAAAGTTCAACTCGCGGCGACGCGAGACCAGACCGGAGCTCAGCTCACCAAACATGATTTCGATCTTGTTGCGGCTGTCCTCGGCCACGCAGGCACCGAGCGGACGCCCAATCCAGCCATCGATACCTTCGCCGGTCAATTCAGCGCCAGAATAGGCCATGTCGAGCACGGCACCATCGCTGTTGAGAACGAGCGTCAGGTCTGCGGCGGCTGATAGAAGATTGGCTGCAACGCTGGCGTCCATTGCCCCCAAATGGTTTTCAGCGTCATTGAAACTTCGGGCGATGTTGGGGCTAAGCAAAGCATCCACCAGGTTTCGTTGGATTGATCACAACCCGCGCTCCGTCGGTCAATTGTAGTGCCGTTGTGGCGCCATGCGCGCGACGATACGTTCGATCTGGTCCAACCCTTCGCGCCCGTCGCGGGCAATCAGGTCGGCATCGAGCATGCGCGTCGACATATTGGCTTCCTGTATTCCGTAGCCCCCAACGATGACCAGCATTTTGGGGTTCAAAGATTCATTGCGGCATGCCTTTACAAGGCTTTGGCAGGCTTGCAAATCGTTTGCGCTGCCAACCGACAGACCCAAGACGCTGTAGCGCGTGGAGCGTACCGCATCGAGCACGGCATTCCATTCGCTCGTTGCCGGGCTGCGCACCGTCCAACCAGACCGGCGGAACAGCTCCTTGACGATCAGCAGACCGAAAACGTGCTGATTGCCTGGCATTGGCGCAAGCAAAGCCGAACGATCAACGCTCGAGGATGGCCGCACGGACCCTGCCGGACCAGCACAATGCAGAATCACCTGTTCCAGCCCCGAAAGGCCAATCGTCACGTCGCAGAAGCTGCATTCATCGCGCAGCCACATGGAACCGAGCTCACGCGCCGCCGGCGCGCACAAATCCAAAAGCAAGTCCGGAACGGCATGTCCGCTGGACACTTGCGCATCGATGAATCGCTTAGCAACGTTGGCATCAAAGGTGATCAACAATTCGGCAAACGCACTGACATCGGCTTTCGTGACCCGCAACGGATCGACAGGCACAGCATCATCGTCGGCAGCCTGGTCCAGCGGGGTTCCCGACCAAGTGACATCACCCGTACGCGAGCCCTCGTCCACCGAGTCGCGTAAAATGCTTTGATGCGCCAAGAGCAGGCGGGGAATGACCTCACCCTCAATCGTGTGGATCAATCCATCAACCGAAGCCGACGGTTTGGGTGCCCTCGAGCTTTCCAGGCCCAGCGCGCCGCGATCAACCGTCGAGCGATCAAGAACGATCCGCCCGTTCAGCGACAATGGCGCGTTGTCGGCCACCGGCACACCATTGATGCTGCCTTGCGGCTGCTGCACGCGATCTGCGCGCCCCTTATTTTGCATAGTCGCCATACCGCTGCTCCCCGTCGGCTGATTGGCGCCTCTACCGTCGATGCGCCTATCCGCGTGCTATTGCTGTGTCAGCGACCAACGATTGACCCAAAAGCCTTATCGCCGACGCCCTTATGCACTTCAGCCAGACAGGAATCGAAGGTCCGCTGCCCGACGATCCGCCCTAGATGCGGACCCTATTTCTGGCCGTCCTATGAAGGAGCGGCCAATGCGAATGGCCTAAGGTAACCCACCTAACTGGCCAACACTTATTTATTCCGATTCGTCAAAAGTACGCGTTATTATCGACTTGTTGTTTTTGGTGCGGGCTGCGCACAGTAAAGTCCCGCACGCCTTTTCTCCCGCAAAAATCCATAAGTGTCAAATAATTTTGACGTACAGTCTAATTGACAGATTGGACATCCAACTCCTAGATTGTGCTTCAAGACGGGCGTTCGTTCGTCGCGCCACAAAGGCACAAAATCGGGAGAGCGCGGCACTTCATGACAAGGGAATTCGGCACAGGAGAAGCCTTCGCGCCGAACGCGTCAGCCGGGTCGGTTGAGGCGGCGTCAGCACCCACGCGCGACCGCTCACTTGCCGCCAAACAAGCGTCAAGCCAGCTTTACACTCCTGAACAACGCGTCCGCCGCGACGCAACCCCATGGACACTGGTTCAAGGCATTCTTGCACCGGTGCAATTCCTTGTTTTTCTTGTCAGTTTGGCGCTTGTCATCCGCTATCTGGTGAGCGGCGAAGGCTTCGTGTTGGCGACCTGGTCAGTGGTGATCAAGACCCTCGTTCTCTACACGATCATGATCACCGGCGCGATTTGGGAGAAGGTGGTTTTCGGCCGTTATCTCTTCGCTCCGTCCTTCTTCTGGGAGGACGTGTTTTCGATGCTCGTGCTGGCCCTCCACACAGCCTATTTGATCGCCGTCTTTTTCGATCTTTTGGGCGCGCAGGGGCAAATGCTTTTGGCGCTCGCCGCCTATGTCACCTACGTGATCAACGCCGCACAATTTGTGTGGAAACTGCGCCAAGCCCGTCTTCAAAGCCCTGCAACGCCCCCCGCCAATCCATCTTTTTCGGTGGGAGCGGCGTCGTGAACGAGCTTTCTCCCATTCAAACCGGCCAAAGCGCCGGCTGTCTCGAGCGACCGATTCTTCGTGAGCGCGGCCAGCGCGAAGTCTTCTGTGGACTGACCGGCATCATCTGGCTGCACCGCAAAATCCAAGACGCGTTTTTCCTCATTGTTGGCTCGCGCACCTGCGCCCACCTCATGCAGTCTGCCGCTGGCGTGATGATTTTCGCCGAACCGCGCTTCGGCACGGCGATCATGGAAGAAAAAGACCTGGCCGGTCTCGCCGACGCCAATGAAGAGCTCGACAAGGTTGTCGCGCGGCTGGTGGAGCGCCGCCCTGACATCAAACTGCTGTTTCTGGTGGGCTCCTGCCCATCGGAAGTGATCAAGCTTGATCTCGCCAAAGCCGCGCAGCGCCTCTCGGGCACTTACGCGCCGGACGTTCGCATCTTGAACTATTCCGGCTCGGGCATCGAAACCACCTTCACCGAGGGCGAAGATGCCTGCCTGGCCTCGCTGGTGCCAAGCCTGCCGGAAGCTGGTGAGGCCGCTGCTGAACAGCTGTTGGTCGTCGGCGCACTTGCTGATGTGGTGGAAGATCAGTTCACCCGCCTTTTCGACGCGATGGGCGTCACGAACGTCAGCTTTTTGCCAGCGCGCAACGCAGGCTCGATGCCCGCCGTCGGACCAGGCACACGGTTTCTGCTTGCCCAGCCCTTCCTCACCGAAACCGCCCGCGCCCTCACCCGCCGTGGCGCCATCCATCTACCCGCGTCCTTCCCCCTCGGTGCGCAAGGCACGACTGCGTGGCTGAAGACAGCTGCCGAGAGCTTCGGAGTCGATGACGCGCTCTTCACCGAGGTGACGGCGGCACCCAAGGCGCGCGCTGAAAAAGCCCTCACCCACTACCAGGAGCAATTGGCGGGCAAGAGCCTCTTCTTCTTCCCCGACAGCCAGTTGGAGATCCCGCTTGCCCGCTTTCTCCATGCCGAGCTTGGCATGGTCCCCTTGGAAGTGGGCACCCCCTTCTTGAACAAAGCGCTGATGGCACCCGAACTCGACGCACTGCCGGACGAGGTGCTGGTCAGCGAAGGCCAGGATGTCGATAAGCAACTGGATCGCTGTCACGAACAGCGCCCCGATATCACGGTGTGCGGCCTAGGCCTTGCCAATCCATTGGAGGTGGAAGGTCTCACGACCAAATGGTCGATCGAGCTCGTCTTCACGCCCATCCAAGGCTACGAGCAGGCTGGTGATCTGGCCGAGCTTTTCGCCCGCCCGCTGGTGCGGCGCACAAGGCTGGAGGTGTAGGCGATGCAGCTCACCGTCTGGACCTATGAAGGCCCGCCCCATGTCGGTGCCATGCGCATCGCCACCGCGATGAAGGGCCTGCACTATGTGCTGCACGCCCCGCAGGGCGACACCTACGCGGACCTGCTGTTCACGATGATCGAACGGCGCAAAGAGCGCCCGCCCGTCACCTACACCACGTTCCAGGCCCGTGATCTGGGCAAAGATACGGCCGAACTGTTCCAGAGCGCGGCACGCGATGCCTATGCCCGCTTCAAACCACAGGCGATGATCTGCGGCGCAAGCTGCACCGCTGAGCTTATCCAGGATGATCCTGGCGGTCTTGCCAAGGCGATGGACCTGCCGATCCCCGTGATCCCCTTGGAGCTGCCTTCCTACTCCAAGAAGGAGAATTGGGGCGCCTCGGAAACGTTTTACCAGCTGGTGCGCGGCATCGCAGGAGCGCAGGCTCCCGAACCTGGAACAACGCGTGCACCACGGCCCGAAGGCCAACGCCCATCGGCGAACATTCTTGGGCCGACCGCGCTTGGCTTCCGCCATCGCGATGATGTCACCGAGATCACCAAGCTGCTGGGCAGCCTCGGCATCGACATCAACGTGGTCGCCCCACTCGATTGCACACCGGCCGAGCTTGCCAACCTCGGCAATGCCGATTTCAACGTCGTGCTCTACCCCGAAATCGCGAAGACCGCCGCCGACTGGCTGAAGCGCGCCTTCGGCCAGCCGATGACCAAGATAGTGCCCATCGGCGTCGGCGCCACCAACGCGTTCATTGCCGAAGTCGCCGAGATCATCGGCGCCGATGCAGACGCCTTGATCGCAGACGAGCAAAGCCGCCTGCCCTGGTATTCGCGCTCCATCGATTCCACCTACCTCACCGGCAAGAGGGTCTTCATCTTTGGTGATGCGACCCACGCGCTGGCAGCCGCCAAAGTGGCCGAAACCGAAATGGGATTCAAAGTTGTCGGCCTTGGCACGTACAGCCGCGAATTCGCCCGCGATATCCGCGCTGCCGCCAAAGACTATGGCGTCGAGCCTTTGATCACCGACGATTACCTGGAGGTCGAGCAGGCGATCATCGAGGCAACACCAGAACTGGTGCTCGGCACGCAGATGGAGCGCCACATCGCCAAGCGCTTGGGCATTGGCTGCGCGGTCATCTCCGCACCTGTTCATGTTCAGGACTTCCCCGCACGCTATTCCCCCCAAATGGGCTTTGAGGGCGCCAACGTGCTCTTCGACACATGGGTCCATCCGCTGGTGATGGGTCTGGAAGAGCATCTGCTGGGCATGTTCCGCGACGACTTCGAATTCTCCGACGCCAATGGCCCGTCGCACCATGGCCATGCGCCTACGCGCGCGGCGCCAGAGACGGAGGCGGCGCCTGTTGATGCGCCCCTTCAAGATGCCGCCAACACACTCATGGACAGCTCCGCCGATTTGGCGACCGGCTGGACGGCAGAAGCTGAAAAGGAACTGAAAAAAATTCCGTTCTTCGTGCGCGGAAAGGCGCGCCGCAACACGGAAACATTCGCCGCCGAACACGGTCTGGCGCAGATCACTTTGGAGACGCTCTACGATGCTAAAGCTCACTTCGGCCGCTGACGGCACGCCTGTGAAGGTGGTGATCGTCACGCTGGACAATCATTTGTCCGGTGCGGTCGAGCGCGCCCAAAAGATGCTGCTGCGCGAGATGCCCGGCGTTTCCATTGCCCTGCACGCGACGTCGGAATGGGGCGACAATCCCGACGCGCTGGAAGCCTGCAAAAACGATATCGCCACCGGCGACATCATCCTCGCCACGATGCTGTTCATGGACGATCAGATCCAAGCGATCCAACCGGCGCTGGAAGCGCGGCGGGACCGTTGCGATGCCATGATCGGCATGATGTCGGCTGGTGATGTGGTGAAACTCACCCGTGTCGGCCAGTTCGACATGAGCGCCAAGCAAAACGGCGCGATGGCACTGCTGAAGCGCCTGCGCGGATCGAGCAAAAAACCAGGCGAGCAAAGCTCCGGCGCCAAGCAGATGGCGATGCTCAAGCGTCTGCCGAAAATTCTGCGCTTCATCCCAGGCACCGCGCAAGACGTGCGCGCCTATTTCCTTACGCTGCAATATTGGCTCTCAGGCTCGGACGAAAACGTCGCCAACATGGTGCGCTTTCTGGTGAGCCGTTACGCCGCCGGTCCGCGCGAAAACCTGCGCACGTCAGTGAAAGCCGATATGCCGGCCGACTATCCCGAGGTCGGCATCTACCACCCCGACCTGCCAACCCGCGTGACCGAAACGGATGCTGGACTGCCGACACCGCCAAAGGCGCGCGGCACGGTGGGGCTCATCCTGATGCGCTCCTACCTGCTGGCCGGCAACACTGCCCATTATGACGGGGTTATCCGTGCGATCGAAGCGCGCGGCTTGAAAGTCATCCCGGTCTTCGCATCCGGTCTTGATGCTCGCCCGGCAGCGGAGAAATTCTTCGTCAAAGACGGTCGTCCCATCGTCGATGCCATGCTCTCGCTCACCGGCTTCTCGCTGGTTGGCGGGCCAGGATGATGCCAAGGCGGCAGAGGAAATGCTGGCCGGCATGATGTGACGATTCGCCGCCCACGCCATTGAGTTCCAAACCTTGCAAGATTGGGCCAAGTCCAATCGCGGTCTGATGCCGGTGGAATCGACGATCATGGTCGCGATTCCTGAATTGGACGGTGCCACCGAACCAACCGTCTTTGGTGGCCGTGTCGATCCGGCCGGTGATGCCTGCACAGGTTGCCACAAGGCGTGCGATTTCTGCGATCCGGAGCTCGCCAAGCTGATGCAGGTTTGCTCCGAGCGTGCCGAACGCCTGGCCGTGCGCATCGATCAACTGATCACGCTGCGCCGCTCCGACCGCGAAGACCGCAAGGTTGGCATTGTGCTTTTCAACTTCCCGCCCAATGGCGGCAACACCGGAACGGCAGCCTACCTCTCGGTTTTCCGCTCGCTCTACAACGTTCTGCAAGGCCTTGAAGATGAAGGCTATGATGTGGAGATGCCCGACAGCGTTGATGCGCTACGCGAGGCGATCATCAGCGGCAACGCACAGCAATACGGCGCCCATGCCAACGTCGCAGCCCGCATTCCCGTCGATGACCATGTGCGCCGCGAACCCTATCTGAAAGAGCTGGAAGCCGTGTGGGGACCCGCCCCTGGCGCGCAGCAAACCGATGGCCAGTCGATCTTTGTGCTGGGCGCGCAGTTCGGCAATGTGTTTGTCGGCGTGCAACCCGCCTTCGGTTATGAAGGCGACCCGATGCGCCTGCTCTTCGAGCAAGGTTTTGCCCCGACCCACGCCTTTTCCGCCTTCTATCGCTGGATGCGCGAAGATTTCGGCGCCGAGGCCTATTTGCATTTCGGTACCCATGGCGCGCTGGAATTCATGCCCGGCAAGCAAACCGGCATGTCCGGCAAGTGCTGGCCGGACCGCCTGATCGGCGATGTGCCCAATTACTACCTCTATGCGTCCAACAATCCGTCCGAAGGCATGATTGCCAAACGCCGCGCCGCCGCCACGCTGATCAGCTATCTGACGCCGCCTTTGGCGCAGGCTGGTCTTTATAAAGGCCTCAATGAGCTCAAAGCCTCCATCGAACGCTGGCGCGGCATGGACGATGTTTCTGGCAGTGAAGCGGAAAGCCTGGCAACGCTAATCCAAACCCAAGCTGCCGAGCTTGATCTGGCCGACGAAACGCCAGCCTGGGGCGAGAGTGCTGGCGCGAAGATCGTGGCGCTGCAGGAAGCGGTGCTGGAGCTGGAATACACGCTCATCCCGCACGGCTTGCATGTGGTCGGCGAGCCGATGAGCCAAGCTGAACGCGCCGACATGATCCAGGCGATCGCCGAGTCGGCGCACGGGCTGGAACTCTCCCAGGATGATGCGCTGGCCATTGTGATGGGCGAAGACCCGGCACAAGAGTTCACCGTTGAAACGCTGAGCGCTCTGGCTCAGACCGATGCGCTCCTGGCCGAAGATCATGAGCTCAAGGCCATCATCCACGCGCTGGACGGCGGCTTCATCGCACCGGCGCCGGGTGGTGATGTGGTGCGCACGCCTGAGGTTCTGCCGACCGGTCGCAACATTCACGGCTTCGATCCATTCCGCATCCCCTCAGCGTTCGCCATGGCCGATGGCGCCAAACAAGCAGACCGTCTGCTCGCCCGCTACAAGGAAGAGACGGGCGCGTTGCCGACCTCCGTTGCGCTGGTGCTTTGGGGAACCGACAATCTGAAAACCGAGGGCGGCACGATTGCCCAAGGGCTGGCGCTGATGGGTGCCGCGCCGCGCTTTGACAGCTATGGCCGCCTCTGCGGCGCGCAACTGACGCCGCTGGAAGAGCTTGGCCGCCCAAGGGTCGATGTGGTGATGACCTTGTCCGGCATCTTCCGCGACCTGCTGCCGCTGCAGACGAAAATTCTTGCCGAAGCTGCCTTGCTGGCGGCGCAGGCCGATGAGCCGCTGGATCAGAATCCGATCCGTGCACACGCGCTGTCCTATGGCGAAAAGCATGGCTGCGACATGGAAACGGCGGCGCTGCGCGTCTTCTCCAACGCCGATGGCGCCTATGGCTCCAACGTCAACAATCTGGTGGAATCTGGCACCTGGGACGACGAAGACGAACTGGCTGAAACCTATGAGCGCCGCAAGAGCTTCGCTTATGGCGCGTCTGGCAAGCCGGTCCAGCAAGCAGCCCTTCTGCAATCGATGCTGGCCAACGTCGATATCGCCTACCAAAACCTCGACTCGGTTGAGCTCGGCGTCACCACCATCGACCATTATTTCGACACGCTCGGCGGCATCAGCCGCGCCGCCACCCGCGCCAAGGGCGATGCGATCCCCGTTTACATTGGCGATCAGACGCGTGGCGAAGGCAAAGTGCGCAGCCTGTCCGAACAAGTGTCGCTGGAAACCCGCACCCGCATGCTCAATCCCAAATGGTACGAGGGCATGCTGCAACATGGCTATGAGGGCGTGCGGCAGATCGAAGAGCATGTGACCAATACGATGGGCTGGTCGGCGACGACCGGTCAGGTTCAGCCCTGGGTCTATCAGCAACTCACCGAAACCTATGTGCTTGATCCCGAGATGCGCCGCCGTCTGGCCGATCTCAACCCAACAGCGTCCGCCCGCTTGGCTGGCCGCCTGCTCGAAGCGCATGAGCGCGATTACTGGCAACCTGATGACGCCGTCCTCGATGCCTTGCGCGATGCGGGCGAGGAACTGGAAGACCGCCTTGAAGGCATTGGCATTCCCGCCAACGACACGACCAATCAACAAACCGCCGCCGGCCAATCGCTCGGCATGGAGGCTGCAGAATGAACATCGTGACACCACCGCCAACCGGCACCAAGACCACGCTGCTGGACCGCTCACCCAAGGGATTCTCAACCGGCCAAGAGGATGGCGAAGGCTCTGTCCAGGTCAAAATGGACCCGTCCATGACCATCGACACCGCCAAGGTGTTTGCCGTTTACGGCAAGGGTGGCATCGGCAAGTCGACCACCTCATCGAACCTCTCGGTGGCCTTTTCCAAGCTTGGAAAACGTGTGCTGCAGATCGGCTGCGATCCCAAGCATGACAGCACGTTCACGCTGACCAAAATGCTGTGCCCCACGGTGATCGACGTGCTGGAAGAGGTGGATTTCCACTCCGAAGAACTGCGCACCGAAGACTTCGTGTTCGAGGGCTACAACGGCGTGATGTGCGTTGAAGCTGGCGGCCCGCCCGCCGGAACCGGCTGCGGCGGCTATGTGGTCGGCCAAACGGTGAAGCTCTTGAAAGAGCATCATCTGCTGGAAGACACCGATGTGGTGATCTTCGATGTGCTTGGTGACGTTGTCTGCGGCGGATTTGCCGCCCCCCTACAGCACGCTGAGAAAGCGCTCATCGTTACCGCCAACGACTTTGACTCCATCTTCGCGATGAACCGCATCGTTTCGGCCATCAAAGCCAAATCGAAAAACTATGATGTGCGCGTCGGCGGCGTAATCGCCAACCGCTCCACCGACACGGACGAAATCGATCGCTTCAACGAAGTGGTGGGTCTGGAACGCATCGCGCATCTGCCCGACCTTGATGAAATTCGCAAATCACGGCTGAAGAAACGCACACTGTTTGAAATGGACGAAACGCCCGCTGTCTTGGCCGTGCAGAAGGAATATCTGCGCCTCGCCGCCGGTCTTCTGGTCGATGACACGATCTGCGATCCCTCGCCGATGAAGGATCGCGATATCTTCGACTTCCTGGGATTCGATTAATGGCCGCGGATACCTACCAAACGCGACGCGGCGAGATCGAAGCCTATTTCGATCGCACAGCTGCCAAAACCTGGGAGCGTCTGACCTCAGACGCACCAGTGTCCGGCATTCGTGCGACTGTGCGTGCTGGCCGCGATGCCATGCGTTCTACGCTGCTTGCCTGGCTGCCCGATGACATGAGCGGCCAACGTTTGCTTGACGCGGGCTGCGGCACTGGCGCGCTGGCGGTGGAAGCCGCCAAACGGGGCGCCGACGTCGTTGCAGTGGATCTCTCTCCCAATCTGGTGGACGTCGCCCGCGAGCGCATGCCTGCCGGTCTATCCGGCACGATCACCTGGCACGCCGGCGATATGCTGGATGAAAATTTTGGTCGCTTCGACCATGTGGTCGCGATGGACTCCGTCATCCATTACGAAGCAGGCGACAAGGTCGGCGCTTTGGCCCGTCTTGCCGAGCGCACCGATGGCCAAGTGCTCTTCACCTTTGCGCCAAAGACGCCGCTGCTCGCCGCCATGCACACGGTTGGCAAACATTTCCCACGCGGCGACCGTTCGCCGGCCATTGTGCCGATTGCCGAGAATAAGTTGCGCAAGATGATTGCCAAGCGACTGCCCGATTTTCCTGTTTCCGACACCAACCGCATCGCCTCAGGCTTTTACACCAGCCAGGCCATGCAGATCACCAGAGTGGAGCCGCGCACGTGAGCAGAGGGCTTCCTCAGCTTAAAGATCAGTGGACCAAGATTGGGCCACGTTTTCTGCCGTTTGCCGATGCTGCAACCGATGAGTTGCCGCTGCGCCGTTTGCTGCGCCTTGCACTGTTTCAGATTTCGGTTGGTATCGCCGTAACCTTGATCACCGGCACGCTGAACCGCGTCATGATCCTGGAGCTTTCGGTGCCAGCATGGCTGGTCTCCTTGATGGTGGCCCTACCCCTGTTGTTCGCGCCGCTGCGCGCTCTGATCGGGCACAAATCCGATACGCACAAATCGGTGCTTGGCTGGAAGCGCGTGCCCTACATCTGGTTTGGCACCATCTTCCAGTTTGGTGGCCTGGCCATCATGCCGATGGCCATTTTGCTCATGAGCGAAGGCGGCGGACCCTTCTTCCTGGGTCACATGATCACCGGTCTCGGTTTCCTGCTTATCGGCCTTGGCCTGCACACCACGCAGACCGCAGGCCTTGCGCTCGCCACCGACCTTGCTCCGGTAGAAGCACGCCCGCGTGTCGTGGCCTTGCTTTACGTGATGCTGCTGGTGGGCATGGTGATCGGCGCGCTGGGCTTTTCTTGGCTGCTGGCTGATTTCAGCCACCCACGGCTTATCCAAGTCATACAAGGGGCAGCGGTTGTCACCATCGTGTTGAACGTCATCGCGCTTTGGAAACAGGAAGCGCGCAACCCTGCCGCCACCGCACCTGACCTACCCCGCCCGACATTCCTGGAGGCATGGCGCGCCTTCACCAGCACCAACCGCACCGGCCGTTTGCTCCTGGCCGTTGGCTTGGGGACGCTGGCTTTTTCCATGCAGGACATTTTGCTGGAACCCTATGGCGGGCAGGTGCTTGGCCTGTCGGTCAGCGCGACCACCTTGCTCACCGCCCTTTTTGCCGGCGGCACGCTGGCGGGCTTCGCGCTTGCAGCCCAGCGCCTTGGACAAGCGCGCGACCCCTACCGCTATGCCGGTCTTGGCGCTGTTATCGGTGTGGTCGGTTTCACGCTGGTCGTGTTCTCAGCGCCACTCCAATCCGCCTTCATGTTCCGCGGCGCGACGGCGATGATCGGCTTTGGCAGCGGTCTTTTTGCTGTGTGCCTGCTCACCGCGACCATGCACTTGGCCGAACCCACAGCCGACGGTCGTTCCACCAACGGCATTGCGCTCGGCGCTTGGGGCGCGGTCAATGCAACAGCAGCAGGCCTTGGCCTGGCAGCCGGTGGCGCGCTGCGTGATCTCTTCACGGCCATGGGAAGCTCAGGGCTTTTTGGCCGGGTCATCACCGATCCAGCCTTTGGCTATGGCGCAGTCTACCATCTGGAGATCGGACTGCTCTTCGCAACGCTCATCGTCTTGGGCCCGCTTGTGGGCGCACAGCGGCGCGCCACGGACACCACCACCAACAGGCAGGGCTTTGGCCTTGCCGAATTCCCCGGATAACGGGGCTAAGGGAGGACTTGCCAATGTTCAGCCTGTTCAGCCGCGAAAGCTTCGATGTTGGCTGCACCGTCGATGTGCAGAACACCTTCGACAGCCTTCACGCATACGTCGAATTGGATGGTGACATCGCCATTGCGCCGGGGGACGAAGTCATCGTCCATGGCCGCCCCGTCGAGGTTCCCTATGGCGAACGGGTGGTGCTGCAGCGCACCGCCACCGTGCGCCGCGCCCATTGGTTGGAGCGCACTTGGACCCGGATGACCGGCGATTTCGAATTCATGGAACTTTGCGAATTCAGCTTCTCAGAAAGGGCTGCGCTATGAACGTCCATTCACCCGTCAAAGAAGGCACGCCCGTCACATCTGATGTGAAAGCGCGCGCGCCGATCAACGAAACCACGCGCATGGCGCAGGAAACCACCCTGCTGGACCCGCGCTTTTACACCACCGATTTCGACAAGCTCGACGCAGTCGATGTGACCTTGGTGCGCGAGGAGTGGGACGCGCTGATCCAGGAGATGCGCGATGACCCGAACAAGGGCCATTTCAAGCGCAACGAAGACTGGGATGAGATCGACATTGATGCGCTTGGCCCAGAGTTGAAGAAGGAGTTCATCGACTTTCTCGTCTCCTCGCTGACGGCCGAGTTCTCCGGCTGCGTGCTCTACAAAGAGATGAAAAAGCGCGGCAAGAACAAAGAGATCTGCGAGCTCTTCTCGCTGATGGCGCGCGATGAAAGCCGCCATGCCGGCTTCATCAACGATGCGCTCAAAGAATTCGACATCGGCGTGAACCTCGGCTTCCTGACCAAGGCAAAAAAGTACACCTACTTCCAGCCAAAGTTCATCTTCTACGCCACCTACCTGTCGGAGAAGATCGGCTACGCCCGCTACATCACCATTTTCCGCCATCTGGAAAAGCACCCCGACAAGCGCTTCCACCCGATCTTCAAATGGTTCGAAGAGTGGTGCAACGACGAGTTCCGCCACGGCGAAGCGTTCTCGCTTTTGATGCGTGCCGACCCAACGCTTCTGGAGGGCCGCAACAAGCTTTGGATCCGCTTCTTCCTGCTTGCGGTGTTCTGCACCATGCATGTGCGCGACCAGGCCCGTCCGGCATTCCACAACGCCCTCGGCGTGGATGTCGAAGAGTACGACATGCAAGTGTTCCGCACGACCACCGAGATCACCAAACAGTGCTTCCCGGTACTTATTGATTTGGACAATCCAAAATTCCTGGAGGGCCTGCGCAAGCTCAACCGGATCAACCAAGCGATGGGCGAAGCTGATCGTGCCGGTGGCATCGGCGGCAAGCTGCGCAAATTTGGCCTTGGCACCAGCGCTTTTCTTACGTTCGCCGGACTCTACTTCATGAAAACCAAACCCAACACGATCCCGGCGACCAGCCGGCTTCAACCAACCTGGTGATGCAAGACCCGTGACCAGCTGGCTCGCACCGATCGGATTTGCCCTGTTCCTCTGGTGGTTCTCCACCGGGGTGATCCTGCTGGCCGACCGGCTGCCGCGGATCACGCCACGCGCCACCCTGGCGGTGGCGAGCCTCTGTGGTTTGGCTGCCGTCATTGCCGTCTGGCTGACGCGCGACATGGTGACCGTCAGCGGCGCCGTTATTGCCTTCACGGCGGGGCTGGCGCTCTGGGGCTGGCATGAGGTGAGCTTTCTAACCGGAACGATCACCGGCCCGCGCCGCACGGACTGCCCACCGGACGCCAAAGGCTGGCAGAGGTTCGGATACGCCACCCAGACGCTGATCCACCACGAGGTGGCCATTGCCCTGACCGTCATTGGCTTGACCGCAGCGCTTTGGACCGCTGGCAACCAAACCGCACTATGGACCTTTGCGATCCTCTGGGCGATGCGCCTCTCCACCAAGTTCAACATTTTCCTCGGCGTGCCGAATATCACCGAGGAGTTCTTGCCGAGCCATCTGGAACATCTGAAAAGCTACTTCCGCAATCGCGCGCTCAACCTGCTTTTCCCGCTTTCGGTGACAGCTGGCACGGTCCTGACCCTTTGGCTTGGCCAACAGGCTTGGGCCGCGAGCCCACCGGCGCAAACAACCTTCGTTCTGCTCACCACGCTCGCGGCGCTCGGCGTTATTGAGCATTGGTTCCTCGTGCTGCCATGGCGCGATGAGGAGCTCTGGCGCTGGTACCTCCGGCACCCTGTGCCGAACGCGGCAGACGAGACCGACACGACTTCCACTGAACCTTCAACCATCACGCAAAAAGCCGATCAACGGCGCGCTTCTGACGCGTTTTCCGACGCGCATTCCAATCGGGGACTATTCATCATGACGGACACACCCACACCCAACGACAATGAGAATGGCACTGTTCCGTTCGATGGTCTCAGATCAGTTCCGCGGTGCCCGGCCGGCAACCTGATCACCGAAACGCACGAGCATCCCGTCGCCGCAAATGACCAACAGATGGATTACGAGGCGTTCTTCAATGGCGCGCTGGAAGGCCTGCGCGACAATGGCAACTACCGCGTGTTTGCCCATCTAGAACGCAAGATGGGCGCGTTTCCAAAAGCCAAACGCCACACCGATGATGGCATCCATGATGTCACCGTCTGGTGCTCCAACGACTATCTCGGCATGGGCCAGGAAAAATGCGTGATCGACGCCATGCACCAGGCGATTGATCGCTGTGGCGCAGGCGCCGGCGGCACCCGCAACATCTCCGGCACCAACCATTTCCACGTGCTTCTTGAGCAGGAGTTGGCCGACCTGCACGGCAAGGAAGCCGCGCTGATCTTCACCTCAGGTTATGTATCCAACTGGGCCTCGCTCGGCACACTGGGTTCGACAATCCCCGACTGCGTGATCCTGTCCGATGCTCTCAATCACGCCTCTATGATCGAAGGCATTCGCCATTCGCGCGCCGATAAGATGATCTGGAAGCACAATGATCCGGAGGATCTTGATCGCAAACTGGCCGATATCGCTCCGGGACGGCCAAAAATCGTCGCCTTTGAATCGGTCTATTCCATGGACGGCGACATTGCGCCGATGAAGGAAATCGTCGAAGTCGCCGAAAAACATGGTGCGATGACATACCTTGATGAAGTGCACGCCGTTGGCATGTACGGGCCACGCGGCGCAGGTATCGCCGAACGCGACGGCGTGATGGACCGGATCACGGTTGTCGAAGGCACGCTAGGCAAAGCGTTCGGGGTCATGGGGGGTTACATCGCCGCTTCGGCAGCCCTTTGCGATTATGTCCGGTCCTTCTCCTCAGGGTTCATTTTCACCACCGCTCTGCCACCGTCCATCGCGGCTGGCGCAACGGCCTCCATCCAGCATCTGAAAGAAAGTTCGGTGGAACGCGACGCACAGAAGGAGCGTGTGGCCAAAGTCCGCGCAGCCTTGGACGCCAAAGGCATCCCGCACCTGCCCAATCCCAGCCATATCATTCCGGTGATGGTGGGTGATGCGAAAAAATGTAAGTTTATCAGTGATGTATTGCTCGACCAGTATGGGATTTACATCCAACCAATCAACTATCCGACGGTTCCCAAAGGTACCGAGCGCCTGCGCATCACGCCAGGGCCGCTGCACACCGACGGCGACATCGGCCATCTGGTCGGCGCGCTCAACGATCTGTGGTCGCAATGCGCCCTGTCGCGCGCCGTCGCCTAGCACGCTCGCTTAGCCAGTCGGCGGCCCTTGACCGCCGCCGACTGCGCCCAATGTTGCAGGCACGTTGATGTGCTCTGCTTGAACCAATCATCACACAAGACGTAGAAGAAGAGTGCGCCGGAAAGCCCGCGGAAACCATCTTTCGATGAGGAAAGAGAAGTTTGCGATGCAATTCGACGTCTCGCCGCCTGCCGCCTTGACAGGGCTTTCATGCTCACGTCAGTGTTTCTGCGGAGTGGCATTTCAATGACGGCCCAATGGCCAAGGGAGAAAGAATGATGAAACGTTTCGCGATTGCGCTCGCTGCTGCAGCCTTCACCATGGTGGGCGGCGCTAGCATTGCTACGGCGCAGGACGCCCAAGCCTATATCGACGCAGATGCAGAGGCCGGCGCAGCCGTCTTCCGCCAGTGCTCGGCCTGTCACATGGTTGGCCCCAACGCCATGCAGCGCGTTGGTCCACCGCTCAACGGCATCATCGGTCGCGATTGGGGCTCCGTCGAAGGTTTCCGCTACTCTGACTCCCATATCGAAGCTGGCGAAGAGCAGGGTGGTGTTTGGACCGTTGCCATCATGTCGGAATATCTTGAAAACCCGCGCGCCATGGTCCCACGGACCCGCATGGCCTTTGCAGGCCTGCGCCAGGAAGCACAGATCCAGAACGTGATCAAATATCTGGCTGGCTTCGACGCTGACGGTAACGAAGTTGATCCGGCGCCGGTGCTCGAAGAGCACTATGGCGGTGATATGTAAGCATCTGCTTATACATCGTTTTTCAGAAAGTGGCCGGTGCAATCGCATCGGCCATTTTTCTTACCACTTTGGACAAAAGAAGAACACTTTGGGTCAACCAGCGCCAAACCTTTGGACAAAGAAGGAACAGGCCGCCCGCAGGATCAAACCGCGCTTCATTTGATACGTGTCAACGAAAATGGACACCTAACTCTGTTCACTGTGATGATCAGCCATCTGCCTGAAACAATCACAGAACTGGGCCGGCCATGCGCATTCTTCTCATCCATCCCAACTACCATTCAGGCGGCGCGGAGATTGCCGGCAATTGGCCACCGGCATGGGTGGCCTATCTCACCGGCTCGCTGAAAAAGGCCGGCTATACCGACGTCGCGTTCATCGATGCGATGACCAACAAGATGTCCGACGCTGACATACGCGACGCCATTGCCGCCGAGAAGCCCGACGTCATCGGTTGCACGGCCATCACCCCATCGATCTACAAGGCCCAAGGCATCCTGCAGGTCGCCAAAGAGTTGCACCCGAACGCGGTGACGGTGCTCGGCGGTATCCACGCCACCTTCATGTACCAGCAGGTGTTGGCCGAAGCGCCATGGATCGATTGCATCGTGCGCGGCGAGGGCGAGGAGATCTTTGTCGACCTCATCTCAACCATCCATGCCGGCGATTGGCCCGGCGCCCGCGAAGCGGTCCAAGGCATCGCCTATCTGGATGGCGATCAGGTTGTTGCCACCCCGGCCGCACCGACCGTCAAAGACATTGACGGACTTGCCCCCGACTGGTCGATCCTCGACTGGGACAAGTATATGTACATCCCGATGAACCGGCGGGTCGCGATCCCCAACATGGCGCGCGGCTGCCCGTTCACCTGCTCGTTCTGCTCACAATGGAAGTTCTGGCGCGACTACCGCATCCGTGATCCGAAAAAGGTGGTCGATGAAATCGAAGTGCTTGTGAAGGAGCACGATATCGGCTTCTTCATCCTCGCCGATGAAGAGCCCACCATCAATCGCAAGAAGTTCATCCAGTTCTGCCAAGAGCTGATCGATCGCGATCTGGATGTGCTTTGGGGCATCAACACCCGCGTCACCGACATTCTGCGCGATGAGGAGCTTCTGCCCTTCTACCGCAAGGCGGGGCTCGTTCATATCTCGCTCGGAACCGAAGCAGCGGCGCAGCTGAAACTCGATCTCTTCAACAAGGAAACGACGATCGAGGAGAACAAACGCGCCATCCGCCTGCTGCGCGAAGCTGGCATCGTGACCGAGGCGCAGTTCATCGTTGGCCTTGAAAACGAAACCGTCGAAACGCTGGAAGAAACCTACCAGATGGCCCGCGACTGGGAGCCGGACCTTGCCAACTGGGCGATGTACACGCCCTGGCCGTTCTCAGACCTGTTCAAGGAGCTTGGCGACAAGGTCGAGGTGTTCGACTTCGACAAGTACAATTTTGTCACGCCGATCATGAAACCCGAAGCAATGGATCGCGCCACGCTGCTTGACCGCGTGATGCACAATTACCGGCGCTTCTACATGAACAAGGCCTTCTTCTCGTATCCATGGAAGGGCACGGGCCAGCGCCGCAAATATCTGCTCGGCTGCCTGAAAGCATTTTTGAAAGCGGGCTTCGAGCGGACCTTCTACGATTTAGGGCGTGTCAACTACTGGGGGCCGCAGTCCAAAAAAGGCGTCGATTTCAAGTTCGACACGACCAAGAAGCGTTTCGACGCCTCCAAGGTTGAGTGGCAGACCAACCACAACCGACCGGCAAGCACCATGCATGAGGCTGCCAAAGCCATGGCCTGCGGCGGCGCGCCGGTGCAGCTCACCGACGAACAGATGGAAGAGGCCGAGAAGGTGGGTCACGTTACGGTGTTCGACGGGCACAAAAAGGTCGCTGGCGGCGCCACTGGCCAGTCTCTACCTGCTTGATGGACGGCGCGTCGGCCATACCGAACTATGGCGAGACCGACGCCGAGCAGCGCACAAGGTCGCCTGGTCGCATCGGGCCGAACGCCCTGCTGCAGGTCTTCAACGTCCTGGACGACGTGTTCGGCGCTGAGGAAACGAAACGGCTCACAAGACGCGCCGGTCTTGGCCATCATGTCGCGTCACCGCCCTCTTCGATGGTTGATGAACGCGATGTGGTGGCTCTTCACCGGACGATCCGCGCATCGTTGAGCGCAGACCAGGCCAGCCATGTGCTTTGGCAAGCAGGGACTCGAACGGCCAACTACATCCTGGCAAACCGAATCCCGAAACGCGCACAGATTGTGCTACGCGCCCTGCCCGCCCGACCGGCAAGCGCACTCTTGTTAAGGGCCATCGCCAAGAACGCGTGGACCTTTGCCGGCAGCGGTCAGTTCAGTTTTCGGGGCGGTCGACCAGCGCTTATCACCCTGGCCGATTGTCCGGCTTGCTTTGACGTCTATCAGGCCGACGAACCCTGCCTTTATTACACAGCCACGTTTGAAGGCCTGTTTCGCGCATTGGTTCACCCGGGCGCGCAGATCGCCGATCAAGGCAGCACTTCGCCCGATGGGCGTCAGCGCATCTTTCGCTTAAACTGGCCGTCCTGACCGTCGTCTCAAAGCGCCACCATTAAATTTGGCCAAGCCTTCATGCCCCAGATCACCATTCCTGCCATTGCCGATGACGGATCGCTCTACCCGATCGAGAAGCTGCGCGCGCACGAGCTCGGCGTTTTGCATCTGGCAGTTTCGATCTTCGTTTTCAGCCCGAAGGGGGAGCTGCTTATCCAACGGCGCGCGGAAGAAAAGTACCATTGCGGCGGTCTTTGGGCGAACACCTGCTGCAGCCATCCTCATTGGCAGGAGGACTTGGCCACCTGCGCGGATCGCCGCATGCGCGAGGAACTGGGGATTTCCCTGCCTCTGCACGTCATTGGCGAAGTGACCTATCGCGCCGATGTTGGCGGCGGCCTAATCGAGCATGAACGCGTCCAGATGTTCAAAGGCACGGCCGATCCAGAAACCTGGATTCCCAAACCCAACCCCGATGAAATCGCCGAGCTGCGATGGGTATCGATGGACTGGCTGGTCGAGGCGATGGACGCCGAATCTCAAACCTTCACGCCGTGGTTCCGCCTCTATGTGCAGCGCTGGCGCGACGTTTGGGCGCCAGCTGCATAACCGAGCAGAGCCAGTCATGGCTCAACAGGCAAATGGCGTCCGTTTTTTCACCTGTAAACTGAAATCAACGTCCAATTTGATTGACACATACGCTGCGTCAATCATACTCTTAAACCACGTCGACCCTGTGGTTTGCTTCAGGTGCGATGCACCGGTGCACCCGCGCCGGATCGAACAGAACGGACGAACCAGGTGATGCTCGTCAAACGACAGATCAGGAGCATTGGACCGCACGCCTTTCGGCACGGCGAGCTGACGCTCTCTCACCATCGCTCTTCTGCTCGGCCAACCGCTTGGCAGGGCCCATTACGCCTGCGGTCTGGCCACTTTTCACGCACTCGGGAGCAATAGGAGGGCGCAATGGATTATACCCAATTCGATTTCGTCAACTTCACCACGCATTTGGACCTCGCGCAGGTTCTGCTTTACGCGTTTTGGCTGTTTTTCGGCTATCTGCTGTTCTACCTGCAAAGGGAAACGCGCCGCGAAGGTTACCCGCTGGAGTCGGACGAGACAGGCAATGTCTATGAGCACGGCATCTATATGCCTGAGCCAAAGACGTTCCGCCTTCCCCATGGCCATGGCGACGTCACTGTCCCCAACTATGAGCGCGAGGCACGCGAGTTGGCACTGCAGCCGAGCGAGCCATGGTCCGGCGCTCCGAAGGATCCGACCGGCGACAATCCAATGCTCGATGGCGTTGGCCCTGGCGCTTACGCCTTGCGCGCCGATGTCCCGGATTTGCTGAACTCCGGCGCGGTCAAAATTCGACCGATGCGCATGACCGAAGCCTTTGCGATCCCCGATGGCGATCCCAATCCCATCGGCTGCAACGTGGTTGGCGTCGACAAGCAAGTTGGCGGCACCATCGTCGATGTTTGGGTCGACCAAGCCGAAAGCGTCATCCGCTACTACGAGGTCAAAGTCTCGGACGAAGAAGGCGCACGCACGGTGTTGATGCCGGCCAACTTCGCGGTCGTGAAGACCCGTCCCGACACCTACCTCTATGTGCATGCGATCAAAGGCTCGCAGTTCGCGGACGTCCCGCTGACCGCGAAAACCGACGAGATCACCATGCTCGAAGAGGAAAAGGTCATGGGTTACTTCGGTGCCGGCTACTTCTATGCCGCGCCTGACCGTCCGGAGCCGCTGTTTTGAACTACATCCACAACCATGATGACTACGCCACAGAGCCTGTCCGCGGGCTTCCCGCGACGCTGCCCCGTGGCGAGTTCGTGTTGTGGCAAGGAACACCATCCTGGCGGGCCTTTGCTCGCCAGGTTTTTCACACCCGCGCGATCGCCATTCTGGTCTCATTGGCCGCGTTGGCGCGCATCGCTTTTTCCATGTCGGGCGGTGCGAGCCTTGGCACGGCACTTGGTGAAGCAAGCGTCATTGTCGTGTTCGGTTTGGCCGGCATCGCCATTTTGATGCTGCTTGCCTGGTTTGTGCAAAAAACCACGGTCTACACGATCACCAACAAACGGCTGGTGATGCGCGTTGGCGTCGCGATCCAAAAGACCTTCAACATACCCTTTGCCGTCGTCGAAGGCGCTGCGCTACGCGCCAACGCCAATGATGTAGGCAGTCTTTCGCTTCAGCTGAAGCCGGGCGTGTCGCTCGCCTATCTCATTTTGTGGCCGCATGTGCGTCCGTGGCGGATGCGCCAGACCGAGCCGACCCTGCGCGCCATTCCCCAGGCTTCCAGTGTCGCCAAACTGCTCACCGATGCCTATACCTCGCATGTCCAAGCCAGCGAAGCGCTTGAACGGTCCGGCGCCAACATGGCGTCCCTGGACGCGGATACTGATGCTCAGACAGTTGAGGCAGATCCTGACGGCAAAGACGTCAAGGCGCACGATCCGCATCATATTCCGCGCCCTCTGGTCATGATGGCCGCCGGTGCGGCGCTCTTGACGGTTCTGGTCGTCGCTTTCGCGCAATGGACGGGCATCGGCGATCTGCGCGCGAATGCTGGCCTGCCTGAATTTTCTCAAGAGATTCAGTTTCTTCCCTTGGAAGGAGACCGCATCGCCGTTCAAAACGTGGCCGACGGAAGCCTGATCACGACGGTCGAAGCCGGCACCGATGGCCTCCTGCGAGGCGCGCTGCGCGGCCTTGGCATGTCACGCGATCATTCTGGTTTCGACTTGGCGGCGCCCTATCAGCTGCAGCGTTTCGCTGAAGATGGCGTGTATCTTTCCGATGCTTTGACGGGTCGGTCGATCAGGCTGGATTCCTTTGGGCCATTGGAAACCGGTGCAACGGCTGACCTACTTCGCTACGGCCATTCCGGCGGCAACTGATCGAACGACAACCCATTCGACAGGTTCATAAACTTGGAACGGCGCCCATAGTGGCGCCGTTTTGCTTTGTCTGATCGACACGACGTGTGCCACGACAAGTGCGCGCTGGCAGGTGACCCCGGCTCGAGCTGCGCATGCTTAGATCGGTCGTGGGGCAAACAGGTCCGTGTCGCAGCGAACGTCAACGCCAAGCCTTGCAACGGGCCGATGGAGCTCCGAGGCGTCTGGACGGCTCAGTCGAACGGTTCAGACAGGCTCAAGAGAACGATATCTGCGGGCGATCTGCCCATCCCATCCAACGATCTGGCGCAAAAGATCTCGTCGTGTGTGAGTTCGCGGTGCCGCACGGTCGAAGCGCTCGCACAGTGACAAGCCACTAAAGGCCGGGAGGTCGAATGCGTGGCTTGGGTCAGGACGCCAGAGAGCGCAACGCATCAGAACAGTTATCCTGAGGGAGCGATGTTAAGGTGATGGCCTATGCACTTAATCCGCCACCACGTTTTGCAACGCGCGATAGTCGACCCGAAAGACCCGCATCACCCTAAACGACTTCCCGACTTCTCTGCGTCAAAGCACAGGCACGCACACCCAATGGTCCGATAGCATCGTGTTCACATCCACTCCCAAAAACGCCGGCCCGAGGGCCGGCGTCTTCAGTGTCTAAGGGTTGTGCGTGAACCCAAGCCTAGTTGCTGGTGGTTCCACCGTCGGCAGGGGTGGAATCCACCGCATCGGGCTGGCCATCGGCCACGGGTGCGGCGTCGGTGCCCAGCGTTTCGGTGGTGACAGCCTCGACCACCGGCGGTGGCGCTGGCTCAATGTCCCACATAGAGGTCGTGGAATCGGGCGTGATTGGCCACCAGGAGAGATCCTCCGGCACGATCCCGTGCTTCATTCCCCACAGCGTCCAATCATCCACCACGGTTCCCGTGATCAGGATGCCAATGCCGCCGGTGAGCGTGCAGAGCATCGCAAACCACCAGGCCCAACGGTGAATGGATTCCATCGAGGCATTGAAGCCCATCGTCCAGCGCCAGAACAGAGCAGCGCGTTCAGACGCCGTACCACGATCGGTGATCTGTTCAATCTCCCGCTCACCGCCGTAGCGCGTGACCGCCAAGATCGTCGCGCCGTGCATAGCAAACAGCAGCGCCGAACCGTAGAGGAACACAATCGAGAGCGCGTGGAACGGGTTCCAGAACAAGTTCCCGTAGACGATGGAAAAATTGTTCGTCCAATCCAGATGTGGGAACACGCCAAAGGGCACCGCCTCGCTCCAGCTGCCCATCATGATCGGCCGGATGAAACCAAGCACCAGATAGAGCCAGATCGCGGCCGCAAAGGCGTAGGCAACGTGAAGCCCGAGCCCGAGCGCAACCGCCCGGCGGTACATCCGCACCCACCAAAGCAGGATGGAAGCGGTGATGAAGAAGCCTGAAATCAGCCACCAGCCGCCTTCGCGCAGCGGAGGCAGAACGTCGAGGCCGTGCTCGGGCAGGGGTGGATCGAGGGAGAGCCAGAAGAACTCACGCACGAACAGCACCGGGTTCCAGTTCACATCGGCCGCCATGTTGAGGCCAATGATGATGAAGCCGATCGAGAAGGTGATGATCGATGCGACACCAAGGAACCCGAGATAAATCGGGCCAAGCTGCGCGTTGCCGATCTTCCCGATCCAGTAGCTGAGCATTCCACCTTTACGTTCGAAATCAGCATCGTCGCGTGGAATGTCCACGCCAGGCTCGACATGCCCCATGACCTGAACGCGGGTGAAGATGTTTTGATAGTTGTTCATCATACCCTCCTATGACCCGGCCCAGGTAAGTGTTTCACGGATAAACTCCCACCAATCGATCCAGGATCCGGCATAGACCGGTCCGGAAATGATGATGCAAATCGCGCTCCAAAACCCGGCGTTCAGCGCCAGGAAAAGGCCGAGGCGGTGGATGCCAAGCGTGCCGATCGAATAGCCGATCGTATCGCGAAAATAAGTATCCTCGTGCTCGGGTGTCTTCACCTCTTGGCCGCGCTGCGGATTGACCGCTGACAGCACCATGCCGCCGTGAAGCGCCAACGCGAACGTGGTCGTGAAGAAGAAGGTGATCGCCACCATATGCACTGGGTTGTAATGGAAGTTCCCGTACTGGTAGCCGGTGAACCAAACCCAGTTGAGGTGGCTGAAAATACCATAGGGGAAACCGTGACCCCAGGCACCGAGCATCAGCGGGCGAATAACAACCAATGAAACATAAGCGAAGATCGCAACACCGAAGGCGAACGGCACATGGTAGCCCATGCCGAGCTTGCGGCAGATCTCAACTTCGCGAAGGGCCCAAGAGACAAACGCGCCAATCGCGCAGATCGTGATGATCTGCCAAAGCCCGCCTTCTTTCAGCGGTGCGAGCGCAAGGCGATATTCCACATCAGGCGGGTTGATGCTGATGAGCCAAATGTTCCAGGTGGGGCCGAGCGCTGCCCCATAGATGATCAAGGCTGTTCCCAGGATCGCGCAAAACAGCGCTGTGATACCGAAAAAGCCGACGTAGAAGGGGCCGACCCAAAAGTCGAACAGATCGCCGCCGATCAGCGTGCCCCCGCGCACGCGATACTTTCGCTCGAAGCTGAGCAAAGCCATGATGTCCTCCTTAGCCGAGCGTGGCGGATCGTCAGCTCAAGCCAGTAATCGTCGAGTGATGGGAGGCGGGGGGAGCCGGGACCAGCCCGGTTGTCCCTCCGCCGCCATTGGCATTTCAAACGCGTATGCGCGCCTAGCCGAGCAGTGTCGGCTGTGCAGGTACGTTCATTTCGATGTGAGACGTGCTGCCCGTCATGGCTGAACTTTCCAACCAATTGAACTTTTCGGTGCTGAGCAAAATGAAATGGATCAGCAGTGCCAAAGTAAACAGGAACACGGCCAACGCCACGAGAACGCGACGCGGATCGAAGAGAAGCCAAATTCTCCACATGTTTTCAGGTCCTTATAGGATGCGGCCGGTTAGAGCCAAGGATTGTAGAACCACATGGAAATGTGGGCGAGGAAGGGAAAGAGGGACATGGCAATCGCACTCTTTTTAAAGAGTCTGTGAAACTCTTGCGCCTCCTCCGCGGAGAGACCCGATAGGGTACCTTTGTCAGCGGCCATAGGCATGACCTCCATGTTGTGGCCGAAAACGACCGTTACCGCGCACCTCCCGCGCGGCGGGGATTGCCAAGCCCAAAAGACTTGACGTTGGACCGGCGAACCGGGCCAACCCTTTGGCGATCCGGATCACCGGATCGAAACTCATGGACGCCGCCGGCTCTCATGAAAGCCCGGCGCCCCGGCTAGCCCATAAAGGCGTAGCCAATAGCTGCACTTGCCGCCGACCGCGCCTCGGCAATCACCGATGGTCGCGGGGCGCGTTGCTCGCCGAACACCCGCCAAGGCAAAAGCCTGGCAAGCATGACGATCGGCAAAGCCAGCAGAAAGGTGAACGCGAAGAGCAGCCAGAACTCGCGGCGGTCTCCGCCGCGCGTACGCGCAGTCGAGATGGACGTGTCGGTCATGAGCAAAGCTCCCCGGCGTTGGAGATGATGGAAAAACGGCGAAAGGTGCGTGGTGTGGTCATGGTCAGACAAGCTCCGTCGCACGACGCGATCCGCTGACACGGACCACGGCCTCGGAACTCACATGACGAAGGCCTTCAGCGCGGGCAGAAGCTTCGGCCGCATCGCGCAGGCGCTTGGCGGCGGAGATACGGACCAGAACGGGCTCGGCTTCGACGATCTCATCGAGAAGGCGCTTGGCGTCCTCGTCCCAGCTCAGCTCTTCATGGACACGCGCTGGCGTCGCCTCGACTTTGTCAAGCTCGGTACCGAGCGGCAAAATGTTGAACAGCGCATCAAACAGGCAGTTGCAGACCTCTTGGATGAGGTAGGTCGCGCCCGCATAGCCCATGAACGGCGTGCCGGTGTGGCGCCGAATGATCGCGCCGGGGAACGAGGCTGGAATGTATTGCGCCTGCGGACCGAAACCGCCGCCCGGTTTCTCGGCCAGATACATGCGCTCATTGTAGGAGCCGAAGAGAACCAGCGGCGTCTTGGTGTGCACCAAGTCGCGCACGGCCTCATTGTCGGTTTTCTTGCCCGTGTGCCGCGCCACAGAAAACGTGCAGGGCAGCCCCATTTCGTTTTCCAGGAAGTTGCGCAGACCCCTGGCATAGGTCTCATTCGCGACCACTGCAAAGCTTGCGGTGCCGAAGAAGTCCTGAGTCACCGACCGCCACAAATCCCAAAGCGGCTTGATGGTCGTGTGCTTCTCTTGCTCGATGAAAGGCTCCGGATCGAGGTCCAAAAGCTCGCCCAACTTGCGCAGGAATTTGGTTGTCGAATGCAGGCCAATCGGCGCTTGCAGATAAGGCCGGTCGAGGCTCTCGCAGAGCAGACGGCCAAACTCGCGATACATGCAGACATTGACTTCGGCGTCAGCCAGCTTCGGCACATCGGCCAGATGACTGCCAAGCGGGAAGGTGAGATTGACCTCTGCGCCAATGCCTTCGATCAGGCGGCGTATTTCCGCCAGATCAGACGGCGTGTTGAAGGTGCCGTAAATCGGTCCGATGATATTGACCTTGGGCTTCTCGCCTTCTTTGCGCGGCTTGAGCGCTTTGACTTTTTTGGGGCCATACTCGGTCCACAGCCACTTGATGGCGCGGTCAGCGCTTTCCCACTGATCTTCGTCGATCGTGCGCGGCAGGAAGCGGGCAATGTTGGTGCCTTCTGGCGTCACGCCGCCGCCGATCATTTCGGCAATGGACCCGGTCACAACGACAGCTGGCAATTCCCGGTCGAGCACCTTGTGCGCCCGGCTCATCGCCTCTTCGGTGCCCTTTTGGCCAAGCTCTTCTTCGCCCAGACCCGTCACCACAATCGGCAATTCATGCGGCGGCAGCGCATCGGTGTAATGCAGCACCGAGGTCACCGGCAGATTTTCGCAGCCCACCGGACCATCGATAATCACCTGTAGGCCCTTGATCGCCGTGAAAGCGTACACCGAACCCCAATAGCCACCGGCGCGGTCGTGATCGAGAACTAGCATCCGACCGAGCCCTCCACGACTTTTTTGG
>JBKAGN010000022.1:0-49529 GCA_046290415.1 Hyphomicrobiales bacterium
GTCCCCGCAAACAACCTCCCCCTCGGGGGGAGGTCGCGCCGAAGGCGCGGGTGGGGGGCAGAGTGGCGGGGGGGATATCCTCGCCATCGTGCGACGCGCCGAAGCGCTGTCGAAACTCCTGAAATCCGACGATGGCCAGAACCTGCTGGCCGGCTATCGTCGGGCGGCGAACATTTTGGCCGCCGAGGAGAAGAAGGGCACCAAGGTCGCGGAAAGCGTTTCCGTGGACCTGATAGAGCATGCCGAGGAGCAAACGCTTTATCTCGCACTTGTTGCTGCATCGGAGAACGCCGCCCAGGCTGTCGAAGCGGGTGACTTCGAGGCGGCGATGCACGCGCTTGCGACCCTGCGCGGCCCCATTGATGCGTTCTTTGATGCCGTGCTGGTGAACGCTGACGATGAGGCTGTGCGTGCCAACCGCTTGGCGCTGCTCACCGCCGTACGCGACGCGATCCACGCCGTGGCTGACCTGTCGATGATCGAGGGCTAACCGCCTCTCGTCATGGCCGGACGTGATCCGGCCATCCAGCTCTTTGCGGTCAGTCGGACCACGGTGCGATTGCAAATCTTGAGGAATGGATCCCTGTGACAAGCACAGGGATGACGATTGTGCAGGCGGCGGATGTCTAGCCCAACTCCACACGCACGTCCTGCACCTCTTTCAAAAGGTCAGGGCGGAAGGCCAGCAGGTGATCGACGAGGTTCACCGGGTCGGTGGCCAGCGCGTGCAAATCAACGCTCAGCGTGTTGCCGTTGCGCTTCCATGCCTTGGCCATAAACACTTTCCAAAACGGTACATCGTCCGGGTCGGTCACCACGGTTTCCGGCGCGGCGCGCAACTCCACATGCAGAATGTGCAGCCGCAAGGTGCGCAGCGCTTTTTGCTGATGGCGTACGCTTTTGATCGCCGCCCAGGGTATGACGCCCAGCCGCTCGAAATAGAGCCCGCGCACGTCAGCGCCCAGGCGCACAACGCCTTTCTCGATCAGCGGATAGAAATAGGCTGAAACGGCAAGCCCAATCGGCACCATGATCAGGAACACCATCTGCCCCTGCACGAAGAAGGCGAGCACGCCGAGCGCAGCCACCACGATGCCGCCATAGGCCATCATATCGCCGGAGCCGGACAGATAGTTGACGCCCAAAGAGCGAGGGGTTGGCGCGCTATTACTGAACGGGTCGCTCATGGTCTAAAAAATTTCCGTGTCGGTGATCGTAAGGCCAAAGCCTTCCAACCCAACATAGGTGCGTTTTTGGCTCGACAACAGCCGTATCGACGTTAGGCCGAGGTCACGCAGGATTTGCGCGCCAAGGCCGATCTCGCGCCATTGGTTGGCGCGCAAGCTGGCGGTCTGATGATCATCGTCAATGTCTTGGGTCGAGCGCGCATGGCGGGCGCTGGATGGGGCAACACCAACAGACCCTTCGCGCAGATAAACGATCACGCCACGCCCTTCGCGCGACAGCCGCTCCATCACCTCGTCCAGCCGACTGTGGGCGCCGAAGACATCTTCGCTCACCTGCTCCAGATGGAGGCGAACCGGCACGTTCTCCGCCCCGGCGACATTGCCGTAGACCACGGCCAGATGCTGCATGGCGTCGAACGGCACTTCATAGCTGAAGGCGCGCGCTGGGCCGTGGCGGGTGTCGATATCGGCCTCGTCGACGCGGTGCACCAGGCGTTCTGATTTTTGCCGCCAGGCGATCAGATCGGCGACCGACAGCGAGATCAGATCATGCTCCTTGGCAAAATCAGCAACCTGTGGCCCGCGCTTCACCGTGCCATCATCGTTGACGAGTTCAGCCAGCACACCCACCGGTTCGAGCCCGGCAAGCTTGCAAAGATCAACGCACGCCTCGGTATGGCCGGACCGCACCAGCACGCCGCCCTCGCGGGCGATCAGCGGAAACACATGGCCGGGGCGCACGAAATCATCGGCGCCGACATTGCCATTGGCGAGCGCGCGCACGGTGTTGGTGCGTTCTTCGGCCGAGATGCCGGTGGTCAGCCCGTGTTTGACATCCACCGAGATCGTGAACGCGGTGGCCAGCGGCGCATCATTGGCCGACACCATTGGATCGAGCCGCAGGCGCTTGGCGCTGGCCGGCGGCATGGGCGCGCAAACGATGCCGGAGGTGTGGCGCACGATGAACGCCATCGCTTCGGGCGTGCAGTGCTCGGCCGCCACGAACAGATCACCCTCGTTCTCGCGGTCATCATCGTCGGTGACGACCAACATCGCGCCTTGCTTGAAGGCGTCGATGGCGGCCTGCACATGGCTCAAATCGCGGTCCAAAATCAGGCTCCTACTTGGCCTCTGTGGCGCAAAAAATGATCGGCCAGCACCAGCGCCATCATCGCTTCGCCGACCGGCACGGCACGAATGCCGACGCACGGGTCGTGGCGGCCCTTGGTCATGACATCGACCTCCTCGCCCTCGCGTGTCACGCTCTGGCGCGGCGTCAGAATGGACGAGGTGGGCTTAACCGCAAAACGGACCACCACAGGTTCACCCGACGAAATGCCGCCCAGCACGCCACCGGCCTTGTTGGAAAGGAAAACCGGCTTGCCGTCCTCACCCATGCGCATTTCATCGGCGTTCTCTTCGCCGGTGATCGCGGCGGCTTCAAAACCATTGCCGATCTCCACGCCCTTAACTGCGTTGATGCTCATCATCGCAGCCGCCAGATCGCCATCGAGCTTGCCATAGACGGGGGCACCCAGCCCTGCGGGCACGTTCTCGGCGACGACCTCGATCACCGCACCAACCGACGAGCCAGCCTTGCGGATGTCATCGAGATAGTCCGCCCAACGGCCCGCCGTTTGCGCATCCGGGCAGAAGAACGGGTTCTGGCCAACCTGGTCCCAGTCCCAGTTTTCACGGTTCACTTTGTGCGGGCCCATCTGCACCAGCGCGCCACGAATGGTCATGCTGGAGACGACCTTGCGGGCAATGGCGCCGGCGGCGACGCGCGCTGCGGTTTCGCGGGCCGAGGAGCGTCCACCACCACGATAATCGCGGATGCCGTATTTGGCATCATAGGTGTAATCGGCATGCCCGGGGCGGTAGCGGGTTTTGATTTCGCTATAGTCTTTGGAGCGTTGATCGGTGTTTTCGATCATCAGCCCTATCGGTGTGCCCGTCGTCTTCTGAACGCCGTCCTGGTCGACCATCACGCCGGAAAGGATCTTCACCTGATCGGCCTCGCGGCGCTGGGTTGTGTATTTGCTTTGGCCGGGTTTGCGACGATCCAGATCACCCTGAATGTCGGCTTCGGTGAGCGCAATCAGCGGCGGACAGCCATCCACGACGCAACCAAGCGCCGGGCCGTGGCTCTCACCAAAACTGGTGAAGCGAAACAAATGTCCAAAACTGTTGTGAGACATAAAAGCCCAAGCAAGCCAAAATTGCAGTGATATGCGCTGGTGCTACACCGGGCCAGTAGGGGCGTCAAACGCCTATCGGTTTACACGATGTATCATATAATGATACAATCGAGCATGATACGCAGCACGAAAGGCAAGCTGGTTCGTGCGCTCGCCACAGGCAAGCTTGGAAAGGGCTTTCCATCCGAAGTGACGCGGCGTGCGCAGTTGCTCCTTCTGGTGCTGGATGCCGCGACTACACTGGCCGATTTGCGATCACCGCCCGGCAACCGTTTGGAAAAACTCAGCGGCAATCTTGCCGGCTACCATTCGATCCGGATCAACCGCCAGTGGCGGATCATATTCAGATGGCGCGAAGGAGGTGCTGAGGATGTCGAAATCACGGACTACCACTGACGAGCCGCTTGCGCTGCCAGCCGTTCATCCTGGAGCCTTGTTGCGTGAGTTGTATTTGGAGCCGCTGGAGCTTTCGGCGGGTGCCCTTGCCAAACGTCTCATGGTGCCGCGCACACGCATCGAAAGGCTGGTGAATGGCCAGACCGGCCTATCGTCCGACACCGCGATGCGCTTGGCCCGTTTTTTCAACACGACACCAAATTACTGGTTGAATTTGCAGCAGCGTTACGATTTGGCGCTGGCCGCGAACGCAAGCGATTACGACAAGATCGAGCCGCTGTCGGCTGCCTGACCCCTAAAACCAGAAGCCCTGACCGTCCTGCACCAAGTAGATTTTATCCTGCGGGACATCGAGCCGGGGGATCTCATCCTTGTGGAGGCCAAAGAGCAAACCGCGCACCACCCGCGACACCCCGCCGTGCGAGACAGCGATGGTCGGTCGGTCAAGGCTTTCAAGCCAGGGCCGCATGCGCCTGGACAGCATTTCATAGCTTTCACCGCCCGGCGGCACGAAACTCCATTTGTTGGCTTCGCGGGTCGTCACAGCCTCGGCGTCGAGGCCTTGCAACTCCTCAAACGTCTTGCCCTCCCAAGCGCCGAAGGTGATTTCCTTTAAGCGATCATCGCGGTCAAAGCCTGTGTCAGGATCGAGATCGAGACCCTCGCGCACCAATCCCATCGTGCGGATGCAGCGACCAAGCGGCGAGGCAACGAAGGTGAAGTCCTTCAAGTTGAAGGCCTCATCCTCGAACACGCCCTTCAACCGACGCCCATTGCGGGTCGCTTGCCAGACACCGGTGTCGTTGATCGGGATATCCTGGCCGCCCTGAAGCCGACCTTCTTTGTTCCAGTCGGTTTGGCCATGGCGGATGAAGATAAGCGGGTGGGAAAGGCTGATCACACGAAAAGTCTATCAGTCTTTCACGACAGAAATATCAGGTGCATCGACTGCCTTCATGCCGACCACGTGATAGCCGGAATCCACGTGATGGACCTCGCCGGTCACGCCACGAGACAGCGGCGAAAGCAGATAGACGGCGGCATCGCCGACTTCCTCGATCGATACCGTCTTTTTCAGCGGTGAGTTGTACTCGTTCCACTTCAAAATGTAGCGGAAATCGCCAATGCCCGACGCCGCCAGCGTTTTGATCGGGCCGGCGGACAAGGCGTTCACGCGAATGCCCTGGCCGCCAAGATCAACCGCCAGATAGCGCACCGAGGCTTCCAGCGCTGCTTTGGCGACGCCCATCACATTGTAATGCGGCATCACGCGTTCAGCGCCATAATAAGTCAGCGTCAGCGCCGAACCGCCATCGCTCATCAGCTTTTCGGCGCGCTGCATCAGCGCTGTGAACGAGTAGACCGAAATGTTCATCGAGCGGTCGAAGTTTTCTGCGCTTGTGTCCACATAGCGCCCGGTCAGCTCGTCCTTGTCGGAAAACGCGATCGCGTGAACCAGAAAATCAAGCCTGCCCCATTTGGCCTCAACGGCGGCCATCACCGCATCCATGGAGGCCGCGTCGGTCACGTCGCAATGGCCGAAAACCTCGCCGTCGAGTTCCTTTGCCAACGGCTCAACGCGTTTTCAACGCATCGCCTTGATAGGTGAAACCGAGTTCGGCGCCGTGCGCACGGCATGCCTTGGCAATGCCCCAAGCGATGGAGCGGTTGTTGGCAAGGCCGAGAATCAGGCCGCGTTTGCCTTCCAGAATGGGACCGGACACGAAGGATAACCCTCTGATTGAAAAGGTGGAAGAATGGGAGCGGATACGCCGATCTGGCGGTGCGGCGGTTCTTACCCTAGGAGTTGGGTCAGGAAAAGCCCTGCCGATCGAGCAAGGACGTGGCAACCGGGGAGATTGATAGAAATGTTGGCCGATACCGTGAAGGATTTAACGCAGATGCTGGGCGATCAGGCGCTGATCACCGACCCGGACGATCAGGCGCCCTTCCTGCACGAATGGCGCGATCGTTATGTCGGCAAAGCCGCCGCTGTCGTCCAGCCGCGCACGGTTGATGAGGTCTGTCGGGTGCTGCGTTTTGCCCATGACAACGGTGTCCCGGTGGTGCCGCAAGGTGGCAATACCGGTCTGGTCGGCGGCCAAACGCCCGACCAATCCGGCAATGCCATCGTGCTCTCGCTCGCCAAGCTCAACCGCGTGCGCGAGGTCGATAATGTGGGCGGCGTGATCACTGTCGATGCCGGCGTGGTGCTGCAAACCTTGCAGGAGGAAGCCGACAAAGCAGACCGCCTTTTTCCCCTGTCACTCGGCGCCGAAGGCTCCTGCATGATTGGTGGCAATCTGTCGACAAATGCAGGCGGCACCGGGGTTCTGGCCTATGGCAACACCCGTGATCTGGTGCTCGGCCTGGAGGTTGCGCTGCCCGATGGGCGGCTCTGGAACGGGCTGTCAAAGCTGCGCAAGGACAACACTGGCTACGATCTGAAACACCTTTTCATCGGCGCCGAAGGCACGCTTGGTGTGATCACCGGGGCGAGCTTGAAACTCTTTCCCAAGCCCAAGGGCATGCGCACCGCGATGATCGGCGTCACCTCGCCGCACGAGGCGCTGAAGCTGTTTTCCTTGATGCAGGAGGTCGCCGGACCAGCGCTCACAGCGTTTGAGATCATGCCGCGCATTGCCATCGATTTTCTCACCCGCAACATGGACGGCGTGCGCGATCCGCTGGAGGTTGAACATGCCTGGTACGTGCTGGCGGAGATATCGTCGGGCCGTGGCGAGGACGATGCCGAGGCGCTGTTGATGCAATCAATGGAAACATCGTTTGAAGACGGATTGGTCGAAGATGCCGTGATCGCCCAATCTTTGGACCAGGCGAACATGTTCTGGGCGATGCGCCACGGGCTTTCCGAAGCGCAAAAACCAGAGGGCGGTTCCATCAAGCATGATGTTTCGGTGCCGGTCGCCGCTGTTGCCGATTTCCTCGATGAGGCCATCGCCGCCGTCGTCGAGATGGTGCCAGGCTGTCGGCCGGTGCCGTTCGGCCATCTTGGCGATGGCAACATCCATTTCAACGTGTCCCAGCCCGAGGGTGCTGATAGGGCGGCGT
Organism: Hyphomicrobiales bacterium; assembly: GCA_046290415.1. GTDB lineage: Bacteria > Pseudomonadota > Alphaproteobacteria > Rhizobiales > MH13 > MH13. The sequence continues at coordinate 6,857 of JBKAGN010000022.1, forward strand.
TTTTGGCCAATTACGAGGCAATGAACGAACGCGTCCACGCCATCACCACGCGTTTTGGCGGCTCGATTTCGGCAGAGCATGGGATCGGTCAGGCCAAACGCGATCTTTTGCCCAGCGTGAAGGACCCGGTGGCTTTGGCGCTGATGCGTACGCTGAAAGATGCCATCGATCCTAAGGGGATCATGAACCCGGGCAAGGTTTTGGCTGACAGCCGCTGACGAAGGCTAAAACAAACGCATCTGTGGATCGGGCTCGGGAGGCGTCTCGGGCTCTAGGTCGACTTCTTCCAGCAACTGCGCGCCATCAACGCCAGCGCGGTTCACCACACGGTCCACCGGCCAGAGCCGCCAGGCGTCCGGCTGGGTCACGCGTAATGGCTCCAGCGCCATCTGCGCATCGACGGTCCGGCAATCAAGCCAACTGGCGTAGTGCTCTGGCGGCACGACCATCGGCATGCGGTGGTGGATGTCGGCAATGTCCCCGATGGCCTGCTGGGTAAGGATCGCCAGCGTCGAGAGGACCTCGCCATCCTTGCCGGCCCATTCATCGACAATGCCGGCCATCGCAAAAAGTCCGCCCTCGCCATCCGGCCGCGTGCGTTCAACAGCATAAGGCTGTTTGGCCTTGCCCTCGCGGCGCCACTCATAAAAGTGCGTGGCCGGCACCAGCACCCGCCGATGGCGAATGGCGTTTTTGAACGAGGGCTTCTCCAACACCGTTTCGGACCGCGCATTGATCAGCAGCTGCGCGTTTTCCGGGTCCTTGTGCCAGGAGGGGATCAGGCCCCAACGGGCATAGTCGGCGCGCACCTCGCCGCTGAACTGGTGGATATGGAGCACCGGCTGGGTCGGCGCGATGTTGTAGCGCGGCTCATAGGGCCCATCGACGATGATCTTGAACAGCGCACCAAGCGCGTTTTTCGACGCCGCCAAAACAAACCGACCGCACATCGCGATGTCCCCTTCTGCTCTGCCGTTCAGAGTGGCCCCAGGCATAGCGACGCACAAGGCCGGCACACAAGGTTCTGGTAACCTATTCCCGCGTAAGTTGTGGGTTCTTGTCGTCACCAAGTATTCGCGTTTGATGCTGTCACTTTCACCTTTCAGCCCTGATGCATTGGCTGCTGCCAACATCAATCCGTCCAGTTTTCTGGCCACGGACTACCTCAACCATTTCAACGAAGTGGTGATGTTGATGGAAATGGTGCCGGATATGCCCGATATGATTGCCGACGTGATGGCCTGGGAGCCGCGCGGCTACACCGAGCATTTCGAGCAGTCCGTTTTTGCCGACAGGGCCTTGGCGATTGAGGCTTATCAGGCGGCGCCACGCTGCACCAAGGCGCGGTTTGATGCGGTCATTGCCGACCTCGACAAGCAGATCATCGACATTCAAATCATGCTTTCAGGCGTGGATATGGCCGCGCCGATGGACCCGGCACTGGCCGACAGGTTGATGCTAACGATCGTCAACGATCTGCGCCCGTCGATCGATCGGGCGAGCGCGATCATCAATGCGACTGACGATCTGGCAACGGTCGGCCCGGCCACGGACGAAGCAAAGATGCGCGCACAGGACGCCGTCGACGAGCTTTTCAACTAGCATCCTCTCGCCGCTCCTCGCGGCAAGTTGATCAACGGTGTGTGGAAACCCTCGCACAGGCGCCGCACTATGAGAGCCACCAAAAGGAGGCTCGACCGCCATGTCTTTCCGCAAAGAACCTGCCAAAGCGCGCGCGCTGCCTGATCCGCGCGCCGCGCTCATCAAATCCGCCCTTTTTGTCGCTGGCCTTGCGCTCGCTCTGACGGTTGCAACCCAGGCCTTTGCCAACCCCGACCGGTGGCAGCGTGAAGGCTGGGCAACCGACTTTACCCAGGCGACGGTTGATCTGGGAGAAATCATGGATGGCGGCCCACGCCGCGATGGCATTCCGCCGATCGACAATCCGAGTTTCATCCCGGTGTCAGAGGTCGATCATCTCGGTCCGCTCGATCCGGTGATGAGCTTTACCCACAATGGTGAGACCCGCGCCTATCCGCTGCGGGTGATGACCTTTCATGAGATCGTCAACGATGAAGTCGGTGGCCTGCCGGTCTCCGTCACCTATTGCCCCTTGTGCAACGCGGCCATCGTCTTCGACCGCAATGTAAACGGCGAGATCCTGGACTTTGGCACGACCGGCAAGCTGCGCCGCTCCGACCTGGTCATGTATGACCGCCAGACCGACAGCTGGTGGCAGCAGTTTTCAGGCGAATCGATCACTGGCTCCTACGCCGGTACCGAACTCACCATGCTGCCGTCGCAGCTCATCAGTTGGGAGCGGTTCGCAGAAGCGCACCCGGACGCCGTGGTGCTGGAAGACCCAACACAGTTCCGCCGACCCTATGGCATGAACCCTTATCGCGGCTACGATACGCTGGCCCAGCCGTTCCTTTACAGTGGCCCGTTCCCCGATGGCATCGCGCCGCTGCAACGGGTGGTCATGGTGCGCCATGGCGACACCGAGTTTGCGGTGTCCACGGCCAAGCTCGCCGAAGATGGCAGCTATGAAGAGGACGGTATTGAAGTCGTGTTTGCGCCGGGCCAGGCCTCGGCCTTGGACGATGAAATCATTGCCGAGGGCCGCGACGTCGGCAACATCACAGTGACCATGGATGGTGAGCCGGTCGTTCACGATGTGACGTTCGCGTTCGTCGTCCACGCGTTCGCACCTGATCTTGAGATCGTCCAGTAAGGCGCTTATCTCCGGTGGCAGATCCTTGTCCTCCATCACGGTTGTGCCACCGCCATGTCGTCCAAGACGCCCCTTGCTCCGCTTTCCCATCGTGCGCTGCTCCTCGTTGAAGGCGAGGACGCGGCGCACTTTTTGGAAGGCTTGATCACCTCAGAGGTCCCGCAAGAGGGTGAGGCGCGCGGCTCGGCGTTGCTGACCCCGCAGGGCAAGCTGCTCTTCTCGTTTTTGGTCAGCCGCTTTCAAGACGGCTTCGCGCTGGAGTGCGATGCCAGCGAGATTGAGGGTCTCACCAAACGCCTGACGCTCTATAAGCTGCGCGCCAAGGTGACGCTCACGCCGTCGGACCTGCCCGTTTATGCCGGCGGATCGGGCGGGCTTGAAGACACGCGCCACCCGGACATGGGTCGCCGCCATTATGGCGAAGCGAACGCCTCAGAGACGGCTGAATCCTATCACGCCCACCGCGCATCGCTCGGTGTCTTGGAAGGCCCAGCGGAGATCCTGGCCAATCAGGATTTCCCGCATGATGTGGCGCTCGACCTCACCGGCGCCGTTTCCTTTGCCAAAGGCTGTTTCGTCGGTCAGGAGGTGGTGAGCCGCGTCAAACATCGCGGTACGGCACGCCGCCGTCCGGTGCTGGTGAAGGGCGATGGCCTGGAACAGGGCGCGCCAGTTATGGCCGGTGAGCGCGAGGTCGGGACAATGCGTCTTGTTTCAGGATCTATGGGCGTTGCTGTCGTGCGCACTGACCAGCTGAAAGGCGCGACCACGGTTGGCGGCGCACCGGCCACTCTTGCCCCGCCGTCCTACGCCACCTACAGCCTTGAGCCGAAGACGGAATCAGAGGCAACCTAGGACCGGACGTGCCGCGCAAGACATCACGATCTGACCAGCCGGCGCGCGTCTGGCAGCGCATGCTGTCGGGCCGCCGCCTCGACCTTGCCGACCCGTCACCGCTTGACATCGAGATCGAAGATATCGCCCACGGGCTGGCGCGCGTCGCCCGCTGGAATGGGCAGACGGTTGGCGATCATGCCTTCTCGGTGGCGCAACACTGCTTGCTGGTCGTCGATCTTGTTGATGCGCTTTGCGAGCACGAAACGCCTGCTGATCTGCGCCTGGCCGCGCTTCTCCATGACGGGCCGGAATATGTCATCGGCGACATGATTTCCCCGTTCAAGGCGCTTCTCGGCGATGGCTATCGCAGCATCGAAGCCCGGCTTGCCGCGGCTATCCATCTGCGCCATCAACTGCCCGCCAGCCTGCCGACGCCAATGCACAGGTTGATCAAACAGGCCGATAGCGTGTCAGCCTTTCTGGAAGCCTCGCAATTGGCTGGCTTTGCGCTCGATGAGGCTGAAAAACTGTTCGGCAAGCCACCGGGTTCGCTGGCCACCATCACGCTGCAGCCCCTGTCGGCATTGGACGCGGAGAAGGCTTTCCTGACCCGCCATCGCGAGCTGTTTGCCGCCCATATGGCCCATCTGGCAGCGCGTCCAAAACCTCCCACGGCGCGCACGTAACGTGATAGGCCTTTTTTCATGACGCTCTATATCTGTTCGCTTGCCGCCATCCATGACGTTGTCGCCCGCACCGGCGCGTCTCACCTTTTGACGGTGATCAGCGGCGGCACGCAGGTCGACCGACCCAAAAGTATCGCCGAAGACAATCACCTCTTTCTTGAGTTCAACGACATCACTGCCCCGGCGCAGGGTCTGGTGCCGCCGAGCCCGGCCCATGTGGAGAAGATCCTGGCGTTCGGCCGCAGCTGGGACCGCAAAGCGCCGATGGTGGTGCATTGCTGGGCCGGTGTTAGCCGCTCCACGGCAGCGGGCTACATTCTCTCCCACGCCCTGACGCCGGACAGCGATCCCTATGATCTTGCCCGCCTGTTGCGGTCACGCGCACCCTGGGCGACGCCCAACGGCCGCATGGTCAGCTTTGCCGACGAACTGCTCGGCGCCAAAGGCGCCATGAAGGATGCCATCGCCGCCATCGGTCGCGGCGCCATGGCCTATGAGGGTAAGCCGTTCGCGCTTCCAGTTGGTGAAACGGTCGGCCAAACCGCTGACGACCATGGCTAGTGCCGTCGATCAAACCATTGGCATCGATCTGACCGCTGCGGTCACCGCTTTGGTCGGCGGGTCGCCAGCAATCCTTACCGTGCCCTCGCGTGACCCGAACACCGACGCAAGCGCGCTGCCATCGGGGCCCTTCGCGCCGCTGCGCCACCGCACGCTGGAACTTGGTTTGCGTGGCTTCGTGGAAGACCAGACCGGCTTCCGGCTCGGCTACATCGAGCAGCTCTACACCTTTGGCGACCGTGGCCGCCATGCCACCTCACCGACATCGGCGCCACACGTCATGTCGATCGGCTATCTTGCCCTAACGCGCAACGATGCCGACGAAAGTGAGGATGCGCCCTGGTCCTGGCAGAGCTGGTACCAGTTCTTTCCCTGGGAGGATTGGCGCGCTGGCCGTCCGGTGATGCTGGACACGGTCATTCTGCCGGCGCTGCACGCTTGGCTACGCAAGGCGAGCGGCGATGAACCGCCAGGTCGATCCTTGAGCCGCGCACGGCGCGTGGCGCTGGCCTTTGGCGATGCGCCGGGCGAGGGCGGTGAGGGGAGTCTTGCCTGGGACGAAGAACGCGTCCTGGAGCGTTACGAACTGCTTTATGAGGCAGGCCTTGCCCAGGAAGCCATCCGCGATGGCCGCGACCAGTCCACCGCGTTGGACGTGCAAAGCATTGGCCAACCGATGGCGCTTGACCATCGCCGCATCCTGGCCACTGCCATCGCAAGGCTACGTGGCAAGATGAAATACCGCCCGGTGGTGTTTGAGTTGATGCCGGAAAGCTTCACGCTCACTGGTCTGCAATCGGCGGTCGAAGCGATTGCCGGGCGCCGTCTGCACAAGCAGAATTTCCGCCGTCTGGTCGACAATGCCGGTCTCGTCGAACCCACCGGCGCCACCACCCAAGCAACGGGTGGCAGACCGGCCGCGCTCTATCGGTTCCGCCGCGATGTGATCGCCGAACGCCCGTCGGCAGGCCTTCGCTTTGGCCAGCCCGTCGTGCGCTAGAGATTTTCAACCTTCTGTTAAATGCTTGAAAAAGCGTCATTAACCCGTTTACGGTCCGTTTGGCATGCCTTGCAATTGCCACGCGAAAGCCGCATTCGGTAACGGTTTTTCCGGGTCGCCTGTGCTACCTGCCAATCAACACCAAGCAACAAAAATGGTGAGTTTGAATGCAGGGGCTAACAGAAACGGGCGGGACAGGGCGTCGTCGTGACGCGCTGCCCGCCCACCTTTCCAAGCGGTTTTACAAGCGTTACGCGCAGACGCTTTTGGGCGTCGCCGTACCGGCCATGATGGCCGGCATGGCGGCAGGTTGGATGATGTCCGACACCAAGCGCGAGGTCGCGCCGATCCATGATCTGGCGCAGCGCGTGGAAATGCTGCGCTATGCGCAGACAAAAACGCCGACCGTGCTGACGACGGCCGAGGAAGAGGTGCGCACCAGCGCCGTTCACCTGCCGGTGAGCGACGTTTCTCAAGTGGTGCGCTGAGCGCTTCTAGGTAGCGTGTTAAAGCGTGGCGACCAACCGTCCACGCACCTTGCCGTCCATGATCTGCTGCCCGGCGTCGAGCAAATCGTCAAAGCCGATATGGGTGGTCATGGCGTCAAGCTTGGCCATGTCCAGGTCCTTGGCGAGTTGATCGTAGGCCGCTTTGCGCACCGAGATCGGTGTCATCACCGATTCCACACCGATCAGTTGCACAGCGCGCAGGATGAACGGGTGGACGAAGGACGGCAGATCGCCGCCTTGGGCCAGACCGCAGGCAGCAACCGCGCCGCCATACTTCACTTGGCTGAGAACGTTGGCGAGCGTCTTTGAGCCGACTGCATCCACGGCGCCAGCCCATTTTTCCCGCGCCAGCGGGCGCACATCGGTGTTGAACTCGTTCCGGTCGACGATCTCTGATGCGCCCAAACCCTTCAGATAGTCCTCTTCCTCCGGGCGACCTGTAGACGCGACGACGTGATAGCCGCGCTTTGCGAGGATCGCGATGGCGACCGATCCAACGCCGCCCGCCGAGCCGGTGACCAGAACCGGGCCGTCGTCCGGTTTCACGCCAGCCTTGTCCAAAGCCATGACGCAGAGCATTGCCGTATAGCCAGCCGTCCCGATGGCCATGGCCTGCGCGGCGGTCAGTCCGTCTGGGCGATGAATCAGCCAATCGCCGGAAACGCGCGCATAGTCGGCATAGGCGCCCATATGACCTTCGCCAACGCCGAAGCCGTTGAGGATGACCTCATCGCCGACCTTGAAGTCGTCGCGCTCAGACGCGATCACCGTGCCGGCCATATCGACGCCGGGGATCATTGGAAATTTCCGCGCGATCGGCCCTTTGGCCGTCATCGCCAAACCGTCCTTGAAGTTCACCGTCGTGTGCGTGACCTTCAGCGTCACATCGCCCGGCATCAGATCATCAAGCGTGATCTCATTGACGACGGCGGGGTTGGCGCGCTTGCCGTCATCGCTGGTGATCCAGATCGCTCGAAACGGCTCGGTCGGTAGGCTCATGGGGCGGCATCCTTACTCAGCGGGTGAGGCGAGTGGCGTGTCGGCTCGTGCCTCTCTAATAGGCCAATGCACGATGGCGGCCAAAATGCCAAGAGCGATGCCCAGATACCAGACCACGTCGTAGGAGCCGGTGGTGTCGTAGAGGCGCCCGCCGAGCCAGACGCCCAGGAACGCGCCAAGCTGGTGGTTGAAGAACACGATGCCCATCAGTGTCGCCATGTATTTTGGCCCGAACATGATCGCCACCAGGGCCGAGGTCGGCGGCACGGTGGAGAGCCAAAGCAGCCCCATCGTTGCTGAGAAGACGAGCACGGTCAGCGTTGAGATCGGCAGAATGAGGAACAGCGCGATGATCGCCGCCCGCGCCAGATAGATCAGCGCCAGGAAGATCGGCTTGGAATATCTGCCGGAGATCACACCTGACGCCAGCGAGCCAATCACATTGAACAGCCCGATCAGCGCCAGCGACCAGGCGCCAAGCGTCGGGTCCATGCCAAGGTCTTCCAGATAGGCTGGCAGATGCGCGGTGATGAACGCGACATGGAAGCCGCAAACGAAAAAGCCGATCACCAACAGCACGTAAGAGCGATGCGCAAAGGCTTGGGTCACGGCCTGGGTCAGCGTTTGGTTCTTGATGAAATCGGCGGCGGCCGATTGGTCGGACCTGCCGCGCAGAGCAAAGGCCAAAACCGGGATGGCCAACATGATTACGCCGAGCAGGATCAGCGCTTGTTCCCAACCATAATCGGCGATGAAGGCCCGACCCATCGGGGCAAACAAGAACTGGCCCATGGAGCCGGCGGCCGTGCCGATGCCAAACACCATCGGACGTTTTTCCGGTGGCACGCGGCGCCCGAAGGCGGCCAGCACGATGGAGAAGGAGGCGGCGGCCATGCCAAGCCCGATCATCAATCCAGCCGACACGTGCAGCCAGGCCGGCGTCGGCGCCCACGCCATCAGGACCAGCCCGCCAGCGTAAACCAGGCCACCAAAGGCGAGCACCCGGCCCGTGCCATAGCGATCGGCCACCGCCCCGGCAAAAGGCTGGCCGATGCCCCACATCAGGTTCTGGATGGCAAGCGACAGCGCAAAAATCTCGCGGCTCCACCCTTGAGTCTCCGTCATAGGAACCAGGAAGAGGCCGAGCACCGAGCGTGGCCCGAAGGACAACAGAGAAATCAGACAGCCGCAGACAATGACCAGCCAAAGCGCCGTCATCGGCACACCCGAAGAGCCAGGAGGACTGCTGAGAGATTGAGATCGATTCGCCATGATGGGTGACCGTTCGCGATAATGTGAGGGTCGTCCGACCCGTAGACCCCTTAGCTACATCGGTTCGGCGCAGGCGACCAACTCAAATTCCTGCAAGCTCGCATCAAGAATTTTGAACCAGGAGCCCAGCAACCCCGGTGGTTTTGGCCTAACCGAGCGGCTGCTTAGGCCGTACCGAACAGTTCGATGCCTGGCCCACCTTGCCAGACAAGGCGAAAATCCCTATACTAAAACTCAACATGAGCAAAAGTCCGCTTGCCCGACTTATGCTCAAGATGAGAAATAGCCCGGTACGTGGCCTTTTTCGGACCACTAGGGCGTTTGCCTGGAGGAGGCAGATCATGACAACCGTCCAAGAACGCGAGTTTCGCGTTGAAAGCCCGCGCACCATCACCCGCGTCCCAACGCCCGATTGGCACGATGCCCCGGCGCCTGCGCCCGCGCGCACCTTTGAGCGCTTGCCGATGCCCGACCTCACCTACACGCCGGAAGTGGAGGCCGCCGTTGGCCATCTCTACGAAAAGATGAGCCACGCCATTCCACGCATCGAATGGCCGGTGCACGCGCCTTACATCAAGGCGATCAACGAGCTCAAAAAGGTTCGTGGCGCGGCCATTCTGGCCCACAATTATCAGACGCCGGAGATTTTCCATGGCGTATCCGACATTGTCGGCGACAGCCTGCAATTGGCCAAGGAGGCCACCAAGGTCGATGCCGATGTGATCATTCAGTGCGGCGTGCACTTCATGGCCGAGACGTCCAAACTGTTGAACCCGGAAAAGACGGTGCTCATCCCGGACATGAAGGCCGGCTGCTCGTTGGCGTCTTCGATCACCGGCGCTGATGTGCGCGCACTCAAAGCCGCCTATCCCGGCGTGCCGGTCGTCGCCTATGTGAACACGTCTGCCGATGTGAAAGCCGAAGTCGATATTTGCTGCACCTCATCTAACGCCGTGCAGGTGGTCGAGAGCCTCGGCACCGACCGCGTGATCTTCCTGCCCGATCAGTATCTGGCGCGCTGGGTCGCAACCCAGACCGACGTCGACATCATTGCTTGGAAGGGCGCCTGCGAGGTGCACGAACGGTTCACCGGCGCGGAGCTGCGCGACTACAAGGCCTCCGACCCGTCGATCAAAGTGATCGCCCACCCTGAATGCCCGCCGGACGTGATTGCCGAAGCCGATTTCACTGGCTCAACCGCAGGCATCATCGACTGGGTGGTCGAACATGGTCAGGGCAAGGTGCTCATGGTGACCGAGTGTTCCATGGCCGACAATGTGGCCGCTGCCGCGCCGGACGTGGAGTTCGTGCGCCCGTGCAACCTTTGCCCGCATATGAAGCGCATCACGCTGCCGAAAATCCTCGACACGCTGCTCACCATGGAAGGCGAAGTCTTGATCGCGCCGGAAATGGCCAAGCGCGCCCGCGCCTCGGTCGAGGCGATGGTGAACCTCAACAATTAAGGCGGGGCAGCCGCAAAGGCTGCCAGAGAAGCCATTAAGGAGGCCATGATGAGCGTTCTGGTCGATGACGTGGTCATTGTTGGCGGCGGTTTGGCGGGGCTTTTCTGCGCCCTTAAACTCGCGCCACGTCCTGTCACCATCGTGACGGCCGCCCCTTTGGGCCTCGGCGCCTCGTCCGCTTGGGCGCAGGGCGGCATCGCCGCTGCCATTGCCGAGGGCGATACGTGGCAGGCGCATTTGGCCGACACGATTGCTGCCGGTGCGGGGCTCGTTGATGAAAACATGGCCCGGCTCCTTGTGAAGGAAGCCAATGTCCGCATCCAGGACTTGCTGACTTACGGCGTGCCGTTCGACACCGATCTGCAAGGCCGCCTGACCTTCGGTCGCGAGGCTGCCCATTCCGCCGACCGCATCGTCCACGTCCAGGGCGACCGCGCTGGCAAAGCGATCATGGCCGCGCTGATTGAAACAGTGGCCAAAACCCCATCAATCCGCGTGATCGAAAATCATGTGGTGGAAGCCATCCTCACCGAAGGCCGCCAGGTCGTCGGGTTGCAATCGCGCGGCGATGGCGGCCAAGCTGAAGTCCCGACCACACTGCACACCCGCGCTGTGGTGCTGACCTCTGGTGGCACCGGCGGGCTTTACGCCGTGACCACCAACCCGGTCGAAGCGCGCGGGCAGGGGCTTGCCATGGCGGCCCGTGCCGGCGCAATCATTGCCGACGCCGAGTTCGTGCAGTTCCACCCGACTGCGCTGGCCGTCGGCAAGGACCCGGCGCCGCTGGCCACCGAAGCGCTGCGCGGCAAGGGCGCCACACTGCATTACGGCGATGGATCGCGCCTGATGGAAGGCATCCATGAGGATCTGGAACTGGCGCCGCGCGACATCGTCGCCCGCGCCATCCACCGCGCCGTGCAGTCTGGCAAAGGCGCGTTTCTCGATTGCCGTGAGGCGATTGGCGAAACATTCCCCGAGGCGTTTCCCACCGTTTATGAAAGCGCCATGGAAGCCGGCATCGATCCAGTGACGGAGATGCTGCCGGTCGAGCCCGCCGCGCATTACCACATGGGCGGCATTCTCACTGACGCGTACGGGCGCACGTCCTTGGACGGCCTTTGGGCAGCCGGCGAAGTCTCCTCCACCGGCGCCCATGGCGCCAACCGACTGGCCTCGAACTCGTTGCTCGAGGCCGTGGTGTTCTCAGCGCGTATCGCCGAGGACATTTTGCGCCTGATGCCGGTGCCGGAACTGCGCCATGCCGAAGTTGGCGCGAGCACCGGATCGGTCGTGCTGTCCCGTTCCGACGAGGAAGCCATGCGGGCGATCCGCATGGTGATGGGTCAGCATGTCGGCGTCGAACGCAGCGGCCAGGGGCTACAAGCGGCGCTCGATACGCTCACCACCATCAAGGACAATGCGATCAACCTTTCGGTGCGCAACATGGCGCTCGCCGCCTGGATCGTCACCGCCAGCGCGCTCAAACGCACCGAAAGCCGCGGCGGTCATGCCCGGTCAGATTATCCAGAGACCGACCCCGCTCAGGCCAAGCGCTCCTTCTGGACTCTTGCCAATCTGCGCGCCGCGGTCGATGACGTGCCCAAAGCCGCCTGAGGATTACCTCATCCACCATCGTCATGGCCGGGCTTGACCCGGCCATGACCAAGAAAGTTGAGCGGATCAATGGACAGCCCCGTAACATCGACCTTACCGCAACCGATCATTGATGCGCTGGTGCGGGACGCCCTTTTGGAAGATCTTGGCCGTGCTGGCGATGTGACAAGCCAAGCCTGCTTGCCGCCGGATGCCAAAGCCAACGCCGTGATCCGCGCCCGCCAGCCGGGCACGATCGCCGGCCTGCCGCTGGCCGCCAGTGCCTTTCGCCAGATCGGGGACGGCATAACGTTCACCACCGATCTTTCTGATGGTGCGCGCATAGAGCCAGGCGATGACGTGGCCCGCATTCAAGGTCCGGCCTTGCTGGTGCTGTCGGCGGAGCGTGTGGCGCTGAATTTCCTTACGCATCTTTCTGGCATTGCCACCGCAACGCGCAGCTTCGCCGACGCCATCGCCCGCACCCCCGCCAAAGTGACGTGCACCCGCAAGACCCTGCCGGGTCTGCGTGCGGCCCAAAAATATGCCGTGCGCAAAGGTGGCGGGTCGAACCATCGTTTCGGGCTCGATGATGCGATCCTCATCAAGGACAACCACATTGCGGTCTGCGGCGGCGTTGTCGAAGCGGTGCACGCCGCCAAAGCCTTTGCCGGACATCTGATGGCCATCGAGATCGAGGTCGATACGCTTGATCAGTTCGCGCTGATCTTGGCGCTGCCGGACGCGGAACGCCCCGATGTCGTCATGCTCGACAACATGGACCCGCAAACGCTGGCCAAGGGCGTCGCGATGAACCGCGAAGCGGGCGGCAAGCCGGTGATCTTGGAAGCGTCAGGTGGCATCGCGCTGGACACCATTGCCAGCGTCGCTGAAAGCGGCGTCGATTACATCTCGTCCGGCTGGCTGACCTCGTCGGCCCCGTCGCTCGATCTCGGACTGGACATCGATATCGCGTAACGCCAGTTACGGCTTGGCGACCGCCTGCGCCGCCTCGGCCACGCGCCGTCCGATCCGCCGGAACCGCGTTTTGCGCAGAATAGCCCCAAGGCGGGCTGGCACACGTGTTTCCAAATAGGTGAAGCTGCGATCGACCGGCCGCGAGTGCATGCGCAGCCAGCGGATCATACGCCGCGCGGTCCGTGACGTGGTGATCAGGATCACCAGGCCGAACGCCATCACAGGGATGCCCAGCGGGATCGGCAGGACGAACATCACCAGGCCAAGGAGCGCGAGCCCCCAGCCGACAATGCGCAGTAGCCAGCCTTTCACGATCTTTCTCACGCTTAGCGTGCCAACCTCTTCACTGTTTCTTTTTCAAGCTTTCCGATGGCGTCTTGCTGATGGATTAGAGCGGCTTTTCGAAGGCGAGAACCTTGGAAAAGAAGGCGGTGTCCTCGTGCACGACCTGGAGGCCCGCGCCTTCAAACAAGCCGACCAGGTCGGTGTCCGCATAGGTCGTGTAATAGGGCTCATGGAAAAGCTGCGGGAAGAGCTCAAGCAGCCCGTCATAGGCGGGCGTGTCACCCGGCTGCAGGCTGTCGACGAACACGAACAACCCGCCGGGCTTCAGCACCCGCACGATTTCGTGCGCCACCGCAACGCGGATCTTTGGCGGCAGTTCATGGAACAGAAACACCGCTGATGTCAGGTCAAGCGCGCCGTCGGCAAACGGCATCTCTTCGGCCTTGGCGACCATGCCATGCTGGTGGCGATAGCGCTTGAACCGTTTCACCGCGTGGTTCGCATAGGCTTCGGATAAGTCCAGCGCGATCAGCGGCATGCGCGGATAGGCTTGGGCAAGGCTGTCGGCAAAGTTGCCAGGGCCGGTGGCCAGATCGACCGCCTGAAGATGACGCTGATCTTGCCCTGCATCCACTGCGCGACGGGCACCAGACCCATGCGCCGCATGGCCGCCGTCGCGCCGGTGAAGAGCACTTCGACCTGGGTATCGTAGAGCTGCGCCGACCGCTCGCTCATCCAGCCATCGGTCTGGAAATGAAAATTCTGTTGGTAGTAGCGCGGTCGCTTGTCGGCCTGTGGTGCCTCACGCGCTTCCTGGTGACGCTTCTCGGCGCGCCGCCGCGCAACGTCTGGGGCATCGGCAAAAAATGCGCGGGCATCGCGAATGCGGTCCACCCAGCGTTCGTCCTCGCGCGGCGCCGGATAAAGCCCGGCTTCGATGTTCGCCAGATCACGCGCCGAAAGCGCGGCCACCCCACGCAGAAGCTCCGGTACGCCGGGCACCTCGGTCTGTGGCGGTTTCACATCGGTTTTCAGAGACGGATCGCGCTCCACCGCCCGGCGCTGCATCTGGCGCATCCGGTACGCTTGGCCCGCATACCACCCGACCCGCGTTCCCTGGCGCGCGATGTACCGCGCGCGCGTGGCAAGTTTTGATAGGGTCAAGGGTGTCGGCTCGGCCATCATCGCTCCGTCATTGATACCGAGAAATGTGGCGCCGATGGCAGGCCCAGACAAGGGCCGGCCATCGGTGTTTATGGTCGCAGGCTGCTTGTTCGGCCCACCAAGCCTAGCTGCCGAGTCGGGCCAACCGCTCCAGCTTCGGCAGCGCCGTTTCCGGGCTTTCCTGATAGGCGATGGTGCCGACCAACTGGTTGGCCTCGTTCATCAGAAAGATCGAGGCGGTGTGGTCCATGGTGTAATCGCCATCATCGAGCTCAACGCGGCGGGCATAGACGCGGTAGTTGGCGACCGCCTCATCGACGGCCTCCTGGGTACCGGTCAGCCCGACGATCTGGTCGGAAAACGCCGCAACATATTGCTCAAGGAACTCAGGCGTATCGCGCTGCGGATCGACGCTCACCATCAGCACGTGAATATCCTCGGCAAGCGGGCCAAGTTGATCAAGATAGGTTGAGAGCTCGAACAGGGTCGTCGGGCAGACATCCGGGCAATAGGTGAAGCCGAAAAAGATCGCTTTCGGCTTGTCGGCGAAATCCGCTTCGGTGACCGTTTCGCCCGTGTCAGAGCGCACCAGCGTGAACGGCCCGCCGACGCTATCGACGCCTTCATAGAGCGCAGCCTGGTCCGGCGCCTGGCCGCGCAGGTAGGTGAGCGTCAGAAACGCTCCCATGCCAAGCACGACGAGGCCGACCAGCCCCCAAAGGACAAGGCGGAACACCCGCATCAGTTGGTGCTCCCTTGGCTACCATGCATGCTGTGGTTCATCTCCATCGCCCTTTCGATGACAGGCAAGGTTAGGAGTTGGCTTGCCCCGCTTTCAAAGGTCAGCGTCACCGGCACGGTTTCACCGGCGACAAAAGGGCCGGTCAGACCGATGAACATGACATGCAGGCCGCCGGGCGCAAGCTCCACCATCTCGCCAGCCGGCAGCGCGATGCCGTCCTCCAGTTCGCGCATGCGCATCACATCGCCATCCATCGTCATGGTGTGCAGTTCGACGCGCTCAGCCACCGACGAGCTGGCTGACACCAAACGATCATCGCTATCGCCGGTGTTCATGATGGTCAAAAACCCGCCGGCGTTGCGGGCGTTTGGCGGCGTCTCGATGACGCGCGGGTTGGAGAGGTTCAGATCGCCAACCATGATCATCGCCTCGCCATGCATGGCGTGATCGCCGTGATCATCGGCAAGCGCGATAGAAGAGGAGAGGGCAAGCGCCAGCGCGCCTGCGGTCAGGAATGCAAATTTGGTCATTTAGGTGTCCTTCACAAAGACGAAAAGAGAGATCGATCAGCTGTGAAGGGTTGCTGGAGGTGCGCGCGCCGGCGGTGGGCCGGTGGGTGGGCTGTCGATGAGCAGGCTTGATTGCGGGACAAACCTCAGCGCTGCCGACGATGCCAGCGGCGCGTCCACCATAGGAGAAGATGGCGGCAGAAGCGCCAGGCCAACACTCAGCGTGCAGGGGCAGAAGCTGGCGCCGCTGACCATGTCCTTGGGATCATCATCGGCTTGTGGTGGGCCGGACAAGCACAGCGAGAAACCACTCTCGATTGCCAGCGCCGGAGAAGCGGTGAACACAAACCCAACCATCTGCTGGCCGAGCAAGGCGCAAAGGGCCAGTGTCGCCAAAGGCGCGCGCAATTGGAGGAGGGTTTGGAGTGGGCGCATAAAAGGTCTTTTAGGCCAAAGCCTGGGCGTTGCAAGCGAGCGCGATGCCGCAGCTACTCGGTTTCTTCATCGTCGAAGGTCACCGGCTCAGGCTCGATGAGATCGACATCCTGCTCTTCCAGATCGGTCTCCGAAAGCACCGCGCCGATCTGTGACGTCGTCGCGAAGGAGAAGTCCTCGCGTTCGTCTTCCGGAACGGCATCCCGCAGGCGCAGACGGACCAGCACATAGGCGGCAAGCGCCAATTGCGCGATCGCCATAAACAGGAACAACCCGCCGGGGCCCAAGCGTTCCAGGAACAGTGGTGCAATCAAAGGTCCGCAGATCGATCCCATCGCGAAGATCAACAACAGCCCCGATGCCATCGTCACATACTGATCGGGTTCGGCATGATCATAGGCATGCGCAACAACGATGGAATAGGCGGGCAGCGTGACCAGGCCGAAGGCAAACCCACAGATCAACAACACGCTCAGTGTCGTGGGCGAGGCAAGGAAAACGCCAAAACACACGATTGTTGAGAGCCCGAGCAGGGCCAGAAGCACCAGCCGTCGATCCATCGTGTCGGACAGGCGCCCGAACGGCCATTGGCCCAAGGCTCCGGCGGCCACAGCCACGCTCATGAAAATCGCGATCTGATCGGTTTCGAGCCCCGAGCGTGAGGCAAACACGCCCCCGAACGACCAGAACGTGCCGTGTGCCATGCCGACTACAAACATGCCGACAAGGCCCAGCGGCGTGTTGCGGTAGAGCCGACGCAGATTGAGCCGGACGATCAGCAGTGGGGCAGGCTGCGTTGCCTTGCTCAGCGCCAACGGAACGGCCGCAAACGACACCATCACGGAGGCAAGCGTGAAAAGCGCGAAACTGTCCAGCGGATAGACCATCAGCAGCAATTGGCCGAAGGTCACCGTGGCAAAATTGATGATGATATAGACCGACAGCACCAGCCCACGATTGGCGTTGTCGGTGCGCTCATTGAGCCAGCTTTCAATGATGATGTAGAGGCCGGCGAGGCAAAAGCCGGTGATCACCCGCAACAACACCCAAAAGAGCGGTTCCAGAAAGAGCGGATAAAAGAGCAGCGTGCCCGACGCCAAACCGACCAGGGCGGCAAAGACCCGAATGTGCCCGGCGCGCGCCACCAGCATCGGCGCCACCACGCAACCCAGGCCGTAGCCGAGAAAATATCCCGAGCCCAGCCCGCCAACCCAGAACGCGCCAAAGGCTTCGGCCTCGCCGCGCAGGGGCACCAACGCATGCTGAAGCCCATGCCCGGTGATCAGCAATGCCGTTGAGATGAGCAGGGCCGCGAACGGCGCGAGAACGCGCATGGCCGAAACCTAAAAGAGAGAGGGCGAAACCGCCGACGTCCCTAGGTTCTGTGTCTAGGCCCGGACCGGCGCAACATATTCTTCGCGCCCTAGCAGCTTAAACACGCTGCGCACAATACCATCTGCATCAAGGCCTGCTTCGGCGATCATTTTGGCTGGGCTGTCCTGGTCGATGTAGCGATCGGGCAAGGTCAGTGTGGCCAGTTTCAGGCGACCATCGAGCAGCGCCGCATCGTTGAGCGTATGCAGCACGAACGAGCCGAAACCGCCCATCGCACCTTCTTCCACCGTGATCAAAACCTCGTGCTCGCGCGCAAGGCGGGTCACCAGATCGACGTCCAGCGGTTTGGCAAAGCGCGCATCGGCAACCGTCGTCGAAAGGCCTTCGGTCTCCAGCGTGTCAGCGGCGACAAGCGCATCCTTCAGGCGGGAGCCAAGCGAGAGGATCGCCACCGTCGAGCCTTCGCGGACGATCCGGCCCTTGCCAATTTCGAGAATCGATCCCCGATCTGGCAGATCAACGCCAACCCCTTCGCCACGCGGATAGCGGAACGCGATCGGGCCTTCGTCATAGGCCGCAGCGGTGCGCACCATATGAACCAGCTCGGCCTCGTCGCCGGCGGCCATGATGGTGAAGCCCGGCAGGCAACCCAGATAGGCAATGTCGAACGAACCGGCATGGGTCGGCCCATCGGCGCCCACCAGCCCCGCGCGGTCGATGGGGAAGCGTACCGGAAGTCCCTGGATCGAAACGTCGTGCACCACCTGGTCGTAGCCGCGCTGCAGGAACGTCGAATAGATCGCGCAGAAGGGCTTCATCCCGTCGCTGGCAAGACCGGCCGCAAACGTGACCGCATGTTGCTCGGCAATGCCGACATCGAACGTGCGAGTCGGAAAGGCCTGGCCGAACATGTCGATCCCGGTTCCGCCGGGCATGGCCGCCGTGATGCCGACAACCCTGTCATTCTCTTCGGCCTCGCGAATGAGGGATTGGCCGAAAACACGCGTGTAGGCCGGAGCATTGGGCTTGGATTTTGCCTGCTCGCCGGTGATGACGTTGAACTTCGATACGCCGTGATACTTGTCCGACGAGGCTTCCGCCGGGCCGTAGCCTTTGCCCTTTTGCGTGCGCACATGAACCAGGATCGGCCCCTGTTCGCTGTCGCGGACATTTTCAAGCACCGGCATCAGATGATGGATGTTGTGACCGTCGATCGGCCCGACATAATAGAAGCCGAGCTCCTCGAACATCGTTCCGCCGGTGAAAAACGAACGGGTGAACTCTTCGGCCTGTGCCGCTTTCTTGTGCCAATAGGGTGGCAGTTTGCGCGCCACCCGTTTCAGCCCTTCCCGCACCGAACGATAGAAATTGCCGGAAACGAGCCGCGCCAGATAGGCGCTCATCGCGCCGGTTGGCGGGGCGATCGACATGTCATTGTCGTTGAGGATGACGATCAGCCGCGCATCCATGGCGCCGGCATTGTTCATCGCCTCATAGGCCATGCCGGCCGACATGGACCCGTCGCCGATCACTGACACGACATTGTTGGTGCGGCCGGAAAGATCGCGCGCCACGGCCATGCCAAGACCAGCGGAGATGGACGTGGAGGAGTGGGCCGCGCCGAACGGGTCATACGGGCTTTCGGCCCGCTTGGTGAAGCCCGACAATCCGCCGCCTTGGCGAATAGTGCGGATGCGATCGCGCCGTCCGGTCAAAATCTTGTGCGGATAGCATTGGTGCCCGACGTCCCAAATCAGCTTGTCATCGGGTGTGTCGAAGACCGCGTGCAAGGCAACCGTCAGTTCGACCACCCCGAGCCCGGCGCCGAGATGGCCGCCTGTCACGGAGACCGCTGAGATCATTTCCGCGCGTACCTCGTCGGCGATCTGGGTCAGCTCATCATGGGATAAGCCCTTCAAATCACTGGGATTGTCAATCGTGTCGAGAAGCGGCGTGTCGGGGCGTTCAATGATTTCCATGGTGTCACACTAGCGCATCAATTTGGTCAGAAATACGCGCCATCGTGACGCGTAGGGCAGAACGGTATCGTCCACCCTACGCTGACTTTGACTGTAAAGAAAGTCTGACACTCAAAGTGTCCAATAGATTTGACTTTCGTCTAAAGCACGGTCCCGACATACGAATATGGTTGTCGCGACCATGCGGCAAACCGAACAGATGGCGCGCCTACTTGTCCGGTAGCGGAATGAACTCGTCTTCATCGCCTGGCACGATGTCGAAGCGTTTCTCTTTCCAGTCCGCCTTGGCTTGTTCAATCCGCTCTTTGGATGAGGACACGAAGTTCCACCAGATGTAGCGTTTTGAATCCATCGGCTCGCCACCAAGGATGATGAACCGCGCATCTTCCGTTGCTTTGATGGTGATCGTATCGCCGGGTTTGAACACCAGAAGCTGACCGGGGCCGAACGTGTCGCCAGCGATATCGACCGTGCCTTTTACCGTATAGATGCCGCGTTCATCGAACGTCGGATCAAGCGGGATCGAGGCACCGGACGCCAGAACCGCATCGGCGTAAAGTGTTGGCCAGGCCGTCTGCGTCGGCGCTTTGACACCCATCACCTCACCGGCGATCACCCGCACGCTCACGCCATGATCGTTGAGCATCGGCAATTCGTCGGCGCCGTAATGGATGAAGGCCGGCGCGCTTTCCTCATGGCTTTCCGGCAGCGCCACCCAGCTCTGGATACCGAAAAGTTTCGGCCCCAGCGCCTTGGCCGCTTCGGAGGTCCGTTCAGAATGCACGATCCCCTTACCGGCGGACATGAGGTTTAACTCACCTGGTTTGATCGACAGTTCGGTGCCCAGTGAATCGCGGTGCAACACTTCGCCTTCAAACAGGTAGGTGACGGTTGCCAGGCCGATATGTGGGTGAGGGCGCACATCGATGCCGCCGCCGACGAGAAACTCTGCCGGGCCCATCTGATCGAAGAAAATGAACGGGCCAACCATCTGGCGTTTGGCAGACGGCAGCGCGCGACGCACCTCGAACCCGCCAAGATCACGGGCGCGCGGGACGATCAGGGTTTCAATCGCATCACAGGATTTCGGATCACCGAGGGTCGGGTCCATATCGGGTTGCCAACTCATGGGCTTTGACCTTTCGTGAACGAGAACGTTGGCGGAATGGTAGGGCCGGTAGCGGAGGCTGTCGATGCGCCGGTTGCGGGACACACTGTCAAGAATTCGGCGACATTGCACCGCGAATCGTTCGTGATCTGATCTTAAAGCAGAAGCAGCCCCACCATCAGGCAGCCCATGCCGAGATAGCCGGGCAGGGCATCAGCGGGCGACAGGCGCCGCTGCAGCAGCGACTGTTTGGGATTGCCTGGATCGATG
Source organism: Hyphomicrobiales bacterium (assembly GCA_046290415.1). Taxonomy (GTDB): domain Bacteria; phylum Pseudomonadota; class Alphaproteobacteria; order Rhizobiales; family MH13; genus MH13. The sequence goes on from JBKAGN010000022.1 coordinate 27,316, forward strand.
CGCACGCTGACATGCGAGCGCAGCGGAAAACGCTGTAAGAAAGCGTTGGCGTCGGTCTCGGTGGCAAAAAACGGATCGCGCGTGGCGGAAAACCGCTCGCCCACATAGGTCTGCTCGTTCACCACATAGGCATAGCGAACGATGGCGCGAAAGCCGTCCACCTGCTTCCAGGGGCGAAGCGGGTCGGAGGATTGTGTTGGGGCGACATCAACGCCGCGCACCGTGCCGCGCACCGACGACCAATTGGCGCTGACCAACCAATCGCGGATCAGGAAAAGCCAGCCGGCCAGAATGACCACCCCGCAGAAAAGCGCGAACGGTCCAAGCATGGATCAGCTATCAAGCGGCTCGGTGCCGGCCGGTTCGCCGGATGACGACAGGCGGATTTTCTCCACCCGTTCTTCGGCGGCCTTCAGCAGGGCTTCACAGCGACCTTTCAGGGCTTCGCCACGCTCATAGATCGCAATGGAATCCTCAAGCGCCACCTCGCCACGCTCCAGCCGATCGACGATGCGTTCAAGCTCGGCCATCGCGGTCTCAAAGGTCAGGCTGTCGACGGCTGTCTCGTCCGATTCGCTCATTGCGCGCTCCTGTCGTTCCCCAAAAACGTGGCGGGATCGGGCGTGCAAGGTCAAGGGCCACCGGTCGCGAAGACCAAATTAGGCCTGCATAAGCGTCGAGACGTGCGCCGCGACTGAGCGTGACAGGCCCTGAAGATCGTAGCCACCTTCGAGCAGTGAGACTACGCGTCCGCCCGCTGTCGCCTCGGCAAGCTCCATCAGTTTTTCCGTCACCCAGACAAAGTCCGGCTCATGCAGATGGATGTTGGCCAGGGGATCGCGCGAATGCATGTCGAAGCCAGCGGAGATGATCACCAGATCGGGTTTGAACGCGTGTAGCCGTGGCAACAGCACCTCTTCGAACGCCTCGTTGAACTGTTCGGCGCCATCACCGGAGGCGAGCGGTGCATTGACGATGGTGTCGTGCTCGCCGGTCTCGATCACCGCGCCGGTGCCCGGATAAAGCGGCGCCTGGTGCGTCGAGGCATACATGATCGACGGATCGTTCCAGAGAATGTCCTGCGTCCCATTGCCGTGATGGACGTCGAAATCGATGATGGCCACGCGCTCTGCGCCGTGCGCGGCCTTGGCGTGACGGGCGGCGATGGCAGCATTGTTGAAAAAACAGAACCCCATCGATTGGGCATATTCGGCATGGTGTCCGGGTGGACGCGAGGCGGAAAATGCATTTTTGACCTTGCGCGTCATCACCTCATCAACCGCCTGGCAGGCGGCGCCGACGGCCCGCATGGCCGCTTCCCAAGTGCCCGGCGACACGGTCGTGTCGGCATCGATCCGCACCAAACCCTCATCGGGGCAGGCATCGCGAATATCGGTGGCGTAATTGAGGGGGTGGGCCAACGCGACCTGATCGAGCGTGCCCCAGGGCGCGACGTCACGATCCAGGCACATGAATTCCTCGGCCTCCAACGCGCGGTCGATGGCGCGGATGCGGTCCGGTCGTTCCGGGTGCCCGGTCGGTGTCGCATGGTCCAGATAAGACGGGTGCGACAGGTAGAGCGTCTGGTGCATGCAGGTCCCCCGGACTTTGTCCATGGCCGCCGCTTGTTGTTCTTGCAGGTGAGAGCGGCCTGGCGCGCATCTTACACGCGTGGTGACAGTGTCATAGCCAGCTTAACGGGATCAACCTTTGCCAAGGATCAAGCGCGCCCATTACCGCGGTTGGACCAATGGCCGACCAAAAAAGGGGTGAACCGTCTTTTTCAGGCAGGTTCGCCTGTCGGTTCAGCACTCAACAAGCGGGTGAGGGCGCTTTTGCCAATTGGAAAAGATTTAACATAGATTATGGACAGATCGTTTGCCTGTCGGATAAATTCGAAACGGTTTCCCAGCTTAGCGGCCTTGTACCACGTCCATGAACAACTCTTCGTCCTCGCGCCTCGAGGATCAAGCGGTCGACATCACCAGTTGCGACCGTGAACCGATCCATCTGTCTGGCGCTGTCCAGGCCTTCGGCTACCTTTTGGCGTTGTCCGCTGATTGGATCATCGCGCGCGCATCAGCGAACATCGGCGAGGTCTGCGATAAATCGCCCGATGAGCTTTTGGGCTTACTCGCCTCCGATCTGCTGGCCGAAACTGCGATCCACGACATCCGCAACCGCCTGCAATGGCTCCAGATCGCCGGTATCAACGAGCGCCTGTTTGCGCTTGATCTTCTGGGTGATGGCCGCCGCTTCGACGTTGCGGTTCATCTGTCCGGCGATCTGATTGTTGTTGAGTTTGAACCGACCCAAGACGACACGGCGCTCGATGCGGTGCCGATGGTCCGCTCCATGATGGCCAAGCTGGCCCAACAAGAGCGGATGGACCGGTTTTTCACACAGGCCGCGCGCCAGGTCCGCTTCGTGACAGAATTTGACCGCGTCATGGTCTATCGGTTTCTTCCCGACGACAGCGGCGAGGTGATCGCTGACGCCTGCGGTGCGGATGTTGAGAGCTTCCTTGGGCTCCGCTATCCCGCTTCCGATATTCCAAAGCAGGCGCGCGCGCTTTACTTGCGCAACCCTTTGCGGATCATTGCCGATGTCAACGGTGCGACGTCACCAATCGTGCCGGACATCTCGCCGGAAGGCGAGCCGCTCGATCTTTCCATGAGCACATTGCGCGCCGTCTCGCCCATCCATTTGGAATATCTGCGTAACATGGGCGTCGAGGCCTCCATGTCGATTTCCATCATCGTCGATGGCGAGCTTTGGGGCCTGTTCGCCTGCCACAATTTCAGTCCCAAAGTGGTTGGCTTCGAACGGCGGACGATTGCTGAACTTTTCGGCCAGATGTTTTCGCTGGAACTGGCCAATCGCGAGCGCCGCGAACGCTCGCACACCGAACGCGATGGCCGGGCGGTTCACGACCGGCTAATGGCGACGATCTCCGTGCAGGGATCGGTGTTTGAGAACCTTGAATCACTGCTCGACAGTTTCCAGGATGTCATCGCCGCCGATGGCGCGTCGATCTGGGTCGACGGTGCGTTTGCGGCCACCGGTCGCGGTCTGACGCAGGAGGACATGCAGGGCCTGGTCCGTTTCCTCAACCAGACCGGCGCAAGCCGGATTTACGCCACCGACAGCCTGGCCAAACACCATGAGCCGGCCAATGATTATGTTGACCGCGTGGCTGGCATTTTGGCCATCCCGGTGTCGCGCAAGCCGCGCGACTATCTGGTGCTAACCCGTAGTGAGGTCGCGCGCTCGGTGACCTGGGCCGGCAACCCGGATAAGCCCGTAGATCTCGGCCCCAACGGCATTCGACTGACGCCGCGCAAGAGCTTTGAGGCTTGGCGCGAAACGGTGCGCGGCAAGTCACAGCCCTGGTCACCCACCGAGTTGGAACTGGCCGAGTCGCTGCGCACCACGCTGCTTGAGGTCATTCTTCGCTCGGTCGATGAAAGCAATAAGGTCCGCGAACAGGCGCAGGCCACGCAGGATCTGCTGATTGCCGAGCTCAACCACCGCGTGCGCAACATCCTAACGCTGGTACGTGGCATCGTTGCGCAAACCGGCGACGGTAGCGCCACCGTGGCCGAGTTTGCCACCGAGGTCGGCGGACGCATCCAAGCGCTCGCGCGCGCTCACGATCAACTCACCAACGACCAATGGTCGCCAACCAGCTTGAAGGCCATGCTCGAAAACGAGGTGGAGGCCTATCTTGGCGACAAAGCCAAGCGCGTACGCCTTGATGGCCCGCGTGTCCTTCTCGATCCGCAATCCTTCACCACAATGGCGCTGGTCTTCCATGAAATGGTGACCAACTCGGCAAAATATGGCGCGTTGTCGGACAGTCGCGGCAACATCAAAATCGATTGGCGGCTCGATAGCACCGGCTCGTTGGTCGTCGAATGGAGCGAAAAAGGCGGCCCACCGGTGAAAGCGCCGAGTCGGCGCGGCTTCGGATCGACCATCATCGAACGGTCCATCCCTTTTGAACTTCAGGGCGAGGCAAGCATCGACTATTCTGTCACTGGCGTGCGCGCCAAGTTTCTGGTGCCTGGCCGTTTTGTCACCGAGGACACCTCCCCGGTCGCACCACGCAAGCAAGAGATGGTCGACACCACCGTCGACGCGACCGCGTTTGACGGCCAAGTCCTGTTGGTCGAGGACAATGTCGTCATCGCCATGGACGCCGAAGACGCGCTGCTCGGGTTAGGGTTCGATCATGTCACCGTCGCGAGCACTGTCCAAGCGGCGCTAACGATCTTGGATGAGAATCCACCACGGGTGGCGCTCTTGGACATCAATCTTGGTGATGAAACCAGCATACCGATCGCCGAGGCCTTGGAAGCGCGGTCGATCCCGTTCGTCTTTGCCAGCGGATACGGCGATTCAGCGGACATGCCGGCGGCGCTGCGTGAGAAACTGGTCCTCACCAAACCCTACACCGCTGCCGGTCTACGCGCCGTTCTCGCCCAAACCCTACCCGCGTAACCGGGCGCTACCGCACCGTGTAACGCCCGTCGGTGCGCCAGCGTTTCATCAGCGCGGCGAGCGCCTCGTCACCCTCTTCGGGCAGCTTGATCAGCACCTTGATCAAGAGATCGCCGCGTTTGCCGCCCTTGGTTGGCAGGCCGCGTTCCTTCAGCCTCATGGTGCGGCCCGATTGTGCGTTCTCCGGCAGAGTGAGCGCGACCTTGCCATCGAGCGTTTCAACGCTGATGCGCGCGCCGAGAACCGCCTCGTCAAGCGTCACCGGCAACTCCATCAACAAGCTGCTGCCATCGGTTTTGAAAGTCGAATGCGTGGCGAACTTGACCGTCACCAGCGCATCGCCCGGTGCGCCGCCGGTTGTCGAGGCCTTGCCCTTGCCTTTCAGACGGATCGTTTGACCATCTTCAACGCCCTCGGGCAGGGCGATCTTCACCGCGCCCTGACCAGGCAGTGAAACCTGAACCTTGTCGCCGGCCAGCACCTCTTCCAGGCTCACGCGGGCGGTGGCTTTGATGTCGGCGCCCTTGGTGGGGCGCGCCTGCCGCCGGGCCTGACCACCCATACCGGCACGACCCATACCAGGTCCGCCGCCCATGCGGGGGTCGGCGCCCATACCGGCGCCACCCATGCCAGCACTCCCCATGCCGCCCATATCCGGGCCGCCGCCGCCAAACATCGACTTTAAAATGTCTTCCGCCGATCCACCGCCGGAGGAAAATCCAGTGCTGCGATAGCCTGGCCCGCGCCCTTGCGTGAAGGTCGCAAAAAGGTCCTCAAACGCCGGATTGGGTCCGCCTTGGGCGCGCGAACGCCCACCGCCGCCAAACGGATTGAAACCAGCCATGGTCGGGTTGCCGTCGGCATCGATTTCGCCGCGATCGAACGCCCGGCGTTTCTCGTCGTCGCCAACAATGTCATAGGCCGAGGAGACCTCTGCAAAGCGCTCTTTGGCCTTGGGGTCATCGGGGTTTTGATCGGGATGATACTTCTTGGCGAGCTTGCGGTACGCGGACTTGATCGCCGCGCTGTCCGCGCCTTTGGCCACACCAAGAACGGAATACGGGTCACGCATGAATCACCAAACTCGGACATACCGGTTGCGGAGGGAGAAACGAAGTCTGCCGGTATGTAAGTGTGCCGGGCGCCGATTACCAGCACCGATAGGTTTTTATGCCTAAAATCAGATCTTAAAGAACTTGGCCGGCGCGCGGGGTCACGAACACCCACGCCCCGTTCTGCATGCAGGCGTCGGCGAGCAGGATCGTGTCCTTGCCATTGTCGGTGATTTCCACGCTGACAACGCGGCACGCGCCTTGGCCTGAGGCGCTGAGCTGACGGAACGGCGTCATCAGGCCAGAGCGGCCGGTCGCCTCGTGCGACCAGGAAAAGGTGCCGGCATCCTCGTCCGTGGAAAGAACATGGGTGAGCGCGCGGCCCATCGCGTTCAGATCGGCCTGCGTCAGCGTCACACGCGGCTCGCTTTCGCTCGGAAGGCTGGCGATCAGATCATCGACCGGGCGCTCAGAGGGCGCACTCGGTGCTGCCGATGCAACGGGCGCAACGGCGGAAAGCTCCGGCGGCATGGGCGCATCCACGGGCGCATCCACGGCGGTTTCAGCTTCGGCCTCAGGCGTCGCAATGGACGCGGTGTGCAGGGGCTCGGGCTTGGCGCCGAACACGTCACCAAACGGCACGGACACGCTCGCACAGCCGCTCAGGGCAAGCGCCAAACCGCCCACCGCAAGAAGCCGTAAAGGTGCTGCGCTCACACGCATTCTGATGTGGTTCACCATGACCGGGCGCCCCCTTTTACGCACACACTGGGCGGGCCTTGCATCAAGACATGCGACGATTGCTCCCCGTCCGGCATGTCCCATCTCGCTGGACAATGCCGCACGAACAGGCGACATCAGCCATGGTCCAGTGTTCCACCAAAGCCTGTGGGAAGTGTTAATGAGCACCGAATTCCTGAACGCGTCTGATCCTTACGCCGTTTTTGACGCCTGGCTGGCCGATGCCAGCGCCTCTGAACCCAACGATCCCAACGCCGCGACGCTCGCCACGGTCGATGCCGATGGGCTGCCCAATGCGCGGATCGTACTGGTCAAGGCGGTGGCGCAAGCAGGTTTCGTTTTCTACACAAATTTGACCAGCGCCAAAGGGGAAGAGCTTCTTGGCGCCAAGAAGGCAGCATTGTGTTTTCACTGGAAAACGCTGCGTCGCCAGGTGCGCGTGCGCGGTTCGATTGCCCAAGTCAGCGATGCAACCGCCGATGCCTATTTCGCCAGCCGGCCCCGTGGCAGCCGCATTGGCGCATGGGCTTCCAAGCAGTCAAGCCCTCTTGAAACGAACGACGCGCTGCGCCAGCGGGTCGCTGACCTCACCGAACAGTATGGCGCCGATGACGAGACCGGTAAGCCGGTGCCGCGCCCGCCGCACTGGTCGGGGTTTCAGCTGGAACCGCAGATTTTCGAGCTCTGGCAGGACGGCGCGTTCCGCCTGCACGATCGGGTGGTCTTTGAACGGCAAAAGGCGGATAGCCCAAAAGTGGGTGCACAATGGACGAGCACCCGCCTTTATCCTTAACCGAACGTGGGTTTGAGGGGCTAAGATTTTGCCTCGACGCTTTGTCGGGCGCAAAACCGGTGCCCACTTCTGCTGAGAAAGCTCTAGCGCCCCACCGCCTTCAGAACGCAGGCGACATCCTTGTTGCCCAGCGGCTTGTAAAGCGCATCCAGCGGATCGCGCTGGTCAGCAGCTTTGGTGCGCGCGCCTTCAGCGTGGGCGTTGGCGTCGCGGGCCAGGGTCAGGATATCGCAATCAAAGGCCGTCTTGACGGCAGGCGTTGCATCGGTGCTGTAGGAAGTATCGTTGAAATGGTCTGCACCGGAGGTGGCGAGGGTCACTTGGGTCTCAGTCCTTTGTTCAGGTGAAAAAAAGAAAGCGCTACACCTTTGGTGCAGCGCGGCGATCGAATTTCATCACCTTGCGGCCAAACCATGGCGGCGACCGTGCCTTGCGACAAAAAACCTTCAACCAGAGCACAACCAGCCCGCAACAGAGCGCCAGCGCTTGCCCAATGCGGTGATTCTCGGCATAGCTCGCGCCATTAACGCCTCCTCCCGCATCGTTTCAGGCCAACACGCGCCATGCGCTTTCGCCCCATCAGACGACCGTTCAACGCTCCGCGCCGCGCCCGCGTGCTGGCCGCCTTGTCCTTGATGACGCTGCTGGCGGCGGTTGCCCTGGCCGGCGCTGGGATCGTGACCTTGCCCGGCGCGCTGGTCGGATTGGCGGCCTCCGCGACCCTTGGCACGCTGGCTTTGGCGCTGGCGATTTACAGCCTCAACTACATCTGGGCGAACACCGGGCTTGGCACGGCAGATGCCACGCTTGCCCTGATCTGGTCGCTGCCGGTTTTGGTCAGCGTGACGGCGCTCACCTACATCGTCACGCAAACGCCGAGCTATCCCGACCTGGCGACCAATGTGAACAACCCGCCGCAGTTTGAGGTCCTTGGACAAAACGATGGCGAGCAGACGCTGCTGCCGCTCGACGCCGCATCGCCTGGTGACCGTATCCGGTTGCGCCTTGCGCATCCCGATCTGACCACCGCCTATGTCGAGCGGCCAGGATGGCATGTGGCCGAAGTGCTGGAAGCCTTTTCCGCCTCCACCGGTTGGGAGCTTGTTCGGCTCGACACCGAGAACGGGCTGAGCTTTGAGGCTGAGTTCAGCGTGCCCGGCTCGCTACTCCTTGTCGAACACGACATTGCCATGCGGATTGCCGATGACGGCGAAGGCTCGACCATCGACGCGCGCGCGCTTGCCAACATCCCCTTGCACGATTTTGGCACCAATGCGCCGGTTCTCGACGATGTCTTGCAGCGTTTTCTTCTGGCCATCGAAGCCACGCCGCCGCCAGTCTCCGATCTTTAATCGTTTCGATCGAAGGCCAGCGGGCCGGCCTGCCAGAGCGCGTCGGTGCCCGGAATGCTCGATGCCTGGCCAAGCGATTGCAGCCGCCCAAGATGGGCCAGCACCGAAAGCCCAGCCGCACCGCGCAGGCGAGGATCGAGCCCTTCATAAAGCCGGTCCACCAGGCTACTCACCGACAGGCTGTCACACTCCAACGCCGCCAGGATCGCGCTTTCCCGGCCCATGCGATGGGCAAACAGCGCTTCGACATAACTCAACGGATCGTTGAGCTTGGCGCCGTGGCCCGGCAGGTAGAGCGAATCCTGGCGCTGAAGCAGGGACTGCAGGCTTTCCAGATAGGCGCTCATATCGCCATCGGGCGGTGCGATGAGACTGGTCGACCAGGCCATCACATGATCGCCGGAGAACAGCACGCCGCTGCCTTCCAGCGCAAAACACCGATGGTTCACCGTGTGTCCCGGCGTTGCGACCACCTCGATCGTGCCGCCACCGACTTCGATCCGCGCGCCATGGTCAAGAACCTCATCAGGCACATGGTCCTGATCGACAGCGACGTCCAGGGATGCATCGCCATCGCGGACCGCACGGGCGAAGCGATGCGGGCCGGCGCCGAGGATTGGCGCACCGGTGGCCCGTTTCAAGGCCCGCGCCAAGGGGGAATGGTCCCGATGGGTGTGGGTGACGAGTATGGCGTCCACCGGCGCGGACCCGATGGCGCCGAGCAAGGCGTCCAGATGCGCTTCATCCTGCGGGCCTGGATCCAGGATCGCCAGACGGTCGGTGCCGATCAGATAGCTGTTGGTGCCGGTGAACGTCATCGGACCGGGGTTGGGCGCGGTGATCCGCCGAATGCCGGGGCGCAGCTCAACGACCTCGCCGGGCTGCGCTTTGAACGTGCGATCAAACTGCATCGGCGACACTCATAAGCCACTCACTAGCCCATTGGCGGGACCTTGCGTCCCTTGCAGGCCGTTTAGCAGCGGTTTAAGCAAGGTCAAACACATCCGTCCGATCCATGGAGACCACTTAATGGCCACCGCTTCCCTTGCCCCCACCGGCTTTGCCCCCACTTTGGCCGACCGTCTTTGGCCGCAATCGGCCGAGACTAGCCCTGCGTTTCGCGCTCTGCGCTTCGTCGGTCTGGCACTCATTGGTACGCTGCTGCTCACGCTGTCGGCCAAGATCAAGGTTCCGTTCTATCCGGTCGAAATGACCATGCAGACCTTCATGATCCTGGCGCTGGCGGCTGCCTATGGCCGCAATCTGGCTGTCGCGACGGTGTTGCTCTATCTGGCCGAGGGCGCCATGGGGTTGCCCGTCTTTACCGGCTCACCGGAGCGCGGCATCGGTCTTGCCTACATGATGGGGCCGACCGGCGGCTATCTGGCAGGCTTTATCGTCTGTGCAGCCATCGTCGGCGCCGCCGCCGACCGTGGTTGGTCGACGTCCATTCCGAAGATGGCGCTCGCCATGCTGGTTGGTTTGACGGCGCTGTTCGTTCTTGGCGTTGCGTGGCTCTCAACCCTGATCGGCTTCAACGGCGCGATCACCCATGGCGTGCTGCCCTTCCTGCTCGGCGATGCCACCAAACTGGCGCTCGCCGCGCTCGCCGTTCCGGCTGGTATGGCGCTGCTCAAACCACGCGACTAAGCCACCATGCTTGACCGGTTGGCATCGGACGGCGGTCGCCCGCGCGAAAACGCGTTGGCCCGGATCGTCCGGTCCAATCGGTTGAAAGGCTGGGCCAGTTGGGCCCTGCTGCCCTTCTGTTTCTGGCAGGGGCTGAAAGTGCGCAGCAGCGGGATTTCTCTGCTGCCGCCTCGAGGACCGGTCAAGACGATCGTTGGCGCCGACAAGGCTGGCAAGCCCTATCGCGTTCTGATCATCGGCGACTCCTCCGTCGCCAGCATCGGCGCATCCGATTTGGATGAGGGGCTGGCCATGCAGATGGCGACCCGCTTGTCGGACCGGTTGGACCGCCCGATCGCGCTGCGCATCTCCGGCAACTCCTCGGCCACGAGCGGTGATCTGCGCGATCATGTTGTGCCCAATCTGCCAAAAGATGCGTTCGATCTAGTCTTTGTCGTAATCGGCATGAACGATGCAAAGAATTTCCACACCGCCAAACGCTTCATCAAAGGGTTCGGCGGTCTGATTTATGCGCTCAACGCCCGCTTTCCCAGCGCGATGATTGCCCATTGGCCGATCTCGCCGATGACCATCTTTCCGGTGCTGCCGCAGCCGCTCAAGACATGCCTCACGTTCCGCTCCGACATTCTTGATGCGCTGGCCGGATGCCTCGCAGCCGGGCGCGGCATCGAACGCTTTGAGCGACGGATGACCTTTCCGCAATCGGGCTTTGCCGCCGACGGTTTCCACGTCAACGCCTTTGGCTATGCGCTGTGGGCCGAGGAGGCGGTGAACGCGCTGATGAGCAAGGACCCGGTGCGCAAGGCCCGCCTGAAGCGCAAGAAGGCCAAGGGTCTCAAAGAGCCGACGCCGGACCATCCAGAACAAAGATAGGGTGCGGCTGGCCTTGCTCGGCAAGGCTCACCAGTTGTCCCGTGGCGACGACCTGGTTGCCGTCGAGAAGTTCCAGCGCGCCATCTTCAATTGACGCTGTGCCGAGGGCCGGATCATCCAGCGGGCGCACGGCAACAGCTGAGCGTACGATCAAAGGTGAGCCGGAAAGGCAGGCATCGGTGCGCCATGCACCTTGGTCAGCGACAAAGCGGCGACCCACGAAACAAAGACCGTCGGGCCAATGAGCATCAAGGCGTACCCCGCCACCAGCTTCCAGCGCGCCACGTTCCTCGGCGTCGAGCCGGACCATGCCGATGATGGTCTCGACCGTGACCGCCGGCGAGACGAGACCTGGGGCACGCAAGTAAGAAAGCGGTGCGGCAACGAGACGGTCTGTTTTCGCGGCGATGCGCTCATGAAACACGTGCAACGCCGCGTCGGAGCCAAGCACAGGGATCGCAGCACCCTCGCCATGCAACACGGCAAGCGCGCCTGCAACGCGGTCCTTGTCGTCGGTGGTCGCGATCCTTGCCCGACCGATGCCGTCAATACCCAGCGGCGCGAACAGCCCGGCAAGCAAGGCTTCGATCGCATCAAACGAGAGCGTTCGTCCAACACCTGGCGCCTGCTCCTCACCCAGAAGACCAACCAGCCAATCAAGGGCTAGGGCGCCAAGTGCAAGGTCAACCTCCTGGCCGTCAACTGGCACGGGAACGATGATGTCTGCAGGCTCCAGCGGGCCGGATGGCAGAGCGAGCGTCAGCCTTGTGTTGGCGAACCCGCCGGTGACCGTTAGCGGCGCGCGGGCGAGTTTCTGTGCCAGCGCGAACCCTTCCGCCGACCAATGCGACAGCAAGCCCGGGTCAAGCACGCGGCTCGTGCTGCGCGCTTCCAGGCGTGGGTCGAGCCGGTTCATGACGGGTCCGCCGCATCGTTGGTGAGCGTGCCGAGCAAACGCTGCCGCAGGGCCATGCGCAATGCCTCGCGCTGATCATCGGTTAGCGGCAGCACATTCTCAACATCGCCGATTGCTGCCTCTGTCAGAGCCAGAAGATCGTCCGCGGTCGGCATAACGATCTCGTCCAGTGATATGCTCGGTGTTTGGCCTTCCAGCTGTGTGGCCAGTTCCTGGGCGGAAAGCACTTTACGCATCGCCAACGCCTCCCAAAGAGGGCTTGAGGAGCGTGCGTGCGAGCGCGGCGGCGTCGGCGGCCTGCAGGCCATCGCAGCCCTCAGCCAATCGCAGAACAAGATGATCAAGAGCGGCCTCATTGGCGCGCAGGGCTTCGGCAGCGGCAGCGCTGCGCAGTCCAAGATGGCGCGCCAAGCGATCGCCGTCGCAGCTGCGCAAAACGTCGCTAAGGGCCGCCCTCAGGCGTGCAGATCTGTCGTCGGTTGGAGGCACGTTGTCCCGCATCCTCACACCACTCACCCAATGATCGCCGCCCACAGAGCAATCTTAGCAAGCGGTTAGCACGAGGACAAACACCAATGCTGCAATGCGGCGGTAAGGGGCGTTTAGGCGACGGCCCGCGACAGCGCACACTGCGACCAGAGGTCGGACAGCGCGTTCACCAGGTTGCCGATATCTTCGTCCGTGTGCAGCGGTCCTGGCGTGATGCGAAGGCGTTCGGTGCCCGTGTCCACGGTCGGATAGTTGATCGGCTGGATGTAGATTCCATACTGATCAAGCAGCACGTCGGAGATGAACTTGCACTTCTTCGCATCGCCCACCATCACCGGGATGATGTGGCTGGGCGCCGGCATGTAAGGAATGCCGACCTTATCGAGCAGCTTGCGAACCTTCGCCACGGCGGCCTGTTGGCCTTCGCGCTCATCGGCACTTTCTTTCAGGTGCTGGATCGAGGCAAGCGCGCCAGCCGCCAATGCCGGCGGCAAAGATGTCGTGAAGATAAAGCCGGAAGCGAAGCTGCGCACGAAATCGCACAGCGCTTCGGAGGCGGTGATGTAACCGCCCATGACGCCAAAGGCTTTGCCGAGCGTGCCTTCAATCACCGTCAGCCGGTCCATCAGGCCTTCGCGCTCGGCGATGCCGCCGCCGCGCGGGCCGTACATGCCAACGGCGTGCACTTCGTCGAGATAGGTCATCGCGCCATAATTATCAGCGACGTCGCAAATCTCTTTGATCGGCGCGATGTCGCCGTCCATCGAGTAGACCGACTCGAACGCCACGATCTTCGCTCGACCTGGAGCAATCGAGGCCAGCTTGCGCTCCAGATCTTCGGGATCATTGTGCTTGAAGATCATTTTTTCCGCGCGCGAATGGCGGATGCCCTCGATCATCGAGGCATGGTTCTTGGCGTCCGAGATCACCACGCAATCGGGCAACTTGGCTGCCAAGGTCGAGAGCGAAGCCCAGTTGGACACATAGCCGGAAGTGAACAGCAGAGCGGACTCTTTGCCGTGCAAATCGGCAAGCTCGCGCTCAAGCTTCACATGATAATGGTTGGTGCCGGAGATGTTGCGCGTGCCGCCAGCGCCGGAACCGCATCGGTTCACCGCCTCGTGCATGGCGTTGATGACATTGGGATGCTGACCCATGCCCAGATAATCGTTCGAGCACCACACCGTGACCTCTTGCACGGTGCCGTCCTCGCGGTGACGGGTGGCCTTGGGAAAGTTTCCGCGGTGGCGTTCCAGATCGGCGAAAACTCGGTAGCGACCTTCCTCTCTCAATCCATCCAGCGCGGATTGAAAAAAGCCTTCGTAATTCATCTGCGTGCTCCCGGGTCCCGACGCCGTGTTAGTCGTGTTTGGCGCCTAAAGGGGCCAACGCCGCATCATCATGCGCAAATCCTAACATTGTGCCATCCGCATCCCCACCAATGGGCAAGGGTCGTAGCGCGGAGGTCCAAAGGGGCGGATCACACGTTTAGACACGTTCTAAACGAGCTTACAGCATTGCCATTGCTTTGGATCAACCCGGGCCCAGGTTTCGCGCTGGCACCGATTGCCGCACCTGTGTTGCCCAGCGAGTGACGAAAAGGCTCACGCGGCCGGGCGTAGGATGCCGCCGATTTCCTGCGCGATGCCGTCACCGGCTTCCTGGTAGACATTGTAGACGCTGTCGGCGCCCGCCGCATAAAGCTCCATCTCATCATCGGGATAAAAGGCGATGGTGGCGATTTTCTTGCGGTAGCCTTCGGCGCGCAAAAGCGCGATCGCCGAGAGGTTCGATTGCTGGTGTGGTGTCGCCAAAACGATGAGGCCGATACTGGTCTTAAAGCCTTTCAGCTTGGCCCAAAGCTCCGGATTGTTGGCATCGCCGCGCAGCACGTGGCGGCCGAGGTCATAGTGTTTGTCGACCACGGTGTTGTCGATGTCAAAGCCGATCACAGACTCCGGATCCTCACTGGCGACATTCAAGAATGCCGCCGATCCGACACGGCCCATGCCGAATATCAGCACGCGTGCATCACCCAGCGGGATCGGTTGATCCTCTTTCAGATAGCGCTGCGATTCCAACCGCTGAAGCTTTGGGCGCCACTTGGCAAAAAGGCTGTTGGCGTTGCTTGAAAGCGGCGCGGAGACGCAGAAGGAGAGCGCCACCAAAACCGCCAGCGCCACCAGCCACTCGGCCTCGATCCAGCCGGCTTCAAAGGCCACGGCCGCCACGATCAGCGCAAATTCAGAATAGTTGCCAAGCGTCAGCGTCGACAGAAAACTGACTCGCGCACGCAAATGAAAGGCAGAGAAAAGCACCATCCAAAGGCTGGTCTTGGCCACCATAAACAGCAGAAGAACAAACGCCGTGATCCCCACCGTTAGATCGGGCAGACCGTATTGGCCGATGGACAAAAAGAAGCCAATCAGGAACACGTCCTTGAAGACGCCGAGCGCCTTGTTGAGCTCATCGGCCTTGCTGGAGCTGGCCAGCAGCATGCCGAAAATCAGCGCGCCAAGGTCGCCCTTCAGACCCACCGCGCTGAACAGCGCATAGCCGGTAATCGCCATGCCGAACCCGAACAAGAGCAGCAGTTCGCCATGGCCAGCCTTGTTCGCCAGTTTATCGAGCGGCTTGCGCGCAAACACCAGGGCGAACAGGCCAAGCGCGAAAACACTCGGCATCACGCCCTCCGAGGCTGCCATGAAGACGACCGCGATGATGTCCTGGATGACCAGGATGCCGATGGCGATGCGGCCGTGGCGGGAAGCGATCTCGCCCTTTTCATCGAGCACTTTGACGGCGAAAACGGTCGACGAGAACGAAAGGGCAAAGCCGACCAGCGCCGCCGTCTGCCAGCTGATGCCGTCAAACAGCGCCAAGCCAAAGACGCCAAGCCCCATGACAAAGAGCGTGGCGACGATGAATGTGATTGCCATATGGCCGGTTGCAACGCCCAAAATTTCCGGCGAGCGCAATGTTTTCAGCGAGATTTTGAGGCCAATCGTGAACAGCATCAGCGTGATGCCGAGATTGGCGAGCCCTTCCAGCAGCGGGCCGGACTGCATGCCAAAGCCCGCCAGCGCGAAACCGGCCACCAGGTACCCGACCATCGGCGGAAGCCCGATGGCGCGTGCGCCAAACCCCAGACCGAAGGCGATGATCAGCCATAAGGGATCGGTGACGGAAAAGGATGGTTGCATGAAGGTGGCTCGGTTAGGCGGCGGACAATTGGTCAGACAGCGACAAGGCTTTGAATCCGCTCACCTTAGCGCTGCTTCGTAAGCATCGCGTGAACGGCTTTTGGTTCAAATGTGACGCAAGTTTGGGGCCAAATGGCGCAGGGCGCCGCGCTGATGCCCGTCCGGCGGACCCGTTCCGGCCTAAACGGGGCAGGCCCGCGCTTGGGAAAAGGAGAGCAGCCTCTGGCTGCGCTCGTCCCATAGGTGCAGCCGCGCACACGCCAGGCTCTGGCGGATGGTCATGCGGTTGGTGTCGGCCAATTCTCGGTGATCACGCAGCGCTTCGGGTAGGCGATAAAACGGTATCGGACTGTAAAGGTGATGCACATGGTGGATGCCGATATTGGCCGTCACCCACTGCAGAACCTTGGGCAGCACATAATGCGAACTGCCTTCAAGGGCGGCCTCGTGCAACTTCCAGTCGTCGTTGGTGGCCCAATGCGTGGTCTCGAACTGATGCTGCACATAGAACAGCCAGACCCCGGCCATGGCTGCCAAAAGCGTGGTCGGCAAAAAGATCAGCAGGATGGGCATCAGTCCGCCGGTGAAAAAGACAACCAGCAGCGCAAACAGGATGGCTGCATTGGTTGCCATTGCGCTCACCCAATAGCGCGCCTGCGCCATGAGCCCGAGGGGCAGCCGGTACTCCAGAAGAAACAGATAGCCGGGCCCCAGACCGAACAGAATGATCGGGTTGCGATAGAGCCGATAGAGCCAGCGATTGAGCGGCTTGAGCGCGCGATACTCCTCCACCGTCAGCGTTTGGACATCGCCAATGCCGCGCCGGCCAAGATTGCCCGATGCGCCATGATGGATCGCGTGGGTGCGTCGCCAGACATCGTAAGGCGTCAGCGTCAGCACGCCGATCACACGTCCAAGCCAGTCTCCGATGGTGCGGTTCTTGAAGAACGAGCCGTGACCACAATCGTGCTGAATGGCGAACAGGCGCAGAAGGAACGCCGCGTTGAGAAGCGACAGCGCGAAGGTCAGCCAATAACTGACCCCCAACGACCACCAGGCCAGACCCCACAACAGAACGAAAGGGCCCAACGTGACGGCCAGTTCGAACCAACTGCGCGGCGCGCTTGGTTCGCGATAGCGCGAGAGAATCTTCACCCAATCGCGGGGATCACGCGTTGGCAGCACATCGGTCGTAGAAACGGAAGGGTCGGGCATAGGTCGTCGTACCGCTATTCATGAGCGGACTCTGCAGACAAAATCATCCGCGCCGCAGTCGTCTGGGACTCGCTTATGAAGGGCCTCTAGCAGGTTTTGGGCGATCGGGCATGCACGAAACGCCGTTGAACGGCAGATTTCCAAGGTCGTATTGACGCGGCCAGGGGCTGATCAGGTGGCCTGATTATCTGGCAGGCATGGTCGGAGCGAGAGGATTTGAACCTCCGACCCCCTCGTCCCGAACGAGGTGCGCTACCAGGCTGCGCTACGCTCCGACAGGCCGCATTTTCGGTGAAGTCCTGGTCGGTCTTCGGCGGCGAGGCACCCGTATAACGCCATCATTTTGGCGCTGCAACACCCATCTCATCCTCGCGGCGCAGCGGCCCTTTGTAGCCTGTCATTGAGGGCTTGGCCCAGCCCGCCGCCGGGTATCGGCGCGATGGCGATGGCTGTCGGGTTCTGCTTGTCGAGCGTTCGAAGCGCCGCATATAGCCGCTCGCTGGCCTCGGCGAGGTCGCCTGCTTGGGATAGATTGGGATGGCCATCAAGCGCATGATGGCCGAACCCTAGATAGGCCTCGCCGGCGCGCACATCTTTGGCCGGAACGTTGAGCCGAACCGGAACGTTCGGTGCGTAGTGGCTTGCCAATTGCCCAGGCGCTACCGGGGCCGCACCGGATGTCGTGGCAGCGATGATGTTGTGCTCGAGCACCGCTTCCAGTTTTTCGGCATCAATCGCCCCGGGCCGCAAAAGGATCGCATCCGGTCCGCGCACATCCAAAATGGTCGATTCCAAACCGAGTTTCGTGGCGCCACCATCCAGGATCAGGGGTATTCTGCCTTGCAGATCGCTCAACACGTGATGCGCGCTCGTGGATGACACATGCCCCGATCGATTGGCGCTGGGCGCGGCCAGTGGCGCTCCCAGAGCCTCAGCCAATTCGCGCAGCGGACCGCGCGGGTACCGCACCGCCAGGCTCTCACCGCCGGCGGTCACGGCTGCAGCAAGACCGGCCCCATCCTGCAGTGGGAGAACCAGGGTTAGCGGGCCGGGCCAGAAGGCTTCAGCGAGCTTGCGCGCACGGTCGTCGAAAACCGCCAAACGCTCGGCCATCGCCAGGTCGGCGACATGGGCAATCAGCGGGTTATGTGCCGGGCGGCCCTTGGCCGCGTAGATCGCTGCGACGGCATCGGCCCGCGTTGCATCGCCTGCCAGCCCATAGACCGTCTCGGTCGGCACACCGACAACGCCGCCCGCGCGCAAAACAGCCAGTGCCTTTTTTCGCCAATTGGCGTCGTCGTTGAGTGCGGACATTTGCGTTTCCATGGCGCGCGCATAGCATGTCGGCGGTCTTTTGCCAGCCTTGCGTCCCTGCTACAGGGCAGGCCACCAGAGGAGCCAAAGCATGCCGCAAGAGACTTTTGACCGTATTTTTAAAGGCGGCACGGTCGTCAATCATGATGGCGAGGGTCTGCGCGATGTCGGCGTGACCGACGGCAAGATCGTCACGATCGGCAGCCTCGATGCCGATCAGGCCGGCGACGTGATTGACTGCACCGGCTTGCACCTCCTGCCCGGCGTGATCGACAGCCAGGTGCACTTCCGCGAGCCGGGCGCCGAGCACAAAGAGAATCTGGAAACCGGGTCACGCGCCGCCGTGATGGGCGGGGTGACCTGCGTGTTCGAGATGCCGAACACCAACCCGACCACCACCGATGAGGCAGCACTCGCCGACAAGGTGCGCCGTGGCCATCACCGCATGCATTGCGACTTTGCCTTCTGGGTCGGCGGCACGCGCGCGAACGCCCATGAGGTCGGCGAGTTGGAGCGCCTGCCGGGCGCCGCCGGGATCAAAGTCTTCATGGGCTCGTCCACCGGCAATCTGCTGGTCGAAGACGATGCGGGGGTGCGCGAGATCCTTTCCAACATCGCCCGCCGCGCGGCCTTTCATTCCGAGGACGAGCCGCGTCTGCGCGAGCGGGCGCATCTGAGGGTCGAAGGCGACCCGTCCTCGCATCCGGTCTGGCGCGATGCCGAAGCGGCTCTGAAATGCACCAAGCGCCTGGTGGCACTGGCTGAAGAAACAGGCGCGCGTATCCACGTGCTGCACATTTCCACCGCCGATGAGATGCCGTTCCTGGCCAAGCACAAGCGCCACGCCACGGTGGAAGTGACGCCGCACCACCTCACGCTGTCTTCCGATGATTATCCGCGCCTGGGCAATTATCTGCAGATGAACCCACCGGTCCGCTCGCCCGAGCATCGCGCCGGCATCTGGTGGGGCGTTGAACAGGGCGTCGCCGACGTCATCGGGTCCGACCACGCGCCCCACAGCCGTGAAGAAAAAGACAAGCCCTATCCGCAAAGCCCAGCTGGCATGCCGGGCGTTCAAACGCTGGTGCCGGTGATGCTGAACCATGTCGCCGAGGGGCGTCTGTCGCTGGCACGGTTTGTCGATATGACCAGCCATGGCCCGCAACGCCTGTTCGGCTTGGCCGGCAAGGGCCGCATCGCGCGCGGCTATGATGCTGATTTTACCATCGTCGATCTGAAACGCCGGCAGACCATCACCGACGATTGGATCGCCTCGATCTGCGGCTGGACGCCCTATGCCGGCATCGAGGTTTCAGGCTGGCCGGTCGGCACCGTGGTACGCGGCCACCGGGTGATGTGGGAGGGCGATCTTGCAACGCCCTCAACCGGCGAGGCGGCAAGTTTTGTCGAAACGCTCGGGCCGGTGACGGGCTAGGATTTCGACCGGACGCAACCAGACGGTCTGGCCGTTTGTCGCGACCAAATCAGCGATTGTTCTGGAACAAACCGGGCTTTGTCGCGACGAACGCAGCCGAAGTCGCGACTAAGGCGTTTGCGTTTTATCTGAGACAGTCCTATCGCAAATCGCGTTCGACCGAAGGGAGAGGCAGCGAATTGCGATTCAAGCTAAACGCAAAACACCCTAATTGACGGTGTCAGGCCGCGAGTAATAGCCCGACTGCACGCCCTTGGCGCTGGTGCGCAAAAAGCGCGCCGCGCCCTCTTCGCCCAGCTCATCGACAATGTGCATGATCGATTGAAACAGCGCCGCCCGCGTCAGCGCCCGGTTTTCAATGCCCGCTTCGCGGCCGGCATCGAAGGCATCCAACATAAAGGCGATCGCCTGCCGGCGGTCGCTCTCCTGCTCGGGAGCGGGCGGGGTGGAAGCAGCAAGGGTCAAGGGTCGTCTCCAACGTCACTGACCGATGCCTATCACAGGCCCCGCGCCACGGGGCAAATCCCTCAACAAAGCGTAAACGAAAGGTTGACCGCCGTTAACCATTTGGGCGGCGGGAGGTGAGGCCGTTAGCCGTCGAGAAGGCTCGCCACGATGCTCGCGCCGCGCTGATGGTGCCGCTCGATCAACCGTTCGCTGGCCGAGGTGCAGCGCTGGTGGGTGTTGGCCACCCCGCGAAAACCGCGATTGAATGCATCGATCAGCACTGACTGGCGCACGGAGGAAAGCTCTTCGCTGGCAAGCAACGCTTCCATGTCGGCCCGCGAGCGCGCCGGTTCGTCACAGACCACCTCCAAATGCGACAGCGCACCGAGAATTTCAGCAAGCCGCGACAGCGCATCATCGGTTTCGGCCTGCGTCTGCGCAGCCGCTGGCAGCGCAGCGAATAGCCAAAGGCCAAGAGCAAGGAAAGGGAGGGTAAGGCGCGTCATCGCCTGACACCTGCCCTGATTGTTCGGGCAGGTCAATCGCCGAAGAACCTTCGATTCTAGAGTGAAACAACATCCATGACGGTGGTGCCGGCATAGCAGTACAAGGTCGCCGGCGCATCGAAACGCAGCGCCAGACTGTCACCATTGTAGAGATCGACCATCGCCGACAAGGTGACCGTCCGTCCACCGACGGAGGTGAGCCCGGCCTCCCAGGTCGCCATCGCATCGACGCCATTCTTCAACAGGGTGAGCCCGCCGAGCGTTTCGACTTTCAAGGACAATGAGAGCTGGTAGAACCCGTCGGCGGTGATCGCCAGGCCTGCGCCGGTGGCTGGCGCACTCAAAGCTGCGCTGAGCGCCAGCCCACCTTGGCTGCGCGTGGTTCCCGAAAAACCGGCAACCTCGCCGCCGGTAAAGGAACGCGTGCCGCCGTCCAAATAGAACGTACCCAGTGGCCGGGCCGGCAGGCGTACATGCCCGCTATCCGGTGTGATGGAGAGCGCATCGTGCCAGGCCGACCCATCGGCGCTGACCTTGATCGCAAAACCATCCTGGCCCGATAGCCCCATCTCGGCACGCCCGGACCAACCGGACTGATAGACCAGGCTTGCCGTCGCGCCGGCATTGGCCTTGTTGATCACCAGGCGGTGGTCGTTGGAGGCGCTGGTGAACAGGCTGGAATCACTGGCGACCGTCAATCGATTGGTGGTCGAGGCTGCGGCGTTGATCCCGACCTGTGTGAGGTTGTCTTGCACCGACAGATCGACCAGCGGCCCCCATGCGCTGCCATTAAAAACAAAGGCCACACCATCGCTCGCCCGCACCACCATCCAGCCGGATTGCGGCGTATGAAAATGCCAGGCATCGGCGATCCACGCGGCGATCATCGTGTCTTTGCCGGCGAAATCCTCGCTCGCGCCCACGCCCACGACGACACAATCGGCATCCGCCGGACTGGCTGGTGGGACAAGCGCTGCCATATCCTGAACGACAGGCTGAACCAGCGTTTCCAACTGCGCCAACGCCTCATTGTGGGTGACGTGTTTTTGCGCTTGCGAGGCGATGATCAGCGGCAGGGCGAAGCGCGGACTTGTGTCCATGGGAATACCTCAACGGGTTGGCGTGGGCGCGGACGGTGGCGTGCCGGCCATAGTGAGGCAGTGCGCGGGGGAGGGGATTTGTCACAACCTTATCCCCATCGGGTAAAGTCGTGGGCCAGGCAGGGCCTTGACCTCGAATCGGAGCTATGGGAGGGAACGCCATCGCGCTTTGGGGCGTAGCCAAGTGGTAAGGCAGCGGTTTTTGGTATCGCCATGCGCTGGTTCGAATCCAGCCGCCCCAGCCAGCTTTCCTTGATCGAACTGAGTGGATTTCCTGCACGCCTGAGAAGCGTTTATTTTTCAGGCGCTTAGCTGGGACTTAAGCAGCTTTCTCCGCCTCTGAATACGCTGATTTCAGAGAGAATAGGACGCTTGCGCGCGACTTTCTCCGCTAGCCATTTCCCAATTCATGGTTGTGTCAGAACCCGTTTAAGGCAGGGGACTCGTTGCCTGTTCGGTGCAACGCCTCACCATCAACTTCTCGGTTGATTGACCACTGCCGGCTGAAATTGCGCACGGCTCGTTCAAAGTTGATCCGCTGCCAACTGAAGGTGCGCAGAGCGTGTTTCGGAGCAATTCGCTGCCATCCGAACCTGCGCGTGGCATCGGCCGCTACTGACCGATC
>JBKAGN010000023.1:0-48734 GCA_046290415.1 Hyphomicrobiales bacterium
TAGGCCCCCTGTTCAAGATCTTGCCGGCGATTGTTTTGGCACTTGTCGCACGTATCCTGCTGGAGACACGGTGATGCTCGACAGCCTCGTTTGGGAGCTTGCGCTGCGCTGGGCCCATGTCATTGGCGGAACGGTATTGCTGGGCACCGGCGCCGGCATCGCGTTTTTCATGGTGATGGCGCATCGTACCGGCGATCCCAAACTCATCGCACATACAGCCAGTGTCGTTGTCCTTGCTGATACGCTGTTCACCGCCACCGCCGCCATCGCCCAACCCATCACCGGCCTGTTGCTTGCCAAGACCATCGGCTGGTCGCTTGCCGAAGGGTGGATCGTTCTTTCGCTGGGGCTCTACGTGTTCGTCGGCCTGTTCTGGCTGCCGGTGGTGTGGATACAAATCCAGCTGCGCGATATGGCCAGGCAATCGCTCGCGGAAGAAACCGCCCTTTCACCACGCTATCACCAGCTCTATCGCATCTGGTTTGCCTGCGGCTTTCCCGCTTTTGTTGCCGTATTGCTTATCCTCCTGCTGATGCTGTATCGCCCAACCATCAACCTGCCCTTCTAGACGGGTTCAAGGCGCACCATGCACACGCTCTATTCCATGCAGAACTCCGGCAACTGCTACAAGCTGCGGCTGGCAATGGCGCAGCTTGGCATCCCGTTTCAGATTCATGACGTGGACATTCTGAAGGGTGAGAGCCGCACGCCGGAGTTTCTGGCCCTCAACCCCAATGGCAAGGTGCCAGCGCTGCGGCTTGAAACCGGCGAACTGCTCGCCGAGTCGAATGCCATCCTGTTTTTCCTGGCCGAAGACACGCCGCTGATGCCGGAGGGCAAGTTCTGCCGCGCCGAAATGCTGCAATGGATGTTTTTCGAGCAGTACAGCCACGAACCTTATATCGCCGTCGCCCGCTTCTGGCTGAAGCTGATGAAGGGCGGGCGTGAACTTAAACGCGATATGCTCGATGATTGGTGGGAACGCGGCTATGAAGCGCTCGGCGTGATGGAGCGTCATTTGGAAAGCCATGATTTCTTCGCCGCGGGCCAGTACTCCATCGCCGACATCGCGCTCTACGCCTACACCCATGTGGCGGAAGATGGCGAGTTCGACCTGTCGGACTTCCCACGCGTCAACGCCTGGATGGAGCGGGTCCAAGACCAGCCTGGCCATGTCCCGATGGACTGGCGGCCAAAATAGCCACCGCCGGTCTGCGCATCGCGTTCTGAGCGGCCTCTCAAGACCTACCCTTACGGCATTTGCGTGACCTGAAACACATCGCCCTTGCCACAATTGGGCCATCAAAGGGTACGCAAACGGCCTCACCACGCCCCATCTCAGGCCACACTGCGCTGATCAAACGGCATCATCGATAGTGATGATTCCAGCGTGAATGGCCCTTGTGATGACCACCACCTACAGCGTCTTCCAGACCGACACAGACTTCACCGCCGCTCCCAAGCCCAAGAGGCGCCCGCTTCGCGCATTCGGCTTTGCCGGACGCGTGGTTGAAGGCACAGGTATTGTTGCATTCTCGCTGTTCGTTGCACTGCTGACGCTCACAACGGCCGCGCGCGCGGACACGCTATTGGCCGACGTCAACGCAACCACAGGCCCGCTGGTCGGCGTCGCGCTTATCGCCATCTTCGCGGTGATGCTGGCTATGGTGCGCCAGACCTGGCGTCAGACCGCCAAAGGGATCGAAAACGCACCGCGCCGCCTTCACCGGGTCGGCTAGGCGGCGGCAACTTTGACGACAAAAGCCGCGTGCGTCAGAGCGCGTAGGCTGGGATGTCGGTGATGCCGTCCGGCGCGTCTTTGGTGATGCGGAAATCGACCATCCGCTGCATCGCCCGCGCCTTCTGCAAACCGCCAAACTTGAAGGCCGCCGCCAGCGCCATTTTCGGATAGACCATCGGCCCATCGATACGCGGCGACAGGTTCTGCAAGCCGAACCGTGAGCGCAAAATTCCGTTGGCGTAGCGCACCGCATACTGCGTGCGCACATCGGCGGTGAAATGCTCGGTGGTGATCGAAATGTTGAGCATATCAAGATTCTCAACGCGGTGCGGCGCGTTCAGCGGCCAGTGCAGCATTTCGCCCGGTGCAAGCTCAATCACCTGCGCATAGTTGTCGAACCACGGCTGGTAATGGATCTCTTCTTCGGTCTCGCCGAGGATCACCTTTTCCATTTCCGGCTCGGGCAGAAACGGCGCGGTGTTCGGATAGAGATAGACCTTTTTGCGGCCGCGCACCTGCCACAGAGATTGGCCGGGTATGTCGCAATGGTAATAGACCTGCGCACCCGGCGATGAGACCAGAATGCCCATGTTGCGCTTGAACGTCTCAAAGTCGGGGATGTGCTGCTGCATTTCCTCGAACATCTCATCGAGCAGTGCAGCGTAACGCTCGTCCACTTCCATGACACGGCGCAGATTGATCCACATCCGACCCTTTCCGATGGCTTCAAAGACCTCCGCCCCGGAGGCGTCGCCCTTTTCGCCCTCGCGCCAGAAGGCTTTGGGTGCACCGGGCTCGGCCATCGTATTCAAATTGTAGTGCGAGCGCGGATAAGCATCGATCAGCGCCATCAGCGCCTCGTTGGAAAACAGTGCATGCTCATGCAGCGTGTGGTTCAGCTTAACGGTGTGACCGCCCCAAACGGCTTTGTCCTGTTCGGTGAACTCTTTGAAAATCATCGCGCTTGGCTCCCATATCCTTCGGCGCAAGAAGGCCGTACTGCCTCTGGAATGCCACAGCGGTCATAAGCGGAGCTTAAAGTTCAATTGCCGCCTTTTTTCGCGGTTAAGCGTTAACCAAGCCGGCCCCCAATTGCAGGACCGGCCAAGCCACCTATGTGGAAGCAATAGCCCATTTTGAGCCTGGACCCCCGGAGCCGTGACATGACCCATGCCCCCCGCCTCACCCTCGCTGCACTGGTGGTTTTCGCCACACCGATGCTCGCCCAAGCCCAGACCAGCGTTGAAGACACCAGCGGCAGTTGCGCGCTTGTCGCCGAAATCATCGCCAGCGGTTTTGAGAATCCCTGGGGCCTCACGTTCTTGAACGCCAACACCGCGCTGCTCACCGAGCGCCCGGGCGCCATGGCTCTGGTCACGCTATCGGATGGATCGGTGCAGGACGTCGACGGTGTGCCCGAGGTCGTCGATCAACGCCAAGGCGGCCTGTTGGATGTTGTGACTGCGCCGGACTTCGCCTCGACCAGTCAAATCTTCTTCTCCTTTGCCGAACCCAGAGACGGTGGCACCGGCACATCCATCGCGCGCGCGACCCTTCAAGGGTGGCGCACGGGCGAACCCTCGCTCTCCAATGTGGAGGTGATCTTCCAGCAGTCGGGCCCTGACGGGTCCGGATTCCATTTCGGCTCGCGAATCGTCTTCCTGCCCGATGGAACACTTGCCTTCACCATTGGCGATCGCGGCGAACCAGACCGCGCGCAAGACTCCACGGATCATGCCGGTTCGGTCCTGCGCATCAACCAAGATGGATCAATCCCCGAGGACAACCCGTTCGCCGGACCCAACGAAACGCAGCCTGCCATCTGGTCGCTCGGACACCGCAATCCGCAAGGCGCTGCGCTCGATCCGGCGACCGGTCTGCTCTGGACGGTCGAACATGGCGCGCGTGGTGGTGATGAGATCAACCAACCACAGGCCGGACGAAATTATGGCTGGCCGACCATCTCGTACGGCGTCAATTATTCCGGCACGCCCATTGGCGTCGGCACACAGGCCGAAGGCCTGGAACAACCTGTCTATTATTGGGACCCGTCCATCGCCCCATCCGGCATGGCGATCCTTGCCGACGCGCAGCTTTTCCCTGGATGGGAGGGCGACATGTTGGTGGGCGCGCTGCGGGCGCAGATGCTGGTGCGCCTTGATCGCGTGAACGGCAGCATCGTCTCCGAAGAGCGCTTGTTTGAAGGTGCGCTCGGCCGCATCCGCGATGTGCGTCAGGGACCAGATGGCGCGATCTGGCTGCTCACTGACGATACCGACGGCGCTCTGGTGCGTGTCAGCCCACAAAACGGCGCCTGCTGAGGCATTAGGCCTCGTCAGCGTCCACAACCCATGGCTCGGCTTTGCCGGCAGCCTCCCAATCCTGCCACGCCGGCAGTGCCTGAATGATGGCCATATAGGATAGCGTCGTCGCTGATACCGGAAAGTCGTAGACATCCAACCTATTGACCACCGGCGCGTACATGGCGTCGGCAAGGGAAAAATCGCCGAATAGGAACGGTCCTCCACTCGCATCCAGGCAAATGGCCCAGATCGTCTCGATGCGTTCAACGTCCTTGACGATGTCCGGCGTGACTTGAATTGCCGAGCGAGGCCGGCGCATGTTCATCGGACAGGCGGCGCGCAATGCAAAGAATGAAGACAGCATCTCGCAACCGATTGCCATTGCGTGCGAGCGGTCGCGGCCGGCTTCCGGCCAAAGGCCCGTTTCGGGGTGCTTGCGCGCCACATGATCAAGAATGGCCAGCGACTGCCAAACCGTTTCATCCTCATCGACCAGAACGGGAACCTGACTGGTCGGCGAAAATTCGGCATAATCCGGGTTTCGCGCATCGGCATTGAAGCGCACCAGCCGCTCTTCGAAAGCGATGCCGGCAACGGTCATGCCCAGCCACGGGCGGAATGACCAGGAAGAGTAATTTTTGTTTCCGATGTAAAGAATGGGCATGAGAGGCCTTTTTCCAGTGCGGTTTTCGGTCGCTGCAACCTTGCCCAAAGCGCGGCATTCACCCAAGTGAATTCCACTGTCAGGTGCCTTCAAACACCTTGATAGGCAGACGCAAGAAACAAGGTTTGTCCCATGGGATTGGTCGCCTGGATCGTCGCCCTTATCACTATCTTACTCTTGGCCTTCTTCATCGTTGGTCCAGGGCGAGTCTGGCAGCAAATTGCCGGCGACCCTGATACTGGCGCGCAGAGCCTGGAAACCCTGGAACGGACGGGCAAGCCCAATGACGCTTTGCTCGGGCCGCAGGGCCGGAAAGCCACAGCGCCGGACGCGTCAACGCCGGTGTTCCAAGTTGCGCCAGCCGAGTTGTTTGCGACCCTCCTCGCCCGCATCGAAGAGGCCGATCAGGTCCGCTGGGTAGAGCGCGCTGAGGATAAGCTTTACGCCCGGGGGGTCACAGCCTCGCCGACGCTTCAGTTCCCCGACATCAACCATATCTGGGTGCTGCCCGTTGCGACAGAGAATGGCGAACAACCACGTTCGACACTCGCCCTCTATGCTGCAGCTCAGCTCGGGCAATCCGACCTCGGCAAAAACCGTGAACGCATGGATCGCTGGCTCACCCTCGTCGACGACCTGCCGCGCGCCGATTAAAGGAAGAAAGCACGGCCCAATGGGCCAACTTTACCCCAAATCAACGCCGCGATATCCAGGCCGGGCGACACTTGCCTAAAGCCTCGCCAGAGAACACAATCGCGCGGCCAATCAGGAGGACACCATGCGCCCGCCACTTTCCGTCGATCTCGCCTTGGACCCGGCCACCGTGCGCCGGTTCATCGACAAGGCCAAGGCGCTGTCCGCCGATCTGAATCTGGAAAACCTCGATCAGTCCGCCGACACGGTGGAGTTCGACGAGGAACGCCTGGAAGACACCCACCACCATGACGGCTTGGCCGAAGAAGAGGCCGAGGATCTCACCAGCGAAGAGCTGCGCGAGTTGATCGATGATCTGAACAGCGATGAAGCGGCCTCACTGGTTGCCATTGCCTGGGTCGGGCGCGGTGATTTTGAAGCCAATGATTTTGCCGTTTTTGGAGTGGCAGAGAACGCCCAGGGTCCACCAGCGCCTATCTGATGGGCATGCCGCTGCTCGCCGAGCACTTGGAGTCAGGCCTTGATTCGCTGGGCGTTTAGCCTTCTGGCGCTCTCCTGCGCGACCAGCGCCTTTGCTGGCGAAGCGGACGTCGTCGCCGCGAGCGCAACGCAGGATATGCGAGGCACCTGGACGGTATCGGCAACCATTTTGCACGCCGATATTGGCTGGGAACATTATGCCGATCGGTTCGATGTCTTGGATGAAGACGGCAACCTACTCGGCAGTCGCACCTTGTTTCATCCCCATGTCGATGAGCAGCCGTTCACCCGCTCGCTCAACGCTGTGGCGATCCCCGATGACGTGACCACAATCACCGTGCGCGCCCATGATAGCGTCCATGAGCTTGGCGGCGCGACGGTCGAGATCACCCTTGAGCGCTGATCCGCTGTTTCCAGGCTTTGAGGTTGGCGAAAACACCGGCCCAGACGGTGTCACCATCCGCTACGTCATAGCGGGATCAGGCCCGCCCGTGCTGCTGTTGCATGGCTATCCGCAAAACCGGGCTTTATGGGCGAAGGTGGCGCCGAAGCTCGCCGACCAGTTCATGGTCATCGCGGCCGATCTGCGTGGCTATGGCGCTTCGGACAAACCCGAACCGACGCCCGATGCCGAGAATTACGCTTTCCGCGAGATGGCGAACGATATGGCCGCCCTGATGACGTCTCAGGGTCACGACACCTTTCATCTGGTCGGTCACGACCGTGGCGCACGGGTGGGTCACCGCTTCGCGCTCGATCACCCGAACCGTCTGCTGTCGCTGACCGTGATGGACATTATCCCGACGGTGGATGTCTGGGTGAATATGGACACAAGCCTCAGCCTTGCTTACTGGCATTGGCCGTTCCTCGCGCAGCCCCTGCCCTTCCCAGCCAAGCTGATCGGCGCCGATCCGGACATGTTTTTCGAAACCTGCCTGCAAGGCTGGGGCAAGGCCAAGCTTGAAGAGTTCGATCCGGCCATGCTCAACGCCTACCGGCAGGCCTGGCGCGACCCGGCGATGATCGCGGCAAGCTGCGGCGATTATCTTGCCGGATCGATGATCGATTACGCACATGACGAAGAACAACCCCACCGCAAAATCGCCTGCCCACTCCTGGTGATGGAGGGGCTGGATGGCGTCATGGGTCAGCGCTTCAATGTGGCTGGCATCTGGAAACAGGAAGCCACTGGCCCGGTCAGCCATGCACCGATGCCCGGTGGTCACTTTTTCATTGATCTGCACCCGGAGAAAACCACCCAAGCGCTGCGCGCCTTTCTGACCGACCCGCAGCGCCCATTGGAGGTCTAAACTCGCTTGGCGACGATGTAAGGGTGGTGCAGCTTGCCGTCGGTGCGATGGTTTTCGACCGTGATGATCTCGAAACCAGCGCGCTGGGTGGCCAAGCGTAGCTCGTCCGGCGAAACGCTGGTCACCTGCGATGGCGCTTTGCCAACAAGTTGCATCAGCGGAACGGCGACCCAAGTGATCAGCGGGTTCAAAACGCCCAGACAGGGCGTCTTGCTGATCAGCAGGCCGCCAGGTTTGAGACTTGCTCGCAGGCTCGCCAGCAACGCGTCCATGTCGGCCACGAGATGAAGGATGTTGAAGGCCATAACCGCATCGAAACCACGGCCCTCGTAACGGGCGTCTCCAGCTGAGGCGACGTCGAACTGGACGTTGGTCGTGCCCTCGCGGCGTGCCTTGTCGCGAGCAATATCGACCATGGCGCTGGAAACATCGCTTGCGCTGATGTGCGCAGCGTGCGGCGCGAGTTTGAGCGCAGTCGTGCCGGTCCCACAGCCAATCTCAAGCACCCGGTAGTCCTCATCGAAAAACGAGGCCGTGCGTTCCAGCGTGCGTGTGTAACCGGCCTCATCGCCGATTTTTTGGGCGGCATATTTCTTGGCGATGCCGTCCCAGAAGCGGGCGTCTTTGCGGGTATCAGGTGTCATAGTCTGCGGCTCTAAGGTCAGTGCGGTCATAACGATCTCCTTCGACCGGCGTCATATCATACGCAATCAACGGGAAAATTGCCGAGATGCGTAGTCGTGATATGCATATTCGCATGAACGGATTCGACTGGAACCAAATGCGCGGCTTCATTGCCGCCGCTGAAACCGGCTCGCTGTCGGCGGCAGCGCGCAAACTTGGGCTGACGCAACCGACTTTGAGCCGCCAGGTCGCGGCGTTGGAAGAGGCGCTCGGGCTTACTCTATTCGAGCGTATCGGCAAAAAGCTGGTGCTCACCGAAACCGGGCTCGATCTGCTTCACCACGGAAAGAGCATGGCCGAGGCCGCCGATTCCTTAGCCCTCGTGGCCACCGGGCGTTCGCAGACAACCGAGGGGCTCGTCAGCATTTCGGCTGGCGATGGCATGTCGGTCAATGTGATGCCCCGCATCGTCGCCAAAATCCGTGATATTGCACCGCAAATCAGCATCGAGTTGGTCGTCTCCAACGCGCTGTCGGATCTCCGCCGTCGCGAGGCCGACATCGCGATCCGCCATGTGGCGCCCCAGGAACCGGATCTGATCGGCAAGAAATTACGCGATGCGCACGCACGATTTTATGCATCGGAAGACTGGATCGCCAAAAACGGTCATCCCAAAAAGCCAGAGGATATCAGCGGCTCCGATCTGATTGCGTTCGAGCGAACCGAGCGATTTGTTCAGTACATGCAAGGGTTTGGCATTGACGTCACGCCGGCGAGTTTTCCGGTGTCCTCGGCCAACACCTTAGCCTGCGAGCATTTAACCCGCGAAGGCTTGGGCATCAGCCCGTTGATGACCGAGATAGCCGACAAAACACCTGGCCTTGTCCGTGTTCTAGAGGACTTGCCGCCGTTCACCTTCCCGATTTGGTTGGTCACCCACCGCGAGCTGCGCACCTCACGTCGCATTCGCCTGGTCTTCGACATTCTGGCCGAGGAACTAAGCAAGCCCTTCTAGAGCATTTTCAGCGAAAGTGTGTGCGGTTTCGCGCCCGGAAAATGCGACTAAACAATAAGTTAGAGCGTTTCGAGTGACTCGGTGTTCATGAGAAACGCTCTAGGGCGCCTTGCGCTGGCTCTTAGATTTGGCCAGCGCCAACATCAGACCACCGACGATCAGCCCCCAGAAAGCGCCGGAAATGCCGAAAATCGACATGCCGGACGCCGCTGCCAAAAAGGTCACCGCCGCCGCTGGTCGTTCAGCCTCGTCCTTGAACGCGTTGAGCGCCGCCGCACCAAAGGCAGAAATCAAGGCAAGGCCGGCCACCGCCTCGATCAGGATCGAAGGCGCAAGGCTGACAAAAGCGATCACCACCCCGGCGAACAGGCCAAAAACGCAATAGGCGATGCCACACACCACCGCACCCCAATAGCGTTTGTCGCTGTCTGGTCCTGCCTCTTCGCCCGCCAACATGGCCGCCGTGATGGCTGCCAGATTGGTGGAAACCCCGCCAAAGGGCGCGGCCAGGATGGAGAAAACACCGGTGGCGGCCAGAACCGGTCCGGTTTTCGGCGCGTAACCATTGGCTTTCAACACCGCCAGTCCCGGCACGTTCTGCGAGGCCATGGTGACGATAAACAGCGGCAGCGCGATGCTGAACAAAGCAGGGATCGAGAAGGTCGGCATGACGACCACCGGCTGCGGAACCAGCGAGGCGGCGATGCCGGCCTGCCAATCTGGCGGAAACTCAACGCCGAAAAGGACCACCAGAAGAAAGGCCGCCAGCGCCGCAGGCACACCGAGAAACCGGTTGATCCGCGCGCCAATGATCCACGCCGCCAGGATCGGCAGCCCAAGCAGCGGATCGAACGCGATGGCACGAAACGGCGCCAAGCACAGCACGAGCAAGATGCCGGCCAGCATGGCGTTGGCGAGCGAGCTTGGGATCGCCTCAACCGCCCGGCCAAACGGTCGCCAAAGTCCAGAGAGCACGATCAATCCGCCACAGATCAGAAAGGCGCCAACCGCATCGGAAAAACCGCCCGTTAGGGCAGCAGACCCAGCCAGAAGCGCGGCGCCGGGTGTCGTCCAGGCCGCGCTGATCGGTTGCTTGGTGCGCAAGCTGAGCAGGATGCCGCAAAGCCCCATCGCCACCGCCGACGCCATCAAACCGGACGCCGCCTCGGCCTCGGTAGCACCGGTCGCCGTCAGACCAGCCAAGACGACCGCGAAGGAGGAGGCAAAGCCGACAAAGGCAGCCAACAGGCCGATGAAAACGGCTTGGGGGGTCAGATCGCGGAGCATGACTGGCTCATGCCGATCCGACGGATCGAAAGCAAGCCCAGCCATGCCACAAGCCAGTACGCCTTGCCTGACCTTCGTGCCAAAAGGTCGAACAAATCCCGCCGCCGGGGCAATCTGCCCCGGCGAAAACGCCCAACCTAGAGCGCGATGCGGAACCGTGAGAACCCGTCGGGCCCGTCGCCAGCCGGTTCAATACTCACGCCAGGGACATCGTCGGCATAGGCCTCGGCCGCCGGACCGGTATCGAACAGCACCGTCGTTCCCGGCATCGGTGCAAAGGACCAATTGGCGTCGGCCCGCGGATTGATGGTGCCCTGCTCGACAATGTAGCGCACGATCACATCCCGGTTGGTATCGGGCCCTTCAAAGATCGTTGTTTCCGGCGACGCACCGGGGAAGCTGCCACCGCCGCCTGCGCGGTAATTGTTCGATGCAATGACAAACTGCTGATCAGGCGCAACAGGTTCGCCATTGTAGGTGAGGTCCACGATGCGGTTGGCATCGGGATTGACCAGATTGCCATCGGAATCGAACTTCGAGGGTTGCGACAAATCGATCTGGTAGGTGACGCCATCGATCACATCGAAATTGTAGCTCGGGAAATCCGGATTGAGCAGGACCTGATCGCTGCCGCCCGGCTCGATCTGATTGAAGATCCCCGCCGATCGTTCCAACCAATCCTTCACCTGCGCGCCGGTAACCAGAACCGCTCGCGTGGTGTTCGGATAGAGATAGAGGTCGGCCACATTGCGAATGGCCACATCACCCGCAGGCACGTCGGTGTAATAGTCCGGTCCGCCACGACCACCGGCCTTGAACGGCGCCGCGGCCGACAGGATTGGCAGGCCCTCATACTCGGTACCCTCCAGCATCTGCTGAATGTACCAAGTCTGGGCGATCGAGACGATCTGCACCGATGGATCATCGGCCACCAGCGCAAAGTAGCTGTGCAGGGGCGCCGCCGTCCGGCCGACCCCGCGACGCACATAGGCCAGCGTTTCGTCATGCTCCTGCTGGACCGATTCCAGAACCTCAGGAACACTTTCCACCAGCGGCGTGATCGACCGGTCCTCATTGCGCATGGATATTGGCCGCGCTTCAGACGTGTGTGCGGCAATGCGCCATTGCCCACCATCGCGCTCCAGCATCAAGTCGAGCAGGCCCATATGGCTGCCCCAGAACCCGCCCATGACGGCTGGCTTGCCCATGATGGTGCCTGCTGATGCATCGACACCGGGTGTGTCTTCATAGTCCGGGCCAGGGAAGACGCGGTGATGATGGCCGGTCAGGATCGCATCGATCCCGTCAATGGCCGCCAGCGGCACCGACGCATTCTCCATGCCGTCGATGGCATCGGCCTCGCCAATCCCCGAGTGCGACAGCGCGACGATGATATCAGCGCCCTCTTCCTTCATTTGCGGCACGTAGGCCCGCGCTGCCTCCAGAATGTCACGCGCCATCACATTGCCTTCCAGATGACGGCGGTCCCAGTTCATGATTTGTGGCGGCACAAAGCCGATCAGTCCGATCTTGATTGCGTGCTCCTCGCCCGCGCCATCGGTCACCTGATGATCGAGGATCAGATAGGGCGGAATGAGCGTGCGGTCCTCTGTCGGCGATCCGCCCATCTCCAAGGCGACGTTGGCGCACACAAACGGGAAAGCCGCACCGGCCAGCGATTTCTCCAGGAACGATAGGCCATAATTGAACTCGTGATTGCCCAACGTCGAGGCGTCAAAGCCAAGCACATTCATGGCATCGATCACTGGATGGGTATCGCCATCGGCCATCCCGCGCTCATAGGCGATGTAGTCGCCCATCGGGTTGCCCTGAAGGAAATCGCCATTATCGAGTAGCAACGAGTTGGTGCTTTCATCGCGCACCGATTGGATCAGGGACGCCGTGCGCGCCAACCCAACCGTGTCGCGGGGGCGGTCGGCGTAATAGTCGTAGGGGAACACATGCACATGCAGATCAGTTGTTTCCATGATCCGCAGATGCGCCTGATTGGCGGCTGCCCGCACGGAGAATGGATGCAGCGCGATCAGCCCCGCCGTGCCTGCCAAAAACGTTCGTCTGTTGAGGGTGAAAGTCATGCCTTGGCCTCCTCTTTAAGATGCTTCTGCAGGCCAGACTGAATTCATTAGCCAACGCTTACAAGCAGGAAGGCAAGCAATCCGTAATCGCACTTAGCGGCGTTGTCCCTTCACCTGACCGGAAAGACCTGACCGGAAATGTGATTTGCAAAGTGCGGCGAGCTGCCGCAGGCTGAAGGTCTCACCATCCAAGGAAAGGATACGACCATGTTGCGTTCCCTTAGCCTTCTGATAGCCGCGCCACTGGGCCTTGGCGTCGCCCTTAGCCTGCCCGCCATCGCCGCGCCGGATCTGCCAACCGGAACCTGTATGAGCGACACCGGCGGACAGATCACCTGCGATCTGCGCGCTGTTGTTCCGGCCACGCTTGATAAAATTGAGCGCATCAACGGCGCCATGAACGGCGAAAACCTGATGGTGACGCCCTTTGAAGGCACCGCCGCCTGGTTGATGTTGGTCGATGAAACCCATCAATCGCCCGTGGGCCTGATCACCGATGATCGGTATGGCGGCATTCGCGCTGATCTCTCGGACATGATCGAACAGGCCGGCGACCGTCGCTTGATCGAAGTGCAAACCTATGACGGCACGTTGGAAACCCTCAGCCCGTTCGGCGCCGACCCAAGCCAAGCCACGGCAAGCCTTGATGCGTTGCAGGCCGAAGAGGTCGCTCCACAAGACCGATCAGGGCTATATCTGTCAGCGCTCTCGGCCATCGAACGGCTCGCCGCGTTGGAAGCCGATCGCAAAGCTTTGGTGCTCTTCACCGACGGCCTGCAAAACGCTTCGGTCTCAAGCGTCAACCGGTTGATCGATGCCGCCGATGAAGCCGGCGTCAGCATTATCGGCATGGCCTATGCCGCCGGTGAGGCCGATCTGGCCAACCATCTGGATCTGCGCGCCATGGCCGAGCAGACCCAGGGCACCACGCTATATCCTTCGATGACCAACCAGCGCCTGTCCGACGACAATCTGCGCGGGTTTTTCGCCACGTTGGAAAATGGCGGCACGCTGGAGCTGTCGATGGACGCCACCGAAATGGACAGTGTGCGCGTGCGCGCGCTCTATTCCGATGGCCGCACGATGGATGGGGAGTTGGCCATTACCGCCAGGTAGACATCAGGGGTCACCATATTCGAGCAGCACTGGCACGATGATATCTTCTTCATCGAAAAGGTGCCGCTCGATAAGGGTGTTGAAGCGGTGAAGAGTGGGCTGGTATCGGTCGACCAGATCACGTGCATCTTTGCCCTCCAGCAGGCCCTCCAAGACCACATTACTTTCTTCAATGAACTCGTTTATCAGGCCATCGAGCGCGTGGTGGTCCTTGTCCAGCATGGTGAAAGCGCGCTTCAGCCGTCCGTCGCGCTTGGCCAAAAGCGGGAAGTACTGATGATCCTCGATCATATGGTGACCGTGAAGATTCTGAACCATCGAACCGGCCAACCGCGAAAGCTTGCGGCCATAGCTTTGCGGCTCCATCAGCAGCGCCATCATCGCTTGGGCATCGCTTTCCAGCGTTTCTGACATCTGACGAAACATGCCGTGGCGCTCGATCCAAAAGCTTGAAAGCCCATAGAAACGCGAGTTGCCTTCCCACGTCTCGCGCGGGTATTTGTCAAGAAGAACCCGCAACGGTTCTGACAAGCCATCACGGGTGGTCAGGCGGTCATCGTTTGCACCGCCTGGGGCGCGGTTCCTCACGTGCTCTCTTCCAGCTCGATCAGCTCTTCGAGCGTGTAAAACTCATCAACAATTATGCGCGTTTCGGGCTGAAACGCTGGATCTTGCCTCAGGCAACCAAGCCCGCACATCTGCCGGGCTGTCATCTCGGTGGTGTCGAGAAACCAGAGCCGTCCGCCGGGCGTCGCCACCCAGCCATCAACGCCTTCTTCTTCGTCGGCCAGCATGTCATCGACCGAGGGGATTTCTGACCAGCTGTCGGGATCGTAGCCGCCATGGGTGTGGAACGAGGCAACCGGCTCGATTTCGAAGTCTTCGGGCCAATCCGGCGTGCAACCGGACAGGTCGCCGGGTGTGATCTCGCTGGCGACAAGGTTATCGTCACGGTCGTAGCCAACATAGCCGCAATACTCCGCGTTTCGGGCAAAAGAACGTTGCTGCAGATCGTCGAACACCTGTTTGACGAGGGCAAGTTCTTCGGCTGTCTGCGCCAAAACCGGCGCAGCGATCCCTGCCATAAGAACGGCCAAAACCGGTGCCAGAAGATGCTGTCTCATTCCCACAAACCTTCCATCCTGCCGCGCTCCTGACAAACCTGACAGGATGCTGCCGCCAGGCCCTTTTCCTCGACCTGCCGAACGGCCATATAGCAAGCCATGAGCACCAAGAAAAAGCCCTCTGGATTCGAAGAAGCCCCGCAACCGAAGTTCGAGTCAGGTGAAGCGGTCGACATCTTCGATCCGATGAAAATCGGTTCCAGCTTCGCCAAGGAAGTCGAGGCTGAATCCAAAAAAACATCAGCGAAAAAGAAGCCAGCGAAAAAACCGGCGAAGTCTGCACGCGGCACGTCGCTGGGCGGCACCCATGATCCAAAAAAACGGGCCGCCGCCGGATTGAACCCGGTCGCAGGCATGGATGTGTCGCTGGAAGACGCCAAGAACCTGCCGGCCAACGACGGCGTGACGGCAACGGTCAAAGCGCTGGAAGATCTGATCGAGAACGGCCACCCGGCCTTCCGCGAAGGCACCTGGACACCGCACCGCCCGCAGCGCCCGGTCAAATCCGAAGGTGGAATCCCGTTCAAGCTTGTCTCCGGGTACGAACCCAAGGGCGATCAGCCGACCGCCATCGCCGATCTGGTGGAAGGCATCCAGGACCAGGACCAGACGCAAGTGCTGCTCGGCGTTACCGGTTCGGGCAAGACCTATACCATGGCGCAGGTCATTCAGCGCACCCAGCGCCCGGCGGTCATTCTGGCGCACAACAAGACGCTCGCGGCGCAGCTTTACGGCGAGTTCAAGAACTTCTTCCCCGACAATGCGGTGGAGTATTTCGTCTCCTACTACGACTACTACCAGCCCGAGGCTTATGTGCCGCGCACCGACACCTTCATCGAGAAGGAAAGCTCCATCAACGAGCAGATCGACCGCATGCGCCACTCGGCCACGCGTTCACTGCTGGAGCGTGACGATGTGATTATCGTCGCCTCGGTGTCGTGCATCTACGGTATCGGCTCGGTGGAAACCTACACCGCCATGACCTTTGAGCTGGAGGTGGGCGAGCGCATCAACCAGCGCAACTTGCTCGCCGATCTGGTGGCGCTGCAGTTCAAGCGCAATGATGGCGCATTCGCCCGGGGAACATTCCGGGTGCGTGGCGACACAGTGGAGATCTTCCCCGCCCACTATGAGGACCGTGCCTGGCGCATCTCCATGTTCGGCGATGAGATCGAGGCGATTTCGGAGTTCGATCCGCTGACCGGGCAGAAGGCTGGCGACCTCAACAAGGTGAAGATCTACGCCAACTCGCACCATGTGACGCCGCGCCCGACGCTCAACCAGGCGATCAACAAGATCCAGGTGGAGCTGCAAGCGCGCCTGCAGGAGCTCAACGGCATGGGCCGTCTGCTGGAAGCCCAACGCCTGGAGCAGCGCTGCAACTTTGACCTGGAAATGCTTCAGGCCACCGGCAGCTGCGCCGGTATCGAGAACTATTCGCGCTACCTCTCAGGGCGCCAACCCGGTGAGCCGCCACCCACCCTGTTTGAGTACATCCCCGACAACGCGCTGATCTTTGTCGATGAGTCCCACCAGACCATCCCGCAGATCGGTGCGATGTACCGTGGTGACTTCCGCCGCAAGGCAACGCTCGCCGAATATGGCTTCCGCCTGCCCTCCTGCATGGACAATCGGCCGCTGCGCTTTGAGGAGTGGGATATGATGCGCCCGCAGACCATCGCGGTCTCCGCCACCCCGGCGGCGTGGGAGCTGGAGCAGGCCGGCGGCGTGTTCGCCGAACAGGTGATCCGCCCCACCGGGCTGATCGACCCGCCGGTGGACATTCGCCCGGCGACCAACCAGGTGGACGATCTGCTCGGCGAGCTGAAAGAGGTGGCGGCGTCCGGTTACCGCTCGCTGGTCACCGTGCTCACCAAGCGCATGGCCGAGGACCTGACCGAGTATCTGCACGAAAACGGCGTGCGCGTGCGCTACATGCACTCCGACATCGACACGGTGGAGCGGATCGAGATCATTCGCGATCTGCGTCTTGGCGCGTTTGATGTCCTGGTGGGCATCAACCTGCTACGCGAAGGGCTCGACATTCCCGAGGTCGCGCTGGTGGCCATTCTGGATGCCGACAAGGAGGGCTTCCTGCGCTCCGAAACCTCGCTGATCCAGACCATTGGTAGGGCCGCGCGCAACGTCGATGGCCGCGTCGTGCTCTATGCCGACCGCATGACCGGCTCGATGGAGCGGGCGATTGCCGAAACCAACCGCCGCCGCGAAAAGCAGGTCGCCTACAATGAGGAACATGGCATCACGCCGGAAAGCGTGAAGCGCGACATCGCCGACATTCTCGACAGCCCGTACGAGAAGGACCGCGTGCATGTGAAGTCCGGCATGGTGGACGAGGGCAAGCTGGTCGGCGGCAACATGAAGGTGACGCTGGAAGAGCTTGAGAAGAAGATGCGCGACGCCGCAGCGAACCTGGAATTCGAGGAGGCCGCCCGCCTGCGCGATGAACTCAAGCGCCTGCGCGAAACGGAGCTGCTGCTCGCCGATGATGCCCTGGCCACGCAGATGCAGGTTGAGGACCGCGCTGGTGGGTATGAGGGCCAGAAAAAGGGTGGTGGGGCCAAGGCCCGCTCAAGACGCAGACGCTAAACGGTTGTGCCGAAGGCACAGAGCAGGACTGAGCGTCATCCCGGCCAGAGACGCTCCGAGATCTGCCAACACGCCGGAGCGTCATCCTCGCCCTTGTGGCGGGGATCCATTCCTGGGAGTGAACGTCTCACCAACCAGGCAGTAGGAAAACGCTATGAAATGGATCCCTGTGACAAGCACAGGGATGACGGCTCACAGAATGGGGGCAATCAGGCCCTACAACACGTTCATCGAAACGCGGCAGGTGCCCGAGGAAATGCAGCCGATGGCGCGCGCGGCACCGCGGCTGAGATCAAGACCGCGACCATGCACGAACGGCCCGCGATCATTGATGCGCACGGTGACGGTGCGGTTGTTGGCAAGGTTGGTGACACGCACCTGGGTGCCGAAAGGCAGCGTCTTGTGCGCAGCCGTCAGGCCATCGGGATTGAAAGCTTCACCGTTGGCGGTGGTGTGGCAGCACTGATACCAGCTGGCGACCGTCACGGTGTTGTTGGCGAAACTTGTTGCGGCCAGACCGACAACAGAGAACAGGCCCAGAAGGGCCGCGAGGATAGACTTATTCATGAGGGGGGAACCTTAATCGTCTGCGCGCGAGGCTTGCGTGGAAGCGTTCGCTGTATGGGGGGATGTCATCTGCCCTTG
This sequence comes from Hyphomicrobiales bacterium, assembly GCA_046290415.1. GTDB lineage: Bacteria > Pseudomonadota > Alphaproteobacteria > Rhizobiales > MH13 > MH13. Next base: position 17,667 of record JBKAGN010000023.1, read on the forward strand.
GGTACGCTGCCCAAATCAGATGACGCGCTCAATAGCGGAGCGGCGCAGGTCCAACCCAAATGCGGCATAAGGATGGCCAAGGGCGAGAAGCATAACGCCTGCGCGAGACAGACCTGTTGGTGGCCGGTGATACCCTGGCCGCGAAGATGCAGGCCAAGGATTGCTTCAGCGCTTATAGTTGCCAAGCAAAAAGCAGCGGTACTCAGCAGTAAAAATCTTCAAGCCAAGCATTGATATCAATTATCAACACAGAGAAATTCCATCGAGTATACCAATTGCATCAGATTTGGCGTGCATGGTTTTTGGCTTAAGCTCGACCGCCCTGATCAATGCCTGATCCCTGGACATTGCAGAGTTCTTCTCAAGATAATGAATTGTAGCAGCCAGCTCTAGCGCGCGCCAATCTGTGTTCTTAAGTGACTTTACAAGATTGATATCATCCTGGGGCATATCAGCAAAAAGTTCAGCAATGGACCTACCTCCATCGGTCAGGCTGTAAGAGTACTTTGAGTACTTTAAATCCGGATCAGCCAAATCTGTTTCCTGTATAAGTTCAGATGAAACAGCTGACCGGAGAGCGTCCGACAAAGAGCGACTATACGGACCGTAGTGATGGTACTCAAAGTCCGATAGATCGAATTGCGAACTGCCAGCTGCGGCCAAGAGATAGGCTAATTTCTGAAGCCGGATTCGGGTCTCAAGCGAGCCTTCCGCCGCATCCAACAGAGCTAGGAGCCCAATCATATTTCTCATGACCACAATCCCACACCTCTATCTTCAGACCGACTCACATTGGAACATATCATGAACGAGTTAATTTTCCACTAATTGTGCTCTTACTCGCCCATCGACAAAAATCCGATCAAACTGACGAGCATCTTTCAACGCGGTAATGATTCCACTCTCATCATAATCTTCAATCGGTTGATCATTACCCGCACCATCGGTCAACCAAATCGAATTGTCAGGCGCATCGGCTTTCCAGTCGTACGACTTGTAGGAAGTTCTGGACGGCTCATCAAACGCATAAAAATATCGCTCTGCATTCTCACATTCTTTGAAAAGCTCCTTTGTCGCTTCTTCCGCCCGCTTGCTCAACTCCATGGCGGCCTTGACCTTACCGCTTTGTATCGGGATCGATTTCAGTAGATCCCGATTTAGAATTCTCTGTGCAAGCATACTCAGCGCAAAGTCACCGTGTTCGACCCATTCGTCCATCAACATCCATACCGTTGCGTCAGTGAGCCTCAGATAATCCTCCAGCGAAATTTGATCGCCATTCTCTAACAATGATGCCAACGGGTGTTTGCGTCCACGAACGTCCGGAAAAACGCTAATGTCCCCGTCTAAATGAAGTTCAGTTGCGCGACGCAATAACGCATTCAACATAACCGATGCAGCGCGGTTCCCTTGATGATAGTAAACGGCACGCCACATTTGATCCAATGACGTCAGGTAACCCTCAAGAGCTTCGATTGCACTGCGATGAACGCCGATATTCTTCCCATCAATGACAAAAATCAGGTCCAATAATCGTTCAATATCGAACCCGTGCCCCCGAATTCCAGAAAAAAGCGCGTCCCTTTGCACGTAATCAAGGCGATCTGCGTCCATCTGACTTGAGACTATCTTGTACGCAAAGTGGTCATTATCCCTTCGCTTCAAATCGAAAAAAGCAGAAATCTTGCCAGGCAGCGATCCGTCTACGCCCACCAAAACCTGATGAATCGATGAATCAGGTTCTTCAATAAAACGCAGCGTCATAGTCTCATGCTTAAACTTCTTATCGATGCCCTTCAGAACATCCTCAATTGCATGAGAAAACGGCCCATGCCCCGTATCATGAACCAGCGCGGCAACTGCAACCTGAAGCGCCCATTCATCCTCGTAACTTCTAGAGCTGTTTGCGCAGAGCTTCTCATACATTCTCCTGGCAAGGTGGAGAACACCCATGCTGTGAGAAAAGCGTGAATGCTCTGCTCCGTGAAAAACCAGATTAGCCAATCCATTTTGGCGAATGTGCCGCAAACGCTGAAATGCGGGGGTATCGATTACTTTCCGAACTGACCAGCTGAGCGCCGCGTTAGGATTTTCGCTGGGACATAATCCACCGAGATCGATATCTTCAAAACGTATCTGAAGGTGAACTGGGTCTCTGAAAAACTTTGGTTTGCTCATATAGAACGGACTCGAATCCTTTAACTAGAATAAACAGTGTAGAATAATTAAGAGCAAGACAAATTGAGAAAACAGTAGAATTAATTGGCAAAGCCTTTGCCAGCTGAGGTTTGCGGACAGCCCCCACTCAAGTCCGCACTCTTAGGTGCACGAGACTCTTTTTATTTCAACAACAATTGCACAAATGCTCCAGCGGAACACGACCGCGATCATGAACCACCAAAAGACAACAAAAATCCCGGATCGCCTGAGGCGTCCGGGATCGAAGAAATTCTACTATGAAGTGATCCAAGCCCGAACCCAAACGCGTGGCGGTTCGGCAAGGGATGAAATGGGGGTGGCCTCAATAGCGTCTACCCCGATCCCGGCTTAGCCGGTCTGGTCGTCCACCTTCGCGTCCGGCGCGTTCTTGCCCACCGAGGCAATGCCGTTGTCGCAACTGGCTTCGCTCTCATACATTTCCGACGTGCCGATCACCTGGCCGTTGGTGGCTTTCAGGTTGAACATCCACTTGCCGTTCTTCGATTTTTTCTTCTCGAAGCGGGCCTCAGAGGCCGAGTTCTTGCGCACCGACTCGATGCCGTTCATGCAGCTGGCTTTCTTCTTGTAGCCTTCGCTCGCCAGAATGGTCTGGCCGTTTCCAGCTTTCAGACGGAACCGCGTTTCGCCCTTCTTGTCGGTGTAGACTTCGAACTTGCCAGCCATGGTCTCTCCCCTTGGTGTTCTGCTTGGCCACGTTGGGTGCGTAGGAAGGCTGGCTTTGCCGCGCCCGTCAACGCCCTTACGGCAATAAAGAGGGGATAGCGGCCCATCTTGTCCCCGCCCCTTGCGCTTGCGCCACACTTGCCTCGCCTTCGCCCGCGGAACAGCGTGTGCACCCGTGAAACCATGTGGGGCGGAGGGCAGGTTGTGCCCGGTGGGCTAAGAGCAACGGAACGGGTCGATTCTTCGATCGGCAACGCCAACGCTCTTTGTCACACCCCTTCGGGCTCAGCGCCTTATGCGGGAGCGAAAGCTCCGAACAGCGCAGCGTCCGTCGAACCGACTAGAATCCGGGGATGCGGCGTCGTCAGTACTGCCATCAGGCGAATTCGGGAGTCGCGGGGGCCGGTCAGGCAATAGCGGCGGAATAGGTGATGGCTGGGCAGACTCTCCCAGCCACATGACCGACACCTGAAGGCGGCAGGCGTCTGTGATCGGTGGCGATCCCACCGGCGCATAGTGAGCAGCACCTGCAAGCGGGGCGCGGCAAGCGTCATGTGCTTAGACTACAGCGATCGGCGCTTTCCGCGCCCCGCTTCGGTTCCCCTGCGGTTGGGCCGCAGGCCCAGAGCCAAAAGAGATGGCGGTTGTTCGGTAGGAACAGAGCCAAAATAGAACACACTTCGCTGCGCCATCGGCGCAACGAAGTGGTTTGTGCTGCGTGGGTGAAAGAAACACGGTTGGTCCGAAGGAACAGAGCGACCAAGAATGCCGTTTTCCGCGCCCCTGTTGTCGCTGCTCCTAGGCCCTCATCCCGGCCGACCGCTGCGCGGTTGAGCCGGGATCCACTCCGACACAATCTATGGCAACGGCAATGGTGCCGGAACATCCCTCGGAATGGATCCCTGTGACACGCACAGGGTTGACGCTCGTGCAGAGGGCGACGCAGATGTTGACGCGCCCGCCTTTGCCCGCCACGCTCCTCCCATAACCAAAAGGGAGAAGACCCATGAGCGTAGCCCGCGTCACTGAAATCATCGCATCTTCCACCGTCAGCTTCGAAGATGCCGTCCAGCAGGGCGTCGCCCGTGCGGCCAAGACGCTGAACAATGTCGAAGCTGTCTGGGTGAAGGACCAAAAGGCGACCGTGCGTGACGGCAAGATCGTCGAATACCGCGTCGGCCTGAAGGTGACCTTCGTACTGGAGGACTGAGCCTCGCCACCCGTCATCACCGGGCTTGACCCGGTGATCCAGCTCTACTGCGATCCGCTTGTGCGCATGGTGGGCACCGAGGATGGATGGCCGGGTCAAGCCCGGCCATGACGATGTGGAGAGATCAGCCCGCGAACCCCTCCGTGAGGAACGGGTTCGTCTGCCGCTCGGCCCCAAGCGTGCTCCCCGGCCCGTGGCCGGGCAGAAACTGATAGTCATCGCCCAGCGGCAGCACCGTCTGGAAGATGCTCTTCATCAGCGTTCCATGGTCGGAGCCGGGCAGATCGGTGCGCCCGATCGACCCCTGAAACAGCACATCGCCCATGACGATGAATTTGTGGGCGTGGTTGACGAAGATGACATGCCCCGGCGCGTGGCCCGGCGTGAACAGCACATCAAAGGTCAGATCGCCGACGCTCACCGTGTCGCCGCCTTCGAGCCAGCGGTCGATGCTGGGCACCTTGACCCCAGGCGTGCCGAACATCGCCGCCTGCGTCGCCACGCCTTGGATCAGTTGCTCATCGGCCCGGTGCGGCCCGACAATCGGCACCGAAAAATGCGCTGCCACGTCCGCCGCGCCGCCAAAATGGTCGATATGGCCGTGCGTCAGAAGCACCTGCTCCAGCGTGGCGTCGGCCTCGTCCACGACCGCGATCAGCTTCTCCGCCTCGCCGCCCGGATCGACCAGCGCCGCCTTGCGGGTTTGGGTGCAGATGAGAAGCGAACAGTTTTGCTGGAACGCCGTCACCGGCATCACAGAGATTTCCAGCGTCGGGATTTTGGCTTGATCAGAAGATGGATTGGTCATGGCGCCTGCCTGCCACGGTGGCTGGCCAAGCGCAACACCACTTCCAAAACGTCACACGCCTGTGGCATGGTCGGCCAAACCGATTTGGAGATTCCCCGATGATCCGCGCCCTCGCCCTGGCTTTTGCAACCTTGATGGCTCTGCCCTCCACGGCCGTTCTGGCCGCCGACTACGGCCAGCACCGCGTTTCCAGCCACGGCGACATTCCGGCCTGCGACGCCCGCGCCGTGCTCTCGCAGGTGGCGGAGAAAGAACGCTATCACGGCCAGCGGCCCTATCAGGAGCTGGTCCACGTCGTGCAGTTCGATCACGTCCGCCAGACCCGTTATGTCACGCCGGCCTATCTGGGTGCGCGTGAACGCCGCTGGTGCCAGGCCCGCGCCCATCTTGCGACCGGCCACACCCGCTCGGTCTATTATCTGGTTGAGAGCCGCGCGAGCTTTGTCGGTGTTTCCTATGGCGTGGAAAGCTGCATGGCTGGCCGCGATCTCTGGAATGTCCATGGCGGAGATTGTAGCGCCTTACGCATTTGGTGATACGCTAATCCGTTGAACCGCCGGTTTATCCAGTGGGGCATTATCGCGCTGGCGATCGCCATTGCCGTCGCCACCGGTTGGCAAGCCGACGAGCCGCCTGAAAGCGCCGACCAACCGTTCGATTTCTATGTGCTGGCGCTTTCCTGGTCGCCGGCCTATTGCGCCACCGAGGCCGGTCAGCGCTCTCAGCTACAATGTGCGTCCGGCGCCGATCATGGTTTCATCACCCATGGCCTTTGGCCACAGTTCGAGGACGGCTGGCCATCGTTCTGCCAGTCACCCCACGGCGACAGCATGCCAACCGGCATTGCCGACACGCTGCTCGACATCATGCCGGACCGCGGGCTGATCGAACATCAGTGGGATAAGCATGGCACCTGTACCGGCTTGGACCAGCAAACTTATGCCGACCGCACCCGCCAAGCCAGCGAACGCATCACCGTGCCGTCCCTGTTCGACGGCACAACGCCTGCCCGGCTCGATGCCGACGCGATCGAATCTGCCTTTCAGGGAGCCAACCCTCGCCTGTCACGCGATGCCATTGCCGTCAGCTGCCCCGGCGGTCGCTTCGCCGAAGTGCGCATCTGCCTCGACACCGATCTAGCACCGCGCGCCTGCGCCCAAGTGGATCGCAATGGCTGCCAACAGGCCGATTTGCCCATCGCAGCGCGTTGATACCGGCGGTAAACAGTCTTTTAGCCAGCTTATTTTGCAACCAAACCCATTTGAACAACACGCTTAAGGTGATGGTTACCCCAGCTGTGAGATACCCCCAACATGGTCGAGTTCGATCCGAAAGCGCTGCGACGCCCGCTGCCTGACCGCAAATTCAAGCTGTTTGTGGTCGGTATCGGCCTGTCTTTTTGGCTGGCCTGGGGGATCGCCACCTTTTTCTTGATCGATGGCCACCCCTTGCAAGGCGTAGAAACCTGCGGGCCGATCGATGGGGCCGGCATTTTCTGGGAATGCGCATCGAACAAGCTGGACACGCTGATCGCCAGCACCTCCAACGGCATCATCATCTTGACGATTGCGATGCCGATCTTTGTGATGGCGGCCAACATCGAACCGGCGGCCCTCCAACTGGCCTTACCCGGGTTGATGTTCCACATTTTTGGTTTACCGGCGGGGATGTTTGTCTTGGTGCGCTCGCTACGACGCCTCTTCGAACATGCCGTCAGGAAATAGGGTACCAACCCGCTCATCTCAAAAGCGCCGGTGACCCCGCGGGCCTCGACGAGGCCATCCATCGGCACCATCGCCCTGTCAATCGACATGTCACTTGAGAGAACCTCAAAACCAAAAAAAGGCAGCCATTGCTGACTGCCCATTGATTTCTGAAGCTGTCGCAAAACCCGCGACTTAGCCGTTGAGACGCTCGATCACGAGATCGAAATACTCGTCCATGAACCGCAAATCACGCACCGCTTCGACGCTTTGCACCGCATAGGCCGCATCCAGCGCGACCGCGCGCACATCATGGTGGAAATTCACAAGTGGCACGTCAAGCGGCTCCGGACGCAGGTCTTCGAACTGGGGAGAACCCCAGGCAAAAGCAAAACCAACAAGGAGCAGAGTGCGAAACACCCAATCACCACTTTCTTTGTTGAGCAGCCTTCCAGCTACCTCTTTCCACTTGACGCTATGGGTTTAGCAGCGAAGTTTGAAGACCTGTTCAATGCATTTGGTTAAGTTTTAGAGGAATTGTCTTGGCTATTTTACGCAGTGCCGCCGCCTCACCCTTTGTCCGCAAATGCTCGATTGCCGCGATTGTGCTCGGCTTGGAAGGCCAGATCGAAACGCAACCGGCGAACACGGCTGATCCGCTTGACCCGTTGCGGCAGCAAAACCCGCTCGGCAAAATTCCAACGCTCATCCTCAAAAACGGCGAAACGCTCTACGATAGCCGCGTGATCGTTGCCTATCTGGATCAAATGGCTGGCGGGAACAAACTTTACCCCGCCGATCCCGATCAACGCATTGCAGCCATGAAGCTTGAAGCGCTGGCAGACGGCATCATGGATGCCGCCGTCCTGCAGGTCTATGAGAAGCGCTACCGTGAAGAACATGAACGCAGCCACAGTTGGGTGGAACGCCAGAGCGAACGCGTTGCCGCGGCCCTAAGTCATTTGGAAGCCAAACCACCGCAAACCACGGGCGCGCCAACGGCGGGCACGATCGCTCTGGCTTGCGCGCTCGGCTACCTCGATCTTCGCTTCGAGGGCGCCTGGCGGCGCAACTACCCCGCGCTGGTTGCCTGGCTGGAAGCCTTCCGGGCGACGGTGCCAGCCTACGATGCCACCGCGCCGACTTCCTAGTGTGTGATTTCGGGCAAAAAAGCTTGCACTATGAAGGCTTAACCGCGCCGGGCGCCCTTGTCATTTGCCGATGCACAGCACACATGCAGGGTTCCTTCACTGCCCAGTGCGGCATCACCTTGTAACTTTGCTCGATCGCTCGGACCGCCCTCATTGCTTGATTATTTGATCTTGGCTCTCGGCCTTGCCGGGCTTGTCATTGCGGGCGACGCCTTGGTGCGTGGAGCGGTTGGATTGGCCGAGCGGTTCGGCATCCCGCCCTTGATCATCGGCCTGACCATCGTTGCGCTCGGCACCAGCGCCCCGGAACTCATGGTGTCGATCCAAGCTGCTTTCGATGGCGCTGCCGACATCGCCGTCGGCAACATTGTCGGCTCCAACATCGCCAACGTTTTGCTGGTGCTGGGCGTGCCAGCCCTGATTGCCGCGACCCCGTGCGACCAGACCGGGCTAAAGCGCTCGACCGTTTTCATGATGGGCGCATCCCTGCTGTTCGCCGTGTTCGCATTTTCCGGCCAACTCGTCTTCTGGCACGGCCTTGTCTTCCTGGCGCTTCTGGCCGTGTTTCTGGTTGGCTCTTACATGTCGGCGCGCAAGGCCGGGGCCTCTGGCGATGTCAGCGAGCTCGAAACGATCGACGGTGTCGAAGGCGTGCCGCATTCCCTTTGGCTCGCGCTGCTGTTTTTTGCGATCGGTATTGTCGGTCTGCCGCTTGCAGCCGACGCAACCGTGGATTCCGCCTCCTCCATCGCCCGCTCGCTCGGCGTGCCGGAAGTCATCATCGGCCTTACCATCATTGCCATTGGCACTTCGCTGCCGGAACTTGTGACCACGGTCGTTGCCGCGCTCAAAGGCCAGGCCGATGTCGGCGTCGGCAACGTGATCGGCTCCAACGTCTTCAACATTCTGTTCATTTTGGGCGCCACGGCCAGCATCACGACGGTGCCCATCGCCGAGCAGATCTTGCAGTTCGACATTTGGGTGATGCTGGCAAGTTCAGCGCTCTTGCTGCCCCTGGTTCTGATGAAAATGACCATCGGGCGAAAGATCGGCCTCGCCTTTTTGGCGTTCTACGCCATCTATCTTGGCCTGCTGATTGCGAAGGCTATCGGCGGCTAAGTTTTCGTTCAAAAGGCCCGCCATGCCCTCCGCTCCTACCGACCTACCCCCAACACTGATCACCGGTGCGGCCAATCGCATTGGCAAAGCAATGGCAAGTCAACTGGCCGCCGCTGGCACACCGGTTTGCATCCACTATCGAAGCTCAGAAGACGCGGCCCATCAGGCTGTCGCCAACATCAAAGAAGCCGGTGGCACAGCAGCAGCTGTGCAGGCTGACCTGCTGAAGGATGACGATGTTGCTGGCCTGATTGGCAAGGCGTCAGATGCCCTTGGCGCGCCGCTTGGCTGCTTGGTCAACAACGCTTCAATGTTTGAATCCGATGCGGTTGGCGATCTTGGGCCGGATCTTTTCAAAGCCCATTTCGGCGTTCACGCGACCGCACCCGCCTTGTTGGCGGACCAGTTTGTGAAACAGCTCCCGCACACTTCCGATGGCCTGATCGTCAACATCATCGACCAGCGCGTTTGGAAACTCACACCAAACTTTGTCTCGTACACGGCCTCAAAAGTCGCCCTATGGGGCCTCACGCAGACATTGGCACAGGCGTTTGCGGAGGCGACCAAAGGCCGCGTGCGCGTCAACGCGATTGGCCCCGGACCGACGCTGTCCAATGACCGCCAGGAAGACGACGACTTCAAAAAACAGGTGGCTGGCGTTCCCTTGAAGCGCAGCCCCGATCTTGATGCCTTTGCGCAAACCATTACCTATCTCTGGCGCATGAAGGCGGTAACCGGCCAGATGATTGCCCTTGACGGCGGCCAGCATCTGGCCTGGGAAACGCCCGATGTCGCGGGCATCAACGAGTAGTAAGCCTGCTGCCCCATCTGGCAGGAGAGGCAGGTCGCGCCGGCGGCAGCCGATCTGGCTTCGGCCGCGATTTCCCGACACTATGGAACCTATGGACCAAAGCGATTCCAAACTGGCAGAACCCAAGCTGCGCGATGCGACCGGCCCCGGCCAGCTAGCCAGTGAAGTCTGGGTTGGCCAAGAGGTTGCCAACAAGGCGAGCTCAGACAAAGCCGAGCGCACGGAGTCCGGTTTCGATGTGATCGCCGCCTTTGTCAAAAAGCTGCCGAACACGCCCGGCGTCTACCGTATGCTCAACGACAAGGGCGATGTGCTTTATGTCGGCAAGGCCGCCAAACTCAAAGCCAGGGTGACCAGCTACACCCGCCCAACCGGCCTTTCCAATCGCATTGTCCGCATGATCACGCAGACGGCGGCGATGGAGTTCGTTTCCACGCGCACCGAAACCGAAGCGCTGCTTCTCGAAGCCAATTTGATCAAGCGACTGCGCCCGCGCTTCAACGTGCTGCTGCGCGACGACAAAAGCTTTCCCTACATCCTGATGGCTGAGCAGCATGAGGCAGCCCAACTGGTCAAACACCGGGGCGCCCGCAACAGCCAGGGCAGCTATTTCGGGCCTTTCGCCTCCGCCGGTGCTGTGGGACGGACAATCAACGCGCTGCAAAAGGCTTTCTTGATCCGCACCTGCTCCGACAGTGTTTATGAAAGCCGAACCCGGCCCTGCCTGCTCTATCAAATCAAACGTTGCTCAGCGCCTTGCACCGGCGAGATCAGCCTTGAGGACTACAATGGGCTGGTGGACGATGCGAAGGCGTTTCTGTCCGGCAAATCCAAGCAGGTGAAGGCGGATCTGGCCAAGCAGATGGAGCGGGCATCCGACGATTTGGATTTCGAGCGCGCCGCCGTCTATCGCGACCGGATATCGGCGCTCAGCCAGATTCAGAGCCATCAGGGCATCAACCCACGCAATGTCGAAGAGGCCGACGTCTTTGCTCTGCATACCGAAGGTGGCCAATTCTGCGTGCAGGTGTTCTTCTTCCGCACTGGCCAGAACTGGGGCAATCACGCCTACTTCCCCAAGGCCGACAAGACGGTGGAGCCTGAAGAGGTGCTGCAAAGCTTCCTCTCGCAGTTTTACGACAACAAGCCGATCCCTAAGTTGATCCTGACCTCGCACGCGCTGCCTGAAGCTGATCTGATGGCCGACGCCTTTAGTCAGCACGCGGCGCGCAGAATCGAGATCAGCAAACCCCAGCGCGGCGAAAAACGTGATCTGGTGGCCCACGCGACGACCAATGCGCGTGAAGCCTTGGCCCGTAAACTTGCCGACAGCGCCAGCCAAACCAAACTGCTGGAAGGGCTGGCCGAAGCATTGAACCTCGACGCCACGCCACGCCGGATCGAAGTCTACGATAACTCCCACATCATGGGCACCAATGCCGTCGGCGGCATGATCGTGGCTGGGCCGGACGGGTTTGTGAAAAACCAGTACCGCAAGTTCAACATCAAGGATTCCACCCTCACGCCCGGTGATGATTTCGGCATGATGCGCGAGGTTTTGACACGCCGTTTTTCCCGGCTGGTGAAGGAAAATGGCGACGCAGAACCCGCTGATCCAGAGGCCTTTCCGGCCTGGCCGGACCTGGTGATCATCGATGGCGGCAAAGGCCAGATGTCGGCCTCCAAGGCCGTTCTGGACGATCTGGGCATCACCGATCGGGTGCAAATGATCGGCGTATCCAAAGGCCCGGACCGCGATGCCGGCCGTGAAACGCTGCACCCGATGGAGGGCGAGCCCTTCATGTTGCAGCCGCGTGACCCGGTGCTCTATTTCATCCAGCGGCTCCGTGATGAGGCCCATAGGTTCGCCATCGGCACGCACCGGGCCAAGAGATCGGCGCAAATGCGCGAAAATCCACTCGACGAGGTCGGTGGCATTGGACCAACGCGCAAACGCGCATTGTTGAACGCCTTTGGCTCTGTAAAGGGCATCAAACGCGCCGCCTTGAGCGATCTGGAACAGGTGCCTGGCATCAGTCAGGCGCTGGCACGGACGATCTACGATCATTTCCGCGAAAGCGGGTGACATATCCACGGCGCGCTGCTTGATTGACGTCGCCACCGCCAGCGTGGTGAAACCAAGCAACCCAAACGCCAGCGTGAGACGTTTCATGGCCTCGGCCCAAAGCTCCGTCTATTCCGTGCCGAACCTTTTGACCTACGGGCGGATTGCGGCCATCCCCGCAATCGTCGCCTGCCTTTATTCCTCGCAGCCGCTCTGGCTCTGGACAGCGCTGGTGATCTTTATCATGGCCGCCATCACCGACTATCTCGACGGCTATCTGGCGCGAGCCTGGTCGCAGCAATCAAGCCTTGGCAAGATGCTCGACCCGATTGCCGACAAGCTGCTTGTCGGCGCAGTGCTGATCATGCTGGCCGCCAACGGCACAACCACCGGCTTGGCCCTCATCCCGGCGATTATCATTCTGAGCCGAGAAATTTTGGTGTCGGGCCTGCGCGAATATCTCGGCCAGATGAACCTTTCGGTGCCGGTGTCCAACCTCGCCAAGTGGAAGACGGCGGTGCAGATGGTGGCGCTGGCTGTGCTGGTGACCGGGCCCGCCGGGGACGCATTGATCCCTGGTATGACGCAAATCGGCATCGTGCTCTTGTGGGCTGCGGCGTTGCTGACGGTCTGGACCGGTTATGATTATGTGCGCGCCGGGATTGGCCACCTCGTCGCTGCCGATCAGGCATAACGTGATGAAACTGCTCTATTTTGCTTGGGTGCGTGAACGCATCGGAACAGAAAGCGAAACCCGCGAAATCCCCGCTGAGGTGACAACCGCCGGTGCGCTGAAAACCTGGTTGGCCGGTATCGACGAGGGCTATGCCTACGCCTTCGAAAACCCGGCCATTATCCGCGTTGCGCTCGATAAAACGCTCGTCGATGACGATGCCGCGCTTGGCGATGCGCAGGAAGCAGCCTTCTTTCCGCCCATGACCGGAGGCTAGCCTCCATGAAAATCAAGGTTCAAGCCGAACCGTTCGACGCCGGCGCCGAGATCGCCGCCCTGCACAACGGCAACCCTGCCATCGGCGCCGTGACCAGTTTCACCGGCTATTGCCGCGACGAGGGTGGTAAGCTTGCGGCATTGGAACTGGAGCACTTTCCGGGCATGGCCGAAGGCCAGCTGACAGCGATCGCCGAACAGGCAAGCGAGCGTTGGCCGCTGCACGGCATCACCATCATTCATCGCTATGGCAAGCTGAAACCCGGCGACCCCATTGTGCTGGTCGTGACGGCCTCATCCCATCGCCGCGCTGCCTTTGAAGCTGCCGACTTCCTGATGGACTTTCTAAAAACCAAGGCGCCTTTCTGGAAAAAAGAACACCCAGCAAGCCCCGATGAAGAGGCACGCTGGGTGGAAGCCAAGGCATCGGACGATGCCGATGCCGATCGTTGGTAACAGAACCGCTTAGGCAGCAGCCTTGGCGGCCTTCGGCTGAACGACCTGCGCATAGTCGGCCATCATTGCCTGACAGATCGCACCCGGCGTGAAGGTGAACGGGCCGATCTCCGACACAGGCGTCACTTCCGCAGCGGTACCCGTCACAAAGCACTCGCTGAACGAGGCCAGTTCATGCGGCAGAATGCGGCGCTCGACGATCTCAATGCCCCGCGCCTGCGCCAGCTTCATCACCGTGCGACGCGTGATGCCATCCAAGAACCGGTCGGCCAACGGCGTGTGCAGGACGCCATCCTGGACGAAAAACACGTTCGCGCCGGTCGCCTCGGCCACATAGCCTTCCCAATCGTACATCAACGCATCTGCATAGCCCTTCGCCTCGGCGGCATGCTTGGACAATGTGCAGATCATGTAGAGACCCGCAGCCTTGGCGTGTGACGGCGCAGTGCGCGGATCCGGGCGGCGGTATTTGGCGATATCCAGGCGAATGCCCTTCATTTTTTCTTCCGGCGCGAAATAGCTCGGCCATTCCCAGGCGGCGATCGCGACATTGATGCGGTTGGCCTGCGCCGAAACACCCATCATCTCCGAGCCGCGCCAGGCGATCGGGCGCACATACGCATCAACAAAACCGTTGCGCTTGATCACCTCTTCGCAGGCCGTGTTCAGTTCCTCGACGCTGTAAGGCATGACCATGTCGAGAATTTCGGCCGATTTGTGCAGCCGTTCATGGTGCGCCGTCTGTTCAAACACCACACCGCCATACGCGCGCTGGCCTTCAAACACCGCCGAGCCATAGTGCAGGCCATGGGTGAGGACGTGAATCTTTGCGTCATCCCATTCGACAAACTCGCCGTTCATCCAGATAAGTCCGGACAACTGATCGAAGGGCACACCGGCCATGGTCTTCACTCCCAAATGAAAAACGTTTTGTGTTAAGCACTTGGCTCGGGCTTCCCTGCTTACTTGAAAAGCCCGATCCATTCTTTGATCGTTGGGCAGGCGCGCCGATTCCTTTCGGTCAAAAGCCATTGCCTAACGATGCGGCACTGAAAGCAAGAAATGAAAACGCCAACGCATCACGAGGACCTTTTCTTTCGCCAACAGAGGCGGCGGTGTAACAACCTTGCCGAAATATGTCAACATGGCTGACATATCTTTCCAACCCGAACCGCATCGCGATCAGGACAATGATCCCGAAACACTGGCGATCATTGAGCATCTTTTCTTTGCCTACCGGGACTTTGTCGGCGAACCGGATACGATTCTGGCCGAACTCGGCTTTGGCCGGGCCCATCACCGTGTCTTGCACTTTGTCCACCGCAATCCAGGCATGACCGTCGCGGTCTTGTTGGAGATTTTGCAGATCACCAAGCAGAGCTTGGCCCGGGTGCTAAAGAACCTCATCGAGACCGGTTACATCACCCAGGAAACCGGACCGGACGACCGTCGACAGCGCCTGCTCTACACGACCGAAAAAGGCGCGGCGCTGGCTGAAAAACTGATTGCCATACAATCGTCACGGATCGAAGGCGCATTGCAGGCGCTCCCAGCGGGCGGCCGGGGCCATGTGCGCGACTTTCTGCGCGCACTGATGAATGATCCGGTGACGCCTCTGGAAAGCTTGAACACCGCTGGCAAACCGGGCGATCGCGGCTAGACCGCAGGACCTGGGACGCCGAACAAGGATGTCCGCAATGCCGTCTGCCGCCGCCACGCTGTCGATTCCCGCTGACACAGCCGCTCACATTCTGATCGTTGATGATGACGCGCGCATCGGCGATCTCTTGAAACGCTATCTCGGCGACAATGGCTACCGCGTCACGGTCAGCAAATCAGCCTCGGACGCACGGCGCGCAGCCTCCGGCCTGTCGTTCGACCTGATGGTGCTTGATGTCATGATGCCGGGCGAAAGCGGCTTGGACTACCTCGCCGAGCTGCGCAAAACATCGGCCATACCGGTGATCATGTTGACCGCACGCGGCGACGCCGGCGATCGCATTGCCGGGCTTGAAACCGGCGCCAATGATTATCTTGGAAAGCCGTTTGAGCCGCGCGAGCTGCTCTTGCGCATCGACAACATCCTGCGCGCCAGCCAGCAAACGCGCAGCGGCAGCGCCGATGCGGTGGACTTCGGCTGCTTCCGGTTCGCGCTTTCCAAGCGAGAGCTCACCAAGGATGGTGAGATTGTTCGGCTCACCGAGCGTGAGCGCGAGATACTGGCCATGCTGGCGGCGCGCCCGAATGCGACGGTCTCGCGTCTTGACCTGCTCGGCGATGATCCCAACAAAACCGACCGTGCCATCGATGTTCAGATGACACGCTTGCGCCGGAAGATCGAAGAAAACCCAGCTGCCCCGGCCCATCTTCAAACCGTGCGCGGCGTGGGGTATCGTCTGGTCAGCGACTAGCACCACCGCACCGCCGATAAGGATCGCCGCCCGCCAATGGCCGACTGGCAAGAAACCACTTCTGACGCCATTGGCCTTGCCGATGCAGACGGTCGCCCCCGCCAAGGGTTGAGCGGCCTGTGGCGCCGGATATCGGGCCACTGGTGGAGCGGCACACGCAGCGCGGAGCCTTCGGGTGAGCGCACACAAGATGAAGCACCAGACACCAAGCGCAGCGCTTTCGGAACCATCATCGCTCCGGTGAGCTCCGTGTTTCGTGGTTTGCGCTGGGGATTACGCAAGCTCGGCCAAGTCGCCAAGCCGATCCTGCCCCAGGGGCTTTACGCCCGATCGCTGCTGATCATCATCACCCCGGTGGTGATCCTGCAGTCGGTCGTTGCTTTCGTCTTCATGGAGCGCCACTGGGAGTTGGTGACAGAGCGGCTGTCACAAGCGGTCACCCGCGACATCGCCGCCGTCATCGAGATGGTCGAGACATTTCCCGAGAACGAGGCCGACCAGACCGAGGTTATCCGGATCGCCCGTGATGCCCTCGACCTCAACGTTGCTTTCCTGCCCGATACCGCCCTGCCAACCGCTTTGCCCAAGCCATTCTTCGACCTTCTCGACCGAACGCTGAGCCAAGAGATTTCGCGGCGCATTCAACGCCCCTTTTGGATCGACACTGTAGGGCGCTCCAACCTCGTTGAGGTGCGAGTCAAACTTGATGATGGCCAGGTTTTGCGGGTCTTTGCCCGCCGTAATCAGGCCTATGCCTCCAACTCCCACATTTTCCTGGTCTGGATGACCGGCGCATCACTGGTTCTGTTGATCGTGGCCGTCCTCTTTCTGCGCAATCAAATCCGCCCGGTTCTGCGCCTTGCCGACGCGGCTGATCGCTTTGGTCGCGGCCAGGAGGTCGATGAGGAAATGAATTTGCGCGGTGCGCGCGAGATCCGCCGTGCCACCATCGCGTTTTGGCGCATGCGCGAGCGCATCGAACGCCATGTCGATCAACGCACGGCAATGCTGTCAGGCGTCAGCCACGATCTGCGCACGATCCTGACCCGTTTCAAACTGGAACTGGCGCTGCTGGGCGACGAAAAAGCCGCCCAAGAAATGGGCCGCGATGTCGATGAAATGCAGGCGATGCTGGAAGGCTATCTGGCCTTCGCGCGCGGCGATGATGGCGAGGTCAGCTCGCCCTGCAATGTCGAAGAGCTGCTTGCAGAGATCGCCCAAACCGCAAGCACCACCGACCAAACTGTCGAGGCAGTTTTCGAAGGCGCGCCGACGGCTTCGGTCAAACCGCTCGCCTTCAAGCGGTTGGTGACCAATCTCCTCACCAATGCCCAGCGCCATGCGGACAATGTCACACTGCGCGGCGAGCGCACCGCCGATGAGTTGATCGTCACCGTCGATGATGATGGGCCAGGTATCCCGCGCGACAAACGCGAGGACGTGTTCCGCCCGTTCTTCCGGCTTGATGAGGCGCGCAATCTGGATGAAAGCGGCACCGGCCTCGGCCTGGCGATCGCGCGCGATATCGCCCGCGCCCATGGCGGCGACATCACGCTTGGCGAGAGTCCGCTGGGCGGCCTTCAGGCGACGATCACGATCCCAGCCTAGTAGAGACGACCGCCATTCGGCACGCTGTCCGTCGGCTGCAGCAGCACGACCTCACCGTCCCCATCAGGAACGCCGAGCGTCAATACCTCCGACATCATGGGGCCGATTTGGCGCGGCGGGAAGTTCACCACCGCCATCACCTGTTGGCCGACCAGACCTTCAGGTGTGTAGTGTTTGGTGATCTGGGCGGAGCTTTTTTTCACGCCAATCGCATCGCCAAAATCAATCTTCAGCTTGAACGCCGGCTTGCGCGCCTCGGGAAACGGCTCAGCCTCCACGATCGTGCCAACGCGCACATCGACTTTGAGAAAATCATCGAAACTAATGGTGTCTGTCATGGCGTCTAGGCGGCTTCCGGTTTGGGTTCCGCGTCATCGTTCCCGCCGCGTCGGCGCATCCGTTCGCGCCAACGGCAGAGCGGCCCGCCACTCATACCACCCTCGCCGCGCAGCATGGTCATCATGCCATCCAAATCGCCAATGCGCCGTTCGGCCTGACGCAATGCCTTGTCGAGTTCGGCCATAGTACGCGCCTGGCCTTCGTCGCTTTCTTGCAGGAACACGCGCATCACCCGCCCATAAACCTGCAGCAGGCCAGCGCGCACCAGCGTGCCACGGGCACCATCGACATCGATGTCGGCGCTGGCCGCCATCCGCGTCATGGACTGCGAGGCGATACGCGCAAAGGACATGGCTAATGCCGGGTCGCGTTTGAGATCACGCTCCAGCTGAATGAGCGCCGGCTTGTGCAGCAGAAGTGCATCGAAGCGGCGCATGAAAACATCAAACAACCGTTCGCGGGCCGGCTCTTCTGCCATATCGGGATCATCACCAGCCAACACTTTTTCATCGATCTGCGCGGCAAACGCTTCAAACAGATCAAGGCGCGAGGCAAAGGTCATCGCCAGCTTGGCCAGCGGCACATCGGCTTTCTCCGCCACATCGCGCAGCCTGATGTCGGAAAATGACGTTGTCGCCAGCATCATCATGAAGGCGTCGACAACGGCTTTGGACTCGGTTGTGTTGAGCATGCTCTCTCCTGCGACTACCGCAGAATTTACGGCGTCTCGTCGCTTTTGGATGCCGCAAGCGCCACCGATCTGTCAAACGCCGCCTGGGTTGTCTCGCGCATCAGGTTGGCAAGTCGTCCGCTGTCGCGCAAAACACTCAAGCCTGCGGCGGTGGTACCGCCAGGCGATGTCACATTGATGCGCAGTTGCGCGGCGCTTTCCTCTGATCTGGCTAGCAGTTGACCAGACCCTGCAATCGTTTGCCGGGCCAACGCCATCGCTGTTTCGGCTGGCAGGCCAAGTGCCTCACCAGCCTCTGCCAATGCTTCGACCATGTGGAAGACATAGGCCGGGCCGGAGCCAGAGACTGCCGTCACCGCATCCATTGCTCGCTCATTGCCCACCCAAACAACCTTGCCGACCGCTTCGAGAAGCGCGGTCACACCCTCCTGCACGGTCCGGCTGGCACCTGGCCCATAAACAGCCGTGATCCCCGCGCCGACAGCCGCAGGTGTGTTCGGCATGGAACGAATTGCAACAGCGTTAGGGAAGGCGTCTTGCAGCGTTGCGAGCGTTGTTCCCGCCGCAATGGAAAGAACCGTCAGCCCATCATGATCCAGACCTGCCAAACCAGGCAGCACTTTGGGCATCATTTGCGGCTTGATCGCTAGCAGCACCAGCGCTGGGTGGGCGACATCAAGCGCACCGACCGAGCCGAAACAGGCCACGCCCTTGGCAGGCCAGCCTCGATCATCGGTTTCAAGCGCCGGATCAACAAGGCGGATGGTCGTCGGATCAACGCCCTGGCTAAGCCAACCATCAACAAGGGCGCCACCCATCTTGCCGGCGCCGATCACCACGATGCTGTCAAAGCCGGACATGACGGTTACGCTTCGCCGGCCGTCTCAAACAACGCGTCGGACAGGGCATCCTGCGCGCTTTTGCCGGCCCAGACGACATATTGGAACGCTTCATAATAGCGCTCGCAAACCTCGGCGGCCGATTCCAACATCCTGGCGCATTGCTGCGGCGTGGCGTCAGCCCCACCACTCAAGAGCAGTGTTGCGCGAAAAACGATGGCCGATTGGTCACGCCAAAGATCAAAGTGACCAATCCAAAGCTGTTCATTGACCAGCGCCAGTAGCTTGGTGATCTCGGTTAGCCGGGTCGGCGGGACTTTGAGGTCAAACCCACATGCCAGATGCAATGCCTCGTAATCCTCCATCCAGGAAAACGAGACATGGTAGGAGGACCAAGAGCCTTCGACCGAAATCGTGATCTCATGGTCGCTCGAACGCTCGAACGCCCACTCATTGAGCGAGGCCAGATGTTCGACAACATCGACGGGATGGTTGAGGCGGTCGGCCTCGAAATCGGCAAGCGACATACTGCCTATCCTTTGCCCGAGCCGTGCAAAACTGGTTCGGGAGCCAGCGAATCTTTCGACACGTCAACTATAGGTGAGCAGCAAGCCCCCGGCACCCCACAATAGCCTTTGAGGAGCGGTGCAGCGCCGTAATTTCCGTGAACAACTTCTGTCGGTGGTGTGGATGACTGGACCGGATCGCCGGACCGAATGGCCGCTAATCGGTTGACGCGTCAGCAGGTTTCCCGCCTGACAGAGTCGCAATTTGGGCTTCCAGGGCAGCCACGCGCGCTTCCAATGCTTCGTTGGCCTCACGCTGCTTGGCGATCATGTCGCGCAAAACATCGATGTCTTCTTCGCGGGCCAGATCCATCGTGGCGACCATCCGCTCCATCTGCGAGCGGGCAACGGTTTCCACCTCGCGGCGCACACCATCGGCCAGACCTGCAGCATCCGTCATCAAGCGGCCAAGATCGTCAAACAAACGGCTGTTCGATTGGGTCATGTTGGTGTGATCCTTTTTTGCAACGTCGCGCCACCAGCGCTGCGAAACATATGGTTCAGCCCTCGCGTTCATGCAAGAGAGAGGCAAAATGAGCCATCCGATGATGGAACCGGACGAACAACGCTGCCCCTATGATTACCCTGACGACCCTGCCCGCGCTTGCCTTTCCGGTCATCGATCCGGTGCTGATCGAGATCGGCCCATTTGCGATTCGATGGTATGCGCTTGCTTATATCGCCGGTCTCATCGGCGGTTGGTGGTATGTCCGGCGCCTTGTCCAGCGTCCGCAGCTCTGGCCGCAGGACGGCGCGCCATACGAGCCGGAGGACATTGACGATTTCCTCACCTGGGCAACGCTCGGCGTCATTATCGGCGGTCGGCTCGGCTATGTTGTCTTCTACGAGCCAGCCCGGTTTCTGGCTGACCCGATCACGATCCTGCAGGTCTGGAACGGCGGGATGAGCTTCCATGGCGGGCTCTTGGGCGTCATCGGAGCCATGATCCTGTTCGCCCGCAAACGCCAAGCAAGCGCCCTCTCCCTGTTCGATATCATTGGCGCAGCAGCACCCATCGGCCTGTTTTTTGGCCGCCTTGCCAACTTCATCAACGGCGAACTGTGGGGCCGTCCGACGGACCTGCCTTGGGGCATGGTGTTTCCGATGGCCGATGATCTACCGCGCCATCCAAGCCAGCTCTACCAGTCTTTCGGCGAGGGCGTGGTGCTGTTCTTGGTCTGCGCGATCGCCATCCGTCTAGGCGGCTTGAAACGCCCAGGTCTTGTCGGCGGAATCTTCACCGCAGGCTATGGCATCGCTCGGTTCCTGGCCGAATATGTCCGTGCATTCGACGCTGGGATTGGCTTGATCGGCGGTCTAATCACGATGGGTCAACTTTTGTCCTTGCCCATGATCCTCGCCGGCCTGGTTCTCATCGCGCTATCGCGCAAAACGCCCGCCAGCGCTGCCGCATGACCCAGGTGAAAGATCTCATCCGCACCGAGATCGAAACGTCCGGGCCGATCACTGTCAGCCGGTATATGCAGCTTTGCCTTGGCCACCCTGAGCACGGCTACTACGTTAAGGGCGACCCGCTTGGGCGCGAGGGCGATTTCACCACTGCGCCTGAAATCAGTCAGCTCTTCGGTGAGTTGATCGGCGCATGGCTTGTCGAGGCCTGGCGCCAGCTGGGACGCCCCACGCCGTGTGCCTTGGTCGAACTTGGCCCCGGTCGTGGCACGCTGATGACCGACATCCTGCGCATCGTCGGTCTAGAACCAGCGTTATGCGACGCCCTCGACGTTCATCTGGTTGAGACGAGCCCCGCGCTACGCATCGCGCAGATCAAGACGCTTACCACCCTCGGTGTCACGCCGACCCACCTTGACAGCCTGGAGTCTCTACCGAATGTGCCAACGCTCTGGGTGGCCAACGAGTTTTTCGATGCACTGCCAGCCAACCAATGGGTGCGCACGCAGAAAGGCTGGAACGCCCGCAAGATTGGCCTCGATGGGAACGGTGATCTTGTCTTCGGCGTCGATCCAACGCCTCTGCCGGCGCCGAAAGCGATCGCCGATGGACCTCCAGGCACCATAGTCGAGCATAGCCCGGCGCAAGACGCGGTGATGCAGCAATTGGCAAGCCATGCGCGCATTCATGGCGGCGCCGGCCTTATCATTGACTATGGCGCGCTGGAATCGGGAACCGGCGACACCTTGCAAGCGGTTCGTCGCCACAAAACGACCGATCCGCTCGCCGATCCTGGAGAGACCGACCTCACCACCCATGTGGACTTTGAGCACCTTGCGCAAATCGCCCAGAAAAACGACGTGACCAACCTCGGCGTGGCTCAACAAGGCGCCTTCCTCCTGGCGCTCGGGCTCTTGGAGCGCGCTGGTCAACTGGGCGCTGGCAGCGACCCAGCCACCCAAGATGCCATCAGTCTGGCGGTAGAGCGGCTGGCTGGCGACGCGGCAATGGGCAAGCTGTTCAAAGTGATGGGATTTGCCAGCGCCGCCATTCCCCTACCCGGCCTTGAGCCGATCACCACCTTGAAGGAATTTGCATGAGCGATGCGCTGAAGCCGCTTCTCGACCCAACGCTTGGCGCAATGGAAGGCGTCCGCCATGGTTTTTTCACCCGCCAGGGCGGCGTCTCCATGGGGCTCTACAACAGCCTCAACACCGGCCTTGGATCGCGTGACAATGTTCCGCATGTGAAGGTGAACCGCGCCCGCATCCTGGCCTATATGGGCGGTGATGCGTTCCTCACCGTCTATCAGCATCACAGCGCCACTTGCATTCGTACCGCCGTGCCCTGGCAGTCGAACGCCGCACCGCGCGCCGATGGCATCGTGACGGCAACGCCTGGACTGGTCATCTGCGCCCAGGCCGCTGATTGTGGGCCGGTTCTTTTTGCCGATGAGCAAGCCGGCGTCATAGGGGCGGCCCATGCCGGATGGAAGGGCGCGATGACCGGCATCATCGAGGCAACGATCGCGCAAATGGAGGCCGAAGGCGCCAACCGGGCTAACATCAAAGCCGCCTTGGGCCCATCGATCAGCGCCAGAGCCTATGAAGTCGGCGCGGACTATCGGGCACGGTTCCTTCAGGACGACCCACAAAACAACCGCTTCTTTGCCCCGTCCAAGCGCGACGATCATTTTATGTTCGATCTGCCCGCCTACACCATGGAGCGGCTCGCGCGCGCCGGCATCGCCGCCAACAATTTGGGTCGCTGCACCTATAGCGAACCGGACCTCTTCTTCAGCTACCGCCGCGCGACGCATTTGGGTGAGCCGGACTATGGTCGCCTGGCCAGCGCCATCATGCTGACACACCGGCAACGAACAGAAGAAAACGCTTAACCCTAGACGTGATAGGGGTAAGCCGCGATAAAGCCCGTCTGTCGCAGACCTTCCCCTACGTTGAGTCGAGTACGCCCTTGTTGAATCGCGTCGCCATTGTTGCCGCCTTGTTGTTTCTGGGCGCGTGCGCATCGCCGGAAGGCCCGGGATCGTTAGAGCGGGTGAGCCCGATAACGCCACAGCCGGTATCGCAGGTCCAAACTGCGCCCCTGCCCGGCACCGTGACGGCGCAACCACTGGGAACCCCTGGCGCTCAACCGGTCCAGACGGCTCAGCCAACGACGATCCAACCGGGCACGTTACAGCCTGGCACCCTGTCGCCGGCACCGGGCACCCAGACGACACTGCAGGATTTCTCGCGCATCGACCCCAATCCGGTTCCAGGCAGCGATCCCTTTGCCGGCCAACGCGCCCAAACCCTTGGCGCCGCCGACGGGTCCTCCACAGAGACGCTCCAGGACGCGGTCCGAGCAGGGCTCCAACCACAATCGGTGGCACCAGCGCTGGCGCCGGCAACACCGCAGTGGCCGCGCGTGTCGCTGGCACCAATCACCACGGCGCCAGAGCCGCAGGCGACGCAGCTATTCGACGCCATCGATGACGCCACCTATCGGCGCGGCATGCAGCTGGCCTTTTTTGGCGATGAAACCGCGCAATTCGTGGTGCGCTCGCAAGTCAGCGCAATTCCGGCCGATCAGGTCACCTCGGTCATCTATGTCTTCGATATCTTCGACGCGCGTGGAACGCTGCGTCACAGGGTGTCGGGTGCCCGCTCTATCCCACGTTCAGGGCCGGACGGCTGGGCTTTGGTTGATCCCAATACCGTCCAGCTGATCGCCGATGACGTCGCCGGTCGCATGATGCAGTGGCTGCAGCAAAACCCGGCCTGACCAAGGCCACCTCTCGCGCCCATCAACAAATCGCTCACCTACGCCCAAAGCGGTGCATGGACTCGCGGGTACCCTTTCGCTAACACACGCGCGACCTACCCCGTTCAGGACCGCCCACATGAAGCTTGTCGCCGGAAACTCCAACCTCGCGCTGGCCAACGCCATTGCGGGCTATCTTGATGTGCCGCTCTGCAAAGCGGACGTCCGGCGCTTTGCCGACAAGGAAATTTTCGTCGAAATCCAGGAAAATGTACGCGGCGAGGACGTGTTCGTTCTCCAGTCCACAAGCTTTCCGGCCAACGACAATCTGATGGAGATGCTGATTCTGGTCGATGCGCTGCGCCGATCCTCCGCCAAGCGCATCACCACGGTGATTCCCTATTTTGGTTACGCTCGCCAGGATCGTCGCACCGCAGGTCGCACGCCGATCTCCGCCAAATTGGTTGCCAACATGATCACCCAGGCGGGCACCGACCGCGTGCTGACCATTGATCTGCACGCCGGGCAAATCCAGGGCTTCTTCGATATCCCGACAGACAACCTATTTGCCGAACCGGTCATCTCCAAAGACATCATGGACCATTATACGGCCAATGGGCCGCTGGCGGTGGTCTCACCGGATGTTGGCGGCGTTGTGCGCGCCCGCGCCATCGCCAAGCGCGTGGACGCGCCGCTGGCCATCGTCGACAAGCGCCGCGACCGTCCAGGCGAATCCGAAGTGATGAATGTGATCGGCGAAGTGGAAGGCATGTCATGCCTGTTGGTCGATGACATCATCGATTCCGGTGGCACACTGTGCAATGCAGCCGACGCGCTGCTCGGCATGGGCGCCAAAGAGGTGTCAGCCTACATCACCCACGGCGTGCTCTCGGGCGGCGCCGTAACGCGGATCGCCGGTTCCAACCTCAAAGAGCTCGTGATCACCGACACCATCGAGACCACCGAAGCGGTGAAAAACGCTCACAACATCCGTGTCGTCACGGTGGCAAGCCTGCTCGGCGAGGCCATCATGCGCACCGCCTTGGAAAAATCGGTGTCCAGCCTGTTTGCCTAAACGTTCCTAAGGCAAACGATAGACGCGCCTCAAATAGTTCGTATCGTCAAAAACCAGGCGGACCCGGTCGCCCACGCCCACCGGATGAACGAAGACGAATTGCTCGATGCGCCGGTCCAGAATCATGCGGTTGGCCAGAAACAGTTCACCGGTCTGCGGATTTGCCGCGATAACCTCAGTATCGATGTGGTACTCGCGATCGTCCCAATCCCAAAAATTGGCAGACACTTCCCTTGCGTGCCAAACTGAAAGCAGCATGGAGAGGCCGATCATAATCATGAAAGATTTCATCGCGTTGCATCCCTTTCCGATTGCCGTGCAGGCTGAACCGCTTGGTCTGTGCTCATGACGGAAGTTTATGGCAAATCAGAAGCGCTTTTAGACGCCGCGCAACAAACGTTTCTTACCCATGGGTACGCAGGGGCCAGCATTGACGACATTGTGCGCTTGTCTGGTGTGGCCAAGACGACGCTTTACCA
This sequence comes from Hyphomicrobiales bacterium, assembly GCA_046290415.1. GTDB lineage: Bacteria > Pseudomonadota > Alphaproteobacteria > Rhizobiales > MH13 > MH13. The sequence goes on from JBKAGN010000023.1 coordinate 43,006, forward strand.
CCACTTCAACGACAAGAAGGGCCTATTTCGCGCTGTCGTCATCAGGCTTTGCCAGTAACAAACAACGGCTCTTGCCCGCAAGACAGAGGGTTTGCTGACCGAAAACGCGCTTATTGCCAGCGGCAAGGCCGTTAGCGCCTTCACATCTACGCCGTTGGCGCAGGGCATTTTCCGGATTTGCATTGCCGAAAGCGCCCGATTTCCGGAGATCGGTAAGGCCTTCTTTGAAAGTGGGCCTAAGGTGATGAGTGCCCAAGTTGCGGCCCTGATCACGCGTGGCGAAAACGCTGGCGACCTGGTCGTGCCCGACAAAGAAACCGCAGCCATCCATTTTTTCCTGTTATGCCGTGGCCCCCATTTTTATCCCATGGTCCTGCAACTGATGGACGGCGTTGGCCAAACAGAACGCATGCGAGGATTGCGCGAAGGGTTGGAGACTTTTTCCGCGCGCTATGGCACGCAGAGCTTCAAGCCACGCATGCAAGAAGCGCTGAAGAAACTCTGCTAACCAAACAGCTTCAGCGCGACACCCAGCGCGGCGCATAGGCCCAGCGTCGTGAACAGCCCGCGCTTCAGGCCGATCAACAGAACGCCCGCGAGCACAGCGATCGCCAAGGCGGGAACGTTGATGCTGGAGAGCATGGGCGCTGGCAGGCTCGCCGGGCCGAGGCGCGCCTCTCCGACCACATCGAACAGAACCTGGATCGCAAACCAGACGGCAAGCGAGGCGATCACGCCGACCACCGCCGATGTCACGCCGCGCAAGGCGTTTTTCAGCCAGACGATTTCCCGCGTGCGCTCAACAAAGGGGGCGCCAAGGAAGATCCAGACAAAGCACGGCAGGAACGTAAACCAGAGCGTCAACGCGCCGCCGAGCAGCCCCGCAACCACCGGATCAAGATCGAGCCCGGCCTGCGCCGCCGCAACATAGCCGACGAAGACCAGCACCAGGATCAATGGCCCTGGCGTTGATTCAGCCAACCCCAATCCCGTCACCATGTCGGCGGTGGAAAGCCACGCGAAATCCTGCACCACGACCTGTGTGATGTAGGCAAGCACCGCGTAGGCACCGCCAAATGTGATGATCGCCGTCCAGGAGAAGAATAAGGCCTGCTGCGTCCAAAGCGACTGCAACCCAAGCCCCACGACCAGTAAGGCGAGCGGACCCAGCCAAAGGACCACACAGACAGCAGCGGCACGAAACGAGGAAGCATTGCGCGCGCTGTTGGCAGCAAAGGGCACCGCAACAGCCGAGCCTTCGCCGCGCCCCCAAACGGCAACGCCAATCAAAGCGGCAACGGCGATGACCAATGGAAAAGGCAAATCAAACACATAGAGAGCTGTGAAGGCCGCCAACGCAAGAGCGGCGGCCAAGGACGAGGTCAGCGTTTTCTGCGACAACCGCACCAGTGCCTGCAACACAATGGCGAGCACCGCCGCTTGCAAGCCGAACAAAATCCCCTCAACGGCGGGCACATCGCCCAACGTCACATAAAGGGTCGCCAATCCCAGAAGAACAATGAAGCCGGGCAAGATGAAGAGCAGGCCAGCAATCAGCCCACCGCGCACGCCTTGCAAGAGCCAACCGATATAGGTGGCAAGCTGCATCGCCTCGGGACCGGGCAACAGCATGCAATAATTGAGTGCGTGCAGAAACCGGTCTTCCGGCAACCACTTCTTCTCATCCACCACCACCTTGTGCATGAGGGCGATCTGCGCCGCCGGACCGCCGAACGACAGCAGGCCAATACGCGCGAAGGCAGTCGTTACATCACCCAAACTTGCTTGCGTAGGGTCGTCAGTCGCGTCGGAGTAGCCGGTCGTCATACCTCGTCCTAAGCGAGGCTCTATGACAGCGCAATGACACTGGCGATGTCGGGCGCAACAGCATTTGCATCGCACACCAAACGGCGTTATAGACCGGCGTCCGCGCCAGACCCCCCTGGAGGCACGCGCGGCGGAAACCGCCGGATTGTCCGGCGTTTTTTATTGTTTCATTGGAGAAATGCCATGCGTGAGAGCTATGAACTGGCTGGCACGCGGCGCGAACGGGTCGGCAAGGGAGCTGCCCGTGCTCTGCGACGCGAGGCCATGCTGCCCGCCGTGATCTACGGCGATAAGAAAGACCCGATCCCCCTTGCCCTTCCCTACAAGGAAGTGAACCTGTTGATCCATGGCGGTGGTTTTATGACCACGGTCGGCACGATCGACGTTGACGGTGAAAAGCATCAGGTGATCGCCAAGGATTACGAGCTCGATCCCGTGCGTGACTTCCCCATGCATGTTGATTTCTTGCGCGTGGCCAAAGGCTCGACGCTGACGGTCAACATTCCAGTGCACTTCCTCAATGAGGAAACCAGCCCTGGCCTGAAAGCCGGTGGCGTGTTGAACGTTGTTCGCCACGAAGTGGAGCTGAACTGCCCGGCCAACGCGATCCCTGAGTTCTTGGAACTCGACCTCGCCACTGCCGAGCTTGGCGATACGCTTGGCATCTCTGCGATCAACCTGCCTGATGGCGCCGAACCAACGATCACCGATCGTGACTTCGTGATCGCCACGATCGCCTCGCCGGCTGCGCTGAAGAGCGAAGACGACGAAGCGGACGAGGATGCCGCAGAAGCACCGGCCGAAGTGCCGACCGTTGGCCAGGAAGAAGCCGAAGACTAGGGATTGGAAGACTAGGCTTTGGAACGCTGGGCTTTGGAAGACCAGTCTTTGACCCGGACCACCTGAACGAGGCGAGCCATGCATCTGCTTGTCGGCCTTGGCAATCCAGGCGGCCAGTACGCCCAAAATCGGCACAATATCGGCTTCATGGCCGTTGATGCCATCCATGCGCGCCACGGCTTTTCGCCGTGGCGTTCGCGTTTCTCTGCGCAGGTTAGCGAAGGCCGCATAGAGGGGCCAAATGGCGCCCACAAAGTGCTGCTCGCCAAGCCGACCACCTTCATGAACCTGTCCGGTCAGGCGGCTGGCGAAATCGCCCGCTTCTACAAGCTGGACGCCAGCGATGTGACGGCGATCCATGATGAGCTCGACCTGGAGCCTGGACGCACGCGCATCAAAGTTGGCGGCGGCCATGGCGGACACAATGGTTTGAAGAGCCTGGATGCGCATCTGGGCAAAGACTATCGCCGGATCCGTCTCGGTATTGGACATCCCGGCCACAAGGATCTGGTCTCAGGCTATGTCTTGAAAGACTTCCCCAAAGCCGACGAACCCTGGGTGGACGCGCTCTGCGAGGAACTGGCGCGTTCGATCGACCTAGCGCTCGACGGCAAAGACAGCGAGCTAAATGCACGGCTCAATGAGGCGACGGCACAATGGAGGGTTGAGAAACCCACCAAAGCTGAAAAGAAGGCCGACAAAAAGGCTTCAACGCCGACGTCCTCCGCCAAAGGCCAATCTCATATCCGTCAGGCACGGCAAACCAAAACACCGAAGGTTCCAACCAAGGGACCGATGGCCGACATGCTGAAAAAGCTGTTCGGCACCAAAGACACCTAAAGCGTTTGCGTGAAGGGCAACCCAAGTAAACGCCTAACGCCATAAGAAAGAGAGAGCCCGATGGGTTTCAAATGCGGCATTGTCGGCCTGCCCAATGTTGGCAAATCGACGCTTTTCAACGCGCTGACTAAGACGGCAGCCGCCCAGGCGGCCAACTATCCATTTTGCACCATCGAGCCAAACACCGGCGATGTGGCCGTGCCCGATCCGCGCCTGGATGAGATCGCCGCCATTGCCCAGTCGAAGGAAATCATTCCAACGCGCATCACCTTTGTCGACATTGCCGGCCTGGTACGCGGCGCGGCATCCGGCGAAGGTTTGGGCAACCAGTTCCTGGCCAACATCCGCGAGGTCGATGCCATCGTGCATGTGGTGCGCTGCTTTGAAGATGAAGACATCACCCATGTCGACGGAAAGATCGCGCCACTCGCCGACATCGAGACCATCGAAACCGAGTTGATGCTCGCCGACCTGGAGAGCCTGGAAAAACGCGTCGTTGCCACGCGCAAGAAAGCCTCCGGCAAAGACAAGGAAGCGCTGACGATCCTCCCGATCATGGAGCAGGCCCTGGAGATGCTTCAAAACGGCAAGCCGGCCCGTTTGGTGGAGCGTTCGGCGGAGGAGGAAAAAGCGTTTCAGATGCTCAACCTTCTGACTTCCAAGCCGATCCTCTATGTCTGCAACGTTGAGGAAGAAGCTGCGGGCGAAGGCAATGACTATTCCGCCAAGGTCGAGGCGTACGCTAAGGAAACCGGTGCCCGCAGCGTCGTGATCTCAGCAGCGATTGAAGCCGAAGTGGCGGTGCTGCCTCTGGACGAACAGGCCGAGTTTCTTGAAACGCTGGGCCTGGAAGAAGCCGGCCTCGACCGCCTGATCCGCGAGGGTTACGCGTTGCTGGGCCTCGTCACCTATTTCACAGCCGGGCCGAAAGAAACGCGCGCCTGGACCATTACGACCGGCACCAAGGCGCCGCAGGCCGCCGGCGTGATCCACACCGATTTCGAACGCGGGTTCATCCGTGCGCAAACCATCGCCTACGAGGATTATGTCGCGCTGAAGGGTGAAACGGCGGCCAAAGAGGCCGGTAAGGCGCGCGATGAAGGCAAGGAGTATGTCGTCCAGGATGGCGATGTGCTGCTCTTCAAGTTCAATACCTAAACGCGGTCGCACACACGGGTGTGTCACACACTGGTCATCATGGTGGCCGACGCTAGGTAGCTTCAGAGGTTCGACCCATCGCCTTGGAGGCTCCCATGCGCTTATTTCTCGTCCCAGCCCTGCTTGTTTCAACCGCTCTGCTTGCAGCGCCCGTGTCCGCCGAAATCGTCGGCGAAACACATCTTTACACCATCGGTGACACCACCTTTGAAGGCTATGTCGCCACCAACACCGCGCTCGACGAACCCAAAGGCACGGTGCTGATCGTTCACGATTGGGACGGGCTCACCGATTATGAGATGCGCCGCGCCGACATGCTGGCCGCCCTCGGCTACACCGCCTTTGCCATCGACGTGTATTCCACCGATGTGAACCCGCAAGGGTTTGAGGAATATCGCGCGGCGTCCGGCGCTATGTATGCCGACCGTGAAACCTTCCGCGAACGCCTGCTTGGCGCGGTCGATGAGGCGGCCAATATCCCAGGCGCCAGCGAAGACATGGTGATGATCGGCTATTGCTTTGGAGGTGCCGCAGTCCTCGAGGCCGCCCGCGCCGGTGCGGACGTTGATGGGTTCGTCGCCTTCCATGCCGGTCTCGGTACCCCGGAGGGCCAGGATTGGGCCTCCGTGATGGCGCCGATCCAGTTCTACCATGGCAGCGCTGACCCCGTTTCCGGCCTTGCCGATCTCGCCCAGACACTGAGTGAACTTGAGGCGGCAGGCGTAGAACACGCCGCAGGCGTTTTCGGCGGTGCGCGACACTCGTTCACGGTGTTCAATTCCAGCGACTATCTGCTGGAGGCCGACCAGGCCTCGTGGTCCGGCTTGCAGATGTTCCTGGCTGAAAACCTCTAGCGACCCTGGCGGCAGCGACGCGCAGTGAACACCCAAACCCACCTGCTCGTCGCCGCCGCCCTTTTTGCCAAACCCAATGCTCCCAAGCGCAACGCGGCGCTGGTTATCGGCGCGCTGCTACCGGATGCGGCAATCTTTGGGCTGTTTGGGTGGGCGGTGCTGACGGGTGTGCCGCAAAGCGAACTTTGGGGCCGCATCTACTTCTCCGAG
>JBKAGN010000024.1:0-48258 GCA_046290415.1 Hyphomicrobiales bacterium
GGCCCTTCTCGTCCTGCCATGCCGTGCCGTAGATGCGGGTCAACATCTGATTGTCGCTGTCACCACGCCAATAGGCACCGGCCACCTTCATCAGCTTGAAAGCATTGCCGATTTGCCCGGTGGTCGCCATGTGCGGGCCGCGGCAAAGATCGAACCAATCGCCCTGGAAATAGATTTTGACGTCTTCGCCATCGGGAATGGCGTCAAGCAGTTCGACTTTGAAATCCTCGCCCTTGTCCTTGAAAACCCCAGCGGTCTTGTCGCGGCTCCAAACCTCTTTGGTGAAGGGTTTGTTGCGCGCGATAATCTCGCGCATCTTCTTCTCGATGACCGGCAGATCCTCGGTGGTGAACGGCTCCTCGCGATAGAAATCGTAGAAGAATCCGTTCTCAATCACCGGACCGATGGTGACCTGCGTCCCCGGCCAAAGCTCTTGCACAGCCTCGGCCATAACGTGGGCAGCGTCGTGGCGGATCAGCTCGGTCGCGCGCGGATCATCGCGTGTCACGATCTCGACCTTGGCCCCATCGGGCAGCTCATCGGAAAGGTCAGCAACGTCGCCATCGACGGCGACGGCAACGGCCTTTTTGGACAGAGATTTGGAAATGGATGCGGCCAGATCGGCGCCCGTCGCGCCGTCCTCCAGCGCGCGCAGCGATCCATCAGGCATGGTAAAAGAGGGCATTGTCTCGCTCCTTTGGCTCAACTCCTGCCTACGAGTGCAGGTAAGCGCGAAAAATTTCAGGTCACGCTGCGGGTTAGTCCGGCAGCCGGTGATCCTTGGGAATATGAGCACCGGTCCAGTGCCCATAGCGCCACGGCGTATACCAGCGCGCCTGTGGGTTCAAGCGTTCCGGCACGGGATCCAGTCCGCTTGATCCGAGCGGCCTGCATCGCCAGATGCGCGCGGCCCCCATCCAAACGCCAGGCCATGCGCCGTGCAGGGCAATGGCCTCATCGGTGTAGGTTGAACAGGAGGGGATGTGACGGCAGGTGCGCCCAAAAATCGAGGATAGCGTTAGCTGGTAGAAGCGAATGAAGGCTCGAAGCACGGTCTTCACGAGACCGGTTCGACCTGGCTTGCGGGAACCTCTGCCCGAGCCTGCTCCATCGCCTCTGCCGTCGCTTCAAAGGCAAGCATCACAGAGGCGTGGCGCGCTTTGTAGTCGCGAACGGCCTCAAAAATCGACAGATCGGTAAAACGCTCGCTGAACGTCACATCCTCGCCGGCCAGCAGAGATCGAAGTCCGTCGCGAGCTTTGGTAACTTCATCCAACGAGGCGCCCATCACCCCCTGCCCCAAGACCGCCGCAGAGGCCTGCCCCAGGGCGCAGGCTTTGACGTCGTGTGCAAAATCACGGACCAGGCCGTCGGCATCCAGGACAACATCGGCAATGACCACAGAGCCGCACAACCGCGCATGACGTGTCGCGCTGCCTTGCGGCGCTTCAAGTCGGCCCAAATGCGGTATACTGGCAGAGAGCGAAAGCAGTCGTGCGCTGTAAAGATCGTCAAGCATGGTTGCGTTCGGCCAAGGCCGCCACCTAACGTTATTGTGATGCCTCTGGAATGTAGGCCGATCTGCTCCATATGCAATCGGGCGTTGAGGCGGCATAGTGTCAGCACCGTGGCACAACCGCCAGCCGATGACGCTGGACCGGTTGGTCCATACTCCTGTCAATGTCGTACGTTCCGGTGCAATGACCAAAAAAGACCAATCCCACCCGGAGAATATCATGGACGCGATCCTCGACAGCCTGAAAACGTCCGAGGCACGCCCGGCCCCAGAGCGCCCCTCACGCGAAGAGGCCGAAGACGCCGTTCGCACACTGATCGCCTGGGCGGGCGACGATCCGACCCGTGAGGGATTGATCGAAACGCCCAAGCGCGTCGCCAAGGCCTATGGCGAGCTGTTCTCCGGCTATGATGCTGATATTGAAGAGATTCTCGACCGTGTGTTCGAGGAAGTCGAGGGTTATCAGGACATCGTCCTGCTGAAAGACATTCCGTTCCATTCGCACTGCGAGCACCACATGGTGCCCTTCGTCGGCAAGGCGCATATCGCTTATTACCCGCGCGCCGGCGTCGTGGGGCTGTCCAAGCTTGCCCGTCTGGTCGACGCCTATGCGCGCCGCTTGCAGACCCAGGAAGCGATGACGGCACAGATTTCCATGGCGATCGAAGAGTATCTCGGCCCGCGCGGCGTCGCTGTGATGGTTGAAGGCGAACATATGTGCATGTCGATGCGCGGCATTCGCAAAGCCGGCTCATCGACCATCACGACGCGCTTCACCGGCGTCTTTGAAGAAGCCGACGAGCAGGTGCGCTTCTTGACGCTCGTGCGCGGATAGGGTTGCTGGGGCGGCGCGGCCAACCGGTCACGCTGCCCTTTTTCAATCCTGCCGTGCTCCATGATGTCATTCCCGCCACCGTCTGCCGATACCCAAACACAGGAACTTGGCGACCGTTTCGCACCGCGTTTCGATGCGAAGGGGCTCGTCACCGCCGTCGCGATCGATCACGCCTCCAAACGCGTTCTGATGGTTGCCCATATGAATGCGGACGCGATCAAGGCGACGCTGGAGTCCGGCTACGCCCATTATTGGTCGCGCTCGCGCGCATCGCTTTGGAAAAAGGGCGAGTCGAGCGGTGAGCTTCAAAAACTGCATGCGCTCTATGTCGATTGTGACCAGGACGCGCTGATCGTCGAGGTTAGCGTCGAGGGGCGCGGCAGCGCCTGCCACAATGGCTTCGCGTCCTGCTTTTATCGGGTGGTGCAAAGCGAAACGGGCGATTGGGTGTTGCACACGCACGAACAGCCGCTTGTCTCCAAAGATACGCTCTACGGCGGATCATAGGGTCCACCTGATGCCCGTCACCCACCATGACACGCTCAACAGCGTCCGATCCGAAAAGAACGGACGCCCGACACTTGGTCTGGCGCTCGGCGGTGGCGCCGCACGTGGGTGGGCGCATATCGGCGTGCTCGAAGTTCTGACAGAGAACGGCATCGTGCCCGATGTCATCGCCGGGACGTCGATCGGCGCTGTGTCGGGCGGCGCCTTCAGCGCCGGCAAGCTGGCCGAACTGAAAACCTTTGCGCTGTCGCTCACTTCGCGCCGCGTGTTTTCGCTTGTTGACCTGACGCCGCTTTCCAATGGGCTCATTGCAGGCAAAAAGCTTGAGGCACGGCTCGCCGCCCATATGGCTGGACTGCGCCTCGAAGAACTGCCGATCCGCACCGTGTTCATCGCCGCAGAGTTGGCGACCGGTCACGAGATCTGGCTGCGGCGCGGCGATCTGATCCGGCTGATGCAGGCCTCCTACGCCCTGCCCGGCGTTTTCCATCCCATCCAGATCAATGGCCGGGCTTTGGTGGATGGCGCGCTGGTCAATCCGGTGCCGGTTTCGGTCTGCCGGGCCTATGGCGCGCGGCTGGTGATCGCGGTGGACCTGTCGCCGGAAAACAGGCCCCATGGCGGCGTCGTGCCCGATCTTCCTGACTTTGAAGGCGATTCCGCCATGCAAGACACCCAGACCAATGCCGAGGAAACCACATTCGGTTGGAAGGACGTGACCGGGTTTGCCAATCCGTTTCGCAAAATCCTGCGCAGCCAGTTCGGCGCCGTTGATGATGACGGACCGCGCGGCATTCCAGCGGTGATGATGCAGTCATTTACGATTATTCAGGATCGCTTGACCCGCATGCGTTTGGCCGGCGACCCGCCGGACACGACCATCGCGCCGCATGTCGGGGGCATCGGCATGTTCGATTTTCATAAGGCCGAAGAGGCCATTGCCGCTGGACGCGCGGCAGCAACACGCGCCTTGGACGACATCGCCGCCCTTACCGAGCGACTGTCGACAAAATAGCTGCCTGCTTTAGCGCTCTGTTAACAGCAGAGAAATGCTTTGCTCCTAGGATCATCGGCAATCTGGTGGCCACCCCCCGTGCCGCCGCAACGGATCAGATGTCATGATCGATGAACTTCGCAAAGTGCTCGCGCTATCAGCCCTTTTGAGCGGCCTGGTTGCCGCCCTGTTTACCTTTGGGGCTCCAGTCAGAGCGGAGGAAGCGTCTTCTCAAGATGCAACGACGTCCCAACAACAATCAAACGTTACCGCCCAGGCCGCGACGACCATGGGCGTGCCGTTGCTCGATGCCGCCGACCAGGATGATCCACCGGTCGCTGTCAGCGAAGATTCATCGCAAAATTAGCCTACGTCGCCTAACTGGACGCGATGTAGTCGCGCAGGGCTTCGGCCTCGCGTTGCACCTCTTCAATGCGCGCCTTGACGATATCGCCGATCGAAATCACACCAACCAGCCGCATATCGGAAACGACAGGCACGTGGCGAAAGCGCCCGGCCGTCATCTTGCCCATCAGGTCATGGCTTGATTCATGCTCTGAGCAGGTAACCACCGACTGCGTCATGTAATTGCCCACCGGCTGGTCGAAGACCGTTGCACCATGCTGCGCCAAGGCCCGCACAATATCGCGTTCGGAGATGATGCCGACCACCGATTGGCGCTCATTGGTAACGATGATGGCGCCGATGTTTTTCTCCGAAAGATCCTCCATGACCGCCATCATGGTGGTTTCAGGATTGGCTGTTGCGACCTCATGGCCCTTTTCGGCCAATATTGCACTTACTTGCATGGCGTCACCCTCCTCAACTTCGCAGGCGTTGATCCTTTACATGGCAGCTTCTTGGAAAGGCTGCCCTGAAAGAGCGAGCATGCGCCAAGCGTGAGCAGATTGGCAAGACCGGCTTTTGGCCGCCTGCTTCACGGGCCATGTCGCGATGTTTCAGGCGCTGGTCGCAGCCCTCAAACGACGCGGATGCGCGGGCGCTTGTCAAACAGCGGGAAACCGAAAAACCCGAGCGCAAAGCCGCCCAGATGCGCCTGCCAGGCAATGCTTGACCCGCCTTCAACGCCGGGAACCGAAACCGCGCCGAAAAGCAAGTTGGAAACGATCAGCATGCCGCAGAACATCAGGACGGTCGGATTGCTCCAAAGATCGCGCAGGGACTGGATTGGCCGATCGCGCATCAGTTCTGGATGCCGCAAGGAGGCAAACATCCCTCGGTCACGCGGATCGAACACGAACCGTGCCGCTCCGCCCATGACCGCTGAAATGCCTGCCGACGCGCCAACCAGAGGCGCAGCACTGCCCCAATGGACGATCACATGGGTTGCCGCACCAGCAATCGTGCCGAGCAGCAGAAGCATTAAAAAACGCTGCGTGCCCAAGCGGCGCACGACCGGAGCGCCGAACGTGACGAGCCAAAGCGCGTTCATACCCAGATGCATCCAGCTGCCATGCAGCAGGCCGTAGGTGGCAAACGTCAGATAACCCAACCAACCCGGGCCAACGAAAAACTGGTTGAGAACCTCGTCCGACGCCAGCAGGCGGGCGGGAAATAACGCGAAGTTGAGAAAAAGCTCAGTACCGAGCCCCTGCGGCCCGTGATAGACAAGCGCGTGAATGGCCGCGAACAGTGCAACCAGCGCCAAGAGCAGCGGCGGCACATTGAAAGCCGGCTCGCGCGGCGGACGTGGCGGTACCGGGCGCATCGCGCCATCATCACCGCCCTGTCCTGATTGTCTCATCGGCTCCATTCTGCCTGCCTTTTTTAAAAACCTTGGTGTGTTGCAGCCACGCCGCTCAGCGCGCAGCCGCTTTGTCTATATAGATCGTACCGCTCACGATGCGACCGCCTGCGCCAGTTCCGCCGGGCAAAAAAAAGCCGCCGGCTTTCGCCAGCGGCTGGTCACATCCCCTTGTCGGAAAATCCTTGATCAGCGCGAGTCTGGAAGAGCGCCGATTGGGGAAAAATCCGCCCGTCGATGTGCTGGTTTCAAAGCAAAACCAAAGGTGTGTGTGGACGTTAACGTCGCCCAATCCACAGGCGAGGGCAATGATAACGCCTTGTTAAGGTTAATCATCACAACCGCCTGCATTTCATGGAAATCCGTGCTGATTAGCATCTCAACACACCCCCACCACCTGTCTCCAAGTGAGACACAAAGGTAAACATTGGTTGAGATGTCATGAAATCTGTTAGCAGCAAACGGCTCTATCAATACTGGCAGGACCTGCGCGGTGACCGCCCTGCCCCCGAACGCCGTGACATTGAACCGGCTGCGATCAAATCCCTGCTCAGCGATGTCTTCATCCTGGAGCACGTGTCGGGGGTCGAGTTTTCCTACCGCCTGGCTGGCTCCTCCCTCTGCGCAGCCTATTGCCGGGAGCTGAAGAGCCGCTCGTTCCGCCAATACTGGAATGAGGAAGACCTTGAAGCGCTCGACACCATGATGTTGGCGATCCGCGAAGACGCCGCGGCCGCTGTCGTCGGCTATCACGCGATCAACCAGCGTGGCCAACGCGCGCCGTTTGAAATGCTGCTGTTACCGCTGCGCTATGGCGGCAAAGACTATCCGCGCATTCTGGGCATCGCTGCGCCATCGGATTCTGACTATTGGCTTGGCCTTCACCCGGTCGAGCGTCATGAGATCACCGCGATGCGGCTCATTTGGCCGGACGAACAGCCGGCGTTTCTGCGCCATGCCGTCAATGCGGACGCGCTGATGGAATCCGATTTTCTCAACGATGACAGGCCTTTGGGCGATCTGGTCGAAGGTGACTTCGGCGTTGCAATCCGTGACTCAACGGTCTCAGAATCGCGCGCCACGGCCCGCCGCCAGGCCTTCCGGATCATCGAAGGCGGCCGCTCCTAGACCCGCGCAGCAAGGCGCAGCGCAAGTCTTTTCGGCGGTATATCGATAAACCGGCAAAAGAACGCGACAAGCGGCCCCGCGTTTAGCTGGCATTTACCTAAAGCCTGCAAGGTGCAAATCGACTGATCACCGTCAAGCGATTTGCCAATGCAGCCCAGCGCCCTTGAAATAGCATCTTCACAAGCTGCCGACCGCCGCCGTTACCAGCGCGTCGAAGTGAACTTGCTTGGACGCTTCATGCTGCCCAATTGGCAGGAATATCCCTGTCAGGTGATCGATATGTCGCCAGGTGGCGCTGGCATCGTCTCGCCGGTCACCGGCAACATCGGTGATCGCGTGGTTGCCTATATCGATCATATCGGCCGTGTCGAAGGCACAATTGCCCGCCATATCAGCGGCGGCTTTGCCATGACGATCAAAGCGTCCAAGCACAAGCGCGACAAACTCGCCTCACAGCTGACCTATCTGGCCAACAAAGAAATTCTCGACCTGCCCGAAGATCGGCGCCACGAGCGTCAGCCGGTTGAAAACCCCTATTCGCGCATCACCATGTCCGATGGACGCAACTACCAATGCGTCGTGCTCGACATTTCGCTGTCTGGTGCCGCTGTTCGCACGACGGTGCGCCCGGCCATCAATTCTGTCGTCCAACTTGGCAACATGCGCGCGCGCGTCGTGCGCCATTTGGACGATGGGATCGCACTGGAATTTGCCGTCGTTCAAAAAGACGGTGACACATCAGCGGCCTTCGTCACCTAAAGGCGAACCCTAGAGTGTTTCTCATGAACACTGAGTCACTCGAAACGCTCTAACTTATTGTTTTGCCGCATTTTCCGGGCGCGAAACCGCACACACTTTCGCTGAAAATGCTCTAGACGGCCGCCTTTCCAAAGTCTCACCAAACAAATCTCGCCTAGCAGCCGCGCCAACAGCGCGGCTTTTTTTGTTGCGCGCAGCCAAGGCGCCGTCGCCAATCTTGATACTGGGCCCGATGCGGACCGCCACCTATGAGCGCGTCCGCCCGACGCAAGCGCCCCGGCACAAAATTTGATTCAAACTTTCATCAAATACGTCACAAAGGCAATTCAAAATCAAATAAAGTTCAAATCAAATCAACGATAAATACTACTATATTTTGCTTCATATTGCGATTTGAACTTGAACGTCAAAGTAAAACGGACTTGCTAGAAACCCCTTCACAACAAGGAGGGGTTCCATGCGTAACAAAGTTCTTGGGATTATTGCGGGCACACTGTTTGCAGGGCAAATGGGCGTCGCCCATGCCGAACTTCCCTATATGGAAGTGCTCGGCGCGACGAGCGCACCGATTGGCTATGTGCAACTTTGCCAACGCACGCCATCGATCTGCGTGCAGCGCACAGCATCGCCCAGCGTCGTGCAGTTGAGTGAAACGTCATGGCGCGATCTTCTCGCCGTCAACACGCACGTTAATCAGGCCATCCAACCGGTCACCGATGCCGAGCTCTACGGTCACCCAGAAGTCTGGACGTTGCCGACGACCTACGGCGATTGCGAGGACTATGTGCTGATGAAGCGCCAGATGCTCATCGACAATGGCTGGCCGGCATCCGCCCTGCTCATCACGGTGGTGCGAGAACGCTCCGGCGAAGGCCATGCGGTGCTGACGGTGCGCACCGATCGTGGTGATTTCATCCTCGACAACCAGGAAGCCAACGTCCTGCGCTGGGATGAGACCAACTACCACTACATCAAACGCCAGTCGGAGTTCGATGAAACCGTCTGGGCCTCGATCAATGACGGCCGGGTGTAACGCCTAGTCGATACAGAAAACTGGTCCGGTCACGTCCCCACCCTCCCCGTCCCCAAAGATCGGGCCAGCGGGCCGACGCTCACCCAGGCGTCGGCCCATTTTTTGTTGAGGCAAATGCAGACCGGAACGTCATTCTGGGAACGGCTGATAGGCGGACAAACTAACCAGGAAGCAGTTTGCGACCAACTTCTCAATTGGGCGGCAAGCAGTCCTTCACAAGTCGTGCGTTCAATGGCTCAACGTGGGTAGATCGCGGTCGCCTCAACCGACAGCAACAACCCCATTGGCAGCTCGACGATGGGAGTTGAACGAGCTGGTGGGTCAATAGGGAAGTACTCTCCGAAGAGCTCATTCAGTGCAGCCCTTTCAGCGGGATCTCCAAGCCAGGTGATGACCTTAACGACATCGTCCATTGAGGCATTGGAGCATGCAAGGCACGCCTTGAGGTTCTCGAAAGCCTGCCGCGCCTGGGTATCGAAGTCTTCGCCAGCTTTCTGCCCAGTCGCTGGAACTATCCCAGCCTGGCCTGAAATGAACAAGAAATCACCAGCCCTGACGGATGTAGAATAGGCACCGTATGGATGCGGCATCTCTGGGTGTCTGATGACCTGCTTCTTCACAGTACTGACCTCCTTTGAGCGACGACAGTGTCAGCTTAGAACAGGAGTTCGGAGCTGTCACTGAAGGTCCGCATGGGGCGGGTTTACTGATCTGCTTCAAGCGGGCGCGGGCGTTGACCGATGCTTGATGACCAAGAGAAGGGTTGCAACGATAACCAGGTTGATCAAACCGGCGATCACAGCATTCATGTAGCTCCAGAGGTACTCGGCAGTGAGGTCGAAAAAGAACCCGCCTTGCCATCCGCCCAACGCGTGTCCAGCCCATCCAAAAGCAAGCACAATACCTGTCGCTGATGCTCGGCGCGAAGCCGGCGTCAGAGCACCAACGGTCACGAGAACGCCGGTCATAACGCCACCGTAGCCAAACCCATAAAGCGGCGCGTAGAGCCAGAACGATTGCATGGATTCCATGAATACGAAGCCAAGCATCAAAGTTGTCTGCCAGGCGGTTGCAGCCATCCATGCGCGTACTGGGCCGATTAGGTCAGCTAACTTGCCAAAGAAAACTCGCCCAAAGATGGCTGCTATCAACATGGCAAGCAGTGGTCCACCGGCGTCTGCACCAACGCCGCAAACGCCTTGAATGAGCGGCACGAGA
Source organism: Hyphomicrobiales bacterium (assembly GCA_046290415.1). Lineage (GTDB taxonomy): Bacteria > Pseudomonadota > Alphaproteobacteria > Rhizobiales > MH13 > MH13. Next base: position 9,756 of record JBKAGN010000024.1, read on the forward strand.
TGCATGAGCGGTACAGCCATTGCTGTACAGCAGCCAAGAACAGCTATCGACAAGGCGGGCAGCAGGAACTTCGGTGAGATTACGCTCTCGTTTGCGGCTGCTGCCTGAGCGGTTGCTGGAACAGTGGGTGGCCTTTCCATCAGCATGGCCAGTGGAACAAGCGTAACTGCAGCAAACGCGCCCAGCATCGTAAACGCCATTTGCCAACCGAAAGCCTCGATTAGATGCCCGGCCGCGAATGGCACCATGCCCTGGCCAAGTGCTTGGCCAGCCGAAGCAATACCGATTGCCAGACCTTTGCCTGTCTGGAACCAACCACCGACCAAGGCAATCACAGGTGCAAACAGTGCTCCACCGCCGATAGCACCTGCGATGAAGAACAAGAGATAGAATTGCCATAGTTGCGATGCCTGCCCCGCGACGACCAAAACACCAACCAGCGTCGCCGCTCCAACTAGGCAGATGCTGCGGGTTGGGATGCGGTCCGCGAGGAAGCCCATCAGTATGCCGCCCAAGGCAATACCGATCAGGCCAAAGGAGTTGATGCCGGTTACATCGGCGCGTTCCCAGCCAAAGTCGATTTCCAGAGGGATGACAAAGGCGGACAAGCCATTGACCAGTGTCCCCATGGCGATCCCAAGGATCAGGGCGGCAGCGGTTACAACCAGCCAGCGAAATTCCGGCTGCGCTTTGACGCGTTCTGAAAACAAGGCCTCAATCCCCCGATCAATGGAAGAATTGCGACTGACGATAGCATGATATGGCCGACTGCGGCACTAGCGGGTGTTTCTGTTTCAAGGCAAAGGTGCGTGAACGGCAGCTACGGGCCGATTTTACCCATATATGGTCCTTCAACGGATGACCAAAAAAGGCTCATTCTTGCCATGCACGGCATCGGGCACCAAGACCGGAAGTGACGCATCGATTTCACCATGCCAAGGTCTGCATCGAGGCAGACCTGATGCTGTCTCAGCCGACACTCACCAATACGCGCAGCGATGAGGACCCAATGGATCACGCACAAAGCCTGGACGGCCTGCTCGACAAAGCGGCCATCACCGACGTGATCCATGCCTATTGCTATCACTTCGACCGCGCCGAGGCCGAGAAAGTCCTGGCCTTGTTCACCGCCGATGCGGTCGTCGATTATGGCCCGGATGTTCCAACGATGACCGGTTTGGACGAGATCAGCCCGATGATCGAGCGTGGACTGGCAAGCTTCTTCGCAGCGACGAGCCACCACATCTCAAACATCCAAATAGCCTTTGAACGACCCGATGCGGCGAGCAGCGTGTCCTATCTCTATGCGTGGCACCGCTACCAGGATGGCAGGCCCAACAGCGAGCTGTGGGGGCAATACCATCATGACTTCCAGCGCACGCTGGAAGGATGGAAGATCGCGCGCCTTTATCTTTGCGCCGCCGGGTCCAAAGACTTTCACCGCGATGCGATGCATCCCATCGGTCGCAGAAAAGCGACGCTTTCAGCCTGATCGGATCGCCTTGACGGATCGAGCTGACGTCAATCGTCGATCCGCTTCAATCCATCGCGAAAGCGCATAGCGTTTTTCACATAGTGGGCTGCTGATTTCTCCAGCATCGAACAGGCGCCATCGCCAAGCTCTTTGACCTCGCGCGCGGGAACACCAACCGCCAGCGAGCGCGCGCCGATGCTCTTGCGCTCCGACACCAGCGCGTTGGCGCCGATGATCGCATTGTCGCCAATGGACGCACCGTTGAGCACCGTTGCGCCCATGCCGATCAGCGCATAGTCGCCAAGCGTGCAGCCGTGAAGAATCGCCTTGTGGCCGATCGTGCACCCGCGCCCAATCGTCACCGGAAACCCCGGATCGGTGTGCATCATCACCATGTCCTGGACATTGGTGTCGGGGCCAACATCAATCCACTCATTGTCGCCACGCAGCACCGCGCCGAACCACACATTGGCGCCCGGATGCAGGCGAACCTTGCCGATTACCCGCGCCGATGGGGCCACCCAAACGCTATCGGGGTCGATGATGTCCGGCCGCACACCATCCAGTTCATAGAGCGCCACGTCTGTCCCTTTCTTGTCTTCGCGCCACCTGTTCCAGGATGAAGCGTTTCCTGGCCGGTGTCACACGACGGTACAGGCAGTGGCGGTGCCTTGTCACCCGATGGCGATGGCAAAACTGAGCACAATGATGCCAGCGCAGACGCTCCAGATCCCGGCAATCACAAAGCTCGCGACCAGCCATCCAAGCGGGCGACGCTCGACCAGACGGCCACGCACGGCATTGCGCATGATGATGTAGGGGGCCGCCCAAATCACCAGAAGGGCCCGCCCCACCGCGCCGAAGAGCGAGGCTTCGGCAACGTCGCGGACCATCTCAAAGCGCGCCGGTCGATTGGCAACAAGCTGGTAGCCGGTCGCAAGCAGCGCGGCAACGACGAAGCCGCACGCCGCGGCATAGGTGAAGAGAAGCGGTTCGGTCATGGAGGAAGGCCCTGTTTCACTTTGCGCCACTGCCGGGCGCTTCGAATAGGGCGCTGCAACCGCCGTGCCGGATGGTAAACCAGGTGTTAACCGGGACAGTCGTATTTTCATCGCATGATCCAGGCTGACCATCCCATTCTGCGCCATGACCGCGGCTTTGCCGTCCTGCCCTTCTCGCTTTTGACCGGCGCTCTGGTGCTTTTGAGCGCCCTGTTCATCGGCCATGCGAGCCTGCGCCATATGGGCTTGGTTGTTGCAACGGGCTCTGTGGAACGCGGCGATGCGGCTGCCTATGAGTTGGTTGTTGGCGGCATCAATTTTCGCGTCCCAACGGGCTATCTGCGCTTTGCCGAACAGCATCGCAACGGCGTGCTGCCGGGCATCGACCTGGCGCTCGCCTGGCCGACCATGGCGCCGCTTGGCGATGCCGAAACGCTGCGCGCCACGCCGCGCGAAAACATCGTTTTCATCGGGATTTCAGATGTTGATGGCGCAATGGACACAACTGATCTTCTCGGCACCGTTTACCGCGAAGTGTTTGTCGGCCCGATCGAGCATACGCCGTCCGGTCTCGTCCGCCGCCAGCTCGATCCAGAGGCGGGCTATGTTGATGAGACGGTGTTCTACGATATTTCGACCGGGTCTGGCTTTGCCGCCCGCTGCGCTGGTGGTGGCGAAACGGTTTGGGAGACCTGCTACCGTGACGTCGTACTCACCAACGGGCTAACGGTCACCTACCGCTTTTCACCAACGCTTCTCGACGACTGGCGTCAGCTGGATGAAAGTATTCTCAGCTTTTTGCTGATGCTGGCCCGCTCCAGCCAGGACTATGCCGGCAATCAATAGGCCGCAGACGCATCGCGCCCAAGCGCTCTAGAGCGATTCTCATGAACGCCGAGTCACTCGAAACGCTCTATCTCATTGTTTTGTCGCATTTTCCGGGCGCGAAACCGCACACACTTTCGCTGAAAAAGCTCTAGTTCAGGTCGTAATCCAGGATCGCCATGGTGAAATTGTAGGACAGATCGTCCTCATCTTCGTCGTCCTTGTGAATAAGGCCGACAAACTCCTCACCCACATAAACTTCAGCGGAGTCGCCCTTGCGCGGCCGCGCCTTCACGGTGATCGACGGCGAATCGAACAGGCGTTTCAAATAGGCTTCCAGCTTCGATAGTTCCTCGGCCTGCATAGCCTGCTCCTTGGGTGTGGCGATCAAGATGATGGATGCATGTAAACGCGATGTCCGCCGCGTTGCAACGCCATCAGCGCGATCGCTCAGATGCCCGAGCCGCTATCCACATGGCGTTCATTCTCACGCTCATGCGGCACGGTCTGATCCATGTTGAGCGAGGGCATGCAGTCGGGGCCAAGCGGTTCTGCAATGCTAACGATTTTCGCCGGAATGCCAGCCACCGTCGCGCGCGGCGGAACCGGGTCGAGCACCACGGAGCTTGCGGCAACGCGCGAACCCTGGCCAAGCTCGATGTTGCCAAGGACCTTGGCTCCGGACCCGACCAGCACGCCGCAACGCACTTTGGGATGGCGGTCGCCGTCCTCCTTACCCGTACCGCCCAGCGTCACGTTCTGCATGATCGAGACATTGTCGTCGATCACCGCCGTCTCACCGATCACGATCCCCGTGGCGTGATCGAAGAAAATACCGCCGCCGATTTGCGAAGCAGGATTGATATCGACCTGAAACACCGCGCTCATCCGACTTTGCAGGTAAAGCGCCATATCCTGGCGGCCATCTTTCCAGAGCATGTGCGAAAAGCGATGAGCTTGCAGCGCCTGAAAGCCTTTGAAGTACACCAAAGGCTCCACATAGCGGTGGCAGGCCGGGTCGCGGTCATAGACCGCCTGCATATCGGCCGCCAGGTGCTTGAGGACATCTGGCGAGGTTTCCAGCACATCGTGCAGCAGCTTGCACAGCGCCTGGTCGGCCCAGAACGCATCGGCAAGCCGCGAGCAAAGAACCGCGATCACCGCGTCTTCCAGACGCGCATGTTTCAGCACCAGCGTGTCGAACATTGGTGCGGTCGCCGGATCGCGATCGACGGCGGCCAACGCATCATCGCGCACGGCACGCCAGATCGGGTCCTGCGGAACGATCAGTGGCGCGCCAGACTCAAGCCCAGATTCAAGCTCGGCGGCCTCATTCGGATGGCTGTGTTTGTTCATCGTGAGGATCGTTATAGCTGGCTGTGTCAACTTGCCAACCGGGGAGCGCGCAACGCTGATGGCCAATAAAGACAACCCAGGCGTGATCACCTATCAGGTTGAAGGCGCTCATGCCGCGCTCACGATCAGCAATCCAGCCCGCCGCAACGCGATTTCGCTAGCCATGTGGAAGGCGCTATCGGCCCGCGTGCAGGAGGCCGATGCCGATCCAAACGTGCATCTGATCAGCCTGCGCGGGCATGACGGCACCTTTGTTTCCGGCGCGGACATCTCAGAATTTTCAGAGAGTCGCGCCGATGTGGACCGTGCCAAAGCCTATGAAGCGTTCAATGGCGCGGCCTTCGCCGCCCTGCGAGAAGCCAAAACGCCCACGCTCGCTTTGATTGAGGGTTTTTGCTTTGGCGGCGGCGTCGGCCTGGCAGCGGCCTGCGATATCCGCTTGGCATCATCGACGGCGCGATTTGCCGTGCCGGCCGCCAAGCTCGGCCTCGCCTATCCGGTCGATGGCGTGCGCGACCTGGTTCGCCTGATCGGCCCAGGCGCCACCAAAAGGCTGTTCTTCACAGCAGATCCGATTTCCGCCGACATCGCGCTGCGCATCGGATTTTTGGAACAGATGGTCGAAGCGGAGTCCTTCCAGGGAGCTGCCGAGCGGCTCATCGCCACGATCCTATCGCGAGCACCCCTCACCCAGCGCGCAGCCAAATCCGCCATCGTTGCCGCGCAGGACGCGAGTTTTGGAGCACGCGCTAAAACCGACGCTGAGGCCTGCTTTGCTTCTGAGGATTATGCCGAAGGCTGGCAGGCCTTCCAGGAAAAGCGACCGCCCGCCTTCAAAGGCCGTTAACTCGCCAAAAACTCCAGCACGCCGGCCTTGAACACTTTGTCGCCAACGGCGGTCATATGATCGCGGCGGGCGATATCGAGAAACTGGCCGTTGGGGAGCAAATCAACCAGTTCCGGCCCGTCACCGGACACGTCGTCTTTGCTGCCAACGCCGACAAGAACCGGGGTCTGGATGCCGCGCACATCCGCTTCGCTGATCGGGTCGCGCGAGGCCAGAATGCATGTCGCCAGCGCCTCGCGGTCCGAGCCTGTTTGTTCGGCAAATGCGCGAAACGCCCGGCCCACTGGATGTTCGACCTCTCGCAATGTCGGCGCGCGCAGGGCCTGTGCGATGATCTCTGCTCCGCCGATCCCGCGCACCATGTTGATGCCCAACCCGCCAAAGACGAGCTTCGACACCCGCTCCGGTGCGTCCATACTCAGAAATGCCGAAATGCGCGCGCCCATGGAATAGCCCATGACAACGGCCTGAGTGATGTCCAGATGATCAAGCAAACGGCGCGCGTCGCCCGCCATCAGCCTTGAGGGGTAAAACTCGGGATCATAAAGCTTCTCGCTTTGCCCATGGCCGCGATTATCGAGCGCAATCACGCGGTACCCGGCACCGGTGAGTGTTTCAAACCAACCCGGCCCGACCCAATTGATCTGATGGTTGGAAGCAAACCCGTGAATGAGCAGGATCGGATCGCCCTCTCCCTCATCGCGGTAGGCGATCTGAATACCGTCAGAATCAAAGCTTTGCATACACACCTCTCATCAACGCACCGCGCTGTTTCGCGGTGCGGCCTACCAGTGATCACCATCAACGACAAATGGCGCGCTTGCTGCGACTTTAAAGCCGCGCTAGACGGCTGACAGAACCTACTCGTACCAACAAGGGCAGACCATGGCCGACAAGGCAATTCTCCATGTCCACAATCATGATGGCCTTCCACGGATCGAAGTCGGCGCGCATTCTTTTATGTGCATCGGTGCAAAACCGCCTTTCGACCATCCGCATGTGTTTTTGACCTTTGGCGATGAGCCCGAAAAGGTATGCCCCTACTGCTCAACGCTTTACGTTCACAACGAAACACTTGGGGAACACAGCGCCAAACCGGACCAAAGCGTCTGGTCCGGCGAAGACGCGGCCTAGCCCGCTCTGGTGACTGACCGCGTTCCCATTGTTGGTGGAGGCATTGCTGGGCTGACCACGGCGCTTTGCCTCGCCCATCACCAGGTGCCTTCCGTCGTCTACGAACAGGCCAAGGCCTTTGACGAAGTTGGCGCCGGCATTCAGATTTCGCCCAACGCCATTGAGATTCTGCGCGCGCTCGGCCTGCTTGGGCGCCTTCGCTCTTATGCCGTCGCACCGACCCGCATTCGCCTGCGTGATGGGCGCTCCAACACAGACCTGGCAGACGTGCCGCTGGGTGATGTCGCCGAGAGGCGCTATGGCGCACCCTATCTGGTGATCCATCGCGCCGATTTGCAGCGCGTCCTGGTTGAGGCCTGCCAAGAGAACGCGGCGATCACCATTGAACTTGGCGCAACCATCGATCCGGACCCATCTGCAAGACTTGTCGTGGCCGCCGATGGTGTGCATTCGGCCTTCCGGGCCTTGTTGCGCTCATCCTCGCACAAGCGGTTCACCGGCTATGTCGCTTGGCGCACCGTTGTCCCGCTTGCCGAGGTCGATCCAGCGCCCGAAACCCATGTCTGGCTCGGGCCCAATGCCCATCTGGTCGACTATCCGATTTCAGCCGGCAAAGCGCGCAACCTCGTCGCCATCGCCCGTGCCAGTGACCCACGACCGGTCCGCTACAATCCCGATCGCGTGCTCGCCAAGGCCTTTGAGGGTTGGCACGCGGATATTCTCGACCGCCTGATGGCGCAAACCGATTGGACGCCTTGGCCGCTGTTCGGTGTCGATCCGCAAGAGCCCTGGGTGAATGAACACATCGCTCTGGTTGGCGATGCGGCCCACGCCATGCTGCCGTTCGTGGCGCAAGGTGGCGCAATGGCCATCGAAGACGCTTGGGTCTTGGCGCAGATGCTGACAGCCACCCCACAGATCAATCAGGCGCTTGCCCGCTACGAGATGGCCCGCAAACCCCGCGTCACGCGCGTGTGGAACGAAGCAGCACGCAACGGCAGAATCTATCACCTGTCGGGACCGCTCGCCGCCGGACGCAACATCGTTCTGAAATCGCGGTCCGGTGAAAGCCTGCTGTCGCGCTTTGACTGGCTTTATGGCTGGAATGCCAGCGGAACCTAAATTCTGTCTTTAGGCGGCGGCGTTTTCGGACTGCGCCGGGTTCGCCAACTCGTCCAGCGCGCCATAGTTGAGCTTGCCAGTGCCGAGAACTGGCAGTTCTTCCACGCTCACAACTCTGCGCGGCAGCATCAGTTCGGCCACACCGTTCTCCTTGGCCCAGGCGCGGACTTCCTGCAGGTCCGGATCGTCTTTTTCGGTGACGAGGACCAACGTTTCGCCCTTGCGCGGATCCGGAACAGCGACAACGGCATGCGAGGCGTCCGGCCAGACCTGGCTGACATAGGCTTCAACGGCGCTCAGCGAGACCATTTCGCCACCTAGCTTGGCAAAGCGTTTGGCGCGGCCCTTGATGCTGATCCGGCCTTTCTCATCGATGTCGACGATATCGCCGGTGTCATGCCATCCATCCGCCAACGGCTGAACGACGCCCGGCGCATCGACCTTGATGTAGCCAGCCATCACATTGGGTCCACGCACCATCAATCGCCCGCCCTCGCTGAGGCCGGGCACCGGTTCCACTTTGTGTTCAATGGCGGGCATCATGTAGCCCACGGTGCCGGGCATGTTGTCGTCTTCGTGGTTGGCCGCAAGCACCGGAGCGGTTTCCGTCACCCCATAACCTTCCAGCAATTCGATATCGAATTTGTCCTTGAAAAGCTTGCGGGTCTGCTCGCGAACACGCTCCGCGCCAAGCACGACAAGACGAACATTTTTGAAGTCATCAGGTTCGGCGGATTTGATCCAGCCGTTGACGAAGGTGTCCGTGGACACGACGATCTTGGCACCAGATCTGCGGATGTGTTCGGGGATTTCTTTGTAATGAAGCGGCGATGGGTAGAAATAAGCGCCGACGCCGAGGACCACACCGGCGATCAGACCGGCTGTAAGGCCAAAGGTGTGAAACACCGGCAGCGCCGTGAAAAACGTGTCGCCGGGATACAGATCGATGACATTGTCAAACTGCCAGCAGTTGGAGAGCAGATTGGCATGGGTGAGCGCTACTCCTTTGGGAACGCCCTCGGTCCCGGACGTGAACACGATCACCGCAAGGGCATCCGGTGAGGTGTGATAGCCTGGCACGTTGTTTAGGCCGAACTTCAGCCGCGCCATGCCCTTGATCTTATCGAACGTGCCAATCTGGGCGCGCAGATCCTCGGTCCAAAAACTGACAGCGCTGGCCAAACCTTCGACCAGATCTTGCAGCCCGGCTTTTTCAATGAAAGCGCGTGAGGAGACGATCACGGTGATCTCGGCAGCATCGCAGGCAGCATTCAGGCTGCGTAGCCCGCTGGAATAGTTGAGCATGGCCGGCACGCGACCGACCGCCTGACAGGCGAAGAACACCGCTGCCACACCGGAAGCGTTAGGCAGAAGAATGCCGAGCGGTGCGTCGGGGCGGCCAAGATCGCGCAGCTTGTCTCCGAGAAGAATGGCGCCCAGCGTCAGTCGATCGTACGTTAGCGCGGTTTTGGCGAAATCATTGTAGACAACCGTCTTGCCGCCAAATTTGGCCCGTGAGTCGCAGAGCGCCGCAAACAGCGATTTGCGCCAGGGCTCTTTGCCAGGCTCCGGCAGATCAACCTGCTTGGTGCCAATGGTAATCCGCCCGAACGGCTGATCTGTTCCCATCGAAGGCGATGCAACACCCTGTGACATGCACAATTCTCCCCTCGTCGCGCGGCGGCTCGCTGGCCGGGCACGTTGTTTTACGTATCTCTAACATAAGCAGAGAAGCAGAGAAACCAAATGTGAACGGAACAGGCCGTGCCGCCGGTGCTGGTCCAGACGGATGCCCGTTGCGCGGCATCGACGTTCACGTGGGCCATGGCCACGTCCTTGATAACCCGTTGACTCCCTTGTCAGCGCAAATGTGATAGGCACACAGCGCCGCGCCGTCCGAGGATCGACATGCCATCGCAAAACGAGCCATCAGAAACCTTGCCGCTTGCCGACCTGCGGGTTTTGGATTTTGGTCACACCGTTATGGGTCCAACCGCAGGCCTCGTCCTTGCCGACCTCGGCGCCGAGGTGATCCGCATCGAGCCTGCCCCGGACGGCGATCCGACCCGCAAACTCAAAGGCTTCGGCACCGGCTATTTCCCGTTTTTCAATCGCAACAAAAAGAGCGTTGCGATCAACCTCAAGACACCCGAAGGCCTGGCGCTGGCCAAGCAGCTGATCGCGACCGCTGATGTGCTGATCGAGAATTTTGGCCCGGGAACCATGGAGCGGCTCGGACTTGGCTATGACGCGCTGAAGGCCGATTTTCCCAAGCTCATCTACCTGTCACTCAAGGGCTTTTCCTCCGGACCTTATGAGAACCGCGTGGCACTCGATGAAGTCGTGCAGATGATGAGCGGCCTGGCCTACATGACCGGCCCACCGGGCCAACCGCTGCGCGCCGGGTCCTCGGTGGTCGATATTATGGGCGGCATGTTCGGCGTGATCGCAATCCAGGCGGCGCTGCGCGAGCGCCAGACCACCGGCAAAGGGCAGTTGGTGACGTCCAACCTTTTCGAATCGGCGATGTTTCTGATGGGCCAGCATCTGGCCTATGCCGCCCTCTCCGATGCGCCGGTCCCACCCATGCCAGCGCGGGTTTCGGCCTGGGCGGTCTACGATCAGTTCACCACCGGCGACGATGAGCGGGTGTTCCTTGGCATCACGTCCGACCGTCATTGGGCGCGGTTCTGCGAGGTTTTTGATCAACCCGATTTGGCCGCAGACCAAAGTCTTGCGACAAACAATCAGCGGATCGAAGCGCGCGACCGGCTGATGCCGCAGATGGAACAGATCATCGGCGCGCTTACGCTTGGTGAGCTGACCGACAAAGCCACTGAGGCCAAGCTGCCCTTCGCGCACATTGCCCGTCCCGAGCAGCTGTTTGACGACCCGCATCTCAACGCCGGCGGGCGCCTGCTGCAAACCGCCCTGCCCGGTGGCGTCACCACCAAACTTCCGGCGCTGCCCATCGAAATGGATGGCCGCACGTCCACGATCACAGCCAATCCGCCAGAGCTTGGCGCCGACAGCACCGACGTGCTCGCCGAACTGGGCCTGTCAGAGGCCGAACTGGGCGACCTGGCCGCCCGCAACATCATCGCTGTCGCCCAACCCAAGGACTAGACCATGAGTGACGTTTCTGACTGGTGGTCAACCGCAATCATTGACATGGAACCAGGCCGTATCGAACTGCGCGGTCATCCGGTGCAGGAGTTGATCGGCCAAGTCAGCTTTCCGCAGATGATATGGCTGATGGTGCGTGGCGAGATGCCCTCACCCGATCAAGCCAAGCTGCTGGAATGCGCCTTGGTGGCCGCGGTCGATCATGGACCACAAGCCCCATCCATTGCCGCCGCGCGCATGGCCGTTACCTGCGGCTTGGGGCTGAATGGCGCGATGGCATCGGCCGTCAACATGCTCGACGATGTCCATGGCGGTGCGGGGGAACAGGCGGTCGAGCTCTACGGCTGGGTGAAGGCCCAAATCGACACTGGCAAACCGCTGGAAACGGCAAGCGAAAACGTGATCGACCGCTGGCAGGCTGAGCGCACCCGCTTCGTGCCGGGCTTCGGACACCGGTTCCACAAGCCCGAAGACCCGCGTGCACCGCGCCTCTTGGCGATTGTCGACCAAGCCGCCGCGCAAGGCATTGTCAGCGGAGATTTTGCCAAGATTGGCCGCGCGATCCAGACCGTGCTGAACACCCGCAAAGGCAAACCGGTGCCCATGAACATTGATGGGGCGACAGCGGTGATCTACGCCGAACTCGGGTTCGCAGGCCCCTTGGCGCGCGGACTGTTCTGTTTGTCGCGCTCCGTTGGCATCATCGCCCATGCCTGGGAGCAGATGCAGCAAGGCGGGCGTAACAAAGGTCCAACGCCGCCAGACTACCGCTGGACCTACACCGGTCCATCCTCTGATCCGTCAGCCAAAGCGTAATCCGCGATCAGGTGGAACTGGCCGTCCTCCGCCTCACCAACCAAGGCCAGACTGTCGATAACGAACGGATCGGCCAAAACTGCCGCAAAATGGTTGCCAAGCCGGTCGGCAAGGGCCACGGCATCTGGCCCATCCAGCTTGCCTGACAAGGTCATGTGGAAGCGAAATTCTTTCATCACATAGGGGTAGCCCCAGCGCTGAAGCATGCGGTCCTGCGATTCGGTGAGCCCGGACTGACGGCGCCGCGCCATTTCCATCGATGACGGCGGCGCGCGAAAGGAATCAAGTGCCTCAACGACCTTGGCCGCCAGCGCGTCGAGCGGCGCACAGGGTTGCTCCGGCACGATGGCGACGAACCCGCCCAACGGTCGAACCACCAGCTTGCCAACGTCCACCCTATTCAGGCCATGGGCGAGTTGGGCACAGGCATTCTGCAACCCGGCCAATGTCGTGCCCTCGGCGAAGCGAAAAGGCGGCTTGATGGTGCCGTGAAAGCCGTACCGACGCGGCTGCGCCGTCAGATGGGCAACGGGCGCAGGCAAATCGGCAATATCAGGATGCTCGCGGGCCAGGCCACGCCGCGCATCCCAACCAAGCCAGGCCGAGGCGCTGTCATAGAGACGCCCCTTCGGCATGACATAGATCGCGTAGCGGCTGTATCGCTCCATGAACGGATCCTTTTCGCGGCGATTGCACACACCGGTCGCATCGTGAAAGAACCCCGCTATGACGCAATCGACCATTCTCGCCAATGCCCGCCTGATTTTACCCGACGATATCGTCCAGGGGAGCCTTCGGTTTCAGGACGGTGTTCTGACGGCCATCGACCAGGGCAAAGCCGTGCCATCGGGAGCCGTGGACTGCGCGGGCGATTATCTGGCGCCAGGTCTCATTGAGTTGCACACCGACAATCTGGAGCGCCATCTGCACCCAAGACCCAGCGCCAACTGGCCGCATAACGCCGCCATCGTCGCCCATGATGCGGAGTTGGCGTCCACCGGAATCACGACGGTTTTCGACGCAGTGCGGCTCGGGTTTGCCGAACAGGTCAAGGATAGCGCACCGATCAAACCTTACGCCCGCGCCATGGTGAGCGAAATTCTTCAGGCGCGCAGCGCCGGGCTCCTAAAGATCAGCCACCACATCCACCTGCGCACCGAGCTTTGTTCCGAAACGCTGATCGATGAACTCGACACGTTCGGGCCAGAAGATCGCGTCGGCATCGTCAGCCTGATGGACCACACGCCCGGCCAGCGCCAGTTCACCGACACGACCCAGTACGAGACCTATATGCGCGGCAAACACGGCATGTCGAAACAGGATTTCCAGGCGCATATCGCTGAACGCAAGGCGCTGAGCGCGCGAGTCGGCGAAAAACATGAGCTGGCTGCCGTTGAGGCCGCGGGGCGCTTCGGTGCCGTGCTTGCGAGCCATGACGACACAACGCGCGAGCATGTTGAGCGCAGCGCAAGCCATGGCATCCAACTGGCAGAGTTTCCCACCAGTATCGGCGCGGCCCATGCCTGCCGCAAAAACGATATCGCCATCATGATGGGTGCGCCCAACCTGGTGCGCGGCGGCTCACACTCGGGCAATGTGGCTGCGCACACATTGGCAGAAGCGGGTCTGCTCGACATTCTGTCGTCCGACTATGTGCCCTCGGCCTTGCTCTATGGCGCGGCCAAACTCGGGCAGCTTTGGGACGACCTGCCGCGCGCCATGGCGACGGTGACCAAGGCGCCGGCCCGCGCCACGCATCTGGATGATCGTGGCACCCTAGAAACGGGTAAGCGCGCCGACTTGGTTCGGTTTCGATTGGCCGACGATGTGCCCTTGTTGCGGGGTGTTTGGTCAAATGGGGTGCGCGTCGCTTAGGCCAGCGGCTGCCTTAGAGCGATGCCCGCACCGGATCGGCACCGGATGCGACGCGGTCCGTCGCCGCCTTACCGAGTGCCTTGAACACTGCCCGATGCTTGGCGCGATGCAGCAGCAACTCCGGATGAAACTGCACCGCCAAAAAGAACCGCCGCGTGCGGTCTTCCATCGCTTGAACGACGTTGTCTCCGTCGCGCGCCGTCACCTCAAACCCATCGCCAACCCGATCCACTGCCTGGGTATGCAGCGCATTGATCGTCAGGTTCGTCGTCTCGACAATGGACGCCAATCGGCTTTCCGGCTCAATTGATGCTTTTTTGCGAAAGGTCAGCGATGGCCAAACACCAGCGCCAGGATAATTGTTGCGCTCAGCAACCGTGCGCACATCAAAATGCAACGTGCCGCCGCGCACGACATTGGATATTTGCAGCCCGCGACAGATCGCCAGCACGGGCAGATCGTGTTCTTGCGCGCAATTAAGCCAGGCTTCCTCCATCTCATCGCGCGCCATGTGGTACTGGTAATTGGGCTTCAACTCGCCGCCATAACGCTCCGGATAGACATCCGACCCACCCGTCACCATCAACCCGTCGATGGGGTGTTCGGGGTCCGGCGCATCGGCGGTGATCGACACCATGTGTGCGCCGGCGTGACCAAGGGCCAACCGGATCAGGATGTTGGAAAAGGTCGAACCTTTGACCGAATGCGTCACGCCGATGATCGGCTTGCGAGCAGCCATCAGGGCTTCAGCTCCGGCGGCAGTTCGCCATGCTCCAGCAGTGAGCCCAGAACAAAGAGAACGCCAAGCCCGACCAGCGGGTCGTCATCGTCGATACCCACCGTCTCCACAGCGTCGGCGTCCTGCAGACGCTTCTTCAGGTCCTGAAACGCGTGACGTAGACCGAGCCCCGTGTTCGGTTGGCTGGCAAAGGCCTGGAACGCCTCGCGCACCTTGCCCGACTTCAGCTTTTCAAGCAGTTCAGCGTTCGCTGTCTCACGCTCGGCGCGGTCCTTATCGGCGTCCCGGTTTTCCAGTGCCGCGAGAAGCCACAAGCCTGGCAGCTTCGAGCGGTGCCCGATCTCAGCTTTCGGCGTGTCGCTCACCTTGCCGGTGACGGCTTGCTCGTAGTGCATCCAGGGAAAATCAACACCTGATGACACCGAATGGTCCAAATTGGCCCAAAACCGCGGATTGAGCTCGATCATCTGCGGCGTGTCGCTATCCTCACCCGTCCACATGAAATCAATCTGCCCAACGCCATTCCAACCGGTGTCGCTGATCAACTTACGCGCCGCCTCCTGGAACGGCGCATGCTCCACGGTCTCGCGAATAACGCCAGCGCCATAATCGGCTGGGTAGCTGACGAGATTGCGATAGGCCATGTCGGCGACAATTTCGCCATTGATGGCCAGGAAGCAGTAGCAATAATCATCGCCCTCGCTCAGCGCCTGAACCACCGGTGCGCCAGGGAATTCCTCGCTGAGAGACGCCCAGGCGTCACGTAACGCTGCCTCATCATCAACCTTGCTGATGCCACGACCGCCGACGCCATCGGCAGGTTTGATGATGCACGGAAAACCCATCGCGGCGATGGCCTCTTCCAGTTGGCCTTCGCTTTCGCAGGCAAAAGACTTGGGCGCCGGTAGATCAAGCCGATTGATCGTGCGGGCGAATGCGTCTTTCGGGTGGACGGTATCGATGGCAGATGCCGGCGGCGCTGCGACCGTCACATACGGCGCAAAGCGCTCAGCGTTCTTCGCCACCAATTCCGTTTCCTTGAAAATCGGCATCAAGACGTAGGGCCGATCATCCTCCGGCTTGTTGTCGCGAACGATCCGCTCAAGATCATCCAGAAACGCGTCAGGATCATCGGCGGCCTTGGCGTGCTTCTCGCTCTTTTCTGACCATTTGGAGAAGGCGAGCACCGTCAGATCAACATCGTCAGCGGCAATCACTTCAACGCCGCGCTGCGCCAGGGACCGCGCTATGGCCAACGCCATGAGTGAGCGGCCATAGGTGACGATGACCCGGCCAGCGGAAAGATCGGTCATGAAGGCTCCTTGAAAAATGGCCGCGAAACGGCTGCGCGCGAGACTCTCCTAACGCGATACAGCCCGGTTGGTTCCCGGCGAACATTTACTCAGCTCGCGGTCCGATACGTGAAAAGCGGGTGTGCCAGCGGCACCGAGCGGGGATCGACGAGGTATTTGGCGGATGAACCTGCAGATTGGCGCTCTCGGCATTGGATGCGCAAACGCCTGCCGCGCCCGATCCTTTTGTCTACGGCGTCGATTTCTTCGAAATCAACTTTGGTGCGGGTGAGAGGACAACCTAGAACCGGAGCTCTCGGCGATTGCTACGCATTCGCCTGCCGCTTCTGACCCTGATGCCAGTTGCGTCGATTTCTATGAAATCAACATTGGTGCGGACGGCGGGACTCGAACCCGCACGGCCAAAGGCCTCCAGATTTTAAGTCTGGTATGTCTACCGATTCCATCACGTCCGCGCCGAGGCCCGGCACCGGGCCTATTCCTGGCCTCAGAACTCGGAGCGAGTCCTAAGGCCTTGTTCCGTATAGCATTTTCTCCAAACGATCCGGGATTTTAAGTCCCGTATGTCTACCAATTCCATCACGCCCGCAGCGCATCATGACGTCAGTCGCCCGCGTCTCGCGCGATCGGCGGCACGAACGAGTAGCCAAGATCCCAAGGGAAATAGATCCAGGTGTCCTGGCTGACCTCGGTCACAAACGTATCGACCAGCGGGCGGCCCTTCGGCTTGGCATAGACGGTGGCAAAATGCGCCTCTGGCAGCATCGAACGAACCTCTTGCGCGGTTTTGCCGGTGTCCACCAGATCATCGATGATCAGAACGCCGGAGCCTTTGGTTTCGAGGATCTTGCTTGAGATCGTCTTCAGAATGGCCAAGTCGCCCTGCGTCTGCTCACCAGTGCCACCATAATCATAACTAGCAATCGAGATCGTATCGATCTTGCGAATACCAAGCTCGCGGCAAACGATCGCCGCCGGCACAAGTCCGCCACGGGTGATCGTCACCATGGAATCGAACGGGCCTTTTTCAGCCAGTCGCCAAGCAAGCGCGCGGGCATCGCGGTGGAACTGATCCCAGGAGACCGGGAAGGCTTTGTCGTTGAGAGCTTCACTCACGGGGCTCAGATCCTTGTTTCTTAGGCAGCATCAAGTTGAGTGCGCAGCTTTTGGGCCGCTTGGGTTGCGGCGTCAAGCGCCGCAGCATCGCGCGAACGCAAGACAATCTCGGTGGAAAATTTGCCGTCGATCAACTTGGGATAGCTTCCGATCGAAACGTCTGGATGGTCGGCATCGATGGCCGCAAGGCGTTCGGCCAAATCGCCCTCGCCGCAATTGAACGGCAAGGTGTTGACGGCAATCGGCACGCCGCCTTCCAAAGTCGGCAGCACGCTTTCAAGCATTGCGGCAAACACCGACGGTACGCCGGCCATCACATGCACATTGCCGAGACGAAAGCCCGGCGCGATGGACACCGGATTATCGATGAGATCGGCGCCATCGGGAATCCGGGACATGCGCTCGCGGCCAGCGTTCATCTGCCGGTCGGTCTTGGCGTAGAAATCCGACAAGAGCTTGTAGGCGCGCGGATCGACATCGATGCCGACACCAAAGGCTTTGGCAACGCTGTCGGCGGTGATGTCATCATGAGTCGGGCCGATCCCGCCGGACGTGAACACATAGGTTGTTTGCGCCCGCAGCGCATTGAGCGCCTCGACAATCGCGCGTTCATCGTCAGAGACGATCCGCACTTCGACCAGATCGACGCCAACCATCGTCAGCGCATCGGCGAGCACACCAATGTTCTTGTCCTTGGTCTTGCCTGAGAGGATTTCATCCCCAATGACCAGCATGGATGCGGTCGCTGTCATCTGCACTCTCCTGTGCACGCATCCCTAACGCCGCCGCCCTGCGCTTGCAATTTGAGGATGCACTGGCCAAGCCAAAAGCATGCAGTTTCCCACACCCCTTTTTGAAGCAAGGCTGATCAAGCGCTACAAACGCTTCCTCGCCGACGTCGAAATGCTCGATGGGCCTGACGCCGGCCAGATGCTGACCGTCCATTGCCCCAACCCCGGTTCGATGATGGGCCTAGCAAGACCGGGGGCGCAGCTTTTCGTCTCGCGCTCGCCCAACCCTAAGCGCAAGCTTGCCTATACCTATGAGCTTGAACAGGTCGATGGCCCGGGCGAGCCGTGTCTGGTCGGTATCAACACCATGCGCCCGAACAAGCTTGCCGAAGAGGCGATTTCCGCCGGGCTCATTCCTGAACTTGCCGGGTTCGACCGCTTGAAGCGCGAACAGAAATACGGCGAGACATCACGGATCGACATCCTGCTTGAAACCGATGATGCCCCCCTCACCTATGTGGAAGTGAAGAATGTCCACCTGATGCGCCAGGCCGGTCATTTGGAGTTTCCTGATTCGGTCACCGCGCGCGGCGCCAAGCATTTGGCCGAACTGTCGGCCATGGTTGCTGCTGGTCATCGCGCGGTGATGCTGTTCGTCGCGCAATGGCCAGGCGCAAAAACGATGAGTGTGGCAGCCGACATCGATCCGACTTACGCCGCCGTGCTCAACGCTGCGATCAAGGCCGGGGTCGAAGTGCTTGTGCTGGATTGTGCCGTCGCGCGCGACAGCATCACGCCCTGCGGGATGCTGGAGTTCGTTCCAGGCTAACGGGTCAGAACAATATTGAGCCGCGTTTCGGCGATCACCTGATAGCCCCTGCTCTTCGCCAGCGTGATGCAATTGGTTTGCCAGCTTTCCGGGCTGTTCTCGATAATCATCAGCCGCGGCCAGAGCTTCTCCGGCGCATCACGGAAAAACGGCACAAGCGCCAAATCCTCTGCGCCTTCAATGTCGATCTTCAAAGCATCCACGCGCGGCAGATCGCGTTCGCCCAAAATGTCCGCCAGTGGCTTGGCCTGCACTTCGATCATGCTTTGCGGATGGGTTTCGCTGCCGATCCGGCGCATGCTCGTTTCGCCGGCATTCTCGCGATCAACAAAAAGCTGAATGGGGCCGTCAAGATCAGCAACAGCCAGCTCAATAGGCTCGATTGGCACACCAGGATTGTAGGCGATGTTGTCGCAAAGGCGCTGATAAACCGCAGGCTGTGGTTCGATGGCCAGGATCTTGGCAACCGAACTCATGCAAGAGGCCGCGAAGAAACTGTAGGCGCCAACATTCGCACCGATATCGACAAACACCCCATCGCCCGGCAACACGCGGCGCAGCAAATCGCGTTCGACCGGATCAAAGAACTGCGGAGTAAAAAGCACCCGTTTTTCGGCTAGGTTGGCAAACGGCTCGATCCGCATCTTGTGACCAAAGACCTCAACGTCGAGCGGGCCATCGACCTGCATCATTGCCAGCTTTCGAGCCAGAAAGGCCAGCCGTTTGCCGACATAACCGGTCGCCCTGGCGCTGGAAAACGTGCGCAAACGCTCGACACTTGCCGAGGGTCTATGCGCACCCCATTGACCGGACGTCGAAACCGGTTCTTCGGTGGAGATGGCTTGCAGATTGGGTTGCGTCACGATGGGTCAACACTGATTACGACGTGACCTGCCGGTAAGGCCACCATCAATCCTATCCGTTTATTGCCGCTCTTCTTTTTGCGGCGATTTCCAGTTAGGTTTATCACGTCGCGGCCAAGGAATTATCTCTGGTCGCTGCCGGCGTCTCATTCAAGCCGCCGCTTTTACACCATTTCGGTGGCGTGTCACCTCGCTGGCATGTCGCCAGGATGCGGCGTTATCGCGCCCTTTGTCGTTCGAGTGGAGCCACAGCCAAGTCATCATGCTGCAGACCCAACCGCCCATCAAACTGTTCGGTCCCGAAGCCTTCGAAGGCATGCACCGCGCCGGTCGCTTGACGGCTACGATCCTCGATCAGCTCACCGACCTGATCAAACCCGGCGTCACGACGCAGGAGATCGACGATGCGGTGATGGACTTTGCGATTGCCAACAACGCTGTGCCGGCGACGCTGAACTATCGTGGCTATGGCAAATCGAGCTGCACCTCAATCAATCATGTTGTATGCCATGGCATTCCCAACACCAAACCGCTGCGCCAAGGCGATATCGTCAATGTCGATGTGACGTTGATTGTCGATGGCTGGCATGGCGACTCCAGCCGCATGTACCCGGTCGGCGAGGTCAAGCGCGCGCCGGAGCGACTGATGGAGGTCACCTATCTGGCGCTGATGCGCGGCATTGCCGCCGTCAAACCAGGCAACCGAACCGGCGATATCGGTGCGGCCATTCAAACTTTTGCCGAGGCCGAACGCTGCTCGGTGGTCCGTGACTTCTGCGGCCACGGTATCGGCGATGTGTTCCATCTGCCGCCCAACATCTTGCACTATGGCCGCCCAGGCGAAGGCGTCGATCTGCGCCCTGGCATGATCTTCACCGTTGAGCCGATGATCAATCTCGGTCGTCCGCACGTAAAAATCCTGTCGGATGGTTGGACGGCGGTCACGCGCGACCGGTCCTTGTCGGCGCAGTATGAACATTCCATCGGCGTGACCGAAGACGGATGTGAAATCTTTACAGCCTCTCCAGCCGGACTGTTTGCGCCGCCGACTTTGCGTGAAGAAGCGGCGGCAGGCTGAGCGGAACCCTGCTCGCCAATGCCGGACACCAAAAAGCCCGACACACCACACTATCACGGCCACCGCGAGCGTTTGCGTACCCGCTTTGCCGAAGGTGGTCGCCAGGCTTTGGCCGACTATGAGCTGTTGGAGCTGTTGCTCTTTCGCTCGATCCCGCGCCGCGACACCAAGCAGCTCGCCAAAGATCTCATCGCCCGGTTCGGTTCGCTCGCCGACGTCCTGACCGCACCTTCAGCGCAACTTTGCGAAACGAGTGGCATCAAACAGGCTACCGCCAACGATCTGGCGCTGGTGCGCGCCGCTGCCGAAGCCCTGGCGCAAGGCAGTGTGGCGCAGAAAGAGGTGCTATCCTCCTGGTCGGATGTGGTTGGCTACTGCCGCGCGGTGATGGCCTATGATGCGGTCGAAGCATTCCGCGTCCTGTTCCTCGACAAGAAAAACCGCCTGCTACGCGATGAAGTGCTGCAATCAGGCACCGTTGATCACACGCCCGTTTATCCGCGCGAGGTCGTCAAACGCGCCCTGGAACTTGGAGCGTCCGCGCTCATCCTCGTCCACAATCATCCATCTGGTGACCCGACCCCGTCCCAGGCCGACATTGAGATGACAGCGACCATTATCGCCGCCGCCGCAGCGCTCGATGTCACGGTTCACGACCACATCATCGTTGGCCGTGAGGGCCATGCGAGCCTGCGCGCCCTAGGACTGATGAAGACGAATTGATTCGTCAGCCTTTTTTTGGAACCGAACGCAGCGTCATGCGTTGGCTCGACCAACAGTTGCGCGTTTACTTAGTCGTTAGATCATGCTGCACTCCCATTGGAGAGCGGCACGTCGCGCGCAAACTCATTCCAACCGCCAGGGCGCCGGTTCTCGGTAGCCAAGGCGCCAAAAAGGGGCGCAATGACAGCATTTGACGAGATGAGCGTGGACGGCAGCCAATGCCGTGCACCCTATGAGATGGTGCGAACGTGGCTCGATAGCCTCGACCCGGAAGCACTGAAACGCCAGAGCGCAGAAGCCGAGATGCTTTTCCGCCGTATTGGGATCACCTTCGCTGTCTATGGCGAGGCCGACGCCGAGGAACGGCTCATCCCGTTCGATCTCATCCCGCGCATCATTGCCCACGAAGAATGGCTACGGCTGGAAAAAGGCCTGACCCAACGGGTCAACACGCTCAATGCCTTTCTGGCCGACATTTACGGCCCGCGCGAATGCATTAAGGCCGGTATCATCCCGGCCGATCTCATCGATCAGAACCCACAATACCGCCCAGAGATGATTGGCGCCAAGCTGCCCGGCAACATCTGGGTGAACATTGCTGGCGTCGATATCGTTCGCGTTGATGCCGACAATTTCTATGTCCTGGAAGACAATGCCCGCACGCCCTCCGGCGTCTCCTACATGATGGAGAACCGCGAGGTGATGATGCGCATTGCGCCGGAGGTGTTTTACGACCACGCGGTGGAGCCGGTCGATAACTATGGCGATGAGCTGTTGCAGGCCCTGCAATCGGTGGCGCCGCGCAACGCCAACAAAGAACCGACCTGCGCTCTGCTGACGCCCGGTCCGTTCAACAGCGCCTACTACGAGCACTCGTTTCTCGCCGACAAGCTCGGCATTGAGCTCGTGGAAGGGCGCGACCTGTTCGTCCGTGACGCTGTCGTTTACATGCGCACAACGCTCGGGCCGCAGCGCGTTGACGTCATTTATCGACGCATCGACGATGATTTCATTGACCCGCTGGTCTTCAATCCAGATTCGATGCTTGGCGTCCCTGGCCTAATGACCGCTTACCTCGCTGGCAACGTGACGCTTGCCAACGCCGTGGGCACGGGCATCTCTGATGACAAAGCCATCTACACCTACATGCCGGAGCTGACGAAGTTCTTCCTGGATGAAGAGCCGATGCTCAAAAACGTGCCCACCTGGCGCTGCCGTGAGCCGGAGGCTTTGTCTTACGTGCTCGATCATTTGGAAGAGTTGGTGGTGAAAGAAGTCGCCGGTTCAGGTGGCTACGGGATGCTGGTCGGGCCACGATCCACCAAGGATGAGATCGACATTTTTCGTGCCAAACTGAAGGCCAATCCGGACGATTTCATTGCGCAGCCGACGCTCGCCCTCTCCACCTGCCCGACTTTCGTCGGCGAAGGCGTGGCACCACGTCATGTGGACCTTCGGCCGTTCGTCCTTTCCGGCACCAATGGCGTGCGCATCGTGCCAGGCGGTCTGACCCGCGTTGCCTTGAAGGAGGGCTCACTGGTCGTGAACTCCTCGCAAGGCGGGGGAACAAAAGACACCTGGGTCTTGGCACGATAGGAGGGACGACCATGCTACTTAGTCGAACAGCCGACAGTCTCTTCTGGACGGCACGCTACATCGAACGCGCAGAGAACACCGCCCGCCTTTTGGAGGCAGCCACGCGGCTTTCCAACGTTGGCGGCAGCCAGGAACAGGTTTCCAACGAATGGGAATCAGCCGTGCTGGCAACCGGCATGGAAGAGCTTTTTGAGGAACGCTATGGCGAGCCCACGGCCCGCACGGTGGTGGATTTTCTCGCCTTCTCTGAGGCCAATCCGTCCTCCATCCGCTCCTGCCTGGAAGCAGCACGCGCCAATGCGCGCTCGGTACGCACAGCGATCACCATCGAAATGTGGGAGACGATCAACGCCGCCTGGCTTGAGCTCAAACGCTACCGCACCTTCGGCCAGTCGCGCGGTGAACTGTTGGAATTTCTGCGGTTCGTCAAACAGGTCGCGCTCAGTGTTGACGGCATTGCCCACCGCACCATGCTGCGCACCGACGGCTTCTCCTTCTTCCAGCTCGGCGGCGCCATCGAACGCGCCGACAACACCGCACGGATTTTGGACGTGAAGTATCACGTACTCCTGCCCGCCGGTGACCGGGTTGGCGGCGGCTTGGACTACTTCCAATGGACGTCGATTCTACGCTCGGTGTCGGCACTGACCGCCTATCATTGGGTCTATCGCGAGAGCTTGAAACCCTGGCTGATCGCCGACCTTCTGATCTTGAACGAAAAAATGCCGCGCTCGCTGGCAAGCTCCTACGGCAACGTCACGCGATATCTCGATAGCCTGTCGAAGACCTACGGGAGACAAGGCAAGGCCCAGCGTATGGCCAGATCGATCCACAGCGAGTTTCGCAACCGCGAGATCGATGCGATCTTCCAGGCCGGGCTGCACGAGTTCGTTGAAGATTTTATTAGCAAGAACAACAAGCTAGGCGCCACAATCGCCGAGCAATATCTGTTCTAGCCAGTTCCAGCCTCAAAAGGCCCGTTATGCGTTTATCCGTCCGTCACACCGAAACCCTCACCTATGCGACACCAAGCATGGGCACCATTCAGGTGCTCCGCCTGACGCCGCGCGACCACACCGGCCACTATGTCTGCGACTGGACGGTCGATGTGGATGCCGATTGCAAAATCGAGAGCCACAAGGACGCCTTTGGCAACATCGTCACCAGTTTCTCGCTCAATGGTCCGTTGGACGATCTAACGATCAGCGCAATTGGCGAGATCGAAACCGAGGAAACCCACGGCATCGTGCGCGGCGCCCCGGACAAGGTTCCGCATGGGGTGTTCCTTCGGCCAAGCCACGCCGAAAGCGATGCGGCGCTGGTGCGCACAGCGATCAACGCGCTCGCCGACGTAACAGGGCCTGAGCTTGCCCAGATGCACGCGCTGATGGCGGTGCTGCATGCAGCCCGGCCGAATGGCGATGAGGACGAAGAAGCCGACACGTCCCATGAGCAGGCACACGAACAGGCGCAAGCTCAAGCGCAAATGGGCGGCACGAGTAGCCAGCAACAACAGACCGCTGGCGACGCAGAAGAGGTCGCGCTGAAATCCTCCGCCTCCTCCCGGCTGCGCGACATGCTGGCCGAAAAGAAGATCCGCGAGTCAGGCGATTTGGCTGATATCTTCTGCAACACAGCGCGTCGCCTTGGACTGCCCGCGCGCTTGGTGTCTGGCTATCGCTGGCTTGGCAAGGACGCGAGCCACGACCAGCGTAACATCTGGGCGGAAGCCTTTATCGACGATCTCGGCTGGGTGGCCTTCGACCCGAGCCATGGCAACTGCCCCAGTGAAGACAGCGTGCGCGTGGCCATCGGCCTCGACCAACACGGCATCGCGAGCGCAAGAGTTGGGCATTATGGCGGGATGAGTGATTTTGAGCGCGAAACCAGCATTGCCGTGCGCCGCGTAGGAGGCTAACGCTAGCCTTTAGCGGCAGACCGTCGGCGCGCTTTCCGCGCGGCGATGACGGCATGAAGGAACGTCAGCCTTGACCTATTGCGTTGGCCTCTTGGTCGAAGAGGGCTTGGTGATGATCGCCGACACCCGTACCAATGCCGGGCTCGACAACATCGCGACTTTTCAAAAGCTCTATCGCTTTGAGCAGCCAGGCGAGCGCAGCATCGCCATTGCGACGGCCGGCAATTTGGCCGTCAGCCAAGCGGTTATGTCCATCATGTCGGACGGCTTTGAAAACCCACAGACCGGCATGCTGGAAACGATCTATGATCATCCCACCATGTTTCTGACCGCCAGCTATGTCGGTCGCGCGATTGGCGAAGTCATGCGGATGAACAATGGCAGCTCGCAAGGCATGGGGGCTGCGTTCGATGTCACCATGCTGGTCGGCGGACAGGTCAAAGGCGGGCGCTTGCGCCTCTTCATGGTCTATTCGGCGGGCAATTTCATCGAAGCGACGGAAGACACGCCCTACCTACAGATCGGTGAACACAAGTATGGCAAGCCGATTCTCGACCGCGCGATCACGTTCCAGACCAATCTCTCGGACGCGGTGAAGATCGGCCTCATTTCGATGGATTCCACCATGCGTTCCAACCTCGGGGTCGGCATGCCAATCGATCTTTGGGCGATCCGCCGCGACGCGATTCAGGCCTCGTTGTCGACACGCATCGAACACGGCGAACCCTATTTCCACGACTTGCAGGAACGATGGTCAGCTGCCCTTAGGTCAGCGCATCAGTCGATCCCAAAACCGCCCTACCTTGAATCAAATAATTAGGATACGCTTATTCGTATAAGACACTGTTAATTATATATTTTCTCGATAAATGACTCTGCGTCACTTTTGATCGCCGCACGGCGTTCATCGCTCGTTCTTTCTAACGAACGATAGATCATACCCATCCGTGGATTGCTCTGAAGCCGCTCCGCATTGCGCATGATGAAGTCCCAATACAGATAATTGAACGGGCAGGCATCCGGGCCGTTTTTCTCCTTCACCCTGTACCGGCACCCGGCACAATGGTCGCTCATCCGGTCGATATAGGCGCCAGATGCCGCGTAGGGCTTGGAGGCCATAATCCCACCATCGGCAAAGATCGCCATCCCGTGGGTGTTGGGCAACTCAACCCACTCATAGGCATCGGCATAAACGACCATGTACC
Source organism: Hyphomicrobiales bacterium (assembly GCA_046290415.1). Classification (GTDB taxonomy): domain Bacteria; phylum Pseudomonadota; class Alphaproteobacteria; order Rhizobiales; family MH13; genus MH13. Next base: position 35,443 of record JBKAGN010000024.1, read on the forward strand.
ATTCGTTGATGGCCTCCGGCGCAATGCCGGTGAGCAGCGCGAAATTGCCGGTGATCATCAACCGCTGGATGTGATGCGCATAGGCGTGCGTCTTTGTGGTCGCGATGGCATCTGCCAAACACGCCATGTCGGTGTCACCGGTCCAATAAAAGTCCGGCAGCGGACGGTCCGCCTCCAGTGCATTGAGCGCCTTGTAGTCCGGCATTTTCAGCCAGTAGAGCCCGCGCACATATTCGCGCCATCCAAGGATCTGCCGGATGAACCCTTCCACCGCGTTGAGCGGTGCGGTGCCAGCATCATAGGCCACCTGCGCTGCGTCGCAGGCCTCCTTTGGCAGCAGCAATCCAGCGTTCATGGCCGCAGAGATGGTAGAATGGAACAGAAACGCTTCGCCCTCCGCCAACGCATCTTGATAATCGCCAAATTGCGGCAAGCAGGTCTCGACGAAATGATCGAGGACTTGGAGCGCCTGATCGCGGGTCACAGGCATGCCGAACGGCTCCAAATCGCCGAAATTGTCTGAGAAACGCGCGTTCACCAGCGACAGCACGTTCTGGGTGATGGCGTCCGGCTCAAAGTTCAACCGATCCGGCAGCTCGACATTTTTCGGCAGTTTGCGACGGTTCTCCTTGTCGAAGTTCCACTGCCCGCCCTCAGGGTCGTTCCCGTTCATCAGATAGCCGGTTTCACGCCGCATCTCGCGGTAGAAGAACTCCATGCGCAACTGCTTCTTGCCGTCTGCCCAGCGTTCGAATCGATCAAGACTGGCCAAAAAGCGGGTGTCCTCGCGTACGATCACCGGAACATCCAAGCCGTCCTGCCAGCTATGGATCATCTCCATCACCCGCCATTCGCCAGGCTCGGTGATCACAACGCGCTCATAGTTGCCCGCGGCCAAAGCGCGCTCAAGCTCCCCGGAAAAATGGCCCGTATTGTCAGGATCGTCGAGCTGAACGTACCGCACAGTTTTGCCTGAGGATTCCAGTTCCTTGGCGAAGTGGCGCATCGCCGAAAAGACAAAGGCGAGTTTCTTCTTGTGATGGGGCACATAACGCGCCTCGTCCATAACCTCGCACATCAAGATGCCGTCACCATCCTGCCAATCGGTGAGCGAAGAAACACTCATCGAGAGTTGGTCACCGAGGACGAGGCGGAGCGTTGGCATGGATGACCTGTCGTTTTGTGAAAACGCGCGTTGGCGATGCACGCCAGACGCCTTAGATAAGCGGCATAACTAGCGCGGAGCGAACGAGTTCAACCCCTTGGCCAACCTTGCCTGTGTCGCCGTCACCGGCCCATTGCGGACCCAGAGCTCAAGGCCGAAAGCGACAAGGAAACGCAGTTGGCACGGGACTTCTAGCCATGGCGAAGATGCGCAAAAAGGCCGACCTGCCGTCAAAAACCTGTCCGGTTTGCCAAAAGCCATTCGCTTGGCGCAAGAAATGGGAGCGGGACTGGGAAAACGTCATCTACTGCTCAAAACGCTGCCAGTCACAAGCCAGGTCAACCAAGCACACCGACCAAACGCCCTCTGACCACCAGTGATCACGGGCGCTCTTGCGGCATCACGACACTGCAACAGCCCGTGAGGTGGGGTTCCAACGCGCCGCGCCTTGGGCCATATCAACATCAACAAAGGCCAACCAGGTTTATCGCTCAAATGGGCACCTTGGGTGTGGCGAAGTGAGCGGATAGGAACCAACGGATCAATGATCGGCGAACTGACATTTGCAGCGGTGTTTCTGGCGGGGGTGATTTCCTTCCTCTCCCCCTGCGTGCTGCCGCTCGTTCCCGCCTATCTGACCTATATGACGGGCGCCTCGCTGGAAGAACTTTCCGATGACGCGCGCAGTGCCAAACTCTCCCGATTTCTGCTGATTCAAGCCGTCGCTTTTGTCGTCGGCATTTCGCTGGTGTTCGTGCTGCTTGGCGCAACCGCGACACAAATCAGCCTGTTGCTGCGGCAATATTCCACCATTCTGTCGATCGTCGCGGGCATCGCCATCATCATTATGGGCCTGCATTTTCTCGGCGTTTTTCGCTGGTCGCTGCTTTATCGTCAGGCCAAGATGGATGGCCCGAAATCGACCTCCGGGCCCGGCGGTGCATTGGCGATGGGACTGGCCTTCGGCTTTGCTTGGACGCCGTGCATCGGACCGATTCTGGGCGCTGTCTTGGCTGTAGCCGCGAGCCGCGAAACGGTTGGCCAAGGCGCCGGCCTGTTGCTTGTCTACGCGCTGGGTATGGGTTTGCCGTTCATTCTGGCTGCGCTCGCCGTCGGGCCATTCACCCGGTTTCTCGGCAAATTCCGCGAGCACATGCAAACCATGGAACGCGCCACCGGTGCGCTTCTCGTTGCTACTGGCACGGCGTTCCTGCTCGGCTGGCACACAATCCTGGCCAATTGGATGCTCGATCGCTTCCCCGGCCTTGTGGCGCTCACCTAGGCTCAGCCCTCTTGGCTGACCTCAGCCTCAAACGGCCAGATCAGACCGTTACGCCACTGCCAGAGATGAAAGGACGGCACATTGGCATCGCCAGTAGCATCAAAGCGGATCGGCCCGAGCACTGTTTCATAGGGCGCCTCGCCACCGGCCAGCATCGCAAGAGCAACCTGCGTGGCCGCCATCGACGGCAGAACAAGCCCGGCCATCGATCCGAGGTCGTCGCCCTCAAGCGTGGCGAGCGTCGCCTCATCCACCAGCGCGCGCCATGGCGTTGGCCGTGCAAACACGACACCCTCCACGCCCTCGCCTGCCATCAGGCGAAATTCCGACGTCATAACGCTATCGCCCGCGAGAACCGGCACATCCGGCAACCGTTGATGCAGCGCATCGGCCAGAAGCGCGCTATCGGCCTGCCCTGCCAACACGATCACCAAACCAGCGCCTTCAGCTTCGGCTCGGCCAGCAAGCGCAGCCAGATCGCCGTCCGGCACAAAGGCCTCGCGCAGCGCTAGCGTCACGCCCTCTTCGCCAAGCGCGGCCTCAACGCCATCGGCCAGGGTCCGCCCATAATTGCCATCGGTGTAGAAAACCACCAGCGGCCGGTTGCGCGCGGGGCCGCCCACAGCGCCATCAAGCGTGCCGTCTAAAATGGCTGAGGCCAGATAACGCGCCTGATCATCGTCGCGTCCACTCAATCGATAAACCGGGCCATCAGCTTCGTCGGTGAAGCTTTGATAACGCACGCCGCTGGAAACAAAGGGAATATCGGCAAACGCAAAAACGTTGCGCGCCGAGACAGCGGGACGCCAGCACACCCCGCCAACAACGACATCGACCTGCGCACCGACGAGCTGATTGGCCGCATCGCGCCCACGCTCTTCCTCGCATCCGTCATCCACCGCCGTGACGGTCACATCGACGTCATCGCCCAACCGCTCGATTGCCAGCGCGACACCTCGCTCGACCTGGCGCCCGAGCACCTCAAAGGGCCCGGACAGCGGCGCCAAAACACCGATATGAGCCGCTTCACGCACTGGTACGCTGCTTTGTTGCGCGACAACCGGTTGGCTGACGACGGCCAAGCAAAGACTTCCGATCACCAGAGACTTTACTTCGCGCATGATTTCCCTTGGGTTAGAGCCTGATCGCAGCGATTAAGATCAACAAGCACGGCGGCCCGCAAGGGTTTGATGCCCTCACGATCGGTCCAACCTGCCACAAAACAAGGAAAAAGTGCCATGTGGCATAAGGGAGAGACAAATGGCCTTGGCGATGTCGTCGGCGTCCGTGTGGGCCATGCCAGCGATCACAACGCCAAAACCGGCACCAGTGTTGTGCTGTTCGATTCGCCTGCCATTGCCAGCGTTTCGATTCTCGGACAGGCGCCCGGCACACGCGAAACCGAACTTCTCGATCCGAGCCGCACGGTCGAGACAATCGATGCGCTCGTGCTGTCCGGTGGCTCGGCTTTCGGTTTGGCCGCTGCCGAGCCGGTTATGCGAGAACTGGCCAAGGCCGGACGCGGGTTCAAAGCGGGCCCTGCCCGCGTGCCTATCGTGCCGGCCGCCATTCTGTTTGATTTGGCCAATGGCGGCAAAAAACCCGATGATCTCCAAGCGCTTTACCGAACGCTCGGCCAGACGGCTTTTCACAACGCCGACCAATCTCCACGGCTGGGTGACGTCGGCGCCGGCACGGGTGCAACGATCGGAACCGGCGGCTCCGGCGCGCTAGGAACGGCATCCTGTGTGTTTAATGAGCATGCGCCAGAACCCTTACAGGACAAAACCGTGGCTGCCCTTGTGGCCGTCAACGCGGTGGGAAGTCCTTTTCTTGGCCAAGGCCCTCATTTGCGGGCCTGGCCGTTCGAGCTGGACGAGGAGTTTGGTGGTCTTGGCGCTGGCCCGGTCGATCCAACGCAGCTGTTCATGAAAACGCTGGCCGAGCCCGGGCAAAACACCACCATCGGCTGCATCATCACCGATATAGCGTTGGACAAGCGCGGTTGTCATAGCCTTGCAATCGCCGGGCAAGACGGGATTTCCGCAGCGATCTATCCTGCGCACACAGCCTTGGATGGCGATCTGGTCTTCGGTGCGTCCGTGGGGACAAACGAACCATTGCTCAATCCAGGTTTACTAGCCCTCGTGCAGGCCGCAGCGACCGCAACGATGGCACGGGCCATTGCGCGCGGAATTAACCAGGTTTTGCAGAATGCCCGTTCCATGCCGTGAGCCAACGCAGTAAAGCGCAGGCATGTCGCGCGCCGTGCACCTCCTTCTCGCTCCCCTCACCTTTTTGGGCCGCCATGGCACACTCGCCATTGCGTTCAGCCTTTTGGTCGGTGCAGCACTGCCGTTCTTGTCAGCGACGATGCGCCCGTTTCTCGATGAAGCGATCCTAGCGCTCCTCACGCTCGCATTTTTGCGCATCGGTTTTCGGGCAGTTGGCCGGGAGTTTCGCTCACCTGTGCCCATCACCGTCGCGACAGTCATCGCGATGGTGATCATGCCGGCTCTGGTGTTCTGGATTGGCAAGGCGGTCGGTTTTGACCAGTCTCATCCCGAACTTTACCTTGCTTTGTTCATCGCGCTGGCTGTTCCGCCCATCACTGCGGTGCCGATTTTCGCCAGCCTTTTGCAGCTACCCGGCGCCATCGCGCTGGCGTTTCTGATCCTTTGCATGGCCGCCACGCCCTTTGTCGCGACGCTGCACGCCCGGCTCTTCTTTTCAGTTGAGGCCCTGCCATTTGACGGCATGACGATTGGCTTGCGGTTGGCTGCTTTCATGGCTGGCGCAATGATCCTCGCCGCGATCATCAAAAAACTAATTGGACAGGAGCGTTTGGAGCGCAATCGAACCACCTTCGATGGCGTCAATGTCTTGGTGATGCTGGTGTTTGCAATCGCCGTCATGGACGGGTTTGGACCGGCGCTTCTGGCCTCACCGATGCTGGTGGCGGGCCTGTTTGTGGCAACCTTCACCCTGGCCATCGGTCAAATGGCACTGATGCGCGCCGCGCTCTTTTTCCTGCCGGCCGATCAGGCCATGTCCATCGCGTTTGCCACCGGCCTGCGCAATATGGGCTTGATGGTGGCGGCGCTGGGCCTGGCCATCCCCGAGACCACCTGGCTCTGGTTTGCTGTCGGCCAGTTTCCGATCTACTTCATGCCTTGGTTTATCGAACTTGCCCGTCGCCATCGCCAATCCTCACAGCTTACGCCCTAGCCGCCCTTGACCCTCGCCAGCCTATGGCGCACTCGAAACCCATGACCCAGCCCCTGATCATCGCCCCGTCCATCCTCGCCTCGGATTTCTCGCGCCTACGCGATGAAGTGCGCGCCATCGATCAGGCTGGCTGCGACTGGGTGCACCTGGACGTGATGGACGGCCATTTCGTGCCCAATATCAGTTTCGGCCCGGCAATCGTCGAAGCGATCCGCCCGCACACGGATAAGGTGCTAGACGTCCATCTGATGATTGCCCCCTGCGATCCCTATCTGGACGCGTTTGCCAAGGCCGGCGCCGACATCATCACCGTGCATGCCGAAGCCGGTCCGCACCTCTACCGCTCGCTGATGGCCATCAAAGCGCTCGGCAAAAAAGCCGGCGTCTCGCTCAACCCCGGAACACCCGCCAGCGCCATCGCCGAAGTGCTCGATTTACTCGATCTGGTGCTGGTAATGACGGTGAATCCGGGCTTCGGCGGACAGAGCTTCATCGCCAGCCAGACGGCTAAGATCGCTGAGATCAGGGCCATGATCGGCGAACGCGACATCACACTTGAGGTCGATGGCGGTATCACGCCACAAACAGCGCCAAGCGTCATCGAGGCCGGCGCGAATGCGCTGGTCGCCGGGTCCTCGGTCTTCAAAGGCGGAACGCCGGACGAACCGAGCCACTACCAAGCCGCCATGAACGCCATTCGCGCGGCCGTTTCAGACTAAGGACACCCCCATGATACCTCGCTATGCGCGCCAACCGATGGTCGATATCTGGTCGCCGGAGACCAAGTTTCGCATCTGGTTTGAAATCGAAGCGCATGCCTGCGACGCGCAAGCCGAACTTGGCGTGATCCCAAAAGAAGCCGCGGAGGCGGTCTGGGCTCGGGGCGGCAACGCGACCTTCGACATCGATCGCATTGATGAAATCGAGCGCGAAACCAAGCACGACGTCATTGCGTTCCTCACGCATCTGGCCGAGATCGTCGGCCCGCAAGCACGCCTGGTTCACCAGGGCATGACCTCTTCCGATGTGCTCGACACGTGCCTTGCGGTTCAACTCAGCCGCGCCACCGACATCCTTCTGGACGGTTTGGACGGCCTGCTCGCGGCGCTCAAACGGCGCGCCTACGAACACAAAATGACCGTGTGCATCGGGCGCTCGCACGGCATCCACGCCGAACCGGTGACCTTTGGCCTGAAACTCGCCCAAGCCTATGCGGAGTTCGATCGCTGCAAGGATCGCCTGCTGGCCGCGCGAGCCGACATAGCCACCTGCGCGCTGTCCGGCGCTGTTGGCACATTCGCCAACATCGACCCAGCAGTCGAGGCGCATGTGGCAGACAAGATGGGTCTAACGCCTGAACCCATTTCCACCCAGGTAATCCCGCGCGACCGGCACGCCATGTATTTTGCCACGCTCGGCGTGATCGCCTCGTCCATTGAGCGGCTGGCAACGGAAATTCGCCACCTTCAACGCACCGAAGTGCTTGAAGTGGAAGAGTATTTCTCACCGGGCCAAAAAGGCTCCTCGGCGATGCCGCATAAACGCAACCCGGTGCTGACGGAAAACCTCACAGGTCTGGCCCGTATGGTGCGCAGCTACGCCATGCCGGCCATGGAAAATGTCGCACTTTGGCATGAACGCGACATCTCACACTCCTCCGTGGAGCGCTATATCGGACCCGATGCCACCATCACGCTTGATTTTGCCCTGGCGCGGCTCACCAGCGTGATCGACAAGCTGCTTGTCTATCCCGATCGCATGGAAGCAAATATGAACCGCCTTGGCGGGCTCATGCATTCGCAGCGCGTGCTTTTGGCGCTGACCCAGGCCGGCGTCAGCCGCGAGGACGCCTACCGGCTCGTCCAGCGCAACGCCATGAAGGTCTGGCACGAAGGCGCCGACTTTTTTGAGGAACTGACCGGTGATGACGAGGTCATGGCCAGCCTGTCGCGCGATGCGCTCGAAGAACTGTTCGATCTTGGCTATCACACCAAGCATGTCGACACGATTTTTGCCCGCGTGTTCAAGGACTAAGCCAAGCCCAAGCGAGGACCTCCCCTATGGCTATTTCCGACATCGACGTCTTGGTGGCGCCCGGCTGGAAGGGCGGCGACAAGGACACTTGGTATGCCGGTTGGATCGAAAAGCTGCCGCACGCGCGCCGTGTCGAGCAGCGCGATTTCGAGACACCGACCCTGTCCGATTGGACCGATGAAATCGAAAAACAAATCCTTTTGAGCGAACGCCCGGTGGCGCTGGTCGGCCACTCTCTGGGCGCACTGACGATTGCGCATATGGCCGGCACGCTTGCCAAACTGCCGGTGGTCGCAGCTTTTCTGGTGACACCGCCGGAACTGGATGGACCAAGCACCATCGGTCCAATGCTGACCGGATTTCAGTCCATGCCCACCGATCCGCTGCCGGTACCATCCTTTTTGGTGGCCAGCCGCACCGATCCGTTTGCCAGCTTTGAATTTGCCCAAGCCTGCGCCAATGCCTGGGGCTCGGAGCTCATCGACGCCGGCGATGCCGGGCACATCAACTCAGATTCAGGGCACGGACCGTGGCCGGAAGGTCTGCTGCGTTTTGGGGTTTTGCTAAAGCGCGCGCGGGCAACGATCTAAGGCCCGCACCGGGACAGCCGCCACAATTGCGCCGCGCAATGGTCATGTCCGAGCGAAAAAACCGCCCAATTGCTCAAATCTGATCAATCAACTTCAGCGGGCTGAAACGGCCCGTGCGTTACCTTTGTTTTCAGCCAGTCAGATGGCTTGAACAAAGAGACCTCACAAATCATCAAACAGACTCGTTCTGGCGGCCCATGGAAACATGTTGGCCGCCTTTTTTCTGCGCGTCTTCAGGGTGTTAGAGGACGGCCGCGCCAATCGCAGCGGCCGTCTTTAGCGCCATCACATCGGAGCCGACGGCAGCAAACGTGAAGCCCCGCTCAAAGAACGCTTTGGCCTTCTGCGCATCGAACGCATAGACGCCGGCGATTTTGCCCGCCTCACGCGCTTTTGTGCCGATGGCAACCGCAGCATCCAAAACATGCGGTGCTGTTGCCTCAATGCGTGCGCCCTCGGCCAGCGTGATCGACAGATCGGACGGACCGACAAAGATGCCGTCAATGCCAGGCACCGCGAGTATCGCATCCAGATTATCCCGCGCTTCTACCGTTTCGATCATCGCGATGGTCAGCACCAGGTCATTGGCGGCGGCCAGATAGTCGCCTTGCGCTGCGCCCCAGAGTTCCAGCGCCAGCGCAGGACCCCAAGAACGACCACCGACCGGCGGGTACTTGGTGGCCGCCACCAGCGCTTGCGCATCGGCAACCGTGTTGATCATCGGCGCGATGACGAACTGCGCGCCGGCATCAAGCGCCCGCGAAGCAAGATCGAACCGACCGACCGGAATACGCAAACCGGGCGACGCGCCGGCCTGATGCACCGCCTGTATGGAGGCGATCATCGACGCTTCGTCGTGAAACCCATGTTGCAGGTCAACGCAAACTGCTTGGAACCCGCCGCGGGCCAGCGCTCCGGCATTCATTGGGGCTGGAATGGCACTCCAGCCCATCGGCACTGTGTCGCCAGCACGCAAACTGCGCGCAAAAGTCAGACCACGGTCAAGGGGTGCGGACACGCCGCTAGCCTTTGGTCTGAATCTCTTGGATTGCGGTATCCATCATATCGGCCATCTCGCGGCGTAGCTGGTGCTCGGAGACGTCGATATTCTTCTCTTCAAAGTCGCCTTTGACCTTCCGATAGACATCTTCATCGCCCGGCTCTTCGAAATCGGCCAGAACCACCGATTTGGCGTAGGCTTCTGCGGCCTCGCCGGATAGGCCGAGTTTTTCGGCTGCCCAAGCACCAAGCATCTTGTTGCGGCGTGCTTCGGCCTTGAAACGCAGCTCTTCATCGTGCGCGAACTTGTTCTCAAAACCTTCTTGGCGTTTGTCGAATGTGGACATCGTTGTTTCTCCTCAAAGCGCACCGGTCGGCGGTGCGTCGCTTACAAGACCGCTTAGATGGGGTGCATCAAACCTTCCCCCAAGGCCATAGCCACCGCACTGTTGCAAATCAATGACCATAAGGAGGGTAGGAGAAGCCCGTGCAAAGCCGCGCAATCTGTTTGCGAACTGACCCCTGCTTGGCGTAGGTTCCCGCCACACTTAAGATTCTCTGGCAGGCCACGGTTGCCGCCATCCCCACCCCTGACAGAAGGCACCTTTATGAGCCGTCGCCGCAAGATTTATGAGGGCAAAGCCAAAACGCTTTACGAGGGCCCCGAGCCCGGCACGCTGGTTCAGCACTTCAAGGATGACACCACGGCGGGTAACGCCGAAAAACACGAGGTGATCGACGGCAAGGGCGTCATCAACAACCGGATTTCGGAGTACATTTTCGAACAGCTCAACGCGATGGGCATCGGTACGCACTTCATCAAGCGTATGAACATGCGCGAACAGCTGATCCGCGAAGTCGAAATCATCCCTGTTGAAGTCGTTGTGCGCAATGTTGCCGCCGGATCGCTCGCCAAGCGCCTCGGTCTCGATGAAGGCACTGCCCTGCCCCGCTCGATCGTTGAGTTCTACTACAAGAACGACGCACTGGGCGATCCGATGGTGTCGGATGAACACATTACGGCCTTTGGCTGGGCCAATCCGCAAGAAATCGATGAAATGATGGCGATTGCCATCCGCGTGAACGATTTTCTCACCGGGCTTTTCCTCGGCGCTGGCATCAAGCTGGTCGACTTCAAAATCGAGTGCGGGCGGTTATGGGAAAACGATCTAATGCGGATCGTGGTGGCCGACGAAATATCGCCCGATTCCTGTCGCCTGTGGGACAACAGGACCGGCGAGAAGCTCGACAAAGACCGCTTTCGTCGCGATCTGGGCGGCATGCTGGATGCCTATCAGGAAGTCGCGCGCCGCTTGGGCGTGCTCAACGAAAACGATCCGGTTCCAACAGGCGGACCACGCTTGGTCAAAGGTTAGCCTCCATGCCGCATTTTTCCGCCCGCATCATCATCACGCTGAAAGACGGCGTGCTTGATCCACAAGGCAAGGCAAGCGCTGGCGCGCTGACAGGTCTCGGGTTCGATGGCATCCAAAGCGTGCGCCAAGGCAAGGTGATGGATGTCGAACTGTCAGCCGCCGATGACGCATCGGCCCGCGCTGATCTGGCGGCGATGTGCGAAAAACTGCTGGCGAACACGGTGATCGAGGATTTTCAGATCGCCTCGCTGCACGAACGGCAAATGGCCTGACCGATGGCGGTTTCTGTCATCCAGTTCCCCGGCTCGAACCGGGATCAGGACATGCTGGACGCCATGGCGCACACCACCGGCAAACCGCCGCATGACGTCTGGCACGCTGATACCAAGCTGCCGGACGACACGCAGGCCATCGTGCTGCCCGGCGGCTTTTCTTATGGCGACTATCTGCGCTGTGGAGCGATTGCCGCCCGAGCACCGATCATGGCCGAAGTCATCAAATCTGCAGAGCGCGGCATGCCCGTGCTTGGTGTGTGCAACGGCTTTCAGATCTTGATCGAGGCAGGCCTCTTGCCGGGCGCTTTGATGCGCAACGCCAGCCTTCGCTTTGTCTGCAAATCCGTTGATCTGAAGGTTGAGAGCACGCGCTCAACCTTCCTGTCTGGCTTTGCCAAAGGCGATGTCTGGTCCTGCCCGGTTGCCCATGGTGACGGCAATTACGTTTGCACGCCGGACATGCTCAAACGATTGCAGGACGAGGACAGCATCGCCGTTACCTACGCCAACGGAACCAACCCCAATGGCTCGGTCGCCGATATTGCCGGCATCACCAACAAGGCCGGCAATGTGCTCGGCATGATGCCGCATCCAGAAAACATCACCCTGCCCCACCAGCCAAGCCAAACCGGCGCCAAGCTGTTTGAAGGATTGTTGAACCTTGCTGCGTAAAGCGCTTTTCGGCCTTGCCGCTACCATCCTGCTCGCCGGTTGCATGAGCATCGATCTGCCCGAAGGCTCGTTCGCCGCGCGCGGCGGCCTTGGACCAACATCCGAACGCATCGCCGAGCAGATTCGACAATGCTGGTTCCAGTCGGGCGACGAAGCCTTTGCAGGCTATCGTCAGGAAACCGAAATCACCTCCATGTCCGGCCAACCGCGCATCTTGCTGGTAAACCGCGATGATCGCGGCGGCCTGCCACAGCTTGTCGTCACAATGCGCACCATTTCCGGCGCCGGCACCGTGGTGTCATCCTTCGGGCCGCTCACAGAAACGCCTTTGGTAACCCGCATCAACGCCGACCTGGCGCGCTGGGCTCGAGGAAGCCGCGCTTGTGGAGCATCTGATGGAGCCGCCGCCTGATGCTCAATCCCGATATCGCGATCACCGAGGAGATGATCGCCGCCCATGGCCTGACTGACGATGAATATGCCCACTTCAAGAGCCTGATCGGCGGTCGCGAGCCGACCTTTACCGAACTGGGTATCGTTTCGGCCATGTGGAACGAGCACTGCTCCTACAAAAGCTCCAAAAAGTGGCTAAAAACCCTGCCGACCGAGGGCCCGCGCGTCATCGAAGGACCTGGCGAAAATGCCGGTGTCGTTGATATCGGCGACGGCGAGGCCGTCGTCTTCAAGATGGAAAGCCACAACCACCCATCTTACATCGAGCCTTACCAAGGCGCGGCGACCGGGGTTGGCGGCATCCTGCGTGACGTGTTCACCATGGGCGCACGGCCCATCGCTGCGATGAACGCGCTACGATTTGGCGAACCCGATCATCCCAAAACCCGCCATCTGGTCTCCGGTGTCGTCGCCGGTGTTGGCGGCTACGGCAACGCGTTCGGCGTGCCAACCGTGGGCGGCGAGGTGGAATTTCACGAGCGCTACAATGGCAATTGCCTGGTCAACGCCTTTGCCGCGGGCATTGCCAAGACCGATGGCATCTTCACATCGCGGGCCGAAGGCGTTGGTCTGCCGGTGGTCTATCTCGGCGCAAAAACCGGCCGCGATGGCGTCGGTGGCGCGACCATGGCCTCGGCCGAATTTGATGACTCCATTGAAGAAAAACGCCCAACGGTGCAGGTCGGCGACCCGTTCACCGAAAAATGCTTGCTTGAAGCCTGCCTGGAACTCATGGCAACCG
>JBKAGN010000025.1:0-47350 GCA_046290415.1 Hyphomicrobiales bacterium
GCTACCTGCCCTGGCGATCGCGGGACTATCTGCGAGAGACATCATGGGCTTTTGCGTCGTAATCCTGTTAATCACAGGCGCCGTGCTCGGTCTCGGCCTAACGTTTCTGCCGTAGCGATCGTCTGCTAATCATCGAGTAGTTGGATCTTCCAAAAACGACCGTTTGTGGAGTTTCCAATAAGGTACGTTTTTGGTGCGTTTCGCGACGCGGCGAGGGTCGGCTCTGAGCCCTACTAAGAAATTCATTTCCATCATCACCGCTGGCGCTAACATCCCCTAGCAGCCGCTCGAGCATGATCCCGCAAAGGTCTGCCGAAATCACATGATGAGCGTTCCGGCCCAATCGTCTGAGGGACAGCCTGGCACCCAATAGGTCACCAGAAGCCAGATGCGGAGGGATGCTGATAAGAACTAAGAGTTCAGGATTGGTGAGAGGCTCGCAACGCACTTTCTAGCGGATCAAGCAAAATCCATTCCGTCAACGACGACTGGCAGCACAGCGGCTGGCTTCCGCCCATAAGCTGTTCGTCCTTGCAAAGACCTCAAGTCAACAGACCCCTGGTTGATATCGAGGTGCACTTTTCCCTGTGACTGGCAGTACAGGCTAGGTACGTCATCTTTCAGCGATTGTTGGTGTGCCGTAGGCAAACCCGTAACGCCATCTCCATAAAAGTGGCCGTTCCGCTCAACATGGTTACATCCCAGAAGCGCGACCAAAGACAAATCCTGCTGCACGGCCAAGCCCGGCTGGGTAGATAGGTCTTCAGCAGACAGGAAGTAGCGCTTCGCACCCTCCTGCGCATTCCATTTGGCCACGCGGGCACGATTGATCAGCGCTCGGTAGACGCCTTTGCAGGACTTGGAGGACACACCGCGATAGCCAACGGCGCGCGCCTCAACAAAGGCGTTGATGCCATTGTCGGACTCATCGATCTCAATGGGCAGTGCTTCACCAATCTCACCCAGTGGAAGTGACATGGCTTGGGTACGGGCGATGGGCTGCTCAAACACGGCAATGGAGTGCATTAGCCGGTCCAACCGCGTATCATTGGCCATGGCACGGTATAGCTCGCCAAAGGCATCAGCGTCGTGATACTGCTCATTGCCATCTAGCGTACACAGATATGGGTCTCTGATCGTATCAAGCAGGCTTGCGATACGGACCAGATGGTCGATGTCCTTTTCCCTGTCGCCGCTAACTTTGATCTTGAAGGCGCGCAGCCCCCAAGCCTTTATGGCAGCTTCCAGGCTTTCAGGCAGACCATCATTCACACCCGTTTGCGGATCAACATCGCTTTCGAAGATGGCATCGACGAGCCCGACGGTATGCCGCGCAAGGATTGAGGTGCTGGGCGTAAGACCCGCCAAGAAGCTCTTAAAATCGAAACCGTCCATGTCTGGCGCGGTGGTGGCCTGAAGATCGATGGCATTGTGGCCAATAACATCGAAGAACGAGGTATCCAACAGGTTGCACAGCGCTGACAGGATTGCCTTATCGAGCAAGGCGTTGCCGAAGCCTGCCACAAGGCCGTTCAAACCTTCGGTCGCACACCTCTCAACGTGCGATGCATCATGCGCTGCGTGTAAACCGAAAGCGCTGAGATAGTCGGTATCATCGAGATAGGTTGCTTTGGCCAGATCAACCGCGCGCAGCAATTGCTGAACATTGTTCTCGTTGGAAAGCTCAGGCGATTTGTCGAACCATTTAGGCGCCAGCAGCTCAGCAGCATGCCCGGCGGCCTCTTTGCCATCTTGCGTGCGTATCCGAACACTGACCTGCGCTTCTTGCGCCTGACGCAACGTCACCACGCCGTATCGAAAAGGCAGCCGCAGGCCCACGGGCCGCGTTGTTACGGTGCAGGCGGTAACCGATAGCTTCGGCATCATTTGAGCGCTCTCAAAAATTGATCCCCGGTGCGAGAGGCACACCGGGGACAAGCATCATATAGAAACCGACAGTCTACATGTCGGGGTAAGCGATGCTCTCATCAATAAATTCATTGGTGAACTTGGTCGTCGCATCAAACTCGCCAAGCTCATATGCTTCCTGAACCACCGTATAATCGGCGGCGATGCGGTCCATGCTCCAAGCACCGATTGGCAACTCGTTGCCAACGCCAGGCATCACACGCGCCGCATATTCCAGCTGCCGGGCAGCATCGCTTTGGCGCATGGAGACAGCCGATGACAGCGCCTCGGAACAAGGGTCAGGCGTTTCAAGGCAGAAGGCAAAGGCGCGCTGCGTGGTTTGCACGAAGTTGCGCACTTCTTCTTCCCGTCCGGCAATCACCTCATCAGCGACATAGTAGGCCAGCGAGTAGGTGTTCATGCCGTTGTCGCGCAGCAGCGCAAAGCCTAGATCATCGCCGAAGATATCTTCATAGATGAAGTGCACCGAATAGAAGTGCGTGGTCACATCCACCGCGCCCGATTGCAGAGCAGCTACCTTACCGGTCGGCTGCAGGTTCACCCAGCTCACGCTCTCAGGGTCTAGCCCCAAAGCGCGGGCAGCAGGAACCCACATCTGGCGTGTTGCATCAAAGGCAGGCGCACCGATGGATCGACCGGCAATGTCTTCAATCGATTCAATGCCGGAGCTCTTCTTCCAATAGAGGCCAGCGGCATTATCGTTATAGGCGACCATGACGCCCGTGAAATCTGAGCCACGGGCCAGGAACTGAAGCGCCGTTGGCGTGTCGATAATCGCCATATCTGCCTGCCCAACATCCAGCGCGGTCGCCGCAGCGCCGGAACCGGAACCCTGGCGCACCTCAAGTTGGACACCGACCTCCTCGTACCAGCCTTCCTGCAAGGCGTAGTAGATGGGCGCGTGATCGCCACCTGCGGTCCAGTTCAGTTGCAGGCTGATCGCATCGGCCTGCGCCAGTCCGGTCGACCCCAGAAGGGCCGCGGTCAACGTGCAAAGCAAGGTCTTCTTCATTGGGTCGTCTCCCTATGGGCGCTTTACCCGGCATGCGTCATTGCATGTCGAGCAGAGAATAGATGCGCCGCGTGTATTCGCCGAATTTTTCGGTCGTTTTGACATCCAGCGTGCGTGGTTCGGGCAGCTCGATATCGAAGTGATCCGCCATACGGGCGGGGCTTGCTGTCATCACAGCCACTTGCGAGCCAAGAAACACAGCTTCCTGGATACCGTGGGTGACGAACAGAATGGTCTTGCGGCTCTCTTTCCAGATCCGCAGAAGCTCAAGGTTCATGCGCTCGCGCGTAAGCGCATCCAGCGCGCCAAAGGGTTCATCCATCAAAATGAGCTTGGGGTCGTGGATCAACGCCCGGGCAATGGAGGCACGCTGCTGCATGCCACCGGAAAGCTGCTGCGGGTAGGCATCGGCAAAGTCAGCAATGCCGACCATCTCCAGCAGGTCACGGGCGCGCTCCCGCGAGGCTTTCTTGGGCAGACCCAAAATTTCTGCAGGTAGCAGCACATTGTCGGCAATAGTGCGCCATTTCAGAAGCAGCGCCTTTTGGAACACCATGCCAATGTCGCGGCCCGGCGTGAACGGCGAGTCCGGGCTGCCAATTTCCACCTTGCCTTCGGTGGCATCGTGAAGCTCTGCCAGGATCGAAAGGATCGTCGACTTGCCGCAGCCCGATGGCCCGACAATGGAGACCAACTCACCATCATGAATGTGGATGGTGACATCACTGACGGCCAGAAACTCTTCCTTGCCCACGGCATAGGTTTTGCGCACGCCTTCAAGGCGCACGAAGGGATGCGCGGTAGCCGTTGTGTCGGTACTCATGTCACAATCCCTTTGCGCGTAATGAAGATGTATTCCAGCAGCAGCACCAGCCCATAAAGCGCCACGCCAATGAGCGTGATGAACACCAACGCCATCATCATGGCTGAGGTGTTGAGCGCGTTTTGTTGCGCCAGAAGAAAGTGCCCAAGTCCGCGTTCGGACGCGATGAACTCACCCACAATCGCCCCGGCGACAGCCAGAACGGCGGCGACCTTCATGCCTGAGAACAGGTAAGGCAGCGAACCAGGCAGCAGGATCTTGGAGAAGATCTGCCAGCGATTTGCCTTGATGGATCGGACCAGATTGATGAGATCGGGTTCGACCTCGATCAAGCCGCGGTGCGTTGTCAGCACGATCGGGAAGAAGCAGATCGTAAAAGCGATGATCATGTTGGGCACGATGCCGAAGCCCAGCCACACGATGAAAAGCGGTGCCATAGCGATCTTTGGCACCATGTTGATGGTGACCAGCAGCGGCATGAGGCCGGAATTGAGCGCTGGTACCCATACAAAGAGCACCGCCAGCGTGACCCCAACGATCACGGCCAAGAAATATCCGCCGAAGATTGCCAGCGTGGTCGCCCAAATGTGCGATCCCCAGTTGTAGGAGCTCTCGCCCAGTTCGCGGATCGCTTCTAGTGGCGACGGCAGGATGTAGCTGGGCAGGTCGGTGACCATGGTTGTCAGTTGCCAGACGGCAATGAAAACAACATGGGCACCAATCGCGTAGCCATAGTTTTTCCAAGCACTCACAGATCAAAACTCCCCCGAGCGCACATGGAATTTCGACGGCTTGCCGTGGATGGGCTTGTCGGTTTTCACCCAGTCGGCAACCCAGCCGATCATGACGTCCATTGGCACGACAGGGTTGCCGAAAATGCCATTGGCCTTGTCGCAATTCACCATCAGACAGGTGTCTTGCTCCTGCCCCTCAAAGGTTGGCTCAACGCCAAAGATCTCACCAAAGCGATGGGCCAAATAGCGGATGGAGACTGTTTCCGGTCCGCCGACATTGATCGGGCTGGCCGGTGTTTCACAGTGCGCGAGCATTCGAAGAAACTGCGCGTTTGCGTCGCCCTGCCACATGATATCGGCATGACTTGTCGCGACCGGCACGGGCTGGCCCGCTTTCACCCAGGCGGCAACTTCCTGCATTACGCCATAGCGCGGGTCGATGGCGTAGACGAAGCGCATGATCCGCCCCGGGGTGTCGTGCATGCGCGAATAGTACTGGAAGGTGCGTTCGCGCCCGACCACCGAATTGGCATATTCACCCGGGCGCGCCATGGGCAGGTCGCTCTCGGTCACACCGCCATGCAGCGGGTTGGACCATGGATACACATGGATGGTGGAGAAGGAGACGATGCGCGAGTCGTTGAACGCTTCGGCGGTGATAGCGGGCGCAACCGTGTTCATCGCCCAGAGGAAATCCTCGCGGCCCCGGAAGTCGAATTTCAGGCCAGCCATGTAGATGACGTTCTTGACTTTGGGCAGCGCGTTGACGGCTTCGCGATCCAGCAGATCGCACGCAATGGTCTCAATGCCCCAAGCATTCAGCCGCTCCTGCACACCCTCTTCGGAGAACCGCGACACACCGATGACGCGCTTTTGCGGTGCGGCCTTTTTGGCCATCCGCGCCATGGTAACGCCGATCTTGCCGCCCACGCCCAGAATGATGATGTCGCCATCAAGGCCGTTCAGATCATCAATGACCCCTTGCGTGGGGATCGACATGAAATCTTCCAAGTGCTCCACATCGCAAAACGCTTCGGGAAAAATTGCGGGGGAAAGAATGTCTGTCATAGGGGCTTCCAAAATGCTCACGCGAGCCAACGATTGAGGTTGGCCGCAACAAAGGCGTCGTCATTCATTTCAGGGTATTGGCGGTAGACGCGGTCGATCTGCTCGCTCTGACCGGGGCTCATCACCTCATCGGGGTCCAGGCACCATGTGCCTTCGACCAAGCCCTGACGGCGCAGCACCTCCAGGCAGCCGGGAATGCAGCCCCTCAGATCGTTCAGCGCATCGTAAATCGCCAGATTGCAGTCGGTGACGATGGAATCCTGGGCTAGCAAATCCTCTGGCACATCAGCGCCGTCGGGGATGGTGTGAATGCGGTCGAGCAGTTCCACGGCGGGTTTTACCCACACGCTCCAATGGCCAAGCAGACCGCCACGAATGCGAACCCGTGCTTCCGAAGCACCGTCCTGCGAACGCACAACGAAGGGCTGCAATAGGTCCATCACGATGTGATCATCATTGCCGGTGTAGAGCGTCACACGGTCCGATGCGCCAGCGTCTTCAACAGCGCGCACAATCTCCAGCGTGCGGTAGCGATCAAACGGCGCCATCTTGATAGCGACAACATTGCCGATCTGCGCGAAGGCGTGCCAGAAATCATAGGAGAGGTGAAAGCCACCCACGCCGGGCAGAAGGGCAAAGCCGATCACCGGCATTTCCTTGGCGATGGTGCGGCAATGCTCCAAAATGTCGTGCTCTGCTGCGCCCTTCATGCGGGCCAGGTTGAGCAGCACCGCATGGTAGCCTAGCGTTTGAGCGGTCTTGGCTTCCTGCAAGGCCTGATCGGTCTTGCCAGTGACACCAGCCACAAGAACCTTGCCCTCGCCACCCCAATCCAGCGCGGTTTGTGCGGCCAACTCCAGCACGGGCGCGTACAGGCCTACCTCGCGAATCGCGAACTGTGTTGTGTGAACACCAACGGCGATACCGCCAGCACCGGCCTCCATATAGTAGCGGGTCACGGCGCGCTGGCGCACGCGGTCCAGCTGGCGTCGCGCATCCAGAACCAAGGGATGGGCAGGCAGAGCAGCCCCCTTGCGCAGAGTCTGTTGGACGGCAGTCGGGGTATCTGTCCAGTTCATGCGATAGCCTGGTGCTGTTGGTTTGTCTGAAGCGGAATGAAGTGTTGGGAGTCCATGGTGGGCAGCGGATCAGCAACCGCCACCGGAGCAAAATCCATGAGATCCAGCACTTGGGTTTGCAGGTCGATGCCCGGGGCGATCTCGATAAGTTCCAGTCCGTCTGCGCGCACGGCAAACACAGCGCGCTCGGTGACAACCATCGCCTCCTGCCCGTGCTCCGCAACACCATCACGCACGCGGTAGGTGACCGACGCAGCCTGGCGCACGAACTTTTTCACTTTGCCCTCGCGCACGATGGACAGCTTGCCATCCTGCACCTCGCACTGAAGACCACCAGTAGTGAAGGTTCCGGCAAATATGAGCCGCCGGGCGTTCTGCGCAATGTCGATAAAGCCGCCAGCGCCGGGGTTCGCTTTGCCAAACTTGGAAACGTTCACCACGCCATGGGCATCAAACTCAGCGAAAGAGAGCGCGGTGAAGGGGCATAGGCCGCCGTCGATGGCATCGAACTGCGTCACGCCATCTAAAATGGCATCGGGGTTGATGTTGGCGGAGAACTGCCAGCCGGGCATTACGATGCCACCATAGGCGCCGTGTTCGGTTGTGCCGGGATAATCGGTCAGATTTTCGTTGGTCAGAAGGCCCTGCTCGACCATGACCAGAGGCACATCGGTGGCCGCGCCAAACCCGAAAATGGCCAGCTCATCCTTGCGCACTTCAGGTGCGATGCGGTTAGCGATGATCCGATCCGCTGAAAAAGGTGGCGCTTGCAGGTTGGTCACATCCAGCCGCTTGCCAGAGTAATAGGCTGGCTCATACGCCACATCGGTGGTCATCATCATGTCGGCATCCATGACAATCTCATCGACATAGACACCGGGAACGCGGACCTGGGGTGCCGCGCGCTCGCCATGGCCAACCATCCGCCGCACCTGCGCAATGACTTTGCCGCCCGACGCCTTTGCGGCCAGCGCTAAGGCAATGTTCGCGGTGAGAAGCGGCTCATCTTCCCACGACAGATTGCCATGCTCGTCGGCCGAGGAGGCACGCAAAATGGCAACATCAATAGGCCATGTGGGGTAGTAGAGCAGTTCCTCGTCATCAATCGAGATGACGCGGATAAGATCGACCTGAGCGCGCTCGGTAAACTTGCCGCCGCCATGGCGCGGGTCAGCATAGGTGCCAAGTCCAACACGCGTGATGTAGCCAGGGCTCTTGCGCGCCACTTCGCGTAGCCAATGCATGGATGCACCAATAGGCCAGGAGTAGGCTTCGATTTTGTTGTCGTGAATCAGCTGCATCAGCGCTGGTCGCTGGCCGGTTTTTGGGTTCACCGGATTAATGAAGGATCCCGACACGATCCGCTTCATCAGGCCCTCTTGGGCCACATGGTCCATGCCTTTGATGCCCATCGCATCACCGGTGCCGCATGGGAAATAAAATGTGAGGTCTGATGGTGCTTGCTTATCGCGAAACCGCTGGCCGAGGGCTGCCAAAACACTGTCGGGCGTCACCCAACCGATAACGCCCGCGCTGGCAACAGTGCTGCCAGACGCGATAGAGGCAACCGCCTGCTGCGCTGAAACGACCTTGCTCATGAGGTCACTGTAAACTTGGCCAGTACCTGCTTGGCTGCTTCGCCTTCACAATCACTGGCAAAAAGGCGCGAGGCTTCAGCATCCATTTGTTCGCTGGCACCCGTCATGGCCGCTTCAAAGAAGCGCTTAGTGGAGCGTGCAGCATCCGCAGGCAACTGGGCCAAACGCTCAGCCATGGCACAGGCTTCATCAAGCGCATTGCCATCATCAGCTAGCTTGTCGGCAACGCCAAGGCGCAGCGCCTCAGCACCATCAATCTCTTCACTGCCCCAGGTGATCAGGCGCGCTCTTACCGGACCGCATCGCGCAATCAGCGTCTGCAAACCCCACGGCGGGATCCAGCCGTTCTTGACCTCCGGCATCGCCCATTTGGTTGAGGTGCCACTGACCACAACATCGCAAGACGTAGCCAGAATGAAGCCACCACCCAGAGCATAACCTTCCACCGCAGCGATCACGGGCACGGGCAGATAGGCCATGCTGCGTGCGACTTTGGCTGTGTACGCCTCATGGGTGCACATGTCGGGTATCGACAGCCCGCCAAGTTCTTTCAAGTCGCTGCCTGCGCAAAAGGCCGGCGGCGCGCCGGTGAGAACGATGGCGCGGCACTCTTCATCGCCCGCCAGAGCCTGAAGGACGTCATTAAGCTCGCGCATGCTCTGCGTGCCCAGCGCATTACGGCGCCGCGGCTTGTTCATGGTGAGTACGGCATAGCCTTCGCGGCGATCAAGGGTAACTTGCTCGCTCATCCGTCCAGCCTCGCGCCATCACGATTCATGACGTCGCGCAAGTCTGCTCCGCTGATCGCGCGCGGTGCCATCCTCTCTTTTACGGCAATGGAGGTGGCATGGCCGATGGCCTGCCCGTAACTAAAGCACTGCGCCGTGACCCGGGCCGATGCTACGGCTTCGTGCTGCGCCGACAGACAACGCCCAGCTGCCAGCAAGCCCTCGCCGCGCTCTGGAACGAAGCAGTCATAGGGAACTTCGTAGACATCGTTGAGAAGCCACTCGACCTTGGGTCGCTCGCCTGAATGCAGTTCGATTGGCCAGGGTGAACGGGCGATGCCATTGGCAAACTTCTTGCCAGCAAGAATATCGCTGTTCATGAGCGTTTGAACGCCATCAATCTGACGTGTCTGGCGCACACCCACCTGCACAGCCATGTCGTTCACGAAGGCATCCTGACAACCGGCAAGCGTATCGGCAAAAAAGCGCGCATACTCGCGTGCTTGCCTGCGCCCTTGGGTTTCCGCTTCGGCAAAATCACGCCAGAATAACGGGTTCAGTTCGCGACCATCGGCACCGATGATACGCGTGCAGTTGCACAGCAATTCGTTGGGCCGCGTCGTTGGGAACAGCCAGATTTTCGCCCGAGGCATTGTGTAGCTGCCCGATGCATTGGCCGCCACGATCTGCTCGGATACCTCAACAGGCATAATGGTATCATCGCCATAGGCAGCCAGGAAAGCTGTCACATCAACGCCCATAAGACGGAAGATCATAGTCGGGTTTTGTACCCGGCCATTGTCGCCAATCGTGTTTGGCAGGCCCGCCATCGCAATAAGATCAGCATCGCCGGAGGCATCCACGGTTACCTTTGCCCGCACCCGCACAGGCCCCTGCTTGGTCCAAAGCTCCACGCCTTCAATGCGCTCGCCGCCTTCGGCCAGAACGTGCGTGGCAACTGCATGATAGATCACTGTGATGTTGGGATCGGCGAGAAAACCGTCCGCCGTTTCACGCCACACAATGGGGTCATGAACGCGGGTGAAAGTTTTGCCGTAGCGCACCGGGTCACCCAGCCCGCCGTTTGCCTCCAAGGCACGAACGAACTCATCGGCGAAACCAAACACGGCCTGCACTGGGCAGTTGCCGGGGTCGTCAGACGCTTCGTAAAGACCGCAAACGGTGCCTGAGTGGCCAGCGACCGCACCGCCGCCGCAGAACCCGTGGCGCTCGATGAGCACGACCTGCAAGCCTTGACGAGCCGCCGTCACCGCCGTGGCCACACCAGCGGCTCCGCCACCCACGATGGCGATATCACATGTCAGATCGGCGTTTGAACGCACGTCCCTTGTGATGATCATGTCCGCTCCCGCTAATATACGACTGATATATCAGTTCTTGAAGGCAGGCATATCTGTTGCGCTTTACAGAGTCAATCGCTTAGGTGGCCACAAGGAGATCGCGACATGAATGCCATTGCCGAAGAAGACTACAAAGCGACTGGATCCACTGCTGATGCGGCCTATGGCAAAATCCTCAACCTGATCGTCATCGGTGATCTGCCCGCCTATTCCCTGATCTCAGAGTCTGACCTGACCCAGCGCACCGGCTGCGGGCGCACCCCTGTTCGTGAGGCACTGCAAAGGCTGAAGTTTGAGGGCTTTGTTGATGTTATGCCAAGGCGTGGCATCCTTGTAACGCCCATCGATATTACGCGGCAGCTGGAACTCCTGGAGACCAGACGGCCGCTTGAAGAACTGATGGTGACACTCGCCGCAGCCAGAGCGACCGCTGAACAACGCGAGGAAATGCGTGAGCTTGCTGACCAGCTTGAGCGGGCCATCAGCGAACGGGATCGCGAGACATATCTGGCCATCAATCAGGCTATTCATGCCCGGGAGGCAGAGGCTGCACACAACCGCTATCTGCAGCGCCAGATCGAGATCATCCACTCACTGTCGCGGCGCTTTTGGTATTCGTTCATCGTCGACACGGAGAGCTTTTCTAGGGCGGCCGAACATCATGCAGAGACGCTGCGCGCCATCGCGGATGGCGATACCAGGGCAGCAAGAGCGGCATGCTTTAAGCTTCTTGGCCTGCTGGAAGAGATATCCCGCCGCGCTATTGAAGATCGCATATCAACGCGCAACGCTGGTGATTAGGTCACGGGTAAGAGCGACCCATTGAAGCGGCCTCAAGCTGCGCAGCTGGGACTCCAATCAACAATTGAAAATGTGAGTAGCGCGAGGATTGGGCGCCGTCGCCCAACTGAGCATCTGGTTCGTCTATGCAACACCTTGCACTCGCAGACGCAATGAATTTCCGCTTCCCGCCCAATTGAGAACTTGGTCGCAAACTGCTTCTTGGACGCTTTGCCTGCGTTGCTGTCTTCCAACTGAAGCGTCTCGAATGGCGGGCTTCGAGAATAATATGCAAGACGCAGCTGTTTTCATCCCGCCCCAAACCATACCCTGACACGCGGAAGTTGGGTGTCTTACGGTGTGGGCATGAAACGCAAGCTCACCACCAAGTTCATCGAAAGCCTACCTCCAGCCGAAGGCAAGCGCTACGAGGCGCGAGATACGCTGTTCCCTGGCCTGCATTTGCGTGTGTCAGCCACAGGTGGGAGGGTTTGGTATCTCTCTGCGCGCGTTGATCGTCGCAATCGTCGCATCAAGCTTGGCAGCTACCCGGCCCTTTCGCTCTCAGACGCGCGTGAGCGTGCTCGCAACATCCTCCGTGACATCGACATCGGTCAGTTCGAAAAAAGCGATGCTGGCTCGCCCGAGGCTCCGGTACCAACGCTTGGCGAGGTCATCCCTCAGTTCATCGAACTGCATGCCAAGCCGCGTAATCGCGATTGGAAGGGCACCGAGAGCATCCTGACCAAGTTTGCGACACTCAACGCCACACCCTTAGATCAAATCAAACGCGCCGATGTCGTGCGTGCCATCGATGCGATCGTTGCCGATGGAGCGCCGACACGGGCAAACCGGGCACTGGCTGCGATCAAAAAGCTCATGAACTGGTGCATCGATCGCGGCATCATCGAAACATCACCTGTGGCTGCTCTAAAGCCTCCCACGAAGGAGGTCGCACGCGAACGCGTGCTAACGGACATCGAACTTGCAGCGTGTTGGGATGCAGCGACCGATGAAGGCTTCCCGTTCGACGCGTTCGTTCAGCTGCTCATCCTGACCGGTCAACGCCGTGGCGAGGTCGCAGGCATGCGCCGATCTGAACTTGACTTGGACAATGGTGTTTGGACCCTGCCTGCTAAGCGCACCAAGAACGCCTCATCCCACATCGTGCCACTTGCACCCCTGGCGATCGACATCCTCAAGTCCGTGCCACGGTTTCTGGACAGCGATCTTGTCTTCACAACCAACGGCAAAACGCCGATTTCAGGGTTCGGTCGATTGAAAGAGCGCCTTGATGGTGCAGTCGGCCTTGATGCCGAAGATTGGCGCTTCCACGATCTGCGCCGAACCATGGCAACCAACATGGCCATGATGCGCGTTCAGCCTCACATCATCGAAGCTATCCTCAACCATAAGACGGGTATCGTCTCAGGCGTCGCTGCCGTCTACAATCGACATGCGTATCTGGATGAAAAGCGTGAGGCGTTGGAGCGGTGGGCTGATCGTGTCGGAGAAATCGTCAAACCACAAACCGTACTACATGAAGTACGGGAAGCCGGCGTGGTACTACGAAAATATCAGGTTTCCTAAGGGACGTGACCCTCATACCGATCTCTTTAGTGACGCCACCATCAAGAAGATCGGTGATTTTGCAGGAACCCTGAGCGAAAAAGAACGTAACCAATTTCAAATCGAGCTGCGCGAGGTGGCGTTCCACTTCATGTGTGCTCTTTACACGACTCCATTACGACTTGCCGAAGGCCCCAAAGATGTGAAGCTATCGGCACGCGTCCGGCATCTTGAACGACATATCATCAAACCCTCCAGCATCCTCCTCGATGCTCTTTCTAATGACCAGACTCCGCTGTTGTCCGAGTGGCCAGAAACTCTGAATATGCCTGCGCCAGCGCGCAAGTCTTTGCTCAAAGAGCTGCGCAGGCTTCACGACCGTTCCACTGAGTTGGCTGCTCTGCTTGCAGATCGCCTACCCAATGAGAGACTGACGCAAGAGTTTATGACCGACCTGGGAAACGCATTATCCAGCGTAGTGAAGTCGTTCTACCCTGGCATCAGGGTCAGCCGGGGCACCTACTTCAAAACCGAGGGATCCGATGAACCCACCATGCATGGAACGTTCCTCTCCGTGATGGAAATCTGCATCAAAGAAATACTGCCCAAAGACAAATCTCTGTCCAGCAAGTTGATCGGCGAGATCAGAAAGCTGCAAGGGCCATGACAGGATTGGAACGAAGTGTTCCACGTCTATCATTCTGATAAATAGACATTTTTTCCGCTTCAGTGCTAACCATCCCGGATCAATTGATCCTGATCGGAACGCGTTCCTTCAAGCCAATGAAGGAGAAGTGAAATGGCATCACCAGAACCGGAGGCCCAAAAGGTCTTCCTAACCCGAGCCGATCTTAAGGCTCTGGGAATTCAAGTCTCAAACAGCACACTACACAGATGGGAGCGCGCCGACCGCTTCCCCCGCAGAGCGCGTCTCGGCGGTACGACCGTTGTATGGCCCCGTGATCTTGTTCTCAAATGGTGCGCTGAGCGCATCGCTGAGGCCGACGACTTCGTGTATGCGGAATTTTAACTGTGCGCGTCGGACCAAACAAGGCAAAAATCGATGAAGCCGTCGAGCACATTCTGTGGTGCGTGCAATGGCAAGATGACGGCTTCATCCCCATCAGGATCCTGCGCGCCGGTGATAACGGGCAGCAGACCGTTGAAGAAACGCGTTGGTTTAACAACCGCGGTCATGGCCTTGAACGGAAGCTGAGGGCCTTCCTCAAAAAACACGCCCGTGACCATGTGACGGCCCTTTACTCACCCTGCGCGTTTTCGAAGGAGCAGGCCAAGGCGCAATATGCGCTGCCTAATCAGGTTGTCTATGTCGATGCGGACCATGGCAGGAATACCGATTTCCAGCCGGAGCCGACGCGTATTATCAAGTCGAGCGAGACCGGAGAACATTGGTTCTGGCTTCTTTCCAGGCCGCTGCCTCGTGATGACCTGCAATCGGTCAACAGGGCGCTGACACGCGGGATCGGTGGCGACAAGAGTGGGCACTCCCCGGCCAAGCTGTTCCGATTGCCCGGCTTTGCAAACTTCAAATACCATCCACCGTTTCGCGTGGCGCTATCTGAAGATACCGGCGAAATCTATGACGCCGATGAAATCTTGGCCTTGGCGAGCGATGCCGAAAAACCCTCCGGCAACAACGTTATGGATATTGGCGATATGCTCACCGCATCCAAGCGCCTAACGGCCAGCCGGATTATCGAACGGCACAAAAGTAAGCTGAATTCGAACACCCGCGCTCGCCTTAGCCAACGCACAATATGCGGCCCAATGACCGTTGCCTCCAAGGGCCGCGAACGCGTCCACTACCCCGGCGACGACCGCTCAGAAATCATCTGGGGGATCGCGCTCGACCTACGACGCGCAGGTGCAACACCGGCAGAAACCCTTGCCGTTGTGACTAACACGATATTCTGGAAGTCGCGCGAACGGGATGGCAAGGCCGAAAACCCGGAGCGGCTAATTGAGCGAATCTTCGATGCCGATCCGGGCGAAGATGATACCGGTCCCGATATCGAACAGGCCGACAACTTCAAATCCGCCCTCATGGCGATTGATCCAGCCGATTGGGAGGGGCTTCCGGTCCCGGTCCGTCAGTGGATCATCAAAGATTGGATACCTTTTCTCAAGGTCACGGCTCTTTACGGTGACGGCGGAACCGGGAAGACATTGCTGGCGCTCATGCTGGCCGTATCCGTCGCTCTCGGTCACGATTTCCTAGGCATGAAGGTCAAACAGGGGCGCGTTTACGCGCTCTTGGGCGAGAACGATGAAACCGACACACATATCGCCCTTGCAGACATCTGCCGTCACTATGGCGTTGCGCTTGGCGATTTGAGGGGCCGTGCACGCATTGCGTCGCGATCGGGCTTCGACAACATCCTAATGCACTTTGCAAAGGGCACAGGACATCACACCGAGCTATTCAACCAACTGCTTGTTGAGGTCACCGAATTTGACGCCGACCTGATCATTCTTGAGACAGCTGCTGATCTATTCGGTGGCAACGAAAACGTCCGCGGAGAGGTTCGCCAGTTCATCGCTGGGTGCTGCGAGGCCCTCGCCAAGGCGGCCAATGCCGCAGTCGTCTTGTGCGCGCATCCGAGCATGACCGGGCTAAGATCTGGCGATGGCACCGCAGGTAGCACGGCGTGGAATAACTCTGCCCGATCACGCCTCGATCTGCACCGCGATGTTGATGATGAGGGCCATGAGGTACACCCCGATTTCCGTGTCTTGGAACGTTTGAAGGCCAACTTTGCGGCCCGCAAAGACGCCATCGATCTATGCTGGCGAGACGGCGTTTTTATCGTCAACGACCCCGTAAAGAACCGGTCAACCATGGCCGATATCGACCAAAAGCTCATCAGTGAAATCGCCCGCGCATTCGAGGCCGGAAACCCGTGGAGCGCGCACCATCAAGCGGGGCCAAGATACATTGCAACTTGGATGGGTCCGAACCTCAGGCAGTCGCCACGAGCAGCAAAGAAAATGCTTTCCAGGCTTCTGGCGGAGACGCGCATCGTAGAAGCCGAAGTCGACGCCCACACACACAAAAAAGGACTTTGCACGCCCGACCAGGCTGCGAAGCAACGGCGAAACAAGAAGGCTAAGTGATTGAAATCATTGTTTGCGAAGCAACCGCGATGCAGCGAAACAAAACAAATAACTCATTGAAATCACAGGATCCGGCGTTCTGCGACAAACAACCATATACTACGTATATGTCGCGCTGCTGCTCAAACGATGCAGCGCGATCAAAAAAGAATGTCGCTTCGCCAATCTCGCCCGACACGATTGGAGACAGCTATGACCAAGCACGATGAAATGCAGAACCGCCTAAAATCCGCGATCCAACAGGCAATCCTCAACGAAGGCCGGACAGAGGGCACGGAAGAAATCAACCTGACGAACACCGATGTTGTTGAAGCCCTCCTGGAAGTGACGGGCCTTTACGCATCCATCCACGGATTTGAAACATATTCGCGGACGGACCTCGCGTTCAAACATGCCCTAACCATCATGACGCACATCGAGAGATTTCAGGAATTGAGACGGCAGGGGAAACTGCCCATCAACGTTATCCCCCGTGCCAAGATCAACTGAAGCGACAGGAAGCGGCTACAGGTCCAAAACCTTGGCAGTGGATATGACTGCCTGTCCGCGCATGGAGAGGTCGCCCATAAAAAACACCTCCCCCCTCCTCCTGTGGTCTTCTGGTTCTTAGCGCCCCATGCAGGCCAGTCGTGCGCATGAAGACCGACACGCTGATTTATGATCAGCCTACCGTTCACCGGTTCAGCGCCGATTGCCTAACCCGATCAATAGGTCCGATCTTACTCTTTCCTATGGCTGCCTGTCCTGGGTGTCGGTTGGGTAGCAAAATGGGTGTTTTGGGATGTGCTTGGCATCGAACGAGACCGTCCAGCGCCCATGGACGTAAGCTGACAGCGCCAGCAGCGCAGCGACGCTCATGTTCGACCCAGGAGTCGCGCTAAGGCGCTCGCCGGTAGATGACATCGATATCAGCGTGAATGACGCTGCTGGCTCTCCTGTTCGCCGAGACGGGCCAACGCAACGCCGCCGCACGCGCCTAAGACTGTCTCCCGGCTGGATTGGATGCAGGCGCTATTTCCACTCGCCAGCATCATACCGACGCCATAGCTCACGGCGAACACGTCGCCAGATGCCTTGCTTGAGGGTATCGCTGTAACGCCATGCGCGATCTTCCTCCATCATCGCTACATCCTCGGCGCGCTCACCATGTTCGGCGATCAGCGCATCCACCATGCGATCGATATCGGCCTTGGGGATGAACAGGGGTTTGAGGCGAAAGCGCCACAGCTGCCACAGGCCTACCAAGCCGAACAGGGCGGCGGCAATGATGAAGGGCAGGTAGTCGGTTAAGCGCTCCATGAACCACGCTTTGTGGTTGCTGAGACACACGCAATGTACATAGACGCGTGGTTCTTGTCAGGAACACTTTGTTCTGATGGAGCTCTTTGCAAACAACCTCAGGAAACGCGCTGAACAGCTTGGACTCGCCCATGCCGAAGTGGCTCGACGGGCTGGGCTGAGCGAGCGACGATACGGAAACTATGTCAGTGGAAGGCGCGAGCCTGATCTGGCCACGCTCGTACGCATCGCACAGGTGCTGGAGACCACGCCGAATGACTTGCTCGGCATCTCAAGCGACGGACGTCGCGATGCACTTAGCGACAAGATCAGTTCAGCTACCTCTGCCCTTGCCAAGCCTGACCGCGAGGTACTGGCTGCATGCGCCGAGGCCATCGTCAGATTGCGTGCACGCTAGCGAGGCTTTTCCCTGACACGCCCTTTGTGGTCGTCTTATTGGCTAGATCGTCCAAACCAACCAAGGAGACGATCAATGGCCGATATCATCACCCTCAAGCAACTCTGCACTGAACTGAAGCTCGACCCGCGTGAAGCCCGCGAACGCCTGCGCACCGCTGCCCGTGACCCAAAGAAACACCCCGAACTGGCGAAGCTGCATAAGCCGCGCGCACCTTGGAGCTGGGTCAAAGGATCAGCCGGGGAGAAGGAGGCGCGGAGTGCTTTGCATCCGAAAAAGGAAGGATAGCTGCTATAAGCGGTAAACAGGAGGATCAACTGGGCGGGTAATTCGCCCAGTTCATTTCTATTGATTCCCAGTTTTACGCACTCAGCAATTTAGACCATGCGCTGGCTTCGTGAAGTGACACATGCAAACCATCAGGAAACCCTGCCGTGCCGACAATCACCATTAAAAATGCATTCAGCTCATGCTTTGAACGAGCGAACAGGTCAGCCATCGATGAAAGGTCGGTCCTTGATGGCGTGGGAATTGATTGCGGATGAGTGTGCCAATCTCCGAAATAGTGCAGCCCAGATTTGTGCAGCGTTCTGATCTCCCAACGTTCAGCAAGACGGTCTGCGATAAAAAAGAAGCGTCCTCGTCGGTCGGAATGCCTCGGACCGGTTGCCAGCTTGATTTTGATGCCTTGACCTTCGACCTCACCAAATAGCTGCCCACCAGCTTCAGGCATTTTCGGGCCCAACTGTCGCCATTCAACAAAGTGATCGAGAACACTCTGTTCTAAGGTCAGAAATTGCCCGCATTTTCCAATGGGATAGCGAATACTCATGCTTCTGCACAAAAAGCACAATCTCCCTTTTGCCTCCACTCAAGTTGCTTCGTTCCACCGAACTCAGGAACGTCGGAAAAGCAATTCAGGAAGTCGGGAGTAAAACACCCTCCTTGCTCGGCAATTTCTTCCTTCGAAGCCCAGTAAACGGCCTCGGTCCCCATGGGCACCTCACCAAGCAATGCTTTCGTTGTGGTCTTCGCTACCAAGGCCGCCACGCCTGACAACGATACGGGCCCATATGGTTGAAAACTGGCCCCACAATGGGGCTGTTTGCGCTTCGTTGCGGTGTTCCACACACAAACTGATCGTAGTGGTGTCCCGAACTGGTCCATTCCGCAGGCAAGACATGGGCCTTTAGAGCCGATCAATACGGCGTGTCCTGCAACGGAAAATGGCTCTGCCCAACCATAGACAAAAGGGGGGAAATCCGCTCCGTTCCTGGCCAATTGGTTGAGCCTGCCTTCAACTACCCAACTGCCAACCGTAGACACGATCAAATCGGTGCTATGGAAAACCTCAGGACGTTTGCGGTAGAGCGATTGCCAGTCCTCGGAAAAAAATTTGATAGAGCGCATATGTGGAAAGTTGCGAGTCAATTTTTCTGCAAGCGACTTTGCTTTATACGTCCGAACTTCCGTGACCCCGAGCACGTGTCGACCGACGTTTGGATAATCGAGAACTTCCGGGTCGACTAGTGTGATCGAGCCAATACCCGTCTTGGCCAGAAGCAGAGCAACCTCGCTTCCCAAGGACCCTGCGCCGACCATCAGAACACGCTTGTCGAACAAAGGCGCGACTGTACGGGTGTCACGTCCATGTATCCAAGATGGGTCCGCGCGCATGGTCTCGTGCCGCTCAACCTTGTTCCCCCCGAACAGCCGCTGCATTCGGGTATGGTTCGGCACCTTTCCAGGCCGAAAACCCTTCTGCACCATGTCTGGGCGTCGCCCAGCTTTCACACCCGGTTTGACGGGAGGCATGACCTCGACGGCAAAAAACACCGGCCCATCATCCGTGCGCCCTTCGAAGGAAACGGTGAACTTGTCATCAGCGGTTTCGGCCGCATCTTCCAGCAGTTCTATGGACTCGGGTGCAAGCTCCCGCAAAAAGCGTAGAATCGCAGCACCCGACCTCGGGTATTCCGAAGGAAGAATGGGCCTATTAAGGTTGATGTGTGTTGCCGCGGTGAAATTGTAGTCCTTCTTGTTCCCCGGAAAGCGGTTACGAAGCCAACTCTCCAAGACCGTGTCATCGTCGGCCAGATAGTAATCACCAATGCTGCACCAAAGGGATACCCTGCGGGAGGCACCGTCGGGTGACAGGAGACTAACGACGTTTTTGCCTCCCTCGGTTTTGCTCCAATATGACTCGAACTCATCGGCGAAATCATTGAGAAACGCCTCGTCGTGTGAAGCGACGATCAATTGTGCAGCTTCTTTGATTGAATCCCAAATCAACCCTTTGGGGTTCAGAGGATTGTGCTCGGTCCCCGGTGGGAAAAGGCAAAATGCACCGTCTTTTTCGATGTGCGGAAACTGCATGAACTGAAATTTTTCAGGGCAGTAAACGCGCGGCTTTGACCATGGGAAGCCCTGCAAGATTACGACTTGCAGATCAAAACGGTCATTTTGATGCTCAAACGGGACGACCCATCCATGGATTGGGTCTTTGGCCTGATATCGAGACAACTCACCCGGCGTAAGGTCTCGCGCATTCGGACATTGAGCCTTCACCCACCCCGATAACTCAGCTAGCACGAGGTCGGTAGCTTCAGACGATCCGGTCAATGCCGGTTACCCGTAGCGGCCCCCGCCCTGCTTGTTCACAGCAGCGAGGTCATTGCTGTGCTCAGCATCAATCTTGTCCAGCATCCCCATAGTAAGGGCGGCAGGTGCAGCCAACGCGCTTGACTTTGTCTCAAGGCCAGCGTCCGGTACGTAGAGGGTAAGATTGTCTGGGATACGCCCTCCAAATTGCTCTTGTAAGGCTTCATATGCCATTGCCCGGTCTGACGTCTGCGTCAGCGCGTCTGCCAGACGCTCAGCAAGCACTCTAGCCTTCGCAACGAAATCCCTGCGTTCTTCGGCGGACCAACCCTGATCCAAACGCTCACCCTCTACGACTGGATTGGGAATGTCATTGGAGAGAAAGTCGGGCAAGTCTTCTGCCACACGCAACAACGCCAGGTCATCCCGGTCGCTCGCAATTGCTGCCGAAGCCTTCTCAAAGACCGACACAACTGCGGCCATAAGTGCAATCGATGCCAGCCTTCCCTCGGGCCACTGAAAGTCTTTCCATCCCTTAAGATAGCGACTGACGGCTCGAACCTGTTCGCCGTACTCTTTCACGGCATCAATGAACCAGTCCTCGAGTTTGCGTGGGTCCGATTTCTTCCAACCTTCGTCTCGGTGCGCAAGCATGATCTCGTCTTGCGACAGCATCCGATAGGCGGTGTCCTCCATCATGAGCTCTGTCGCAAAGTCGACGCCACGGTTTTGGGCGTCTTTCAGGATGCGCTGAAAATCCGCATCCGGCACCGAGTACAGCGCGAGATCGGTATGCATGCTGTTGTCAATCTTGACTCGGATGCATGATGGCTTGTCAGTCACGAGTTGCCAGCCCCTCGTGTCGCATAGTGGCGCTAGGACGCTCTCGAGAATGAAAAAATAGGCGGCGCTTTGGACCACAGGGGTCCTGTCCCCACCCTTTTGAAAATAGGAGACGGGCATGAACAGGCCATCGTCCAAATCGATCTCCTGCGGCGGAACATGCGCCGGTTGATTGCACGTGTGGTACGAGAAGCTGCCCTGCATCCTGAACTTCGGTGTTTGGAAGCTTCGAGCGATCACAGGAGCTTGGTCTTCGAACAGAGCCTGATCACCTAACGACTTGGCAAATGAACCAAACTGGGAGGAGATTTCGCTACGAATCTCATCCCGAGCGGCCCGCAGGGTCTGTTCCTGCTTCTCCGAAAGGTTCAATGCGAACTTGTAACCCGAAGGACGGGACACAAAGGCCTTATGTGCATTAACGGGCATCAAGTTGTCCCTTCTACGGTCTTATCTTGTGGCCAATCTGCGATCTAGCAATATATCTGGGGGTATCGCATAGAGCCTTCAATACCAGAGGTTGAGCATTGTGGCAAAGTTTGTTCCTTTTTCGTTCTGGATAACTCTTGCGGTTTACTTGGCTTTGGCCTCGCCGCTTGCTGTTGGCTGGTTCGAAACATGGCTCGCGACCAACGTGCCTGTACTGGGAGGGCTGGTTGCCAACCTACTGACCTCTAGGGTTTTAGCAGCCATAATCTGGGGCGGGATTGCTCTGTTCATAGTCTTGCCAGGCTGGCGTATTCTCTGGAAGCTACCCTTTGCGGGCAAGTGGCTCGCAAACCATGTCTTCCCCGATTTGAACGGTAAGTGGGTTGTGACGATTCAATCTAATTGGCCAATAGTGGATCAATTGAAGACCGCGGCAGCGAGTAACGAGATCACATTCAACCCCTTCGACGACAAGATGCCCAATCTACTCGAGGCCACCTTCGACGTAAAAATCAAGCAAAGGTGGTTTCGAACAGACGTGGATTTCTTGCCCAATGACCAGACGCCCTTGCTGAGTTCCGAAACGATCTCAGTTGAATTTTTTAAGGCTGCGAATGGAAAGAAGTCCGTTGCTTGGATTTTTGAGCAGACCAACAAGCAAGACAACACCCAGCGCCTTGCCGTGACTGACCAGCCGAAGTTCAATGGCTCTGCGGTACTCACCGTGAACGAAGACACGACCGAACTGCAGGGACAATACTGGCAAAACCGGTCATGGGACCGTGGATTGAATGCTGCTGGCTTGATAACGCTGCGACGAGCGACCGACCGGTGAAGGCTGCTCACCTTCGCCCCACCCCACCCCATCGCATTCAAGCGCACGAATTTGTCACCCAGAATGCAACCCCGGTTGCTCCACGCGTAATCACGCCCGTAGAGCACAAGACCTAACCACCTGCAATATAAAGAAAAAATTGGTAGCGGAGGAGGGACTCGAACCCCCGACACGCGGATTATGATGTGGCGTTATTAATTTCTAAAACATTGTATTAGAATGATTATCTTATAGATATGCTAGATCTGTGCTAGAAACTTTGAGCTCTTGGTTTGGACAAGGTGACCCACCCCACGCTTTGTGATGCGCCTAGACGAAAAGAAAAAGGCGACGCCCAAAGACGCCGCCTAGGTGGGATCATTGAAGATCCTTCGGGAGGATTGCATTCGGCATATTTTGGTAGCAAACGGGCCGCAGCCAGCGGCGGATGGCCATTGTGCCGACAGACGTTGCACCAAAGTTGGTGGAGGCCGGATATGGCCCGCCATGCACCATGGCATCTGCCACTTCCACGCCGGTAGGGTAGCCGTTCGCGAGTATCCGCCCAGCCTTGCGAGTGAGGATCGGCAGCAGGTTCTGCGCCATGGCCGCGTCTTCATCATCCATATGCAGGGTGCAGGTCAGCTGGCCTTGCAGGCTGCTTGCAATCTCCACCATCTGCTCGGTGCCTTTGACGCGCACGACAAGGCCCAACGGACCGAACACCTCTTCAGCCAGCGCGTGGTTGGCGAGCCAGTCATCGCCAGAGACCTCGTAGAGATCTGCGGTGGCCTGCCGTCCGGCGCAACTGTTGGAGAGCACCTCTCTCACGCCATCAGCGGTGGCGATGGTGGTTCGTCCCGATGTATAGGCCTCTGCCATGACATCGGTCAGCATGGTTTGTGGGCCCATCGACTCCAAAGCTGCGCGGGTGGCGGAGACAAAGGCATCCGCTCCCGCCCCATCTTCAAGAACGGCAATGCCTGGATTGGTGCAGAACTGCCCTGCCCCCATGGTCAGCGAACCGGCCCAGCCCTGCCCGATCTGTTCAGCCCGATTTTCCACGGCATGTGATAGCAGGAACATCGGGTTCACCGAGCCCAGCTCTCCGAAGAAGGGGATCGGTTCTGGGCGCGCTGCACAAAGTTTGAACAAGGCGCGCCCTCCTCCCAGCGAGCCGGTAAAACCCACCGCCCTTATCAGCGGGTGCTGAACCAGCGCTTCGCCAACCGAGCGATTGCCGCCCTGGATGAGCGAAAAGACGCCCTTAGGCATCCCAGTCGCCGTGATAGCTGCTTCGATGGCCTGCGCCACGATCTCTCCGGTGCCAGGATGGGCCGAATGCCCTTTCACGACCACCGGGCATCCGGCAGCAAGTGCGGATGCCGTGTCACCACCGGCAACCGAGAAGGCCAACGGGAAGTTCGATGCGCCAAACACCGCGACCGGACCAGTCGGCACCTGCATCAGCCTCAGATCAGGCCGTGGCAGCGGCGCCCGGTCCGGCAGGGCTTCATTATGGCGGCGGTCAAGATAGTCGCCCTTCTCGATATGGTCGGCGAACAGACGCAGCTGGCCGACTGTGCGACCACGCTCGCCGATCAACCGTGCCTCAGGCAGCCCGGTCTCCCTGCAGCCCATGGCCGTGATCGCATCGCCGCGCGCGTCGATTTCATCAGCAATCGAGCGCAGAAAGGCAGCCCGCTCAGCGCGTGACGTTGCACTGTAGGACCAGAACGCCTCTTCAGCTGCTTCGGCTGCTTGTGCAACAAGCCCCGGCGTTCCAGCCGAAAAGCTGTCGGCCTCACCCGGTACAGGCATGTTGGTGAAAGTGTCAGCGGCATCCGTCCAGGTGCCTGCGATCAGGTGTTTGCCATGCAGCATGGGGTATCTTTCGGTTAGAGTAGGTTTCGGGACGCCAGATTGCCCATGAGCGCGCGAATGCCGAAGGTCCAGGGCGGACAGTTCGTCGAAAGATCAACAGTGTTGGTCAACGCACCAAGATCAGGGGAGGAGATCGTTACAACATCGCCCAGCTTGTGCGTGAACCCGTCACCGGGCGCACCATCAGGATCGCGATCCTGTGTCGGTGCGAACAGCGTGCCCAGAAACAGCATGATTCCGTCAGGATACTGGTGATGGGCACCGATAGTCTGTGCCACTAGATCAACAGGGTCGCGGCTGATTTGCGCCATGTCGGAATGGCCGTGCAGCACAAAGCCATCCGGGCCTTCCACGTGCAGAGTAAGCGTCTGGCGGCGCACATCATCCAGCGTAAAGCCATCAGCAAACAGGCGGATGAAGGGGCCGATGGCGCAGGAAGCGTTGTTGTCCTTCGCCTTGGAAAGCAGCAGCGCCGAGCGCCCTTCAATGTCACGCAGATTCACATCGTTACCGAGTGTCGCGCCAAGGATGGTTCCCTTGGAGGACACAGCCAGCACCACTTCTGGCTCAGGATTGTTCCACTTCGAGGATGGGTGCAGCCCCACCTTCGCGCCATGACCGACCGAAGAAAGCACCTGCGCCTTGGAAAACACTTCTGCATCCGGGCCGATGCCAACCTCAAGATACTGGCTCCACAGCCCTTCAGCCATGAGAGCTTTCTTAACCGCCATCGCCTCATCGGAGCCCGGCGTGATGTCCTTCAAACTGTCGCCGATCAGCACGCCGATGCGTTCACGGATCGCCTGCGCTGCAGAGGGGTCACCGGCGGCGCGTTCCTCGATCACCCGCTCCACCATGGAGCCTGCAAACGTGACGCCGCAGGCCTTCACCGATTGCAGGTCGCACGGGGCCAGAAGATGGGTGGCCGATAGATCACCAACGGGAGCAGCTAGAAGCTCGTCCAGCCTGCCGATTGCCTCGCCTTTAGCAGCGGCGACATAGCCCGCCGGGTCGTCCAGTTCGCACGCATCGCGAACGGTCGGCGCTTCCCGGCTAGTAATGTCCCATACTTGACCATTGCGCACAGTCGCAATGCACGGCCCACCGGATGCACCAACATCCGGTCGCCATAGGCGCCCGAGCAACAAAGCGTTCGGCAAATGCATTGTAAGGTCTCTTTGTTAAAAGCGATTCAGGCTCGAGGATTTGCTATCGGCCACGGAACTGGGGAGTCCGTTTCTCGGCAAAGGCCTCGCGACCTTCGGCAGCGTCTTCGGTCGCAAAGCAGATTGTCTGCAGATCGCGCTCGTAAGCGACGGCTTCATCAAGCGGCATGGATGCCGCAGCGCGCAAATTATCCTTCACGGTTGACGCTGCGATCGGAGCCCTGCTCGCTATCGTGCGCGCCAGTTCGAGCGCCTTGGCTTGCAGGTCAGAACCCGGCCACACGTCGCTGACCAAACCCCATTGGAGAGCCTGATCCGCCTTAATCGGATCACCCGTGAGCACCATCTTGGCCGCATTGGATGGCCCAATGGACCGCGTAAGGTGAGCGACCATCCCGCCACCACCGATCCATCCCAGCTTGATCTCAGGGGCGGCAAAGCTGGCGCTGTCCGATGCAACGCGAATGTCACACGACATCGCCATTTCTAATCCGCCGCCAAATGCATAGCCATTCACCGCAGCGATGATCGGCTTCCGGAGAGCACGCAGCGCATCACAATATTCAGGCCGATTGCGAAAGTCCCATGGCGTCGCATAGCGATCCAGCTCGCTGATATCGGATCCGGCACAAAACGCCCGCTTCCCGGAACCGGTCAACACGATGCAGCGGACGTCGGCAGCATCGTTGCATTGCCGAACAGCATCAATCATCGCATCAGCCATCTCCGGCGTCATAGCATTGAGCTTTTGCGGTCTGTTGAAGCGGATGGTCGCGACATGGCCGTCGCGCTCAAATTGAAGGTCGCTGGTCACTGCAATGTTCCTTTGGCTGAAGGCAGGGATGCTATGAACATAGTCTGCAAGGTTCGGGCGACTTGGTTTGGGTTTTCACCATCCATCAGTGCCCGCCGAATGAACGCTGAGGCCTGTGTTTGGAAGGCTATGTATCCGCTGTGCCTTGGGCGGATCGCTGCATGCTCCAGGCTGCTGGCGGTGGCGGTGTAAAAGCCGTGCGTCGGCGCATTGACCTGTTCTGACTGCCAAGCCGCCCTGTTGGAGGGTTGGCCGTCATGTCCTGGAATGAAGGTTTCTTGAACCGCCGGGCTCATCAGCCAAAGCAGATGCTCAATTAGCGCCGTTGTGGGTTTGGCCTTGGCAGAAAGCGCGATGCCGGTGCCGCCCAGAATGGAACCTGGCCGCCCTTCT
Organism: Hyphomicrobiales bacterium; assembly: GCA_046290415.1. Taxonomy (GTDB): domain Bacteria; phylum Pseudomonadota; class Alphaproteobacteria; order Rhizobiales; family MH13; genus MH13. The sequence goes on from JBKAGN010000025.1 coordinate 26,457, forward strand.
GACGTATGGAATGGGGCATTTTTGAAATAGACCGTGTTTGGTTCTTGGCGCATCGCATAGGGCGCGTAACCATAGATCAGTGGACAAAGCCTCAGTTCAGGCTCTGCTGAAAGCGCTTCAAGAATGCGAATGGGATTGAGGGAATGCCCACGTGGATCGGAGCCCATGTAAAGTCTCGCAAGACAATCAAAGGCTTCAGAACAGACAGCATTGTCGAGCCAGCCTTCATCCGCCATGTCGAGCGCGGGATCTATGGCCGCACCTATGGACATCAAGCTCAAAGCAGCGTGAGGGCCTGCAAGGGACAGAATGTGTCCGCCCTCGCGCTGACAGAACGCCAGCACCGAAGCCCAGCTGTTCAGCGAAACATCTTTAAGCGATGCGTCAACGGCCATGACCTGCGTCGCAGCATCCAGCGGTAGAGCCCACAGCTGGCCATCCATCACATAGCTTCGAAAAGACGGCCCAATAGAATCGGCATCGAGGCGTGCCAGAACATCCGGCGCAAAAACCTCGTTCAGAGCGGTGAGGCAACCAAGGTCCAGCGCCTCACCCAAATGCGGATGGTCCAGCACCACAAGATCATAACGCGCGCATAGATCAGCAATCGGTGCGCTCTCGAACCCTTCCAGGGATTGCTTGTCCCAAGTGATAATCCCGCTGTCCCGACCTGCTTTATCAAGCGCGTTAAAACCACGCGGATGATCCCAGGTAAGACCAGCAAACGGAACGGTCATTCGGACCCGCCCAGAAAGACGCTACCACTGGACTGAAGCCGGGAAATCTGTTCGGCCGTGTAACCGGCTTCGCTGAGCACATCGGCTGTGTGCTGTCCGACCAGCGGCGCGCCAGAATAAACTTGGCTGGGAGTGCGGGTAAACCGTATGGGAAACCCCGGCGTCTTCACCCGCCCTTCGGTTGGGTGGTCATACTCAACCAGCGTTCCATTGTGCGCAATCTGAGGATCATCAACGAGATCTGAATAGCCATAGACCGGAGCGGCCCAAATCCCTGCCGCTTCAAAGGCCTCCATCCATGCCGACGTTGTTTTTGACGGAAGTGCGTCGCGGACAATCTGAAAGAGTTCGTCGCGCCGATCCCAACCTGCCTTTTCGGCGTCCAGTCCTTTGAGTCGAGGCTCATCAAGGATGCCACTGAGCGCATCAAGGTCCGGCATGGCGAGGGCCAAGAACCCATCGGATGTCGCAAACGTGCCGTAAGGCGAACGGATGTAGCAATGGGCATGCGGTTCGGCGCTTCTGGTTTGTGGCACGCCGCCAACGGTGAACACCGAAAGCTCCTGCATCTGGATCGTCGTGATCGCGTCGAGCATGTTGACCTCGACCTTTTGTCCTTCACCGGTTCGCTCGCGGTGCAAAAGGGCGGCAAGTGCGCCCTCAAAGGCCGTGTAGGCCGTGATCGCATCGACCAGATACTGACCTGCGGCGACCGGAGGCGTCTCAGCGCTTCCCGACGACATCATCGCACCGCTCATGGCCTGCAGCAGCAAGTCCTGGCCGGGGCGCAAGGCATAAGGACCGTCTTCGCCATACCCGGACATCGAAACGTAGATCAGTCGCGGATTGATCCGAGCAAGCGTCTCGTAATCCACCGCAAGGCGGGCGGCGACACCAGGCCGGTAGTTCTGAATGAAGACATCCGCATCTTTGACGAGGTGATGGACAACCGCCCGGCCATCGTCCTTTTTCAGATCGACAGCAAGTGAACGCTTGTTCCGGTTGAGCGACAAAAAGGACACATTGATCCGGTTGCCCTTCGCACCCCCAGCTGCAACATGCCGCTGCCACTCCCCCGACACAGGCTCTACTTTCACAACATCAGCGCCCAGATCACCGAGGCGTTGCGCCGCAAAAGGGCCTGCCATCGCTATTGAGCAATCCAGAACGCGGTAGCCAGAAAGAATACTCATTTGAACAACCTCAACTCATGCTCCAACCGCCGTCGACGGCGATATTCTGCCCGGTGATGAAACCGGCGTCCTTGGATGCGAGAAACTGGATGATGGCTGCGATGTCGCTCGGATCACCACGCCGTTTGATCGACTGATGGTCCAAGACAAACCGCTCATAACCTTCCGGGTCGGGATGGATCTTTTCGGCATCGGTTGGAAAGGCCCCGGGGGCAATCGCGTTCACCGTGATGCCCCATTTGCCGAATTCTCGTGCCCAGGCTCGCGTCAGCCCGAGCAAAGCCCCTTTCGACTGCACGTAAGGCGACAGGTTCTCCCACCCCCCGGTCAGGGTGATCGATGTGACGTTGATGATGCGACCCCAACCTTGCTCCCGCATCGCTGGCAGAACCTCGGCCGCGCAGACCAGCGCCGCATCGACATTGACGGCCTGCACGTCTCGCTGCTGTTCCAGTGAGTAGTCCTCGAACGGCATGGATGGGTAGATCGCCGCATTGTTGATCAAGACATCGACCGGGGCTTGCACAAGGATGTCACGAAGTGTTGCCCTGAGCGCTTGTGTATCGGTCAAATCCAGCTCAATGAGCGTCAGCCGCTTTGAAAGCTGTTGGGGGACATCCGCGCGCAGGCTTTCATTCTTGCTGTGATCGCGGTCAATGGAAAAAACCTCTGCGCCGGCTTCCATCAGCGCCAGGGTCGTCCGGTGCCCCAGCCCGCCCGCTGCGCCCGTGTAAACAATCCTACGACCCGACAGGTCTCCAAACCCCTTCATGGCCGTCCTCCGATTGGTCGGAAGGTGCCAGAGAGGGGCGGATAGTCTTCATCAGGCTGCTTGGCGATCGCGGAAATGCGCGTCTCAGCTGCCTCGATGGCGGAGCTGTCGGGCAAGATCACGAAGCGCGTCTCGTACCGGCGTTCGTCGCCATGTTCGAGCCAGATCAGTTCACCGCGCTCGCGCGCTGCACCCTGCCCGAGGACATGGTTGGACGATGGTTCGATACCGAGCGCATACTGTCCCGCCTGTAGGTTTTGCCACTCATACTGGCAGGGGAATTGGTCCTTGCGGGTGACGACCATGAATCCGAGCCCGAGCCGATCATTGACCAGGGCAACGGGAACCTGGCCATCGCCGTCGGCTGCCAGTTCGTGCTGCCAGACCTGTTCATGAAAATTGTTCTGTGGGCCGGGCAGCTTTGCGTAGCCAACCTGCTGATCCCGGTAACTGGCCTCATGGGCCGCCCACACAACGTCGGTGATGGGTGCCAGATAGCGACTACCCTCCTCCAAGACGGGGTGGCCGACATTGATGTGGTAGCAGAACATGTGCGGCGTCTTGTAGAAGCCGCGATTGACCACACGGTCAGAGAGCTGAATCTCGTTGCTCCCAACATCGATTTCTATCCGCCGGTGCAGTTCAAGGTGCTCTCCGAACACCGTGCCCTGCGTGACAATGCCCTCAGCCCAAAGCACGCAGCGATCACCGTCCCAACGCTCGCCATACCCCGTGAGCTTGGCCGGAATGGTGCCTACCCTGCCGTGAATAGACTGAGAGACCTGCTGTCGTGGGCTGTAGACATAGGTGTCGGCGGGCGCGTCGTACATGAAGAGTATATGGTCGAGGCCACAGGTAACCATGAGGCCGGAGAACGACCGCAACCACGCCAGTCCACCTTCCCCTTCATAGTCATGCAAGCCGGGATGGCGAAACCCGGAGGGAGAATGCCACCCAATGGCCATCCCGCGATAGTCGCAGTCGGCAATGTCCATGGCCCGGTCGACGAGGACAGTGAAGCGAAGGCCGGTGCCGGTTCGAAACTCCAGCATGCGAATGCCGCGTTCCAGCCCGTCATCCAACGTCATCAAGCGTACGCCAGCCGCATGCCCAAGGGCTCCGGCCGATGCCTCCATCTCGGCGCGACTCATTGATTTTCCATAGATGTCGGGCATGGCTCCCCCTTTTGCTGTCACACCGTGCGCCAGCATTGCTTATTGATTTGGTTAGGAGGTGCAGCCCGACAGTTTGGGTGCCGGGCTGCTTCATCGCAAGCTTACAGACCGTTGGCCCTGAGCTTACTATCGAGAAACTTCTTGGCCCGCGGAACATCCTCTTCATCAAGATGTTCGATGATCATCGGGATGTTGGGGTGCTTCTTGGCCAACCGCTGAAGGTAAAGGTCGTAATTCAACGAGCCGAGACCAGGTGCAGGCAGCTCAATCGCGCCAACCCCACGGAAGGTGTGGCTTTCGGCAGCATCCTCGTCGCCAATATCGGCATGCTTTTCCGTATCGTCGACGGCGCGCATAACATCCTTGGCATGGGCCAAACACACCTTGTCGCTCAACGCATCGAACACGTAGTTCAGCGTCTCATCCATCTTGTCGATGTTGTGGTCTTCAAAATAGTTGGTCGGGTCCATGATCAGGCCAAGCCCTGGATGATCCACCTCGGCGAACATGCGCAGTGTCTCTTCCACCGAACCAACGACATTGTTCACATAGGTTTCCAAGAGGAAGACCGCGCCATGATCATAGGCGAACTGGGCGAGCTCCGCGATCACCGTGCGGCAATCCTCCCAGCCCTCTTCGGTCTTGTTCTTGGGATGGTGGGTCCAGTCGCTTTCGTCATGGAACGTCCCCGTCTCGGAGCACACGAACGGCGATCCCAAATATTGCGCGTGTGCGAGAGTCTCCTTGAAGCGGGTCAGAAGCGCCTCTCGCTTGGCCGGGTTGGGATGGATGATGTTCGTATAGCAGGACGTAGCGCAGATCGGGAGATTGTGGTCCCGAAAGGTCTCACGGATGCGCTTGCATTTCTCAACCGTGATCTGGCCGTCACTGACATCCACATCCTTGAAGTGCATGTCGAGCTGAACCGTGTTGAACCCATGGTCCCTGATGACCTTGGCTGTCTTTTCCAGCTCATAGGGGAAATACCCCGAAAAAATCCCTGTCTGCATCATGGTTCTGTTCCTCCCTTATTCGTCGATATATGATTGAACGTGCACGGTTTTCCCCGTGTCTATGGATGCGTAGGCAGCTTCGATGAGCGCCATCGTGCGCACATTGTCTGCAACGTTGAGAACCGGCTCGCTGCCGCTTTTCAGCGCATATTGGAGCTGCTCCATCACGCCGATGAAGGCATGCGGGAACCACATCGTCTCCCACACCGGCGTTACCCATTGTCCGCCCGTCGCGTCGGTGCTCGCGTAGGTCAGGGTCGATGCCGCGCCTGTCGGCCAGCCTATTGTGCCCTTGGCAACGCCCTTGGTTCCCTCGACACGCCAGGTGATACTTTGATCATCCTCGTAACCATCCTGACACGGACCCGACCAAACGTCTTCGAGCGAAACAGCCATCAGCCCGCTTGGAAAACGCAGGCTCGACACCACGATGCCATCGGCATGGTCGAAGCTCGTGCGAGGATCAGTCCGCGTCAGTGATGTGATTTCCGTCGGATCGCCAAACAGGTAGCGCAGCACATCCAGGTGATGGACGCTCATGTTGGATAGGGTCAGTCGATCGTACTCTTCCAGGAACCCCTGCCAGTGTGGGATCGCGTGCATATCGATCTGAGCAAAAACCGGATCGCCGAGAACACCGCCTTCCAGCAGTTGCTTCAGCACCCGCATGGACTGGTCGAACCGCATATTCTGGTTGACCGACAATGGCTTGCCAGCCGCTGCCGCTTCGTCCCTAAGGGCTTGTGCCTCCGTCAGACTCAACGCCAAAGGTTTTTGCGCCAGAACCGCCTTGATATGCGGTGCCTTCAACGCCTCGCGGATGAGCGCTGGTTGCTGATCGGGAGGATAGGCGATGTCAATGATCTCGACGCTGGGGTCCGCGATCAGGTCCGAGGGCGTCTCATGGACCTTCGGTATTCCCCAGCGCTCGGCCACTTCTTGGGCGCGACCGAGTGTCCGCGAGGCGATGGCCGCCACGGGAAAGCCTGCCTCCTTGTAGGCCGCCAGATGGCACTCTGCCATGATCATACCGGCGCCAATACAGCCAATGGCATAGTCGCGCACACGGACGTCGGGGTCGGGCTTGAACTCGATATCTGCCATACTGTCTCCTCCCATTATCCGCACCTCAAGGCGGCACCTTGGCTGTCAAAAAAGTGCAAGCGACCAGGTGCGGCGCCCAGCTGCACGGGTTCGCCAGCCTCAAAGGATGGTTGACCACGCAGCAGCGCTTTAATTTCCCGCTGCCCTGCATCAATGGTCACGATGGTGGTTGCGCCCATCGGCTCGACTGTGCGAACCCGGCCAGCACCATCCGATGTGCGATTGACGAGCACGCTCTCGGGCCGCAATCCGGCGCGGACGGCTCTGTCGGGAAAGGCGTCCTGTGTTGCGACCATCCCGTCCGTCCCAATGTCCGCGATACTGAACAGGTTCATCCGTGGCGCGCCCAGCATCTCGGCGACATACTCGCTGTTTGGGTCGTCGTAGAGGGTTTCGGGTTCAGCGATTTGGCGGACACGGCCAGCCTCAAGAATGGCCATACGATCTGAGATCGACATGGCTTCTTCCTGATCGTGCGTGACGTAGATGAGCGTGTGGTTGAGCTCGCGCTGGATGCGGCGTAACTCGATCCGCGTCTGCTCACGCAAACGGGCATCCAGCGCGGAGATCGGGTCATCCATCAGATAGGCGACGGGATCGCGGACCAGTGCTCTGGCAATCGCAACACGCTGGCGTTCACCGCCGGACAGCTGCGCCGGATGCTTATGCAGAATGTGCGTCATGTGCATCTTTTCCGCGACAGCCCGCACACGCGGGCCAATTTGATCGCGCGGAAGTCCCCGCTCCACCAGGGGAAAGCGCACATTCTCTTCCGCCGTTAGATGCGGGAACAGAGCGAGGTTCTGAAACACCATCGCGACGTTTCGGTTCGGTGCTTCAACATGGGTGACCGGTGCGCCGGCGATGAAGACTTCGCCTTCATCTGGCTGCTCAAGGCCAAGGATGAGTTTGAGGATCGTGGTCTTGCCAGACAGCGGCGGGCCGAAAAGGCAGAAGAACTCATTGTCTTCGACCTCAAAGCTCACATCATCGACCGCGACGATGTCGCCGAAGCGCTTGGTGACACCTTGGAACCGTATTGACGCCATCACGCGGCCTCCCGCAAAGGAGCAACCGGCAATGCCAAACCTTCGGCATCGAACAGGCGCACATGCTCACTTGCAACCGAAAACCGGAAAATCTCGCCCACCTTGGGCACGGGCGTGTCGTGATCGAAGCTTGCCTTGACCACAGCATCGTCAGCTTCAAGGTGCAAAATCCGGCGTGCGCCAATGCGCTCAACAAAAACGCACGGCATGGCCATGGTGCCATCGGGGTCGGGGACAACCTGTTCCGGACGGAAGCCAAAACCGAAAGGCTCCGTTGATCCCGAAGATGCCAAACAGTGTCCTGCAGGCACCTGCGCTGTCCCGACAGAACCCAGATGCAAGACGCCGCCATCAGCAGGCACCGTTGCAGGCAAGATGTTCATGCCTGGCGAGCCGAGAAAGCGCGCAACGAACGTGTTGACCGGGTGGTTGTAGACCTCAATGGGCGTACCAACCTGCAGCAGCTTGCCATGGTCCATCACCGCGATCCGGTCGGCCATTGTCATCGCTTCAAGCTGGTCGTGCGTGACATAGACCATGGTCTGCTGGAACTGCCGCTGCAGTGTTTTCAGTTCCGTCCGCATCACCGCCCGGAAGGCCGCATCCACATTGGACAGCGGCTCGTCCAGCAGAAAAATTGCCGGTTCAACGACAGCCGAACGTCCAATCGCCACACGCTGCAAGATGTTCACAGACAGGCCCGCTGCAGGACGATCAAGCAGGTCGGTGAGTTGCAAAAAGTCGGCGATTTGCGCGACTTTCTCACTGCGCTGGGCAGCGGACAGGCCCCGTCCATGAAGCCCATAGGCCAAGTTCTGGCGCACGTTCATATGGGAGAAGATGGCGTAGTTCTGGAACACGAACCCCACGCCGCGCTTCGCCATCGGCACGTTCAAGATCGATCTGCCATCGAAGAGAATGTCACCTTCGGTCGGTTCGAGCATTCCGGCGATCATGTTCATGGTCGTCGACTTACCGCAGCCGGATGGACCCAAAAGGGCCACGAACTCGCCAGAGCTGATGGTCATGGTCATGTCGGCCAAGGCCGTGAACGCACCGAAGGACTTGCCTAGTTTTGTCAGTTGGATCTCGGTCATTCGCCTAACGCTCCGCCCGTGCCATGCGTTTCAGCGCGAAAATCGAGACAACCGACAAAATAATCAGGATGAAAAGGGCGATCGCAGCGACATAGCCCCAGATCAGGTCCTGTTGCGTGACCTTATAGATGAAGACGGAGATCGTTTCGGTCGCGACTCCGGGCCCCCCGCCAGTCATGATGAACAGGGTGTCGAAGACCTTGAAAATCTCGATGACCCGGATCGCCAGTGCGATGATGATGATCGTCTTCATGCGCGGCAGAACGATTGTGTAGAACCGCCGCCACCAGGACGCGCCCAGCAAGGTGGCGGCCATCTGCTGGTCCTGGGGGACCGAGATCATGCCCGCCAACAGGATCAGGAACATCAACGGCGTCCATTGCCAGATGTCCGCAATCATCACAGCGGCGAGCGCAAGATCGGGATCAGACAACCAGGCGATTGTCACCGGTTCGCTGGTGAACCAAGACAGAATGTCGTTCACCGGACCACCGGACTGGAACAGCATGAAGAACATGTACCCGGCGACGGCCGGTACGATCATCATCGGGACCAGGATGGTCGAATAAAAGACCCGCTTGCCAACGAAGTCATCGACAAACAACACGGCCAGCCCCAAACCCAACAGAAATTGGATCGGCACGCAGATGATCAGAACCAGCATGGTTCGGGACAGGGCGCCCCAAAATCTGGGGTCATTGATCAGGTCCACATAGTTGAGAAACCCGATCCAAAGCTCGTAGGCACGCCACCATGGAATCCCGTCCAGCGGCGACCAATCCGTAAACGAAATATAGAGCTGCATCAGGATCGGGAAGACGGCGATGAACAACACCAGGATCTGCGCTGGCAAGGTAAGCCAGAATCCCGTCCGATCGGCGGCAGGTCGGCCGACATCGCTTTCGCCGCCGGGCACCGGAGCATGCTGTGCGGTGGATGTATCGAGCGCGGTCATCCCTTCAGCGCTCCGAAGGTCAGCCCGCGCACCAGATGCTTCTGGATCGCGATGCCCATGATGACAGGCGGCACGGCTGCAATAAGCCCAAGCGCGGCTTTGGCGCCATAGAGCTGACCCGTCATGGAGGACGACAGCGACGCCATGTACACCGGGATGGTGATCCAATCCCGCGTCGTCAGCAGCAGAGCGATCAGATAGTCCGACCAATTGAGGATAAAGACAAACAGCGCCGACGAGGCCAAGGCCGGTCGCATCATCGGCAAGGTGACGCGCAAAAAGACACGCAAGGGCGAACAGCCTTCGACGCGCGCCGCGTCCTCGATCTCACGCGGCATATCATCGAAGAACGTCTTCATGAGCCAGAAGGCGAAGGGCAGCGTCACGATGCCGTAAATGAGGCCAAGGCCAAACCAACTGTCCATCAGGCCCAAGAACGCCCACATGATCATCACCGGGATCATGACTGCCATGGGTGGGAACAGCCGAAGCTGAATGAGAGCGAGCGGCAGATTTGCACCCGAGCCGAAACGGGAGAAACCGTAGGCTGCCATTGTCCCGCCGACCATCGCGATGAAGGTGCCCAGGCTCGCCGACAACAGTGACGAGAGGATGGGCCGTCCGGCTGTCCGTTCCAACGCGACGATCAGCTCTGTCGAGCTTTGGCCAAACACAAAACGGAAATTGTCCAGCGTCGGGTTGCGAGGCCACCAGGTCAAATTCTGGCCTGTTGCCGTCCATTCCGCGATAGGCTTGAACGCCATGGAAATCATCCACAGCGTCGGGATCAGCGACACCGCAATGAAAGCGACGATCAAGACGTAGCGCAAAATTTCGAAGGCGGGTGAACGGTTCATAGCCTAGAGGATCCAAGACGAGGTCCGCATCGGCGGGCTAAGGCGCAGCACCGATGCGGTTAAGATGATCAGACTGGGTCGATGATCGTGGGCCAGGACGCAGCATTGGATGCGATGGCATCCACCAGCTTTTCTTCGCCCACCCGTCGTACGATGCGTGCCCACTGGCGTTCGGTGTTCGCCATGGCCTGCTCGGCCGTGAGATCGCCCGTAAGCGCCTGGACAAGGTTTTCATCCAGCGCGTTGTGGAAGGCGGTTGCACCTGGATAGTTGATAGTCGGTACCGTGCGACGAACAGACTCGCGGACAACATCCATGTGGTAGTCATGGTAGGTTTGCCGGACCAACGGGTCGCTGAAATTGGCCAGTTGGAAAGGATCAAAGAAGCCGCCTGGGTTGGCTGTCATCCAGGAGTAAATGCGTGACGAACCAAGCCATTGAAGGAAAAGGTAGGACGCTTCCGGATAGTCCGACTGACTGGAAACGGAAGCCGATAGGTTGAACCAAAGAACCGTCCTGCGGACCAACCCACCATCGAATTCACGCCCGGGAGGAAGGTGCGAGCCGATCAGCCCTGTGACCTGCGAACCCTCATTGCCTGGATTGTCTAGGAACTTCGGTAGGTTGGAAAAGGCACAGGTCATGGCAGCGCCGGCCGATGCGAAATTGCCATATTGCTCAGGCCAGCTCCAGGAAATGGCATCTGGCGAGTGGTGAGAGAGAGACGCGACGTATTCTTCGGTCGCCATCACACCCTCATCAGAGTTGATCAGGAAGCCGCCATCGCTTGAGAACAGCGCGCGATTGGGTGCGCCGGTCGAGACATAGCGCTGATACCAGTTCGTATAGCCCCACCCTTGGTTACGCAGGTCGGTGCACCCAAACAGGCCTTCATCGGGTCGATGGAAAAAGGCAGCAATCTCATCATGCTGTTTCCACGTTTTGGGGGGTGCGAGTTCATAGCCATACTGATCAGCGAAAGCCGCTTGCTCGCTAGGGTCATTGAATAAGTCCGTGCGGTGGTTCCATGTCTGGAAATCACCATCTAGACAGACGCCGTAAACTGATCCTCGATAACTGTTGAGCAGTGATACCCCCTGCTCCCCACCGACATAGCCGCGCTCAGGGTCATCCCACTCTGGCTGATGGGCAGCGACGTAATCGTCGAGGCTTACGATGCCGCCGGTCTCTGCCAGGTCGCCAAGACGGTTCCACTCAACTGCATAGATGTCGAACTCTCCACCGCTGGTTGAGATGTCCTGCATGACTTTTGTGAATTCTTGACCGTTGGGGATGCCGACAATGTCGAGCTCGATGCCAGTCTCTTGTTCCCACAGCTCCTTGATGGACGGCGCGCCGGCCGGGAACGGTTGGGTGATCTGACCAATGGACCCATCAGACAGCCCGAGTACAATTCGATCCGGCGCTTGGCCTGAGCCTTTGAGAGCACGGATCGCTTCGATGGCGCGAGCTTCGGGCGTATTGGGACCATATTGATAGCGCTCCGCACCATCAAACCCGGTAGGCCCGCCTACCATCCCGGGGGCCAGGCCATCCATAGCACGTGCCCGTGTTGGCCGAAGCACCATCGGTGCACCGGCAATGGCTGCACCAGCAACACCTGCTTTCAGAATCGAACGACGCGATATCGCGGAATTAGCCATCTTGTCCTCCCAGAGCCTGCGGCTTTTTTGTTGAGAAGACTGTCGCTGCGCGCCCCCTAGAAAGCAATCATCAATAAACATCAAGAACCATCATTATCGATCAGTACCGATATGATTTGGCGAGATTTAGATAATGACGTATATTCACGCATCAAAATGATGGTTCAAGAAAACTCGTAGGGAAGCACCGCCATGAAGGCAACGCTCGCATTGATAGCCAGCCAGGCGGAAGTCTCGATCGCGACGGTTGACCGCGTCCTCAACGACCGACCAGGCGTGAAGGAACGTACACGGCAGACTGTCCTGCAAGTCGCCCGCTCAGTCGGCTATTTCGGACCCAATGCGCGTGACGAGCCACAGGTCCGTCTCGATTTCTTACTGCCAGCCGGAGCCAACAGCTTCATGAGCTTGTTGCGCAAACACCTCATGGAGGAGCTCGAAACACGGACCGACATCGAAGGTCGCCTTCATCAAGTTGAGAGTTTCGACGAGGAGGCGCTGGCTCACAAATTGGTATCCTTGGTGGGTTCTTCGGACGGGTTGGCGCTGGTTGGGATTGATCACCCACAGGTCACAGAGGCAATCGACAAGCTTGTCCAAGGTGGTGCCAAGGTGGCTACCATGGTGTCGGACGTACCGAGCGCACGGACCGTCGGTTATGTCGGAATTGACAATCGGGCTGCTGGTCGCCTGGCCGGCTATTTGATTGGCAGGCTCTTGAAGGTCTCAGAGCAGGCAACCGTAGCGGTGTTCATCGGCTCTCCCTCGTATAGAGGCCATGAAGAACGCGAAATGGGAATCCGCGCGATTCTCGCCCGCGACTTTCCTCATATTTCCATCTCTTCGATAACGGAGATTAATGATGATCGGGAGCAAGCGTACAAAGCGGCCAAAGAACTCCTGACACAAAACCGGCCTGATGCCATCTACAATATTGGCTCGGGCAATCAGGGCATCGCACGCGCCATGATCGAGACCAACTCGGTCGATGATGTTCTGTTTATCGGGCACGACCTCACCAGCGCTACGAGAGCCATGCTGCTGGAAGGTACGATGGACGCGGTTATCGATCAAAACCCGCGCGTTGAGGCGCGAGAGATCGTCAAGCTTCTGATTGCCTCTGTTACAGGATCATCTGAAGCGGAATATCCTCCTCGCCTACAGGTAGTATTCAAAGAAAACCTGCCGTAGGCCCACTTCATCCGCTTTACTTCCCCCCCCCCAACGGACAACATCGGTTTCCGACATTGTCCGCTCCCCTGACGGCTGCAGGCGGGCTACGTTTCGGCACGCTGCCTGCCAGCCCACCAGGGCTACACCAGCGTCCGATCGATCAGATCGAGCCCATCCTGCACCTGTTTAGGAATGCGCTTCGGGTCCCGTTTGTCCGGGTGAAAGACCAGGTCGCATGCATCGATCGCCGCCTGGCGATAGGCTTGCAAGTTGGGAGTAATGAGGATGCACTGGCCCCACGTCGGCAGCGATCGGATCGCAGTCGCCTCAACAGTGTTTCGATCACTGTGGTGACACCAGCGTTTCGAACACTGTTGTCGCCCTCGTCATTTGATGCTGCCTCCAATAGGGAGCGCGTATGGCCTCGCACTGGTTCAACGCTGTCGATAGATCACACGGATTCGCCGAATTGATTGTCAACGCTGACCGTTTAGCCAGCATTCAAAGCGATCAGCTTTTTTTTCAGCAGCTTCGAGTAGTTCGATGAACTCTGACGGCCCTGCAGACCAATAGGGCTGGCTGAGCCAGAACTGGGATTGCTGGGGCTCCTTCTTGGTCACAGGAGCCGCTCGCTCATTGAAGCCAAGAAAACTCAATTCGCTTGGCTCCAATTTGCAGCGACCGTAAATCAACCGATCGTCAGGTTTCCACTCGAGCGCTGCAAAGACGCTTGACCGAGGCGTTCTTGGTTCACTGCCATCGCCCAATCGAACGCGCATGTCAGCACCGTTTGTTCGCGTGAAGTATACGTAGGTGCCTTGTCGCTCAGTGAAATGCTGTTCGATGCCTTCAAAGAAGAGACGCACCGACTCTGGCGTTGACGTCAAGCGATCATAGAACCTGTCGCGAGGGTCATCAGTTTGGTCTGCATCCGGCATAGCTAACTTTGAACCCCTTAACCCTCGAACCAAGCGGACTGATCGCGCTCCGCCATTTGCGCGAACTAACCCTTACGCAGTTATCGAGCCTTGACCAGCAAATCGCATCAGATGGCCTGGGCTTCAGGAGGTGAAGGGCGGTTTCTTATAGTCGCCTAACGTAGACGTCGGTCGTCATCGGCTAGACCAAAGACCTTTCTGATATCCTTGTAGTCAAACGGCAATGCGTGAGGGCATTTCTCTTTGTCGTGGTTCGGGAACAACCCACGAGCGGCACTTTCAGCCATAATGCGCGCACGCTCCACACAACGCCTCGCGTGGTTCGAGAGCTTCTTATGTTTATCAACGAGGTGATCGGCTTTCTTGGCCTTTTTCAAAGGCAGGCCCGTTGTGTCTTCTCCGTTGCCACCAACCAGCTCCGGCAGTTTCCAATAGGGATAGTTGGGATAGATGGTCTTTAGCTTCACGTATTCATAATATTCACGGTACGCGCCTGCCCGAAAACGCCCTTCAGCCAACTTGAAGTTAGCCCTGGTGATGTGAGCACGTTCTCCAACGTCTCTCTTGGCGACCAGGTCTTGTACATCCTTCAAGATCGCGTCTGTGGACATGTTGAGTGGGATGGCGACAAAAAGTGTTGGTGGAAGGCCAAACGTGTCCCACTCATTGTCTAGGTAGTCTTGAACGCCTTCGGCGATCATCCACTGATCCTCATCGCTTTTGTGTGTGTGACCAACGAACCAGACCTGTGGCTTCTCAGTGCTGATCCCAAACTCATTCAGTCCGACCTTTCTCCACCACTCGTCAAAGTCATAACGCCGAACGTTTCCCAATGATCGATAAACCTGTTCGACTTGCTCAAAGTCAGCAGGCAAGGCCTCTTTATCCAACTTACGACCAGCAGTCTTAAGCCTCGCCAACTCATAGCTCGGGCTCAAGCGCAAAAACTCGTACCAAAGTGCGTAGCGATAAGGGTCCTTTACCCAGGTGTAGGTCTCTTCGAAATCTTCCTCTCTGAATTCCCCATAATCGCTGAGTTGCTGACCTATTGAGCGCATTGCCTCGTCTCGTTTCCGATGAAAAAAGCAGGCAAATGCATACAGATAAGATCGCCGATTATCAATGAATGCCGCATTAAATGGGTGCTTTGGTACTACGTTCGCAGCACCGCAATTCCGCGCTGCGTTTTATCAAAGTGAGCAAACACTATGCCTAAATCTAGCAAATCCACTGTCATCAAAGTAACCAACAGCGACCGCGCCAAGCAGCTCGTTGCCAAGATCGATGCGCTTTCCAAAAAGCGCCAGAATTGGGAGGTTGGCGCCTTTAAAGCCAGCAATGATGAGCTCTACGACATCCTGGCTGTGTGCGATAACATTCTGCGCACACTGAGCGGGAACGTCGGTCTCAAGAAGGCTGTTGATACCGCGCTTAAGGACGCCGGCCACAGCTTTCGCAGCAACACCAGCTGGGAACTCAAGGTCATCAAGGCGGTCTTCGGCGAGGAGAACAAGCGCCACTATGCCTATGTCCGTGCGCTCAAGATCGCTCGCGACAAAAAGAGCGGCGTTCCTTCTGGAACCACTTTCCAAGACTGGGTTCGCGACAATGGCGGCATTGAAGAGCTCCGGGTCCAGCCCAAAGATGGCCCCAGCGTTGCTGAGAAAGCTCAAATAGCCCGTGACAAGGCCGATGAGTATTTCTCAAAGGCACCAGTGCTCGGTGATCGCTTTGATCCAGACAACAGTCTGCAGCCGTCCGACGATGAAGACCTCATCTATTCAGTAGCGCTCGTCCGCGTTGATAGTGACGGTAAAGCAGGCGTGGTGTTCGGAACCAACAAGGCCGCGATTGTTCGCGCAGTTCTGAAGGTCGCCGGTGACACCCTCATCGACGCACAGGACAAGCAAGATCCAATCGACCATGAGCGCGAGATGGAAGACTTGCGTGAGACGATCCTCGCTCAATCGGATGAGGACTTCGACGAGGGCGACAGCAATGCTGACGCGCTCGCTGCTTAATCACAACTCAGATACAGAGGTACAAAATAATGACGAAACTCGAAGACAAGTATGCGCCAGTCACTTTTGATGAATTGGTGTTCAGCAATGTATCTGATGCTCGTAAAGCTCGGCAATTTGCTGAAGGAGAGCGGACGGGTCACCTGTTGCTGCACGGTCCATACGGCACGGGCAAATCTGCAGCGGCAAAAGTCATCGCGCAACTGCGCTGCGGTAGCTTCTATCCCAATGGACCAGATGTTTTTCGCGGGGAAGAGGTCGACGACACCCAAGTTAACGCGATCGACAACACGCACACGCTACAGCGGATTGGTGGGGTTAAGCACCCGCTAGTCCTCGTCGATGAAATCGACAGATGCAAGGTTCCTCACCAGAGGCACTTCTCCTACCACTATGATCAGTACAAGCACCTTGGCTGCATGGTGTTTACGACCAACAAGTTGTGGGAGGTTGATGGAGGTCTGCGCGATCGGTGCACTTTGATCGATATGCCATCAATCAATGTTGCCCAATGGTATGATCGAGCCAATTGGATCTTGGAACAAGAAGGCGTTTCTCTGCCCCCAGCAAAGCTCAATGCAATGCTGCACACCAACGTCGCCACGGTTCGAAAGCTATTCCAAGTTCTGGAAGGCATCATCTTGAACGCCAAGGCGAACCCTGGGCCCACAAGCCCTACACCGCACTTGAAACTAGTCCCATCATCAGGTGCCGCAACGCCATCTACAGCGGCCCAAGGCACCAACCTCCCATCGGTTTCGTCAGGGTCAAAAGCCACAGCCGCATAGCGGCCTCTCCATAGTGAATTACAAGGTCGCGGGCTTTGGCTCGCGGCCTTTTTTGTAACCCCGATCAGATGGCTGCGGGGCCATTTTCGGTCGTCCAAACGCGTCTTTGACCATACGCTGCCAGCATCAACAGTGATGCAGGAGGTAGACATGGCGCATTTATCAAAGTTGGCATTCAAGACGGTGCAGCGGGCAGGCCCACAGCGTGATCCGGTCATGGAGCGGCGCGAGAAGCTGGCAGCGGCGATTGACGAGCAGATGCTTGTTCATGCGGCACGGCTGAATGGCGAGGACTACACGGTCGAGCGCAGCAAGTGGCAGACCGATGAACAGGGCGAGCGCGTTGAAGTCAAATCCCAGCGCCGCATCAACCCATGGTTCTTTGAGCAAGATGGAGCGTGGTTTGTTCAGTGTCGATACGGAGCACGCTTGGTGCTTATAAACGGCACAGACAACGCTGTGAGCGTCAGGAAACTGGAAGACGTGCTTGCGGTGCTCAAAACATTCAAGGCGGCTGTAGAAGCTGGCGAGCTGGACGGCGCTGTAGCTAAAGCAACTGAGCGGAAGACTGCAAAGAACCCAAGCAAGGCTGCCTAGTGGACCAGCGGACGCGGCGCATCCGAGACCTAAACGATCACGTCCGCACCACCCTCAAGGATTGTCGCCTGCTCATTACACCCGGTGTGCAGGCGATGGATGACTTGGAGGCCATCCTCGCAAAGCTCCGCGCGTTCGACAGCTTCACCGCCGCCAACGACCCGTATGGCGAGCATGATTTCGGTGCGTTCGAGCACAACGAACAAACACTGTTCTGGAAGATCGACACCTACGACCTCGACCTCACCATGCATTCACCTGACCCTAGCGATCCGACCGTCACAGGGCGGGTACTGACGGTGATACTTGCGGAGGAGTATTGAAGCGGTTTCAGCTGGTTGATCCCCACAACGGACGTTAGTTGGATTCTGATAAGATCCGTTTCGGAGATTGAAACTCTGCGGTTGATCTTCAGAACAAGCTTAAGCCTGCATAATTACAGTGCGGGTCAATTCTTGGTCGGCGGTTTGCCACATTCACCGCCCAGCACATAAAATCAGGACTTTGGTGGAATTAATGATCAGGGAATGCCCCATATTTTTCGAGTGGGCATATTTTTGAATTCAGCAAACCGTTCAACAACGAGGCCGATTGATGAGACGACCGAATGAAAGATGAGCGTAGGCGTAGGCCCATTGACGTAATTCGCGATTCAGCGGGTTCTATGGAAATTGGAACAGACAACGACCCGAGCCCCATTACCGGAGCAATCGAAATCGATAGCACCATGATTGTTATCAAAGAGGGTGGTGTCTACGAGGTCCAGCTGGCTGACCAAATCGACCCCGACCGTATCAACATTGACGTGCCCAATGCTCAGCAGCAAATCCTAGCTCATGGTTCAGGGACAGAATTCGTTCGTCAAACTCTGGTGACGGCTGAAGCTCTGTTTCGCAGCAACTGCGTGGCGGATCATGTCGATAAGAACGAAGTCCTGTCGGCCAGCCTAGCGGCAGCTAAGGACCTCGCCGCCATGGCAGACCTACTTGACCAAATCGCGACTGAGGTGGGCCAGGGAACTGCCGCTAAGGTGGAAGGCAAAACGGCAAACTTGCCCGCGCTCAAGGAGCTTGAACCCCGAGTAAAGACCTTCATCCAGAAGGCAGACCACGTCCTCCAATCGCTTATGCGCATCATACGGGCATTTTTCGGCCAGGATGCTGGCAGAAAATGGTTCGAATCGCTTCACGAGTTAACCGCCCACCGTTTTGGCACTGACGACGGCTTCGCACTATTCCTGGGTGAAGCGCTGCCATACCTAAAGTCAGTACGGGCGGCACGTAATTGCGTTGAGCATCCCCGCGAAGGCCAGAAGCTGGTTCTCAAGAATTTCTCTTTGCAGACCGTACCTTTGGCAATCGTTCCACCTACGATCAAAGTGGTGCACCCTAATCACGCCATGCCAGAGGCGCCCCTCGTCACTTTTCTTCAAGGACTTCAGGGCTTCGTAAGCTGCGTTTTCGAAGAAACACTCGCGGGGTTGTGCAACAAAAACCTTAGGGAATTCGGCGCGATTAAGTTCGGTGTCGTAGAAACGCCCGCTGAAAAGCGAACCGAATTTGACTCAAAGTACCGAGTAACGATCATTGAAGGTCCGCCGCTACCCAACACGGCGGCTACCGGATCGGTGGGCGATGCAGCAAGTGAAGGGAGCGACCCGAGCAAACCTGCATCCAATGACTAGCCATGTCAGCCACTTATTACGCCCAATGAAATCCGAAAATCGCCGACCGCGAGCTCCCAGATGGATCAGCGGGCCCTACCCACTAACACGGCGCTCGCCGGGCTTGGGGTCACTATTCGTTGCAAAACGGACCAACGGCAGCTAAGGGCCGATGTCACCACCGGCCGTTCCTTTCATATCTCAACGCTTTTGGAGATCGTTTGATTACTGGGAAAAGCGCAATGGTGGCATTGGGTTCAGATGAACTTGGGGAGCTGGGTCAGAACGCTTTTAGAATGGTCTGCTCCGAGGAAGGCCTCAACGTAAATAGCGCAGACCGCGATCGAATGGGCTGGGACTTTCGCGTCGAGCAACCCAGCACTGTCTTGCGAACCGATGTCCACGTTGATTTGCGCCCAGTGCCAGATCCAGTGATGGTCCAGGTAAAAGCAGTCCGAGGGTCAAAAGATACCATTTCTGTCAGCCTCCGGACCTTTGAGCGCCTCATCAAGCTGCACGAACCGGCATTCATTATTATTCCGCGCATCGGCGCTGATCAAAAGGTGGTGGAGCTCTTTGGCATCCACCTCGTGGGGGCTGCTCTTGAGAAGAGCCTCAAAAGGATTGCTGAGGTATCCCTGAAGTCCGGCAAGTTGAACAAAACTGATGCAATCTCATTCTCACGAAAAAAATGGTGGCAGCCAATTGATCTGACGGCTGGAAGTCCACTTGCTTCTTTTTTTGAGGGCGAGATCACAGCCTTTCGCGGAAACGAGACTTATGCAGCCCGCAAAGCCCACGAACTCGCTGAGCTAGGGTACGCGGACGATCAACGCTGGTCCATGGAAGTTACTTTTCAAGCAGAAGATCCCGAGGACATCTTTAAAGGATTGCTCGGTGTGGGCGACCTTTCGGTTGTTGGCTTCCAAGGCACTGATCATCGCTTTGGGATGACCCGACCTGCGGATATCCCTGATCTTTCCGGCGGTAAACTGTCGGTAGAACCGAACCCTGAGCAACAATACATCCTGCGGCTCGAGAGTTCTAAGGAAGCTCGTTATAGGGAGATGTCAGCTCAGGTCAGCTCACTCCCTAAATCGGGTGGAGTGATAAGGACGCTGATCAAGCTACATCAGCTGAACATTTACCTGATAGCTCAAACTGAGAGCATTAAGGTGGAGGTGTCGATCGACGCGGTCAAAGAGATCAAGCAAACCGCTTCGATGTGGGCCGATGTTTATGCGACTTTCCATGAGTTTATGCTCGGTCAGTCCGATCTGACTGTCTTGTATCCTGAGCATCACGAAGCATTCTCGCTCCCTGCGGTGTCCAATGTTGATGTGCCTGATGGACAGACCCAACACATGGAGTTCCTAAGGCATCAGGCTTTGGTCGCTGAAGAGTGTATGAGGTTACTCGGTATGCCAGACGAGCCAATCGATATCGATGACGTTATCGACAACAACCGGGCGTTCGCCCAAGTGCATTGGTTTGCAAATGGCGAAATCATCAAGGTGTCAGCAAAACCCCTTGCGGACGCCAGTCAAGCTCACACCCTTGAGTCTGTGACGGGGAAGTCAATCTTTATACCGGGAATCATCGCCGTGAACCAAAAGATGGTCGCTCATGCCTTTTTGGGAGTGGCTTCATTTATCGACGACGGTGAGGGCCCGCGGCTAGAATGTCGGCGAACAAAACCACTTGTCTGCAGAAGAGTTACTGATCGAAAGTCACTCGACCGGTTCGTCAATCGATTTGTCGAACAGCATCAACCCGAAATCAGCTGTAACCCCGACTTTTCGGATAACTTTTTCAGTTCATTGTCAGCTCAGATGGAAGAAGATGGTTTAGAGCAATGATGGTGAGAAAAGCCTGGTTGACCGCTTACGAAAATCAAGGCTGCGCTGCCGCCACAAGCAGGCACATGCTTCTCGCTATGCCTATCGCCCTACCTGTCAACCGAAACTGGCGCTCGATTGCGACCACCAAAAACCGTCAATAACGGCCTGCATTCGACGGTCGCGTTTGCGGAGCGTTGGCAAGGCAACAGCCAGCTCCGGTCTGTTGCATGAAGTTAGGCTTGGATGCTGCAGTTATC
>JBKAGN010000026.1:0-46705 GCA_046290415.1 Hyphomicrobiales bacterium
TCCGGTTGGCGCGCGATCGAGACGATGAAGTAAGCAGCAACATTCGCCACCAGGCTCCAAAAGACACCGTGGGTCAGTGGGTCGAAAGCCAACCCGAACAACCGTTCCGGATGCAGAAGCGCGATGCCAAACAGCCCATCCACCAGGACGTCGGGCGATAGCGCCCCCGCTTTGATCAGGTTGGGGACAAGCAGCGTGTAGGCCCAGACGCAGAGCCCGGCCAGCATGCCCGCCACCGCACCACGCGCCGTACCGCGCTTCCAAACAAGGCCGAGAAAAAAGGCCGGCGCCATTTGCGCAATCGCCGCAAAAGACAGCAGTCCAATCTCGGCCAGCGCTGCCGTGCCGGCAGCGGCGCGATAATAGAGATAGGACATCAGCAGAATAACAAAGATCGCGACACGGCGGATGTAGAGCACCAGCCGGCCAAGTTCTTCCGGCGCGCCGTCAGCGCGACGGCGCACGATAAAGGGCATAATGAGATCGTTGGAGACCATGATCGACAGCGCAACGCTTGCCACGATCACCATGGCCGTCGCCGCTGACAGACCGCCAACAAAGCCGATCAGCGTGATGGCGCCGGCATCCACACTCATCGGAAGCTGCAGCACATAGGTGTCCGGCTCAACTTGACCGCCAAGCAGCACTTGGCCGGCCAGCGCAATCGGTACGACGAACACGTTGATCGCCAGAAGATAGGCCGGGAACAGCCAACGCGCCCGGCTGAGTTCGCCAGGATGGTTGTTCTCCACGACAAGTATGTGGAACTGGCGCGGCAACAGGATGATCGCGAACGCTGAAAGCAGCGTCATGGCGATAAACGTGCCGCCATTGATCGATCCGGTGATCACATCCAGAGCGCCAACTTGCGCCGCTTGCGTGAAGAGGTCGCCGAACCCGTCGAACATGATGAAGGTGACGAAGCAGCCGACGATGATGAAGGCCACAAGTTTGACGACAGACTCGGTCGCCACAGCCAACATCAACCCGTCTTGGTGCTCGCTGGTGTCCACGGTCCGCGTGCCGAAGAGCACCGCAAAAGCCGCCATCGCCATGGCTACCAGGAACGCAATGTCGGCAACGAAGGTTGGGTTGAGCGGCACCGTCGGCGCTTCGACGAACAACTCGACGGAGCTTGAGACGGCCTTCAACTGCAAGGCGATGTAGGGCACCACGCCAACCACAGCGATCAAGGCGGCTAGCGCTGCCACGCGTTCGTTCTTGCCATAACGAGCAGAAAGAAAATCTGCGACCGACGTGATGCGCTCGGCCTTTGAGAGCGCAATAATGTGCCGCAGCAATGGCGCGCCGAGGGTCAGGATCAAGATCGGTCCGAGATAGATCGTCAGGAAATCAAGCCCGCTGACGGCGGCCAAGCCCACCGACCCGAAAAACGTCCAGCTTGTGCAGTAGATTGCGAGCGCCAGCGCATAGAGCGTTGGACGCGGCTGGCGCACCGGCGTGGCCATGGCACGCCGATCGCCGTAGCTGGCAATCCAGAAAAGCGCTGAGATGTAAAGGAGGGCTGCGCCGAGCGCGAGCCAACTGGGAACCAAACCGCGTCCTTCCTGCTCTGGCTCTCTTGCCTGATGACTGGGCGGCGAACACTAGCGCCGAGACTGCCCGTGGTGCAAGCCAGACAAAAAAGCCGGTGCAAGCGCCCAATCTGAAGACGGCTGAGAGCTGCAACCTGTGGGGTCGCAGCAACACTTGCCAGCCTTGCTGCCATGCGCGGCATCGCTGCCCGCACTATGGGCTTTCGGTCACTGCAACCCTGGGTTACCTGTCGCCATGGGAGCGTATGCAAAACGCTCCGCGACCAATCCTCTTGCCGGCGCCATTCTGCGCCCGCTTCACGCCTCCAGGAGAGCGCTTACCATGCTTAAGGAATTCAAAGAATTTGCCATGAAAGGCAATGTGCTTGATCTCGCCATCGGCGTGATCATTGGCGGTGCTTTTGGAACGATCATCTCCTCGATGGTCGATGATGTCATCATGCCGATCATCGGAGCGATTTTCGGCGGCCTGGATTTCTCCAACTATTTCCTTGGCTTGTCGTCTGCCGTCGATGCTGGCACGCTCGATGCCGCCCGTGAGCAAGGTGCTGTCCTGGCCTATGGGTCATTCATTACCGCGGTGGTGAATTTCACCATCATCGCGTTTATCCTTTTCCTAGTGGTCAAGGGCGTCAATCAGATGAAGCGCAAGGAAGAGGAAAAACCGGCGGAAGTTGCCGAGGTCCCACGCGAACAGGTCCTGCTGGAAGAAATTCGCGACCTCTTGAAAAAATAGCCGAACTGCCAGACAGAGGGAGTGTCGCCGCTGCGCGGCGACCATTCCCACCAGCAAGGCGAGCCGCGTTAAAGTGCAGACAGTCTCGCCTTGTTTGCGTCTGGCGCCAAGACTGCGCCGGCCCCAACAAACAAGGTCCCGCGCCATGACAGCGTCAACGCCCACCCCGTCCGACATCGCCCTGCGCTCGCCAGAAAGCGGCATTGTCGACATCATGAATTATGGTCGGCGCAAAGGCGATGTCATGCCGCTCTGGGCCGGTGAGGGCGATCTGCCGACGCCGGCCTTTATCGCTGAGGCCGCCAGTGCAAGCCTTGCCAAAGGTGAGACCTTTTATACCTGGCAGCGCGGCCTGCCGGAGCTTCGCGAGGCGCTTGCCGCTTACACGCAGCGGCTGACCGGCCAGTCGCTTGATTCTGAGCGGTTCTTTGTCACCGGCTCGGGGATGCAGAGCATTCAGATCGCGCTGCAAATCGCACTCGATCCAGGCGATGCGATCATTGTTCCGTCGCCAGCATGGCCGAACATTGTCGCTGCCGCCGGCTTACGCCAGGCAACGGTACTCGAAGTTGCCATGCCCTTTGTCGATGGTCGTTTCACGCTGGATATGAACGCCATCGAAGAGGCCGCAAAAGACCCAAAAACCCGCGCGATCTTCATCAACTCGCCGTCCAACCCAACTGGCTGGGTTGCCGATCTGGCAACGCTGAAAGCCGTGCATGATCTTGCTGAGCGGCACGATCTTTGGATCATCGCCGATGAGATCTACGCCCGCTTTGTTTATGGGCAGGCGGCACTACCCGGCGCGCACCCAAAACGCGCGCCGTCTTTCAAGGACGTCGATCCCCTGTCGCCGCGCGTCATTTATGTGAACACGATGTCCAAGAATTGGGCGATGACCGGCTGGCGGATTGGTTGGCTTGAAGCGCCAGTTGAGCTTGGGCAGATCATCGAAAACTTGATTCAGTATTCGACGTCGGGCGTTGCCGCCTTCATGCAGCGCGCGGCCATCGCCGCACTTGAGGAAGGCGATTGGTTCGTCGATCAACAAATCGAGCGGGCCACGGAAAACCGCGATCTTTTGGCGCAGACCTTCGCGCCGCTCAATCGCCTGCAAGTCAGTTCGCCCGATGGCGCCTTCTATTTGTTTTTCAAAGTGCTCGGCGAATCTGACACCAAGCAACTGGCGCGCAGGCTGGTGGATGAAGTAGGGGTCGGTCTTGCGCCAGGTACGGCCTTTGGTGCTGGTGGCGAGCAGTTTTTGCGCCTGTGTTTTGCCCGAGATCCGAAGCAAATCGCTGATGTTGCCGGCCGCATTGCCGGTTGGATAAGCACAAGTGCCTAACGGTTTCTCCCTAGTAGCGTGTTTTCAAACCGGTTTGAATGTGCCATTTTCTACGTAATTTAGCGTGGAAAGGGCATAAATGCCCAAAACAGTTTCAGAAGTCCGGCTTGATAGCCTGCTCAATACTGCGGTCGATGGAATCATCCTTATCGACGACGCGATGCGGATCCTTGTGTTCAATTCCGCCTGTGAGCAGCTCTTCGGATATGAAGCCGACGACGTCATTGGCGAAAACGTTTCCATCCTCATGCCGCATGAGTATGCGCATGAGCATGATGGCTATGTTCATCGCTATATGGACACCGGCGAACGCCGGATCATTGGCATTGGCCGTGAGGTGCGCGGCAAGCATCGTGACGGCTCCGATTTTCCGCTGGAGCTTTCCGTCGGCGAAGCGCTGACCCCTGCCGGTCGCCAATTTGTCGGCATCGTGCGTGATCTGCGGCCGCGCAAGGCGGTTGAACGCCGTTTGAATCAACTTCAGGCGGAACTTGTTCACTTGGCCCGCGTATCGGCCATGGACGAGATGGGCTCGGCGATTGCGCACGAGCTGAACCAGCCGCTCACCGCTGTCATGCTTTACCTTCAGGCGGTCACCCGTCGGATCAGTACGCTCAATGGTGACGGCCCCAAAGACCACATGATTATCGACACGATCGACAAGGCGAAGCGCGAAGCCGAACGCGCTGGCAACATCATTCAGCGGATGCGGCATTTCGTGGAAAAGCGCGAGCCCGATCGCCGTTCAATCGAACTTGGACCCTTGGTGGACGATACGCTGGAACTGACCAGCGTCGGCACGAATTCTGAAGGCATCACAACATCGGTTGAGCTGCCCGACAACCTGCCATCGATTGAAGCCGACCCGGTGCAAGTCCAACAAATTCTGGTCAATTTGCTGCGCAACGCGTTCGAAGCCGTTCGCGGCAGCACCGATCCGCAAGTGGTTGTTCGCGCCGCCTATTCATCCGAGTCCGTGACGATCAGCATTGAGGACTCGGGGCCTGGCATCCCGCAGGAGGTGCATGAGCGCCTGTTCAAGGCCTTTTCGACCTCCAAACGCACGGGCATGGGCCTTGGCCTGTCGATCAGTCGCTCAATTGCCCAGAACCATGGCGGCGACCTAAGCGTTGACCCAGGCGGCGACGGCAAAGGCGCAACATTCAAGCTAACCCTGCCGCGCGGCACGATGCCGACAACACCCCACATGTCGGTGGGTGAGCTTGTCAGTTCCGACAAGCAGACCATGCCGCAGCGTTTCAACCCCTCACCCGACTATGATGAAGGAGGCCGCCAATGATGGCCCGTTCTATGAATCCCGATCAGGCTCTGTTTATTGTCGATGACGATCCGGCCGTGCGCGATGCGCTGTCGGTGGTGTTCTCATTGGAGGGTTTTGATGTAGAGACCTTCCCAAACGGCGATGATTTCGTCGCGGCGTTGCCCAACCTACCGCGGGCTTGCGTGCTGCTCGACGTCCACATGCCGGGGCGGTCGGGGATGGAAACGCTGAAGGCGCTCAATCCAGAGAGTTACCCAGCGCCGATCTTCATCATCTCTGGCCAAGGCGACATTCCAATGGCGGTCGCCGCCGTCAAGGCAGGCGCCTTCGACTTCATTGAGAAGCCGTTTGACGCCGAAACGGTGGTTGCACGGGTGCGCGAAGGCATCGCCACGATGCAGCGTCGTCGGGATGGCGATGGCATCGGCCAAGCCGAACACCGCGATCTTCAATTGCTCACACCGCGTGAACGCGAAGTCCTTGAGCAGATCACGGCAGGCGCTTCGAACAAGGAAGCTGGCCGCACGCTCGGGATTTCACCGCGTACAATCGAGGTGCATCGGGCCCGCATTATGGAAAAGCTCGGCGCGAAAAACGCCGCCGACTTGGTGCGGATCGTTTTGTCCGGACCGGGAGAAATGGACGCCCGCTAGCCTCTACGCATGGCAGATCGGCAAGAAAACCGCTTTCAGCGGCCGTGTAAGCGGTTGCTGTTACGCGCTCGTGCTTATACCGCCGACCGGTGATCTGCCCCATACTATTGAGCGTAGGACAAGGTCTTGCGCCGCCAACTGGCGGCGCGGTCCAAGCAAAGGCACCTGATTTTTGACGGTCTATATACTCGAAGACGATGCAGCCGTCCGCGATGCGCTCTGCCTGTTCGTGGAACAGCTCGGCCATGTGGTCCGCAGCTTCAACGATGCGGAGAGCTTTTTCTCTGCTGGCGTGCCGAGCGGCGATGACACGGTCATCATCGATATCGGGTTGCCTGGCATTGATGGGACCAGCGTCATCAGCTGGCTGAACGCCCTTGCCGATGCGCCTCGTGTCCTGGCCATCACCGGCCAATCGCACACAATGATCCGCGACTTCTTGGACGGTATGCCGACCACCGAGCTCCTGCGCAAGCCGCTCTCGGCGACCGAACTCGCCATCCACCTCTGATACAAACTCTGTCGTTTCTGGCCGCGTGATATGCGCCGGTCGCGCATGTACGCCTTGGCGCATCGTTAGCCGCTTCAATCTGCCGCATGACCCCTAAGTGGTTGAACGGAGCGGAAACAGGCGGACGTGATTTATGTCAAAACGGTCATTAGGCTCGCCTTATTCGATTGGGCGCTACAGTGTGGCGTCGGCGGAGCAGGCAGCAGCTGGTCAACGGCTGTTGCCGGGCTGACCAGAAGAGGCGGACCACAACCGTCTTAGAGTTGGAGGGAACGACGTGGCATACACCAATTTCGACGCTGACCGCGCGCAACGGCGTCAGGCGATGGCGGACCAGCGCCAACCCACCACGCCGCCGCGTGGCGATGAAGCGTGGGAAAGCCTACGCAATGCGCAAGGCACCCGTCGCCAGACCTATGCCGCACACGATGTGATTTACTTTGAAGGTGATGACGCCAAGAACCTCTACGAGATCGTCTCTGGCGCCGCCATGCTCTACAAGCTTCTTCCCGATGGCCGTCGCCAGGTTGTTGAGGTTCTTGGGCCGGGCGACCTGTTCGGTTTCGACATGGACACCTACCATGACTGCTCGGCGGAGACGCTGGTCGCAACGACCGCGCTTGTGTTCAGCCGCCGTGACGTGGAGGCGTCCACCGCCGCCCAATCCCATCTGACCCGCTGCGCGATGCAACAAGTCTACGCCATGCATGACCATGCTGTGCTGCTTGGCCGCAAATCAGCCTATGAGCGCGTTGCCAGTTTTCTCATGCGCTTCGTGCCTGATCGCGGGACGACCCATTGCAAAGGTCCCGATGATGAAGACCGCGATGAAGGAACAGTCCAACTCAACATGACCCGCCAGGAAATGGCCGATTATCTCGGTCTAACCATCGAAACGGTCAGCCGTGTCATTTCCGACATGAAGCGCAAGGGTGTCATTCGCCTGGAAAAGCACGACAAGGTGATCATCAACCGTATCTGCTCGCTGTGCCAACTGACCGGCGCTCACGCCGATTAGGTTTCAACTGCTTCACACCAGGCAAGCAAACAAAAGGGGCCACGTTGGCCCCTTTCTCGTATCCGAATGATTCTCGCGACTTAAACGGCGACCGAATGCCGAGCCTTGCTGCGGTCCATGAACCCGTCAAAGCGGGCCGCGACCAGCCGCGCCAAGAATCGGGCATCATGGGGAATGCGGACCTTTGTGCCCATGACCTCGCAGAGCCCGTCTTCCACCAGATCGTCCAAGCCGATGAGTTGCTCATTGACCCAAGTCTGGCCCGGCACGACGCCAAACCGTGGTTCGGCAAGGTCAACACTGAAGCCCGTCAACAAGGCTTCGATGATCGCGCCGCGCAATCGATCTTCGCCGGTCAAAGCGTAACCGCGTGCCACGGGCAGCTCGCCCGCTTCGACACTGCGCGTCCAAGCGCCGATATCGGCCGCTGTTTGGACATACCCTTGGCGAAGTTTGCCGATCGAGGAGGCGCCGAACCCGATAAGGGTCGTTGCCGTGTCGGTCGTGTAGCCTTGGAAATTGCGGCGCAGAGTTCCACTGCGCATCGCCTTGGCCATGGAATCATCAGGCTTTGCAAAATGGTCAAAGCCAATGCTCACATAGCCCAGATGTTCCAGCGCCTTATGTGCCGCGCGAACCTGCTCAAGGCGCGCGCCAGCGCTTGGCAACTGCGCTTCATCGATCAGCGTTTGGTTCTTTTTCATCCACGGTACATGGGCATAGCCAAACAGCGCGATGCGGTCCGCGCCCATCGCGGCACAGGCGGCTACTGATCGCACGACATCCTCCAACGACTGCTGGGGCAGGCCGTACATCACATCCATGTTGATCGCGTCGAGATTGGCGCTGCGCAGCGCATTGACCGTGCCTTCGACGACCTCCAGCGGCTGCACACGGCCAATCGCTTGCTGAACACGTGCGTTGAGATCCTGAACGCCAAGACTGACGCGTGTCACACCATAAGCCTTCAGATCAAAGGCCAGCGCTCGATCCACAACACGCGGGTCAAGCTCAATCGCATGTTCGGTGATGGCGCTTAGATCAAAGCGACGTTCAACGGTCTGCAACAGCGCCGAAAGACCCGCGCGCGGCATCAGGCTTGGCGTGCCACCACCCCAATGCATATGCGTGACCTGCATGCGTTCTGGCAGGCGATCGGCCACCAGATCGATCTCTTTGGCCATTGTCTTGCCATAGGACAGGATCGGCCCGTCCTTGCGGCTCGCCTTGGTAAAGCAGCCGCAATAGGCGCAGATCGACCGGCAATAGGGCACGTGAAAATAGAGCGAGGCGCTGTCGTTTGGCGAGGTCTCGGCAAGCCAGTCTTCATAGGTTGCGCGATCAACCTTGTCTGAAAAGTGCGGCGCCGTCGGATAGGACGTGTAGCGTGGGACGTTCACCGTGGCATAGCGGCTGATATTGTGGACAGGCATGGCTGGTTCAGCCTTCTGTTGCGCACCGTTGACGGTGCCATCATGTCGTCCTTGTCTCAGCTTTCGGCGCAATCGTTCTTGATGGGAATCAAGTTTTCGTCATTTCGATTTGCCCGAACACGACGGGACCGACGGATCGTCAATGGCCGCTTGGCAGCCTGTCAAATGTTCGGCTAGAGACAGAAGATGCGTCCACCAAACCGCCCTCTCTTGCGTCGATAGCCGCCCCTTGGCGCTTCTTCAAAGCCTTGATCGCATCACCTGGCGCAGCCTTGCTCTTGGCGCGGGTGGCGGCGCACTGCTTGGTCTGACGGGAATTCCAGGCGGTTGGATTGCCGGTTCCATGCTTGCCGTCGCCATTGCCGCGCTGTCGGGCGTGCAGGTCAATCTGGCAACAGCGCTGCGCAATCTCGGCTTCCTTGCCGTCGGCATCTCGATGGGGTCGGGTGTCACGCCTGAGGCGTTGGCGCGCCTTTCCAGTTGGCCGATCACGCTGACGCTGGTCATCCTTTCGATTCCACTGATCGCGGGCACCGTGACTTGGTTCCTGATGCGGGTTGCCGGTTGGAATCGCGCCACCGCGCTGCTCTCTTCTCTGCCCGGCGCGTTGAGCTATCTGATGGCTTTGGCGCCAGAAACCAACGCCGACATACCGCGTGTCGCGATCGTGCAGACCTTGCGGATTGCCATTCTCGTTGCGGTTCTTCCGCTTGCTGCCCTTTGGTTATCAGACCCTGTTCCACCGGCAGCCATCGTGCCGCTCGGCGGGCTTGAGGACGCCATCCTTCTCTTTGTCGGCGGCGTTGGCGGGGCGGTGCTTGCCTATCTGGTTCGCGTTCCGGCTGGATTGCTCGTCGGCGGCCTGTTTGTAAGCGCCGTGCTGCATGGCTCGGGACTTGTTGAAGGACGCCCACCGGAGTGGGTGGCCATCGCAGGGTTCGTGTCGCTGGGCACCTTAATCGGGACGCGCTTTGCTGGAACGCGTTGGAAAGAGTTGGTGCAGGTTCTCGGAGTCTCCCTGGTGAGCTTTGTCATTGGGTCGTCGATTGCCGTGGCGATGGCGCTGGTCGGCGCTGTATTGACAGACTTCTCGGTTCTGAAACTGATCGTCGCCTTTGCGCCAGGCGGGTTGGAAGCGATGGTGGTGCTTGCCTTCGCGATGGACCTCGATCCGGCCTTTGTAGCGGCTCACCATCTGGTCCGCTTTCTATTAATCGCGCTTGCTGCGCCCTTTGTTGTCCGCTGGTTCGATCTGTCGGCACCAAAATCCAACGACGTTTAGTGCCCCTGTGCGCATAACCGTTTGTTCAAGGGTTGACGTTAGGGTCGTAAGCCAACGTTCCTGCAACCGGCGGTGTGGGCGCTGAGCGCGTATGTCACGTTTCGATTTCTCAGATCTGCGCGTTCTCGTTGTCGATGACAATGTGCATATGTGCCGCCTTGTACGCACCATGCTCAGCGCGTTCGGTATGCGACACGTGACCGAGGCGGGCGATGGGGCCGAAGCCCTGGAACGATTGGAGCAAGGACAGTTCGAAATTCTCGTCGTGGACTGGGAAATGCCTGTGCTCGACGGCGCAGATTTGGTGCGCCTGGTGCGCAACCCTGAGCACCTGTATTGCTACGCGCCAATCATCATGATCACCGGCCATTCCACCTACCGGCGCACCCAGGAAGCGCTGGCGCTCGGCGTCAACGACGTTCTTTCCAAGCCTTTTTCGCCCCACGCGCTCTATGCACGCATTGCTGACAATGTGCTGAAACCGCGGCCCTTCATCCGGTCGCAAGACTATTTTGGTCCAAGACCACGGCTCAATCCGGAAGACAGTGATCCGTTGAGCTTGGGCGTTTCGCCTGAGGATGTTGGATCGACAGAACGCGCCGCAGACGGCGCGATTGATTTGGATGCCCTCTCCGTTGTCGAGTGACCGCAGAGTGTGGCTTTCCCGTCGCGTTTTCCAACGGGGATAAGACGACGGCTTATCCGCATCGCCGTCTGCTAACCCAACACTGACCTGCATGGACCAGCGCCGCCTTGGCGTCTGGCGAAACGATGCGGGAGACCGGCATGGCCGATCCAGTTTGGTTGCGCGAAGCAGAACGTCATCTTGGAACGCGTGAATGGCCGGGTCGACGGCACAACCCTTCGGTTTTGAAGTTCTTTGCCAAGGCCGGTTTTGCCGGCATTCGCGATGATGAAACGCCCTGGTGTGCAGCTTTCGTCAACGCCGTCCTGGCGAACGTTCATCTTCCAACCACGGGCAAGCTGACCGCACGTTCCTTTTTAAACTGGGGCAAACCGATCAGCAGCGCCGAGCGTGGCGCCATCGCAGTTTTCCGGCGAGGGCGATCCACCTGGCAAGGCCATGTGGGCTTTGTGCTTGAGGCGGATGCAACGCACATCACGCTGCTCGGCGGCAACCAATCCAACGCCGTCACTAAGGCCCGCTACCCGCGCTCCAAGCTGCTTGGCTTTCGCTGGCCCTCCGCTTCCTGACCCTCCAACCGAAAGATCGTCTCATGATTGATAGAATGCTTTTCGCGCTGCCCATCCTCGCAGCTGGCCTTGGTTACGGGACACCTGCCCACGCCGCGACAATCGATTTCGGGTGGACGGTCGATCTTGTCGCCCCTTTCATCGAAACCGGCGTCATTGGCCTTGCTGCGGCGTTGGTTGGGTGGCTCGTCTCGCGCCTCGGCCGTTGGATCGGCCTTGAGATCGAGCGCGACCACGCAGAAGCACTGCACAGCGCCATTGCGCGCGGCGTCCGCCACGCCGTCTCGCTGGTTCGTAGCGAAGCCAAGGAACGGGCCACGGTCGACGTCGAGAGCCGCCTGATTGCCGAAACCGCGATCTATCTGGAAAAGCTCATGCCCGATGCGCTCAACCATTTCGGCCTGACCGACGAGGCGCTCGACCGACTGATCCGCGCCTATCTTGGGCCTGACCTGCTGCACTGGACGGACGCCTCTCCGGCTTCGCCTCAGAAGCCACGGCCAGAATGAGCGAACTTTTCATCAGTCTTCTGGCGACGCTTCTCGGCATTCTTCTCGATAGGCTCGCCGCTTGGCAG
This sequence comes from Hyphomicrobiales bacterium, assembly GCA_046290415.1. GTDB lineage: Bacteria > Pseudomonadota > Alphaproteobacteria > Rhizobiales > MH13 > MH13. The sequence goes on from JBKAGN010000026.1 coordinate 11,609, forward strand.
AAGGCGCGGCGGACTAATACCGCCATACGCGATCACGCCAGACTACGGCGCAGAATGCAGGTGGACCGGATCAATCGCGCGATCGACAAGGATATTGCCGATGAAAACAGCCTGGATGCCCTTGTTGATCGCCTCTAGCGCGCTGATCGGTTGCCAGAGCCGAGGGATGGGGCCCATCGATCTTCAAGACGATGCACTCTGTTCGCTGCGACCGATCAGCGTCAACGAGGCCGTGCGGGCCCATCTGCGCATGCCAATCGCGACGGGCGAGGTGCCGTTGGGGTATGATCGATTTTTGCGGGATATCGCCGCGCACAACGCCAAGATCCGCCAGCATTGTGATCTGCGGCGTGTCGAGCGCCGCTAGATTTGCTGCGACAGATCGTAGCCCGCCGCGTCGGCCAGGGCCAAAACCTCATCGCGCGGGCGCTTGGTCACTTCCTGGAACGCCCACAGCATGATCGAGCGCGTGCCGGACCGGCAATAGGCAAAGACCTTGCCGGAACTGTTCTCGATCAGCTCAGCCATTTGCGCGATATGCTGCGGTCCAAACATGCCCGATGCAATCGGCAGATGATGGATGTCCAAACCCAGCGTAGTCGCCTGCGCTGCTAAGGACTCATACAGCGGCTGACCGAACTCTTCATCGTCCGGTCGGTTGCAAATGATGGTCGTGTAGCCTTCATCCGCCAGCGTTTGGACATCTTCGGGCCGGATTTGTGGGCTGACAGCAAAACTGTCCGTGACCTTGCGAATATCCATGAACGGGTCTTTCTCTCGACGTTTGGTTTGCCGGAACACAAACCGGATTGCGGACCCCGTCCATGCCGCACCACTTCAATGAGAAACATGATCTAGATCAGCATTTGTGCTGCAATGCACAATTTGTCGGCCGCAAATGCGCACATGCGCTCATATAGCGCAATAATGACTATCTAATGTATCCAAAAGGCGCAAGGATCGCGCTGCGCGCCCACGGCTCAGACGCTGCTCGGAGAGAGAGGCTAGCTGAAGACGACGGTCTTCAGGCCATTGATCAGGATGCGCCGCTCCAGATGATAGCGCACCGCGCGGGCAAGCACCTGGCTTTCCACGTCGCGGCCAGCGGCCACCAACTCTTCGGATGTCATGGCGTGATCGACGCGGATCACATCCTGCTCGATGATCGGCCCCTCATCCAGTTCAGGGGTCACATAGTGTGCTGTCGCCCCGATCAGTTTCACGCCCCGATCATGGGCCCGATGGTAGGGGCGGGCACCTTTGAAGCTTGGCAGGAAGGAGTGATGAATGTTGATGACCCGGCCTTCCAAGCGGCCAGAGAGCCCATCGGACAGGATCTGCATGTAACGGGCGAGAACCACCAGATCGACCTGCTCACGCTCGATCAGAGCCTCCAGCTCGGCCTCTTGGGCGGGCTTGCTGTCTTTGTCGACCGGCATGTGGACGAAGGGGATGCCTTCGCTCTCCACCCGCTTGCGCCAGGTCTCGTGGTTGGAAACGATGGCCACCAACTCCATCGGCAACTGGCCGACCTGCCAGCGATAGAGCAGGTCATTGAGGCAATGACCGGTTTTCGACACCATGATGATGACGCGCGGTTTGACCGATACATCGCTCACCTGGAATGCCATGTCATAGGCGGTTGCCACCGGCTCAAACGCGCGGCTGAACCCATCCGTCCCATGGCCATTGGGTGGCGTCAGGCGGACGCGCATGAAGAACCCGCCGGACTTGTCGTCAAAGAACTGCGCACTCTCCACGATGTTGCAGTCCTGCGCCGTGATCGAGTTGCCGACCGCGCCGACAATGCCCTTCCGGTCGGGGCAGGAAATGGTCAGGATGAGATCGGACACGGTGGGCGAGGTCATGGGTACGCAGATACTTGGGGCGGTTGTCGGCAGCTAGCCGAGCGTTGGCATGGTGAACTCTGGATCGGTTCGCATGCCGGTGGGCCAGCGCGCTGTAACCGTTTTAAGCCGCGTGTAAAAGCGAAAACCTTCCATGCCGTACATGCCATGATCGCCGAACACCGATGCTTTCCAGCCGCCGAACGAGTGGAACGCCATCGGAACGGGGATCGGCACATTGACGCCGACCATGCCCACTTCAATGTCCTGCGCAAAGCTGCGCGCGACATCGCCGTCGCGGGTGAAAACAGCAACGCCATTGGCGTAGGAATGGTTGTGAATGAGATCGACGGCGTCCTGGTAGGAGTTGCGGCGCACCACCGAGAGCACCGGGCCGAAAATCTCTTCCTTCCAGATCGTCATATCCGGCTTCACCTGATCGATCAGCGTGCCGCCCATGAAGAAGCCGTTCTCATAGCCCTGCTTGGACTGTTCGAAGCCGCGCCCATCGACGACGACCTTCGCGCCTTCGGCTTCGCCCTGATCGACATAGCCTTTGACCTTGGCCAAATGCTCCTTGGTGACCAGCGGGCCCATTTCGGCAGTGTTGTCGGTGGACGGTCCGATCTTCAGCTCAGCGATTTTCGGTGCCAGCCTGTCGACCAGCGCATCGGCGACGGCGTCGGTAACCGGCACGGCGACGGAAATGGCCATACAGCGCTCGCCAGCCGACCCGAAGGCCGCGCCCATCAGCGCCGAGGCGGCCATATCAAGATCAGCATCGGGCATAATCACCATGTGGTTCTTCGCCCCGCCGAGCGCTTGCACGCGTTTGCCGTGTGCGGTCCCAGTGGAATAGATGTACTGCGCGATGGGAGTCGAACCAACGAATGACACCGCCTTGATGTCGGGGTGTTCGAGGATGGCATCGACGACCGGTTTGCCACCATGCACCACGTTGAAGACGCCGTCTGGAAGACCAGCTTCTTTCAGCCATTTGGCAAGCAGAAGCGAGGCCGACGGATCGCGCTCGGACGGCTTGAGGATGAAGGTGTTGCCGGTGACAATAGCGATCGGGAACATCCACATCGGCACCATGGCCGGAAAGTTGAACGGCGTTATGCCAGCGACCACGCCAAGCGGTTGGCGGATCCCATAGCTATCGACGCCCGTGCCGACAGCTTCGGAAAACTCGCCCTTCATCAGGTGCGGCGCACCGACAGCAAATTCCACAACCTCGATGCCACGGGTAACTTCGCCGAGCGCATCATCGTGGGTCTTGCCGTGCTCGGCAGAAATGGCACGAGCCAGCTCGTCGGTGCGCTCCCAAAGGATCGATTTGAACCGATCGAGAATGCGTGAACGGCGCAGCGTCGGCGTCTTCACCCAGGCTGGAAGTGCCGCCTTCGCCGCATCGACAGCTGCCTGAACATCGGCAGCATCGCCCAAAACCACCTGGCTTGGCGTTTCGCCGGTCGCCGGGTTGAAGACCGGCTGATGGCCAGCCGCTGAGCCCTCGGTCAGCGAACCTGCGATATAGTGCTGTATCGTTTCCATGATGCCTCTCCCCAATTTCCGTTCGGCGACACTTGTCGCAATTTTTGACCATTTGGTACACGTCAGTGCCGGTGCTGTGAAGCAGCACGGCGCGCTTTTAAGATACCAGGCCCGACAGGGGCTCTGTTACGCATCCTGCGACGGTTTTGCAACCGGTTGCAAAATCAAGGTGCGATGAGTTCTACCACGTGATGTGCAGGACCGTTCCATCGGTCCGCTCGACTAGAATAGCATCGGACGCCCGCACCATCCGCCGCACCGCGCCAGCCGGGTCAAGCGTTGTAAGGCGCGAAAGCTGGGGCGTGAAACGCATCGCCAAAAGCTGCTGGCGCCGCGCATCGGGCACCAGGAGATCCATCGCGCCGTCGCCATCAAAATCAGCCACAGCGGATAGGCGCTGTTCACGCGCCCGGATTTCATGGTTGGAAAAGCCATTTTGGCGGGCCACGACGCGCATCTGGCTGCCATTGAACGTGGCAAGCTTTAGCGTGCCACCGATGTGGGGTGTCTCGACAAAGGCCACCTGCAGATCGCCGCGCCCTAGAAAATCGGCAATACCGGCAATGTTCAGCCAGCGATTGGATCGCCCGATAAAGGGAGTGGCAGCCAGCTCGACAATTTGCTCCCCGCGCACGCCATAGACCGCGACCGATCCGCCTTGGCGCGTGGAGGCGCGAATGGTGATGATTTCAGTGCGCCCGTCACCGTCCAGATCGGCCAGACGCGGCGTTCGATCTTCAAACACCAGGCTGTCGGGCAGGACCAACTCGTTCTGGCTTCCGTTTGCCAGCCGCACGCGCAAGGCGCCCGCTTCGATGCCGTCGCCAAGAATGGCATGGGCGTAGCGACCGGTTGGGCGGGTGTACCAGGCGGCCTGGACATCACCTGAACCGGAGGCAACGCACCCATCGGGTAAGCCTTCCGGGGCACGCCGACATCGTTCAACCAGAGCGTCTGGGGAAGTCGCGCCAAGCGCGGAGATTTGCCAGTCCTGGGCGCTGGCCGGTAGGGCGAACGCGCTCATGACCAGGGCCAACAGCCACCTCATACCTGCCACCTCACACCAGCCATCCCAAAGTCAGAATGCCCCAAAACGTCATGAAGTAATGGGTGTGCTGCGTGCTCTTGTGCGACACCCAATAATGGAACCAGTTGCCGCCGACGAGAAACAAGCCCCAGATCAGGATGAAACCGAGCACCGCCCATCCGGCGAAAAGCTGCGCGTAACTCACATCCACGGCGCCGAACACCGCCAAACCGAGCATGGCCGTGCCGAGCACCAGACCGGCTGCAACCAGGGTTTCGAAGGCCACGATCAGGCGAAACAGGCCGGTCTGCAAAGCCTCAGACGTCACGCGATTGCGCTTCACCAACTCATAAACGCCCGGCATCTCTTCGGCGATCGCGTCCATGGAGAACACATCGCGTACCAGTGCCAAATTCACCTCCGGCGCGCGGATGTTCTCATAGGCACCGATCACCAGCCAACCGGCCAACAGGCCGACCAGAACGGTTTGGGCAACGAGGGTGAGAAGTTCCATGAAAACGGCCTTGCACGCGGATCAACACGCCGTAGTTTTCACGGGCGTTGAAGGCATGCAAGGCCAATTAGCGGGCAACCATCAGGCTTCGGCAAGCAATCGATCTGCGTTGGCGTGCAGATGCTCCACCAGTTTCGGGTCAAGTCCGAGACGGGCGGCAAGCATCGCCAGATAGCCCTTTTCGGCCGGACCTTCCGGATCAACGGCTATGAGTGAAGCGGCGTAGATCTCCACCTTGTGCTCTTCCGACGAGGCCATCGCGGCGATGGCACCAACGTCCAGCGGCTTGGCGAGTTCTTCTTCGATGAAGGCGCGTTGATCGCCTTCGATGGTGAGCTTGGCAAGCGCTTGGCTGATCCGTGCGCGCTCCTCGCCGGTCACATGGCCGTCGGCTTTCGCAGCACCGATCATCGCGGCGATCAACGACTGGCTGAGCCGTTCCTGCGCATCGCTATCGTCCGGCATAAAGCCGGTGCCTGACGCGTCTTCTATTGGCAATGGTGCGGCTGAACCGCCACCGGCACCTGCTGGAGGATTGGATGGAGGTGTGGCGCCTGGTGCCTGTCCGGCCTGGTAGTCCTTCCAAGCCTTGTAAGCCAGGCCGCCGACCAGAGCCGCGCCGCCGACTTTGAGGGCACCGCCTGCAAGTTTGCGGCCCTTTTTGCCGCCGAGCAGAAGTCCGGCCAGTCCACCGGCCACCGCTCCTGTTGCCAGGCCGCCACGGCCAGACAACAGGCTATCGAGATTGAGCCCGCCTGCGCTGCCGCCCTGCTGGGCAGGGGCGCTTTGCTGCCCGCCTCCAGCCTGGCCGGTTACGCTTGATAGGTCCACCTGGCCGAGAAATTGGTCAAGAAGGGCTTTGGCATCGCGCATGGGGGTTCCTCTGGATCGCGGGTCGTAGGTCGTGGGTGAGACGTCTCACCGCGATATGGCGATGCTGGAGACCGGTTCAAGATGAGCGGCCCGCAACAATCTCACGCCTAAACCTAAGGCGCACGCGTGAACCGCATCTGCATAACGATGATGGGGTCACCATCGCTTGGCGTTACCTCCTGGACCAACGAAAAAACATCCTCGCCCGAAAGCCCATCCAGCCGCGAGGTGAGGGTGTAGGTCTGTCCATCCACCGCAACAGGTCCGGTCGAGGCGAGGGTGATGCGCGCGCCAGTCTGTCTGCCGGTTAAAGACACCGGTTCGGCGACAAGAGGTGAAGTCGCGCTACCGGTGATCGCGCCGGACGCGGCGCGGCTGAGCGTCGTGGACACTTGGCCGGTCTGGGCTGCCGTCGCGCATCGTCCGGAGATCGCAAGCGCCGTATCGCTGTCAGATCGAATGGTGAAGCGGCAAGCGCCCTGTTCCAAATCGGCAGTGGGGGCAGCGCGCAACACGCCTTCGCCGCGCCAGGTGCCCGACAAATCCTGCCAACGCGTCAGATCCTGCGACAGGGTCGCCATCGGTATCAAAAGCGCAAAGACAAGAGCAAGGCGAAGGGGCATCAGGTCGTTTCTTTGATTGGCGGAGCGCCGCGCCGCGCGAGCATGACCGCAGGTAACACGACGAGTACGGCGATCAGCGCCAGGGCAAAGACCACAATGCAAAGAATGCCGAAATAGGCAATCGTTGGGACGGCGCTGAACTGGCTGCCGAGCATCCCAAAGGCGAGCACAACGGTGGTCGTCACCAGCACCGGCGAGAGGTCGGAAAAGACTTGCCGCACGCTTTGTGGGTCGAACGGCCGGTCGCGCGGGGCCGTCAAACGCAATCGATTGAGCACATGAACCGTGTCGTCAACCGCGATCCCGAACGCGATGGTGAGGGCGATGGCGCTCGAAAACTGCAACCCGTTGCCGCTGAGAAACAGCCAGGCGCCGACACAGACAATGGGCAGGATGTTGGGCACCAGCGCCACCAGCCCGTAAAGCGCGCTGCCAAACCATACCGCCACGAAAAAGCCTGCCGCGAGAACAGCAACGGTGAAGCTGATGTTGAGATGGCCAATCATGGTCAGGCTCGATGTGGATGACATGGCCAGCAACCCTGTTGGCCGGCCAATCGCATTGGTGGGTACCCCAGCCTCCGCAAAGCTGTGCTGCAGGCGATCAAGCAAGGACTGCGTCGCCTGCGCGCCCTCATCAGGCACGTAGAGACGGACCAAGGCCCACGCATCATCGCTTGAAACATAGCGCAGGCGTTGCGTCGCGCTGAGCCGATCCAAAACGGTCTCAAGATCATCAAGATCATCAAGATCCGAGCCGTCGAGCGGCACGCCAGCCCAGGATGCAGTATCCAGCAAGGACGAGATTTTGCCATCGGGAACGGCAGCCTGAGCAGCATCGACGACGTTTGCAATGCGCTGAAGGTCGCCTTCTCCGGTCAGGCGAACGGGCAGATCGATGGCTGCCGTTGGCGTCATCGCGCCATCCACCTGGCGCAGCGCCTGAAAGGCCTCGTTTTGCGGTGAGACATTTTCAAGGAACGTGTATTCCGGCCTGGCCTGACTGAAGAGGCCAAGCGCGGCGATGAGCACCACCAAAGAAACCGCCGCCACAGGGCGCGGGCGGCGCATCGCAAAGCGCCACAAGCCATGCCCTTGAAAGGCGGTGAATGTGCGAGCCGATGGGCGCGACAGCAGGGCGTCCAGCTGCCGAGAGAGGATTGGAACATGATGGGCGCCAAGAAACACCAAAGGATGGGCAAGCAACACGGCCAGCAGCGATATCAAGGTCGCGGCAACGCCGGACCAGCCGAGGCTGCGCACCAATTCGGAGGGTGAGATGAGTAAGGCTGCAAACGCAATAGCCGTTGTGAACGACGTCAATGCACAGGCGGGCGCGACCCGAACTGCGGCCTCCCGTATGGCATCGGCAAGGTCGTCGTGCAGGGGTGCCTGGCGTCTGACCTCATAGGTCAGGTGCAAGCTGTCGCACAACGCGAGCACCAGGATCAGCACCGGAATGGCATTGGTGACGGTGTTGATCTCCAAACCGAGCCAGCCCATGGCGCCGAGCACCCAAAGCAGGGCCAAGGCCGCTGGCAGGCCCGTCAAAAGCGACAGCATCACCGAGCGCAGCGCAATGACGCAGATAAGCGACCCGATGCCGATGCCAATGGCGTTGAGGACCAAGAGATCGCGCAACAGGCCGTCGATCACGATTTGCCGGATGGGCACCATGCCGGTGATTGCCACACCAAGATCTTGATCGGCGTTGGAAAGGTCGGCGGCAAGCGCTTCAAGCTCAGTGATCGTTTCGCGCGCGCTTTCCAGATCGGCTTCGCCGGGTCGCAGCGTCACAAGCACGAGCACTTGGCTCAGATCCTCCGAGACCAAGCGGTCACCACCAAGAGGATGGTCGCGCGCTGCGGCGAGTAGCGCGGCAAGATCATCCGCGCCCGCCAGGTCGAGCGGCAGCAGCGGCTGAGAAGGCGATCCCGGCAGCGGTGGGGTTCGCAGTGCGAAGACCGAAACGGTCGAGTCGACGTGCGGTGCAAATGCGGCATCCAGCGTAAAGCCGCGCACCGCTTCAAGCTGCATCCCGGTGAGCTGGCTACCGGCGCGAATGCTCACAGCGATATCGCCTTCCGCCGGGGTGAAACGTTCTCGATTGACGCTGAAGTCAAGGAAGGCCTGCGTCTGCCCAGCGAAGGCGCTTTCCATGCCATCGTCGAAACCAAGGCGAAGCAGGCCAGCCACCGCAAGGGATGCCAGAACTACCACGCACAGTGCTGCGGACAGAGGGCGTTGGAGCGCCAGAAGAGGCAGAAATCGCATCGAATGGATCAGCGCGAGGCGTCAGGAACGGCTCTCGACATGGCCCCCTGTTGGGAGCGTCGGTTGCAAGCCACCGGTTGCGTAGGCTCTTTCGGCCGCCGTGGCAAATCGGCGGTCCCAATCCTCCAAGGATGACCGTGCCAGATGATGGAAGAGCGGTGGCAACAACGCAGCAAAGGCCATCAGGTTCGGTCCGAGCGGATAGGTCGGCGCCTGGGCCGTGACATTAAGCGCCCAATAGCTTTTCGTGCCATTGAGATGATGGGCGCAGTGGCGCGGAAGATTGAGCATGAAACTGGAAGTCGCCGCGCGCGACCATTCCCAGGAGTGATCAGCGCGCACCGGCGTGCCGGGCACCCGAACCAGCCCGTAGTGGCTGATATACTGAAACAGCTCCACGATCACCAAGCCGATGGCCGCCACAATCAGGAACGCCAGCAATCCGGGCAAACCACCAAGGGCGAATGCAGCCAGCATCCAGCCGGTGAGAACGCCATAACCTTGGAAGGTACGGTTGAAGATCACGCGACCCAACGGCCCTTCCTTGCGCAACCGTCGCCGCTCGAAGCGATGGGCGTTGATGAAGGTCCCTGAAACCGAGCGCACGAAATAACGCCAGAAGCCTTCGCCGCGCCGCGCGGTCGCTGGGTCTTCGTGCGTGCCGACATTGCGGTGGTGGCCGAACACATGCTCGATCGGCAGGCTGGGATGCAGCGCCGGCGCGAAAAAAAGCTGCCCGAGAAACCGGTGAAAAGGTCGATCAAGTCGATGGCAGAACTCGTGCGCCACATTGGCGACCGCAGCAATCAACATGCCGACGCCGAAAGCCCCGCCGATCAGCGCCCAATAAGGTTGGGCCTCGACGAAACCAGCGAGAAAAGCGGCTGAGGTGGCGAGTGTGCCAAAGCTTAGTGCGACCATGCCGACCCAAAGGACCAGCACCACGACGATGAGGGCCGAAGACAGGTAAAGCGGTCCGTCCTCAAATGGCATCGTGCGGTCAACGCCGTCATAGTTTGGCACGACCTCATCGGCGACGCCATTCAACGCGAACACGGCCGCCGGAATGAGCCAGAGGGCCAGGCCGCCCAAAAAGAGCGCTATGATCGCCATCGCCTGGATGGCGGCTTGATAATAGTAGCGGAGCCAAGTCATCGAGCACCCCCCGATCCTGCTGCAATGGCCGCACCGGAGAACCTTAGCCGGTTCAAAGGGGATGCGGCAATCGATTAGCCCGGTCTTATGGCCGAGCAAGCAGCGGGACCGGTTGCCATTTGTCAACGTCCTTAATCGGCTCGGATGCTGCGGCCTGCGAACCATCTTCGGCCCGACAATGTGATCCTTTGATTTCTCAAGAATAGGAGAGCACCAGTGACGCGTTAAGCAGTCTTGGAGATGCCATCATCTTGGTCTTAGTCTGGCTTTGCGGAGGTGCTCATGTCGATCAAGATAACAACTTGGAACATCGCCTGGATGCATAAGCTGCTCAATGGCAGCGAGCGCAGTGCAAGGGGCGGCAGACTCACCGATCCGGACGACATCGCCAATCTTGCCAAGCAAAGGGCACAGATTGCGCGCCAAATTGAACTCATGGACCCCGATGTTGTGTGCATCCAAGAGGGTCCCTCGATGCGCAGCATGGATAAGCTAGAGGCCTTCTGCAACGCAGATCTGGCTGGCAAGTGGACATTGGTCCCGCGCGCTGATGACGGCAGTTATCGGCCTCCTGGGATCCAGTCGATCTGTTTCCTGGTCAAAACGGTGCGCTGGGATGAGTTGCAGCCGACGATGCTGCCACGCGACACTTGGATCGCCGCAACTGAAGAAGAAAGCCGCATTGATGTGCGCCTGGCCGATTCCGGCGAGCACAAGGCAAGCTGGCCGATTGACAATCCGCTCTGGATGGAGCGCCGCGAGGCAGGCCAAGAGAAGCTTGCCCGTATTGAGCAAGAGCTGCGCGACGAGTTCGGCATTGACGAGAACGCCGATGACGAGGAGGAAGCGCCGAACATCCCAGCCGGAGAGCACACCCACTACCGCTGGCCTCAAGTGCTAACCTGCACCCGTGACGGGCATCAGTTCGACGTTATCGGGGCGCATCTCAAATCGAAATTTGTCCAACAATCGCTGGTGCGTGCAGCTGCGCGCCTGAAGCAAAAGGAGAAGCCGACTCGCAGTGACCGGCGGAAAATTCGTGAGTTCGAGCTTCTAGCGATCAACAACCGCATGAAAATCTCCACCGAGGCGACGAACATTCGCTATTTCGTCGATAATCGGTTTCGGAACGAGCCGAACCCAGCGGTCTTTTTGGTCGGTGACCTGAATGACGGGATCGGCAAGGAGTATTTTGAGCGCCGCTATCTGTTGCATGATCTGGTGTCCAACCTTCAAGGCGATGTATTCTTCGCCAATCGGTTCCTCAATCATGCGCTCTTTGATTATGCGCCGGCGGGCGAGCAGACCATGCGCTGGTCGGCAGAGTTCGATGATGTTTGGGACCCGCATCGCTCCGACCGCATCCTGCTCGACCACATCATGTTCACCCAAGGGGTCGTCGGCGCCGATGCGTTTCACAACACCGGGATGCGCGTGCGCTCCAAGGCTGGCTTTGTCGAGCACAAGCATCATGTAGCGGCCAACCGCGTGTTCAGGCCGGGTGAGGGCGAAACCAGCGACCATCGACCGGTCTCGGTGATCGTCGATACGTCCGATGATCCGATTGCATGATCCGGCATGTCTTGCGCTCTGTGGCGCCAGCGAGAGGAAAGCCCTTAACGCCTCGCCAAACGGTGCACATGGCTTCACCATTCGTCAGCCGTCATCCTCGCCCCTGTGGCGGGGATCCATTCCAGCAGGTTTGCCGCTCTAGCGTATTTGGCGAGATGCATGGGAATGGATCCCCGTGACAAGCGCTGGGATGAGGGAAAGGTGATGTTGGGGTCGTACCGCTGTGCCTTTGGCACAACAGGGGAAGGAACGAACGGAGCGAAAGAAAATGGTGCCCAGGGGCGGGTTCGAACCACCGACACCGCGATTTTCAGTCGCGTGCTCTACCAACTGAGCTACCTGGGCGCGCGATGCAGGCAGAGCTTGAGAGCCGCTGCAGTGCATCACGAAGCGGCCTTATAGGCAAAGGCCCGGGCCAGCGCAAGACGCCTGTGATCAACATTTCCGGCCAAGAAAAAACCGCCGCGCTGGGGGCGCGGCGGCTAGTTGGTGTTGGTCTGGATGCGCCCTTAGGCGGCGCGCACATTGCGCAAGAAGTCCGCCACGCTTTCGCGCAACCGCTCGGCTTCGGAGGCCAGTTGCGAGGAAGCGCTGAGCACCTCGCTGGCCGCTTGGCCGGTTTCCTGAACCGCGGTCGAGACTTCGGTGATGTTCGAGGACACTTCACGCGTTCCATCGGCAGCCTGTTGGGTGTTGCGCGCGATTTCCTGCGTCGCCGAATGCTGTTCTTCGACGGCGGCGGCAATCGACGACGAGGTGCTGTTCAGCTCCTGGATCATGCCGCCGATCTTGTCGATGGCATCGACAACCGCGTCGGTGTCGCTCTGCATGCCGGTGATCTGGGCGGAGATTTCCTCGGTCGCCTTGGCCGTCTGGTTGGCAAGGCTTTTCACTTCGCTCGCCACGACGGCAAAGCCCTTACCGGCTTCGCCAGCGCGCGCCGCCTCGATGGTCGCGTTGAGCGCCAACAGGTTGGTTTGTTCGGCAATGTCGGAGATCATGGAGATGACATCGCCGATCGTCTGGGCACTGGTTGAGAGCTTGGCCACGGTCTTTGTGGTGTGCTCGGCGCCACGTGCCGCTTCGTCGGTTTTCGAGGCCGACTGGCCGATGCGCTCGGAGACTTCCGACAAGGAGTTGGTCATCTCTTCGGACGCCGCCGCCACGGTTTCAACGTTTGTTGAAGCTTCCTCAGAGGCCGCCGCCACGGCGGTCGAGCGCTCGCCGGCACGGCCTGCCGCTTCGGACAGCGCATTCGACAGGCCGACCATTTGTTCAGCCGCGCTTGACACAGCCGACACCACGCCGTTGACATTGGCTTCGAACGTGTCGGCCATCTCGTTCATGGTCCGGCGTTTTTCTTCTTCGGCCAAGCGGGCCTGTTCTTCCTGGTCAGCTTCGAGACGGATTTTCTCGCGTCCATTCTCCTGGAACACCAACAGCGCGCGGGCCATATCGCCCAACTCGTCCTTACGGTCGGCACCTTCGATGGCGATGTCGAGACGGCCATCAGCCAAATCGGTCATCCGGGCCACCACATCGGCAATCGAGCGAGCGATCAGACGACCGATGAAGAAGGCCGCAACACTGCCAAGAAGCACAGCGAGCACGGAGATGATCATGGTTGTGCGGCTTACGCTTGCCACTTCAGCGGCGGCACGCGGGCCGATGGTGTTTTGGCGATCGATAACTGAGGTCAATGCGGCTTCGTAAGCCTCGGCCAGTTGTGGTCCAACCGTGTCGAGTGGGTTTGCCAACAAACCATTGCGGGTTTCGATGATGGAGACGACCTCGTCGAATTGGCTTTGATAGGCGCTCATCTGCGTGTCGAAATCAGCGGCTAGCGCGCGGCGACGCGGATTTTGAAGGCTTCCATCAAGCAAGGCGTAATTCTCGCGGGCCGTTTCCAACTCTTGCTGCGTGCGGTCGCGGTCTTCGGGGCGATTTTCAAGCAGGAATTTCTCGCCATAGTAGCGCGCCAGCATCAGGTGCTGCTGGACAAGCGCGCCGTAAAACGCCGCTTGAATGTCATCGTCATTGTAGGCGCTCTCGATGATTTCGGTCATTGTTGAACGGGCAACGCGACCGCTATCGTTGAGCATCGGAACCAACTCGTTGCGCTGCCTCTGCAGCCCGACAATCTCTTCAAAGGCGTCCGCATACTGCTCCAGCAGGTCAGACAGGCCATTGATCTGCGCGACCTGGGCTTGGTCGGTCATGAATTCTGCAAGCTCTGCCTTAACCTCGCGCAGGTGCTGAACATCTGCGCGGACGCGATCGACAAACCTGTCGTTATTGGTGATCCGATATTGCATGACGGCAAGGCGGATCGACAGAAGGTCCTGCTTGGCATCATTCACCAACAGGCTTTCGCGGGCCGCTTGGCGATAATCGGTGAAATCATGACCGATCGTGTTGGTTCCGCGCAGCGACATGCCACCCAGGACAATTAACAGGGCCAGAACCAGGCCGAACCCAGCAAAAATCATTTGTTTTAGTGAAAGCGCTTTCAGCATAGCCATTTCCCCTTGGTGTATTAGCCCCTGCTCACGCAACTCATGCGTGTTTGTACGAGGGCTATGCCATCAAGGTTGCTAACGACATGTTAAAAATACATGTTTAAGTTGTATTAGTGTCGTGTTTTTACGGATGGGCTAAAATCGTCACCATCTTCAACAAAATCAGCGTTTGGTACGCTTTCGCTGTCATCCTCAGCCGGATTTCCAGGAATGATGTAGGAATCGGACAACCACCGGTTGAGATCAATGTCCTTACAGCGCTTGGAGCAAAACGGGTCGTGAACGGACTGCGCCGGCTTGTCGCAGATCGGGCAGCGCTTACCGGGTTTGCGGCTTGTCATGCCGATTGTGCCTCCGGCGCGGTCTCCTGCCATGTCTCGATCACCGGCAGTCCATTGCCGGTCAGCATTTGCGCTGTTTCATAAAGCGGAAGGCCGACCACGCCGCTGTAAGAGCCGACCAGTTGCACGACAAACGCACCGGCGCTGCCCTGGATGGCGTAGCCGCCGGCCTTGCCGTCCCATTCCATGGTTGTGAGGTAGGCGGCGATATCGGCCCGCGACAGCCGTTTGAACCGGACCCGCGTTTCCACCAGGCGGCTGTGCAAATTCTCTTTGGTGTCGACGAGGGCAATCGCCGTGTAGACCCGGTGCGCCCGCCCGGACAAGAGTTCAAGGCAGCGCTGCGCCTGTTCACGTGTTTCGGCTTTCGGCAGGATGCGCCGTCCGACGGCAACAACGGTATCGGCGGCCAGGACCAAAGCGCCGCGAAAATCATCCTCAACCGCCATCCGGCGTTGCGCCGTCAGGGCTTTGGTGCGTGCCAGCCGCACCGCCAGATTGCGCGGCAGTTCCATCCGCTGTGGCGCCTCGTCCACATAAGCTGGCTCCAACCGATCAGGGATCAGCCCGATCTGTTCGAGCATCGACAGGCGTCGTGGCGAGGCCGAGGCAAGCACGAGTTTGGGGCGTGAGGTTTGCGAAAGCGACAGCACGAGGTGGCGTTCCTGTGTGGGTGGTCACGGCCAAACCCCAGTCATGGCGGCCTGGTTCGTTTGGCGCGGCAGCCAGCTATTTGTAGCGATAGGTGATGCGGCCCTTGGTCAGGTCATAGGGCGTCATTTCGACCAACACCTTGTCCCCGGCAAGTACGCGGATTCGGTTCTTGCGCATGCGGCCAGCGGTGTGGGCGACGATTTCATGATCGTTTTCAAGCTTAACGCGAAACGTCGCGTTGGGCAGGAGTTCGGTGACGACACCGGGAAACTCCAAAACTTCTTCTTTGGTCATACGGTTCCTGTTTGTGAGGTGGGCAAGCCGGGCCATGTGCCCTGCCTGGGCGCACGGCGCGACGCCCGTCAACATGCGTTGGTGCGGGGCGATGTAGCCGAAAAGCGGCAACAAGTGAAGGCTTTGCGCCTGCAAGGCTGCAGGCTGGATTGCATTGGCTCCGCGGCGGGTGACAATTGGCGTCCGGCTGGCAGGCGCCTAATCCTGCACAAACCGTTTCTTGATGCGCAGGGCCAGCCCATCACGCATGGCGCGGTATGCCTCTAAGATATGCTCGCGTGAGCCCTGAACAAGGGTTGGATCGACTGTCGGCCAGTAGTCGACCTCGACCGCCTGGTCGCGCGTCATCTCCAAGGCGCGGTGGTGCGCTTCGGGCGCCAGGGTGATGATGAGATCGAAAAAACTGTCTTCGATGTCTTCAAACGTCCGAGGCCGATGTTTGGCAAGATCAAGCCCCATCTCCTCCATGATCGCGACGGTGAACGGGTCTGGCTCTCCGGCGCGGACGCCGGCCGATTGAATGTAGAACTTGCCCGGCACCAGATGTTTGGCCAGCAGTTCGGCGACCGGTGAGCGTACGGCGTTCATCGAGCAGGCAAACAAGACAGAACCGGGCATGGTCTGGCCCGGCATGGTTTGCCCTGGCGAACCTGGAGGCAGGTCGGAAAAGGGATCGCCGGGCGCATGCTCGACCACCGGTTGGCCTCAGCCTTTCCAGTGCAACACGCAGACGAGCGTAAAAAGCCGCCGCGCGGTCTCAAAATCGATCTCGATCTTGCCCTCAAGGCGCTCCATCAAGAGTGTCGAGCCATCATTGTGCAGCCCACGCCGGCCCATATCGATGGCCTCGATCTGGCTGGGGCTGGCGGTTTTGATCGCCTCGTAATAGCTGTCGCAGATCAGGTGATAGTCCTTCACCGCCCGCCGCAACGGCGATAGCGCCAACATGTGCGCCGCCACCGGTTCATCTGAGGCTGCTTCGCGCACATCAAACACCAGCCGGCGCTCGACAACGGCAAGGTTCAGGCTGTAAGGGCCGCGATCATGGCCTGGCAACGCGAAGGAGTTCTCCTCGATCAGATCGTGGATCGCCACCTGCCGTTCATGATCGATGCTCGGGCTTGATCGGCCAATGGACACCTCATCGATGTTCACCGAGACAAGCCGGTTCGGACCTTGCTCCGACGTATCGCTTTTGGGTGTGGTGAGGCCGGATTCAGGTAGCATGACGTCCTCTTAACGGCCTTTGTGCGCAGTCATTGACGATGGGCCGAGGATGATGACGGCCTCGCGCCGGACTTAAGCCTGGTTGGAGCGTATGGCAACGGAACGGGCATGCGCCGTCAACCCCTCCGTCCGCGCCAGAGTCTGTGCCGCCGGGCCGAGTTTGGCCAGCGCATCGGGTGTGCAAGAGAGCACCGAGGTGCGCTTGATGAAATCCATCACCGAAAGGCCGGAGGAGAAGCGGGCCGACCGCGCCGTCGGCAAAACATGGTTGGAGCCGCCGACATAATCGCCAATGGCTTCTGGCGTGTGGTGGCCAAGGAAAATGGCGCCGGCATGGCGGATGCCTTCCATCATGCCTTCCGGGTCCTCCACCGCCAGTTCCAGATGCTCCGGCGCGATGCGATTGGCGAGCGCGACGGCTTGCTCACGGCTCTCGGCCCGGATGATGGCGCCGTAATCGCGCCAGCTAACGCTTGCGATGGGGCGCCGTGGCAGTTCGACGACTTGTGCGCTGACGGCCAATGCAATTGCATCACCAAGATCATCATCGAGCGTGATGACGATCGATTGCGCGGCTTCATCATGTTCCGCCTGCGCGAGCAGATCAGCGGCGACCCATTGCGGGTTGGCGGTCTCATCGGCAATCACCAGAACTTCTGAGGGTCCGGCGATCATGTCGATCCCCACGGTTCCAAAAACGGCGCGTTTGGCTGCCGCCACATAGGCGTTACCGGGGCCGACGATCTTCGCCACCGGGGCGATGGTGTCGGTGCCGTAGGCAAGCGCCGCCACGGCCTGGGCGCCACCGATCCGATAGATTTCATCGACGCCGGCGCGTTTGGCTGCCGCCAGCACGGCCGGGTTGGTTTCACCGTCTGGCGTCGGCACGACCATGACGACGCGTTCGACACCTGCTACTTTGGCTGGGATCGCATTCATCAGCACGGAGGAGGGGTAGCTGGCCGTGCCGCCCGGCACATAAAGCCCGACAGCATCAATTGGCGTCCAGCGCGACGACAGTGAAACGCCGAGCGAGTCGGTGTAACTGTCATCTTTGGGCATCTGCCGCTGATGGTGCGCTTCGATGCGCTGTGCCGCCAGATCAAGCGCGGCGCGTACATCGACCGCCACCTTGTCGGCAGCCGCCTCCAACTCATCCTCACCGACGCGCATGGTGTCGGGCGTGAGGGCAAGCCGATCAAACTGCTCGGTCAGCTCGCAAACGGCTTCATCGCCGCGTTCACGAACATCGGCAAGAATCGTGTCGACGGCTTCGCGCACATCGGCCGCTTCTTCGCGCTTGGCGCCCAGTAGGGCGGCAAAGTCGGATTCGAACGTGTCATCGCGCGTGTCGAGGCGCTGGGCCATGAGGCAGTCTCACAAATCAAGTGGTCAGGTCGGGTTCTTGCCCTGGGGCTTGAACCTAAGCGTCAGCCGAAGCGTCGCTGTCGGGATGTTGCGGCAGAGCGTCGGTCGTCCATGCACCGCCAAGATCGGCCATGGCAAGCTCCAAGCACTCAACATGAAGTCGCACCGTCGCACCGCCAGCAAAGGCAAAGGTCACCGTGCCGGCCGGATCATCGGACGCTTCAAAGGCGATGGAAAGCAGTTCCAAGACATCGTCCGGACGGTTGAGATCAAGGCCCGCCAGCTCTGCCTTCAAGCTCCGCGTCACCTGCAGGCCTGTACGCCGGCGCTCATAGGGAGGTCTGTCGCGCTGCGCATTCACCTCCCAGGCGAACCGGTTGGCGACCATCGCGAAACGTTTCTCGCCAGGCAGATACGTCATCTCGCCGGTTTTGACGATCGCGTCCTGCATAGCAGCCGAAACGACGGCCAAGTCCTCGCTGTCGAACGCGGCAAGTTTTAAAAGCTGGGGGGTGTCGGTCATTGTCGGTTAGGCTGCCAAACGTTCGATCTGTGCACCGCAGGCGGAAAGTTTTTCTTCCAAATTGTCGAAGCCGCGATCCAGGTGATAGACGCGACCAACCGTGGTTTCACCCTGGGCGGCAAGCCCGGCGATGACCAGCGACACCGAAGCGCGCAAATCGGTCGCCATCACCTCAGCACCGGTTAGAAACGGCTGGCCTTCGACATAGGCGTTTTGGCCGTCAAGGCGAATGTTGGCACCCAGCCGCGCCAGTTCGGCCACATGCATAAAACGGTTTTCAAAGATCGTTTCTTTGATCGTTGACGTACCCTGCGCCATGGTCATCAGGGCCATAAGCTGCGCTTGGAGATCGGTCGGAAAGCCAGGAAACGGCTCGGTCGTCACGTTGACCGGCATGATGCCGTTGCCGTTGCGCGAAACGGTGAGGCTGTCTTTCTCACGGGTTATCGACACACCGGCTTCTTCCAACGTGTCGAGTGCGGCGCCCAAATGTTCCGCGCGCGTGCCGGTAAGCGTCACCTTGCCGCCAGTCATCGCCACGGCCATCGCATAGGTTCCGGTTTCAATGCGGTCGGGGACCACCGAATGCTCCGCGCCATGCAGCACATCGACACCTTGAATGTGGATCGAGGAGGTTCCTGCGCCTTCGATCTTTGCGCCCATGGCGTTGAGGCAAGCCGCGACATCGACGACTTCCGGTTCGCGCGCGGCGTTCTCAATCACGCTTTCGCCTTTGGCCAGCGCCGCCGCCATCATCGCCACATGGGTGGCGCCGACAGAAACTCTTGGAAACGCAATGCGGTTGCCGATGAGCCCCTTGCGGGCCTCGGCGACGGCGTAACCTTGCTCGATCTCGATGTCGGCGCCGAGCGAGGACAGCGCATCGAGGAAGAAATCGACCGGTCGGGTGCCGATGGCGCAACCGCCAGGCAGCGACACACGCGCTTCACCCATGCGGGCCAAGAGCGGTCCGATCACCCAAAAACTTGCCCGCATCCGGCGCACCAGATCATAGGGCGCCGTCGTATCGACAATCTCTTTAGCGGTGAGATTCACCGTGGACCCGAAGGCGCGCTTGGCGCCAGGCCTGCGACCGGCCACGGCATAGTCCACACCATGATTGCCGAGAATGCGCGACAGCGTCACCACGTCCTGCAAATTGGGGACATTGTGCAGCGTCAGCGTTTCGGCAGTGGCCAGACTCGCGATCATCAAGGGCAGCGTGGCGTTCTTTGCCCCGGAGATCGGGATGGTGCCGTTCAGCGTGTTGCCGCCGACGATGCGGATCTTGTCCATGGTGAACTCTCTTTTAATGAGCGAGCCGCTCGTTTACGGCCAATCGAGGCAAGACACAAGAAACCCGGCATCAACAAGGCGGCTTGACGCGTGCCAGAGTAAATGGTCGGCGTGATCAGTTTTCGCCGTCTTTCAACCGATCAAACACCGAGGGCTCTTTCTTGCCGACGGCCTTGCCGCCACGCCGGGCGCTCGCCTGCTGTTTGCGCTTGGCAAGATTGGCGCGCAGCGCTGCGGCCCGCGGGTCATCCTCGCTCTTGGGTTCCTCTGAGGCGTTCGCTGACTCTTTGGGTCTATCGTTCATCGCTTCCAACCCTTTTGAAGGTTCGACGACCGGGTATAGGTCCCCTCGTCGGCCTCGCCAAGATCACCACGCCTCCACCAACCGTTTCCGTCAGTGTTCCGGTGCGAAAGTGTCTTGACCGGCCCCCTTGCACGCCCGTATGGGCTGTGGCATCACGCGCGCCTTGATAATCGCTGCCGTAGCTCAGGGGTAGAGCACTCCCTTGGTAAGGGAGAGGTCGAGAGTTCAAATCTCTCCGGCAGCACCAGAGTCAATCGCAAGGCGATTGGTGGACGAAGCGGCAGGCGCCTGCTCAGCAGATGCCGAGAGCGCTGCAATCAGACATCTCCGACCGTGCAATTTCATCTCTTAGTCGCGAACGCTCTGTGGCGTTGGCACAACCGCTTTTCGCGATATCCCCACTGCGTTCTCACCAGACCAACCGCTGAAACGTTCCAGAACAAAGCCAGACGGTCTGGTCGTTTGTCGCGACTAAAACGCTCTTCGTCGCGACGATTTGCTGGCTAAACACCAGCACGCGGGCGTGGCTGTGGCTTTTGGGTAACGCTCGCTTAACCATGAACGACGATCCTTAGGCCGTTCGATCGCCGCCCCATGTTGGCCGCAATTCTAAGGCGTGACACGTCGCATGCGCATGGTTCTTGCTCTTTGTTGTGTTCTGCTCATCGCCGCCGTCAACGGTGGCGGGTTGGCGCTCGCCAAGAGCTTGGACAACCAAGCCGTCTCCGCCAATGTGGCCTCGATTGGTATCGACGCGGGTTTTGTCCTCGACAAGTCCAGCGCAGTCGATCGACAGGCTGAGGCCACGCCGGTTCGGACCGCAAGTGCCATGCCCGCCGCGCCGTCCGGCCCCTGCACGTCTGCCGATTGCTCCTGGTTGATGCCGAACGCAACAGTGACGCTCGGGTCAAAAATGGCGCAGCCCGCCACCGACAGGGCAAGCATTCTTCTGGCCGTCGCCGAAGCGCTGCAACGACCGCCTCCGCGCGTTTGACCCGCTGCCACCTCCTTCCGTGAACCAAGGCGCGATGACGGCGTTGAGGTTCACCACCTGTTGCACGCGTGAGTACCGCTGGAGACACTCCATGAACGCCCCTGATAAAACAACGACATTCCTTCAATCGATGATGGACCCGGCAACGCCAAAAACCGCGTCGATCCACCGTCCCACCCGCCGCCAGTTTCTTGCTGGCGCTGCCACTCTGTCAGGCCTTGCTGTCTCAGGGTGCATGAGCGCCAATGTGGCCGAGCCTCGGCTGGTGCCCAACGCAGACGTGCGTCCAAGCCCCTATCTTTCCATGTATGCCGCGCTGCCGCAGGAGCAGTTTCCGATCCCAGCCGTCGATCTGACCCAAGTTGAGCAGCAGTACCTGCGCCGCCAAGTGGATTACACAACCAGCGAGCCGGTCGGTTCGGTGATCGTCGATACCCGCAACTTTTATCTCTATCATGTGATGGAGAACGGGAAGGCAATGCGTTATGGCGTCGGGCTTGGCCGGGCGGGGTTTGAGTGGTCAGGCCGCGCGCGGATCGCTTGGAAACAAGCCTGGCCGCGCTGGACACCGCCCGATGAGATGGTGGCCCGCCAGCCGGAACTGGAACCCTTCTCGATTGCCAATGGCGGCATGGATCCAGGGATCGACAACCCGCTGGGCGCCCGTGCGCTCTACATTTTTGAAGGCAATGTCGACACGCTCTATCGTCTGCACGGCACCAACGAGGTCTGGTCGATCGGCAAGGCGGTTTCTTCGGGCTGCGTGCGCCTGCTCAACCAGGACGTGATCCACCTTTATGGCCGCGTGGCCAGCGGTTCACCGATCCTGGTGGTGTAGCGTCGAGGCCGACAGCCGACCTTCGGGCGATTGAAACACAGCGCCGGCAAGCGCTAAGGTTGTGGCGATACGGGGCTGGTTCGGTGAATCACCGGCCTGGGCCCGTCCGCTGTGTATCCTGTTGAGTGGCCGGCCTTGCCATTTTTTCTCTCCGCACCTGCCAACTGCTCTCGCTCGTTCCGTCGATCGACAACACCCATCTGCCGGCTGTTAAGGCCAATGCTGTTGCTCGGTCTTGTCCTCGGTCTGGCCGCCTGCACGCACGTGGAAAGCGCGCCATCGATGACCGATCCGTCGGTGGGGCGAGCGACGCTGGTCGATCTCAACGCGGTGTGCTGCCAGCAGGCCGAGGAGTTCCCAAGGCCTCTGGTGGCCATCGCCGATTTCGGCGCCCCGGTCTTCGGGCGCATCACACGTCTCTTTGAATCGCGCCCGGGCTACCTCAGCGACAAACCGGATGCGCAGGCGCACCTAAGTGCACAGTTCCGTCCGCTCGACATGGCCCTCATCACGTCCGATGCGCGGCTTTCCAACAACCTCCTGCCGGGCGCCTTTTCGCACGTTGCGATTTATCTCGGCACCGAGAGCGAACTGCGCCGGATGGGCCTCTGGGATCATCCGTCCGTTGTCCCGCATCACGCCGAGATCGCAGACGGTGGCGTGTTCATTGAGGCCGTATCCCCAGCCGTGCGGCTCGCGCCCTTTGATGACGTGTTCAACGCTGATCGATTGGTCCTGCTGCGCTCGCATCTACCTTCACGCTCTGCCCGCCGGAATGCCATTGTCCATTTCTACAGCCATATCGGCACGCCCTTCGACTATCGTTTTGACGGCTCGACTGAGAACTGCCTGTTCTGTACCGAGCTTGCCGAGCATGTTCTGCCGCAATTGGCGTTGGAGTCAGCGCCGATCTATGACCGCCCGGTTCTGTTGCCAGACCAAATCATCCTGACCGCGCTCAACGGCAGTCGACGGCTGACATTCATTGACTATGTCGAGGCCTATCGCGAAAGCTGGGAAATCGGGAGCCGTGCAGACCTCATCGCCAAGCTTCATGCGCGTTGGCGCGACCCGTCAGAGGCGGCGGAGCAACCGGTTACTGCCGGTTTGAACTAACGCCGCGAGTGGGGCATTTTTGCTGGCTGATGTTCATGCCAGATGGTGGCGATGAGTAACCATTTGGAATCCGAATGGCAACTATTCAAATTTCAAATATATCATTGAAATGAATGGATAAATTCGCAAATGCGCTCCAGAATTTTGTAGTTCTGTTGCGGTGCTGCAACAGGCTCTGTGCACATGTTAACGCTAGGTTAATTTGAACCCGGCTTCGCGTTGACTCGGCCCACCCTTGCGACGCTGATGCCCCAATGTGCAGTGGGGTATTGGGTCATGCGTAAAATCGTTTCCGCGTCTTTGGCGTTCACAATGGCAGTTGGCCTATCGATTGCCAGCGCCCCCGTGCTGGTGCGGGAAGCGAATGCCGCCGGAACGCTCGCGTGCAACGGCACGGCGCACACCGGCAGCATTTTCGCTTTCGGTGATGTTGAACCAGGGGACCTTATCACTGTCTCTGTGACGGTCACGGCTGTCACAGCATCACCGCTGGACATCGACGTGGTTTTCGAGGGCGGCCCGACCACAACGCTATCCTTCACCTCTCCAGGCACACAGCAAACCACGCGGGCGATCACCGCCGCAGACAACGCCTTCATCGTCGGTGTATCGGTTGGATCAGGCGCGGGAACATTCACGCAAACACGCAGCTGTGTGAAAGGCGGGGCGACGACCAGCAGCAATGGATCGCAGGCGCGTCTGGATGCGCTGTTTTCTGCCGAGCCAGACAGAAACCGTCTGCGTCGGCGGTTGAATGGCGAAACGGAGCCCACGATCCAACCCGTCAATTTTTCGGCCTTCGGCGCCTCTGGCACCTTTGACGGGCGCTTCTCTGCGGCTCTGTCGCAAGTGTCTTCCTATGCCGCCAACGAGTCCGGGCTTGCCAACGATCCCTTTGCCGGTGTCAGACACGAGACACAGCGCGCCGATATCTGGGTGGAGGGGTATCTGCGCCGCTATTGGAGTGATGCCGCCAATGCCGACCGCGATGGCACGCTTGGTATTGTCTATGGCGGGATTGATTACACGCTGACCGACGATGTTCTGATCGGATTTTTGGCCCAGCTTGACTGGGGCGAAGAAACCGTTGGCGCGACCAACACGACCACCGATGGCGTTGGTTGGATGGCAGGTCCCTATGCAACGATCCAACTTTCCGACGACATCTTTTTCGATGTGCGCGCCGCTTGGGGCACGTCATCCAACGATCAGAACACGGCTGGGGTAACAGCTTCGTTCGACACGACGCGGTGGCTCGTCGCGGCGCAGCTGTCGGGCGATTGGCACCATGAAGCGTGGCGTGTCACACCCATCGCGTCGTTGCGCTACGGCCGCGAGCGCACTGATAGCTATGTCACGTCGGCCGCTGTTGCCGTTGCCGCGAACACGACAACCATCGGACGGGCGACGTTTGGGCCGGAAATCGGCTACGCCCATGTCGATAGCGTGGGCACGATCTGGGAACCCTTTGTTGCGCTGCATGGCATCTGGGATTTTGCTGGCGATGACACCGTTACGGTTGGCGCGGTGACCGACACGCTCAGCGATTGGCGCGCAGAAGCCGAGTTGGGTCTCTCGACCCGCTGGGTTGGCGGTGCCGCCCTTCGGGCATCGTTGGCCTATGACGGCCTTGGCACAGATGATCTTGAGGCGGTTTCGGGCCGTTTGTGGGTCAACATACCGCTCAACTGACGGTTCTGCCGCATTGTTGCCATGAAATCGCCTCGCGACGACCACGCGTGACGATGAACCAAATGGGCGTCGGGTCGTATTGTAGCTATCCGCCCCCTCAACCTCTTTGGTGAGCTTCATGCGAATTGTTCTTGTTTTCTGTGCCGCGCTGCTTGCATTGCCGGCTCACGCGTCATCTTTTTCAGCCAATGAGATCCGCTCGAACATCATTGGGCACACGATTTATCTCGCGACGCCTTTTGGCGGCGAGTTTCCATTGAACTATCGCCCGGGTGGCCGGGTTGACGGCGATGGCGAAGCCTTGGGCCTGGGCCGCTGGGTACAGCCACAGGACGCCGGACGCTGGTGGATCGACGGCAATCGCCTCTGCCAGCAGTTCGAGAACTGGTACAATGGCTCGCCCATGTGCTTCGACCTCACGCGAACAGGCGAGCGCACGCTAAACTGGGTGCGCGACAATGGCGAAACCGGTCGCGCCCGCATTGGCAGTGCGCTTTAGCGGGCGGAGCGCGAAAGTCGCTTCACCAAAAATATTGCCTTATTCAAAACGAAAGGCCCGGTGATTGCTTCACCGGGCCTTTTTTCTTCGCTCGCTGGTGGCGGTCAGGCTATCAGAAGTGACCGACCAGACTGGGCCAAGACGCTCTCGTCATTCGTCGAGCGCGCCATCCCAGAGACAATGCAATGGCACGATCCCGGCATGCACGGCCTGCTCTAACGTCAGCTCTCGTCCGGTGTGTGACCCGACGATGACGGCGCACGAGATGATGGATGCCACGCCGACAAAGACCAGGATAGGAACCCACGGTGTCGATGCGGACCCTGATGCCACAACGCTCGAACTGTACATGGTAGCGTGGCTTTCCGTCGGCGCTATAGCTGAACTTGCAATGATCAGCGCGACGGCGAGTGTGAACAGTCTTAGGTGCTTCTTCATTGTTGTGTCCCCCTGTTGCCCCACACGGACGTAAGGGAAGCACAGAAGCCAACCGGCGGCAAATCACGGTTAACGTTTAGGTAACAAAGAGCGCCCGGCCGAGGGATCGACCGGGCGCGTCGCAAGCGCATCAGGAAGCAGTGATCAATTGCCGTTGAGATGCAGATCGAAGAGGCAGTGAAGTGGGAACAGGCCAGCATGCACGGCTTCTTCCAGCGTCAATTCGCGCCCTTCTTCCGCACCGACAATCATCGCGCAAGCGATGATGGATGCAACACCAGTGCCGATGAGGACGACCGGCCAAGGGTTCAATGAAGACCCGCCGCCTGCACTGCCGCCGCTCATCATCATTGGCATTTGCGAATAGTAATCGCTGGCCTCGACGACGTTAGCCGATGTGATCGTTGCGACCGGTTGCACAGCCAATGCCAGAACCAGGGCCAACGCGAAATAGCGCACTTTGTTGATGAATACTTTCATGGTGAACTCCCTTTAAAATGTGTGAACGCTTCTCCGTCCTTAATCAAGAGTAAACACAGGGACTTATTGATTGAAATCAGAGACTTGCGGTAAGCTTAAGCAGCAAGGTTAGCTGGCTTGGTGAATGGCGATGGTTAACGCAGCTGACCTTCGAGCGGCACAAACTCTGCCGACCTTTGATGACACAACACCGCGCCAAGCGCTGGCTCCAGATCACTGGCGACAAGGTTCGGGCCGGCGTGTTGGCCCGCCGCGCCGTGCAGCCAAACACCCAGGGCGACTGTTGCAGTCGTTTCTTTAGGTGTTTGATCTGCAGTTACGGATTGCGCCAACAGCCCGGCGAGAATGCCCGTCAGGACATCGCCGGAGCCGGCGGTGGCAAGCCAGGTCGGTGCATTGCCGTTGACATAGATGCAGTTGGCTCGGCCGTTTGGGTGCGCGATTATGGAGTCGGCACCCTTCAGCACGAGGATCGCGCCCGAGCGTGCGGCGGCCTCTTTGGCGCGCTCGATCTTCGATGGTTCAGAGCTGGCGCCGAACAGCCGAGAGAACTCGCCGCTGTGCGGCGTGAGCACAGTGGGCGGGTTTCGCGCCATGATGCGCTCAAACATCGGTTCGGCCATCCCGGAAAATGCGGCTAGCGCGCCAGCATCAAGAACAAAAGCAGCATTGGAGGCGAGGGCCGCATACACCAGCTGTCGCGTTGCTTCATCGGGCATAAGCCCTGGCCCGAGCGCACAGGCAGTCAGGCGATCATCGCGCAGCAGGCGCGCCAGATCGCGGGCATCGTCACAAGCAGCGCGCATCAGTGCCGGGTAGAGCCCAACGCTACCGTTCATCGTGGCGTTCGGTGCGGCCAGTGTGACAAGGCCAGCACCAACCCGTAGCGCCGATGTTGCGGCCAGAAACCCCGCGCCGGCTTTTTCCGGCGGTCCACCCACCACCAGAGCATGGCCGCGCGCGTACTTGTGAGCATCGGCAGAGAGACCAGGCAACCATTCGGTCAGATAGGGGCCGGTGAGCTGGGCGGTGTACCCCGCCGCGCCAATGGCGTCGCGGTGAATGCCAATATCGGCGACAATAATGGTGCCGCACAGGTCCCTGCCTGGATAGAGCACATGGCCGGGTTTCAACCGGTGGAAAGTGACCGTGGCACGGGCTCGGACAACTGCGCCCAGAGCCTGACCGTTTGCGCCATCGAGCCCGCTTGGCAGATCGACCGCGAGGGCTGGCCGGCCGGTTTCGTTCAACAGGTTCACCAGCCTGGCGGCCTCACCATCAAGCCCGCGTGTGAGACCGGCGCCAAACAAGGCATCGATGATGAGATCTTGGTTATCCAACTGGTGACCATCAACCTGATCAATAGGAAGGACCTCGCCGGTCCAACCCTCGTAAGCCCAGCACGCGTCATTTTTCAGCGCTTCGGGGTCACCAAGCGAAGCGACAGTGACCGCGAAGCCTTGATCCTTGAGCAGGCGCGCGGCGACGAAGCCGTCACCGCCATTGTTGCCGGGGCCGGCCAAAACCAGGACCGATCCTCCGTCCTTTGTCATTGCCTTGGCTTGGTCCGCAACGGCTGCCCCCGCGCGCTCCATCAGATCAATGCCGGGCGTGCCACGCGCGATGGTGAAGGCATCGCAGGCGCCCATTTGATCGGGGGATAGAAGTTCGCGCATCAAAGCGGACCATCATCGACATTGCCGTCGATGACGGCAGCGGCAAGCCCATATCCAAACCCTGCTCGCGCCAGGGCCGCCAGATCGCGGTCGCGTTTCTCAGCGCGATTGACCGCACGAAAGGGCCCAAGCCGCCGACGCTGTGCATAGCGCCAGGCGGCGGCTTCATCGTCTCGCGCATCTTGGTCCAACGCGTGATCGATCAGATCATCGGGCACCCCTTTGGCCTTCAACCGCGCCTGGATCGCTCGCGCGGAGGCGCCGCGGCCACGTTGTTGATAGACTTGGTTCTCCGCGAAGCGCTTGTTGTCGATAAAGCCCGCAGACACGGCTTTTGCCACCTCAGCCTCGACCATGGCGTCATAGTCCGATGGATCCTCGCCATGGGCGCGCGCAGCCTTGTAAACGCGGCGTTCCAGCATCGCGCGAAAGCTTGCTTCGCTGGCCTCATAGCGATCGAGATAGGCAAGCGCGATTGTGTGAAGCCGCTTCTCGGTCGTTTTGCGCGGGCGGCGCTTCTTGGAACGCTTGGCGGCGCGCTGCGCGCCATCGTCGCCAGAATCCAGCGCGTCCGCGTCCGGTTCCTCGCTAGCCACAGAATGCTGATCCGGCCTGGACCATTCAGAGTCGCCCATCATCATGGGCCAAGGCTCACCAGCGCAGACGACGCCTGTCAACAACAGTGCGGACGGTGTCGAGAGAACCACCGGCGTCCATGATAGGGACGTCAGTGCTTAGGCAGCAACCTGGCGCACAATCACACGCGAACCGACGCGCACGCGATCATAAAGCTCTTCCACATGCTCGTTGACCATGCGGATGCAGCCTGATGACATGGCCTGACCGATGGTCCAAGGCGCATTTGTGCCGTGAATCCGGTAGAGCGTGTCGCGACCACCGCGATAGAGATAGAGTGCGCGAGCGCCGAGCGGGTTATCGACGCCACCTGGCATGCCACCAGCCCATTCGCGCAGCTCAGGCTGGCGACGGATCATGGCCGGCGGAGGGGTCCAGGTTGGCCACTCGGCCTTGCGGCCAACAACGGCGGAACCTGCCCAGCGGAAGCCATCACGGCCAACACCGATGCCGTAGCGCCGGGCTGTGCCACCTTCTTGAACATGGTAGAGGAAGCGATTGGCGACATCGATCACGATGGTGCCGGGGCGCTCACGACCGGAATAGGACACATCCTGCGGCATCCATTGGCGGTCGATGCGGAAGCCCTGGCGTGATGCGGTGGCCGGATCAAGGCCGACTGAGTCGAGAAACGCGTCGATGGCGCTGTCGGCCTTGGCGGTTGAAGCAAGAGCTGCGGTGCCGGCGGCGCCAAGCAGCAAAGAACGGCGAGAAATCATTGGAGCTGTCTCCGAGGTGGATTGAAGAAATCTAACGTGGGAAGGGAAAAGATCAGTTTCAGACCAGAAGCCTTGGCGGGCCGCGTAGGGCTGGCTGGTCGATGCCGATGGGGGAGGTCTGGGAAAGAAAGAACCCGACAACCTGCCCACACGGCGTTGCTTGCTGCATGGTTGTTGGCAGGACGGTCTTGTCCATCGCGCACGAGGTTGGCAGCACGGCTGCAATCTCGACATCGCCGGGAATGGAAAGCACAACCGGCAACATGGGCGCCTCGGGCGTCACATAGAGCGAGGCAAAACCGGTTATCGCGGCAAGGCGCGCGTCGTACCCACCATATTGCGACAGATGGTCGGCGTACTTTTGAGCATAGGACAATGAGGGAATGACAGTGCTTGCAGCAACAAGCACAGTCATCATCACAAGCGCAACGCAGCGCGCAATGAACCTCAGATCAATCATGGCCGGACCATGGCGTGATTTGGGCGGCATGGCCAGACCCCTTTGCGGCGCGAAACGGGCCTCATCGGTGCCCTTAGGGCACTCTTTGGTGCATTGTTGCTTAGGCGCCACAAAATCCGATGCTGCGGCTGCACCTGCGATGGGATCGCGCGTCGTCATGGCGTGATTCCCCCGGCCTGGTTGACCTTCAGAGCCTGCGATGGTCCGCCCGCATTGCGCGGTTCGCGCGCATGCAACACCCAGCTGATCACTTCAGCGACCGCCTGATAAAGCTCTTCAGGGATCGGTTCGTCGAGCGGCGCGTTCTCCAACGCGCTGGCGAACAAGGGGTTTTCATCGATCGCAACGCCCGCTTCCTCGGCGGCGGCGATGATCCGCTCAGCAAGCGAGCCTTTCCCCGTGGCGACAACGATCGGCGCAGAGCCATCCTCATCGTAGCGCAGCGCGACGGCGATCGTCGGCGCCGCCGCAGGACTGTTGAAGAGCGTTTTTTCCGCCGTCATGAGGACACATCCACGCGATGCTGGACGTTTTCTGATGGTGCCGGATCGCCAGGCATGTCGTCGGCTGGTGCGAGCGTCAGGCTATCGATCACCAGGCCGAGCGCCTGCAGACGTTCCACCAGCGCCACACGCGAGGAATCAAGGCGGGCAAGAACACTTGGTTCATGCGCCCAGACGGCAATGTCCAGATGCGGATCGGCGTCGGCCTTGGCGGGCGTTTGATGAAGAGCAACCAAGCCCTCAACACCGCCCAGCGCCTGGCTTTCGAAAGCGAACCGAAACCGCCAACTGGTGAGGCGGTCGTCGCGATCGTTCTCCGAGCCGCCATCGCGGTCAATGGCGACGCCCAAAACGGCGGCCTCTTGGCCGATCAAGAGGGGAACATCCCACCGCAAGGCCGGGCCTGTGTCGCCAACGCGCTGGTTGGTGGTATCGCCGCCAGCCTGCAGCAGGTTGAACCGGGACAGCGTGGCTTCGGCTTTGCCTTTCAGCGATTGCAGGACGGATGGATCAGTCAGATCAGGGGCGTCGAGCGGCAAGGGATGCGCCAACAACCGGCTCGGCTGTGCGCCGTTTGGAAGGGGTGGAGGTGAGCCTGGTTGACCACCAGGTTTGGCGATGGCGTTGGTATTTGCCTGCGGCCCTGGTGTGCTCGACGATGACGATGGTGCCTGCGAAGCCTGAGGTGTGGGCGGACCGTCGCCACCGGGCATCGCGAGGCCAAGGGCGCGAACAAAAGCGCCAAGCGCGGTCTGCATGGGCGTTTGAGCTGGTTGGGGATTGCCAGTGGACGTCGCGGTTGAAGGCGTTAGACCCGAGCGGGCGCCTTCGACGACATTCTTGAGCGTGGTGCTCTCAATGGGGGCGTCAGCGTCCAGCACAAAGCCCATGATCCGGCCCAGCGCCGCATCCAGTCCCTTGGGTAGACTTGGCTGCCCGGTGAGTTTTGCGACATCGGCGAGCAGCGGTGCGAAAGACGATTGCCGCGCGGCGTCTGCTCGCATGGTGGACGGTGAGGTCTGTGCCGCGCCGGCAACCGTCACACCCAGACGTGGTGCGTTGGCTTCGCCCTCAGCCTGAACAAGAACCGGTGTTCCCGATGGCGGCGGAGTGGTCCCGGCGGGCAAAGGCAAGCTCGTCTGCACCGTACTTGCTGGTGATCCCGTGGTGCCTTGCGGCAGTGTCAAGGTCAGCGGCAAACTCGACTGCAAACTACCACCGCCACCACCACTGCCAGGCGCTGGCTGCCCAACCGAACCGGACAATGGCTTGCCCAGCGTTTGAAGAAGGGTCAACAGCGCTTGCGCGCTGATCTGCTGGGGTTGGGCTGCGGTTGGCGCAGCGGTTCCAGCCGTCGATGCACCCGCAACCAGGCCGGCAAGGGCCGAGGACTGCGCGACCGGTGCAACGCGCGAGGCCGCGCTGGCCACCGATTGGCCGGACGGGGCTGCCTGCGAGGCAGGTGATGTGGAAGAGAGCGGAGCCATCATCATAACCAACGTCTAATGCGCGCAGGTTAAAGAATGCCTGATTCGATCCCTCAACGTCACGTCAAGCGGCTTTGGGGCGTTCCCGCGCTGGGCGTTGCATACCCGCCCCACACTGCTTGCCGGCAAGGCCAACAAGGAAGCGCGAGGCGGGGCAGAGCGGCAAACGGTCGAGGCGGTGGGGCTTGCACCCGACCTTAAGCCATCTCTACAACTTGGCTGCCTTTGCGGAGGATGATCCGTAAGAGCCTGCCGTTGTTGCAACGCCCGCATGGTGCAGGTTCAAAAAGGGAGCCGCTGTGTTCTGCGTCACAGTTTTGGCGACGACCTGAGATTTCCGACCGCGCGATGGCGAGGACGAACAGACAGCATGGAACTCGACCCATCCCCCTTGGCTGACGGACGTCAATCGGACCGTGCGCTGGCGATCCGGCGCGGCTCGGCGCGGTTCTTCGCGCAGACCGGCGCGACCTGTCTGTTTGAAGCCAGTTTGGCCAACGGGCGTCGCGCCGACATCGTAGCGCTGTCGCCCGACGGGCTGATCACGATCATCGAAGTCAAATCCTCGCCCGCCGACCTGCGCGCCGACACCAAATGGCCTGACTATATCGACTTCTGCGACCGCTTTTCGTTCGCGACCGCGCCGGACGTGCCGCAGGGTATTTTTCCTCAGACCGAGGGCTTGATGATTGCCGATGGGTTCGGCGCGCATATCGTGCGCGAGGCGCGGCTGATCAAACTGCATGCCTCGCGCCGCAAAGCGCTGACGTTGCGTTTGGCCCGAAACGCGATCGGTCGGTTGCACAGGCTTGATGATCCATCAGGCGGCGCGCCGGAAGCCTAAACGCGAAAAACCCCGCCTGCCGAAAGCAGACGGGGTTTTTGTGGAAACGGCAGGCCTTACTGGCAGAAGGTGTAGTTGCCGGAATAGGCCAGGAAGTAACCGGTTTGCGGGTTGAACGAGCGGTAGCGGTTCGAGCAGTAGGAATACCAAGCCGGTGTCCATGGTGCAGGGCGGGCATGAACGACGACTGGCTGCTGGTGATACACGACGCGAGGCTGATGGGCCTGGGTGAGAGCCGAGCCGACAATCGTGCCAGCGACAAATCCGATACCACCGGCAACATATTCATTGGCCTGAGCGGTGTTCGTGGTGGTGGCTGTTGCACCGGCAATGGTGGCAACAGAAACAACAGCAGCAACGAGAGCTTTTTTGGGAGCGAAGGTCATTGGGTCATCCTCTTGGTTTCAAACCCGGCCGGTTGGGTTGGTTGGTCTTGGTGGCCGCGTTTCGATGATTGGAGATTGCCTGACCTGACTGCGTTCAACTGTGCCGCGCATCACAGTTTGCGCGCTTGCAGAAAAACCATGCATGAGACTGGAAAACCGCGCGTTGTTCCAGACACGAAAAACCCCGCTGATCATGTAACCAGCGGGGTTTTTTTTGATGGGGTGGACGGGTCTTACTGGCAGAAGCGGTATTGGCCAGACACGTGCAGCCAGTAACCGGTCTGCGCATTGAAGGAACGGTAGCGCTGTGAGCAGGAGGCATACCAAGCTGGGGTCCAAGGTGCCGGACGACCGTGCACAACAACAGGCTGTTGGTGAACAACGACGGTCTGCGGCTGGTGCGCTTGGGTGAGCGCTGAGCCGAGAATGGTGCCGGCAACGAAACCAATACCGCCAGCGACATATTCGTTGGCGTGGGCGACAGTGGTGGTCGTGCCCGTTGTGCCAGCAAGTGTGGCGACGGTAAGAGCGGCGGCGATAAAAGCTTTTTTGGGAGCGAAGGTCATTGGGTCATCCTCTTGGTATTGCTGGCCGGTTGGGTTGGTAGAGCAGGTGGCCGTGTTGCGATGATTGGAGAATGACGTAAGGCCTCGCGGGCCACTGTGTCGCGCGTCACACAAGTCCACTTCTGGCAAAGTAGTGACGCTGAACAGCGGTTTTCAGACACGCGCACTATTCGCTGGTCACCTTGCCCGCGATACATGGGAGTTGTTTGTAACCTATGGGGAAAACCCTAAATTCCTAGGTCTTTCTTAACGCTTGCCAGCCATGGTTTCGCTCAACAGTACAACTTGGGAAAAAGCGGGCGTCTGATGACGAAGACAATGGGTTGCGAGGGGTGCAAAAACGCCGACGCGAACGCGTTCGCTATCCCTTTTACCATGGCCTTCCAGCCGATCGTGGACGTGCAAGCCGGACACATATGGGGTTACGAGGCGCTGGTTCGTGGCAAGAACGGCGAAAGCGCAGGCGAGGTTCTTGCGCAGGTCACGAAGAAAAACCGCTACGCTTTCGATCAAAGCTGCCGTGTCACAGCTATTGAGCTGGCCGGCCAAAAGATGCCGGCAGGCTCCGATGCCATGCTGTCGATCAATTTTATGCCGAACGCCGTTTACGAGCCGAAGGCCTGCATCCGTGCCACTTTGGCGGCTGCTTCCAAGGCGCGGTTCAGCCTGCGCCGCCTAATGTTCGAGTTCACCGAAGGCGAACAGTTCGCTGATGTCGAACACGTCCAACACATCATTCATGAATACAAAAAGATGGGTTTCTCGACCGCAGTCGATGATTTTGGCGCTGGTTTTTCCGGCCTGGGGCTGCTCGCCCGTTTCCAAACCGACATAATCAAGATCGATATGGAACTGGTGCGTGGCATTGAGAGTTCCCCAAGCCGCCAAGCCATCGTTTCCGGAATTATGGCCATGTCGAAACTGATGAAGTTGAAGGTTTTGGCCGAAGGGGTTGAAACCGAAGACGAGATGTACGCCCTCGTCGAGGCCGGTGTGACGCTGTTGCAAGGCTACTATTTTGCTAGGCCGGAACTGGAAACCTTCGTTACCGAAGATGAGATTCCAGCCCTCGCACGCGCCGTCACTGCCCTGTCGGAAACAACCACCGAGCACGCCGACTTCGCCTAAATCTCGCCTTAGCGAACCCAGGGTACGCGACCCGGCGGCTTTACAAAACCCATTTCATGTATATGCACACATGAGATGAACGAGATCGATCCCAACCTCTTTCGCAGTCAATGCGTGCTCACCAAGTCGCGGCGCGCGGCGCGCTCGGTGTCGCGCCATTTCGGCCGTTTGATCAAGCCGCATGGCGTCACGCCGTCCCAGGCCTCATTGCTGTTTGCGCTCTATGGCAGCGAAGCCGCATCAGTGTCGGAACTGGCCGATGGCATGGCCATCGAACGCTCAGCACTCACCCGCAATCTGCGCCTTCTAGAGGAAGCAGGTCTTGTCGAGGCGCAGATCGGCGGGCGTGGCGGCGCCAAGGCCTACCGCCTTTCGCCGATCGGGCAGGCCAAACTCATGGAGATGGTTCCGCTCTGGCATGAGGCGCAGGACGCGCTACGGGCCAAGCTGGGCGAGGATCACTGGCGCCAGATGCAAGCAACGCTTGGCCTTCTGGCCGATCTCTAGCCCTTTTTTTGTTTCAACCTGTGCATATGCACGAAAGGAAATGCCGATGTCCCCCACAAGCAATGATCCCGTCGTTGTCACCGGCATGGGCCTGGTGACGCCCCTCGGCTGTGGCGTGAAGGCCGTTTGGGAACGGCTGATCAACGGCCAATCGGGCCTTC
>JBKAGN010000027.1:0-46264 GCA_046290415.1 Hyphomicrobiales bacterium
CCCGGGCAGTCTTAGTAATGAGGGCATCATGCAGACCAAGAACCCAGTAATCATTGGCATTGATACACACAAGGCAACCCATGTCGCCGTCGCGATTGATGCGCGCGGCACACGTTTGGCGGCGCTGTCCATTCCGACCAATCCGAAGGGATATTTGGAGTTGGAACGTTGGTCGCGATCTTTTGGGAAAGTTCTGGCATTTGGAGTCGAAGGGACTGGTTCATATGGTGCTGGCCTTTCGCGGTCTTTGGCCGCTCAAGGCCACACGGTCATTGAGGTCACTCGACCAAATCGCCAGTTGCGATACACGCAAGGCAAAACCGACAGCCTGGATGCAGAGGGCGCTGCACGATCCGTTCTCTCTGGACAAGCAATAGCACGACCCAAAACACAAACAGGGTCATCAGAAATGATCAGGCATTTGAAGATTGCACGCGATACAGCTGTTAAATCACGCTCACAGGCGATGGTGACCCTGAAGACCTTGATTATTAATGCGCCTGCCGATCTTCGAGACGCGCTGGATCAAATCCGAGGAAAAATCGCATTAATCCGTCATATCGCAGCCTTTCGAGCAGGTGCCATCGACAATCCATTGGCCCCTGCAAAAGCGGCTATACGCGCACTAGCGCGTCGCTGGCTATGGCTTCATGAGGAGATCAACGTGCATGATAAGGAGTTGGAGCGCCTTGTCACCAAACGCGCACCAGACTTGATGGGATCTCATGGCATTGCCACGCTGACGGTTGCGGAGATGTTGATCCTCGTTGGTGACGATCCAACGCGCATCCGTTCAGAAGCCGCGTTTGCAAAACTCTGCGGCGTTTGCCCAATCCCAGCATCTAGCGGCAAAACACATCGCTTCCGATTGAATAGGGGTGGTAACCGACAGGCCAACGCAGCGCTCTACCGCGTGGCCATTGTTAGGATGCGCAGCCACAAGCCAACGCTTGCCTATGTCAAGAAACGCACCAAAGACGGAAAGAGCAAAAGCGAGATTATTCGTTGCCTAAAGCGTTACATCGTCCGAGAAATCTATAGGCAGCTTTGCGTCCCTCAATCCACGCAAATTGCTGCTTGACGAATATAGGAGCTTCAACACCTACCTCTTGCTGATCAGGTCGCCGCTTGCTTCACGGTAGGAGATTAGAGGCACCCGAAACGGTCCAGAAGTTGCGGCATTCATCGCTAATTCTCGTCAAGGTCCAGTTGCTCGCAAAGCGTGCTTAACAATGCGCTCCGCGGTCAGATCGTAGTGATGATAAAGATCTTGGATCGTTCCGGTTTGCCCAAAATGTTCAACGCCCAATGCAACAGTTTTGTGGCCACAGACCGATCCAAGCCATGCTAGTGTTCCGGGATGACCATCAATTGCCGTAACTATTGTGCAATGGCGGGGGAGTCCGAACAAAAGCGTTTCAGCGTGGCTGCGAGCAAGTGTTTCGCCATGAGCGCGCACTCTTTGTCCAGCGGTCCAACCCGCGTTCAACCGGTCCGCTGATGTGACAGCTAACACGCCAACATCGCGACGCGATTGTTGCAATTGACCAGCCGCTGCGATCGCCTCTGGCGCAACCACGCCCTGATATGCGATCACTAATTCACAGTTTGGTCCAGGGGGTTTTAGCCAATAGGCACCGTCAATTGCGCCTTGACGAAATGCGTCATCCCTCCGCGTGCCCGGCTGTTCGATGGGGTTCGTGCTAAGGCGAAGGTATACAGATCCACCGGTTTCGTCCCGCAGCCATGTGCGTTCATCAGGATCGCCAGAGCCGTCCTTTTGCAGGTACCCAAAGGCCCATTCCATAATCACGGCCAACTCGTCGGCGAAAGCGGGTTCAAACGCTGCAAGACCGTCTTGCGACATTCCAATCAAGGGAGACGCAATGGATTGGTGCGCGCCACCTTCAGGGGCCAACGTGACGCCCGAGGGCGTTCCAACAATCATAAATCGCGCATCCTGATAACAGGCGTAGTTCAACGCATCGAGACCTCGCGACACGAAGGGATCATATACCGTGCCAATTGGGATCAGCCGCTTGCGGAACAGCGAGTGGGAAAGCCCGGCCGCCGCTAACAACAGGAATAGGTTCATCTCCGCGATACCAAGTTCGATATGCTGACCCTCTGGCGCGAAGTCCCACTTCGCAGTTGAGGGAATATTCTCTGCTTTGAAGGTGTCGGCCTGATGCTTGCGCGAAAACAATTTGCGGCGATTGACCCACGGCCCCAAATTGGTCGTTCCAGTGACATCAGGGGACGTTGTCACAATACGCTCGGCCAATATACTGTCGCCTTTGGATAGATCATCAAGGATTTTGCCGAACGCCATCTGGGTCGAAGTTTCGCGATCTGATGACAGTGTAATCGCAGGGACATCAATCAATTCATCATCGAAACGGCGCGGGCCTTTGGCAAAAAATGCTGTCTTCAACAATTGCGACGCAAAGGAAGCGGGATCGGGAATGGTTGCGTATTTGTTCCACTCATCGCCCTCGGCTACGCCCATGTAACGCTGCCATTCACCCATCTGGGTCTTGTTCATCAACCCACCGTGGTTGTCTTTGTGACCCGCAATCGGCGTGCCCCAGCCCTTAATCGTATAGGCGAGGAAACAAACCGGGCGGTCATGATCGATAGCTGCAAATGTATCGGCCATTGTTGCCACACAGTTCCCGCCGAGGTTCTCCATTAAGGCGGCCAATTCTTCGTCGCTGCGTCGGCCGATCAAGGCACTCACATCACCCTGATCACCCAAAACGTCTATGAGCCGCTCGCGCCAGACAGCACCGCCCATGAACGTCAGCGCAGAATAAAGCTGGTTGGGGCAGTCATCGATCCATTGGCGAAGTTTGTCGCCACCCGGTTCATCAAACGCAGCCCGCTGTAATTGGCCGTACTTGACACGTACAACATCCCAACCAAATGCCTCGAAAATCCGTTCTACGCGCTTGAACAACCCTTCACGGACAACTCCATCAAGAGAGTGACGGTTGTAGTCGATGATCCACCAACAGTTGCGTAGATCGTTTTTCCAACCTTCTTGCAGAGCTTCATAGATGTTACCTTCATCCAGTTCAGCATCTCCTACCAGCGCAATCATCCGGCCAAGTTTTTGAGATTTCCCCCATTCCTTGGCTTGGACGTAATCCTGCACAAGCGAAGCAAATGGCGTGATGCCAACTCCCAGACCCACCGACCCTGTCGAGAAATCGACATCGTCAATATCCTTGGTCCGACTTGGATAGCTCTGCACTCCGCCAAAGCCCCGGAAGTTTTCCATTTTCTCAAGGGTCTGATTGCCCATGAGATAATGGATTGCGTGAAACAGAGGCGACGCGTGCGGCTTGACCGCCACCCGGTCTTCCGGGCGCAAAGCTGAGAAATAGAGCGCTGTCATGATCGAGACCATCGACGCCGAAGAGGCCTGGTGTCCGCCCACCTTGATCCCATCTGCCTTGGGACGAATGTGGTTTGCATTATGAATCATCCAGTGGGACAGCCATAGCAGCCGCTTTTCGATAGTCTTCAAATAGGCGGGGTCTGTGTATGACACGTCTGTTTCCAATTGGAATTGTTGCTAAATTGGTGAAAGCCATGAGTGCTTAGTTGATCGTAGCAATCATGCTGCTTGAGGTCTTCGCTTAGAAGCCTTCGACGACGATCTTTCCCTTTGCCTGACCTGTCTCAATCAAGCGGTGCGCTTCCCGCATGTTGGCCGAGTTGATCGGTGTAAGGATCTGCGACACGGTAGTTCTGATCCGGCCTGCATCGATCTCGTCGGCGACGTAGGTCAGCAACTTGTGCTGTTCGATCATATCAGGTGTTTGATGCATCGACCGAGCGAACATAAACTCCCAGTGCAGGCTGGCGGCTTTCATTTTCATACCGGCCATCGGCATTGCTGCATCTGTGTCTTCAATGGTGACAAGACCTCCCTGAGGGCGGATCAGTTCTACGGCGGTATCCCAATGGTCCATGTCGTTAATAATTGCGACGTGATCGACGTAGTTCATTCCCAAGGCGCGAACTTGTGCCACCATATCCTCGCGGTGGTTCACAACATGATCTGCGCCAAGCTCTGTTACCCATGCGGATGTTTCGGGCCGTGAAGCGGTTGCGATCACAGTCAACCCAGCGGCTTTTGCAAGCTGGATACCAATCGAGCCTACACCGCCACCCGCGCCGATGATAAGGATCGACTGACCTTTGTAGGCACCATTGCGGTCAATGCCTAAGCGATCAAAGAACGCCTCATAGGCTGTGATTGTCGTAAGCGGCAGAGCTGCAGCTTCAGCATGTGACAGTGATTGGGGTTTGCGCCCAACAACCCGCGCATCAACCAAATGGAATTCTTGGTTGGTGCCGGAGCGGGTGATGTCACCAGCGTAATAAACCTCATCGCCCGGCTTGAAGATCGCAACGTCTGGGCCGATGGCCTCAACGACGCCAGAGGCATCATAGCCAATCACTCGAGGTGCGTCTTCAATCGTGTCTTTGGGCGCACGTACTTTGGTGTCCACAGGGTTGACGGAAACGGCTTTCACCTGGACCAAAATATCATGGCCAGCGGGTGTTGGCTTGTCGAGTTCCACATCGAGAAACACATTTGGGTCTTCGATAGGCAAGTAGTGTGTGAGTGCGACGGCTTTCATGGGCTCGATCCTTTGGAGTGTGTGTTTTAGAACGGCGGAATTGCTATCTTGTCTGGGTGTTGCCACGGGTTCATGAGGGAAAATGTTGCGTCCGACGAAGGTCGGTAATCAGCGATGGAAATGCGGGCAATTCGTTTTGTCCTGTTTTCTGAAGTTGTTTGACGTCGTGCTAAGCGTTTTGTTTTGCCCGGGCAGTAATTTGGAGCATTGCTGCGATTTTGGTCACGCCCCGCGCCATTGCGGAACGAAGGAACTGCAGGCCAAAGGCCAATGCTTCAGCCCGTTTGGTATGGGCTTGACGCATCCCTTCGCGGATTTGGTGTTGTGTGATCTGTTTCATTGTCTTGCCTTCCGTTCTTGCGTAAAGGCGCTGTATGGGCTGACGCCTTTGTCCAACAACACTTAACTGCCTCGCGCAGTCAGGATAATTGACCTTGAAATACAAACTCGATTTGATAAATCGGGATAATGAGCTTTGATCTGAAAACTCTGGAACTCTATGTCCGTGTGGCTGCCGTTGGTGCTATTGCGCGGGCAGGTTTGGAGCTCGGATTTTCGGCGACCACCTCATCCCAACGCATCCAGGCACTTGAGGCGCAGATCGGATGCAAGTTGCTGAACAGGACCACCCGTTCTGTGTCGTTGTCGGCTGATGGCGAACTGTTCCTTGCTCACGCCAAGAAAATTCTTGCGGACGTCGATGATGCGATCACTGACATGCAGGGTTCAGAGACGAACTTACGCGGTGAATTGCGCGTGGCTGCTTCAGCATCCTTTGGGCGCAAATATATCGCGCCCCATATTGGCGAATTTCTCCGCCTTCATCCTGATGTGTCCATCAACCTTGAACTCAGCGACACTACGTTCGACATTGTGCAACATGGTTTCGACTTGGCGATACGCATCGGCGCCCTTGCGCCGTCTACGTTGATGGCGCGCAAAATCGCGGATAATCCGCGCATTCTTGTGGCGTCTGCTGATTACCTAAAGGTATCGGGAACACCGACGTCTCCTGCTGAGCTATCAAACCATAATTGCATCGTTCTCAATGAGAACAGGATTTGGGGCCTGCGCGACAGCGACGGAACGACTACCGAAGTTCGTATCCAAGGCAATTTCACTACGAGCTATGGGGAAGCGCTAACAGAAGCCGCTTCAGCAGGAACAGGGATTGCCTTGAAATCTAAGTGGGATGTCTTGGAACAACTTATTGATGGGACACTTGTCCCCGTCCTGCCCCGCTTCGCCGTCGAGCCCGAATGGAGTGTTTGGGCCGTCAGGCCACCAGGACGGCTCATGTCAGCGCGTGTTCGAGTGTTCACCGAATTCATTGAGAACAAGTTGGCGACGGCGCTCGTTCAATCATCGGCAGCCATCTAAAGCTCAGACTTGGATGAGCTTTAAGGGAAGGCGGCTAAGTTATCAAAAAGCCAGACATTGACGCACTTGCAGCGAAATTCTGTAAAGTCCGGATTGCTGTCTTCAAGCATAGTTAGCCGGGTGCGCTGCAGCGAAGGGCCGCTTTGTGTACAGCGTTCAACCCAACAGCTGAAGGTCGACTTAGGGCCGGAAGCAGCCAACCCCGTCATTTCCGCTTTGCCGCCAGGTGCTGACGTTACCCAGGAAGCCGGTACCGACATCGTCCAAGGCCATCGCCCACCCGACAACTTGGAACAACAAGGCCGTTTCCGATATGGTTCAAAGATCCAGCATCGATAGATGTTGTTTGCCTTCTAACTGCGGTGATCAAGACGCCACTTTTGCCAGGGCACTCAATTTTTCAATGACCATCGACAATGGCGGGAGGTCCTTGGCAGATGCGCCGTAACAAAAGCCGGTCGGAAACTGAAACTCGATCGGTTGGATTGCCAGTGGCTTGAGTCCAAACCGTGCCGCCATGGCAGCCAGCGGTTGCGACAGTCCGATGAGGCAGTTGCTGCTGGCGGCCTGTTCCATCGCTGTGACAAGCGAATCCGTTGTCACCTGTACCGTCAGCGGCTGGTCAGCGTGGCGGCCTATGGCGTCCACAATGAATGGCCAGGCGCCATCATCGCGATACTGCACCCAAGGGTGGGCAGCCAAGTCGGCGATGGCGACGCCGCCGCTGCTTAGCTTGTGTGCGCCCGGTGCAAAAATCAGATAGGTGAGCGTCGCGGCCTGCACCACTTCAAGCCCGAGCTTGCGGCAATAGGTGACGTCAAGCCCGCCGGCGTAGAGATCGAGTTTTCCGCTGGCCACGGCATCCACATCCGGCCTTGCGCCCGCTAGATGAACATCGAAGGTGAAGCTGGGAAACGAGGCGGTGACATCGGCAATGACTTTCGGCAGCACGGTCAGGCACCAATAGGGTCCGGCTGAGAGCGTGATGCGCCCGCCGCCTTCGCCTTTGAGCAAGGCGATCTCATCAACTGCGCGCTGAGTTTCGATCTGCACCAGGCGGCTACGTCGCAGCAAGATTTCACCGGATGGTGTCAGCACCATGCCGCGTGCATGGCGGCGAAAAAGGGCTGCCCCCAGGCCGGCCTCAAGCTGATGGATCTTCCGCGAAAGGGCAGGCTGGGTGATCGCGTGCTCACGACTTGCAGCGGTCAGGCTGCCCGTTTCAGCAACCGATATGAAGTAAGGCAACAGCGCTGCAAGGTGCGGCAACATATAACGAGGGCTTATGGCTTCATGTGCAGATAGCAATTCTTATCATTGCTGAACCGTGCAACGCTAGCGTCAAAACAAACCGGGAGAAAACGATGCGTCGACACGTTAGACATTTCGCGGCCACGGCAGCCTGCGCACTGTTCGCGGTCCCTGCACTGGCACAAGAAACCGAAATCACTTGGGCAACCTTTTGGGTGGGCACCAACCCGCTTCAACCGTGGGGCGAGCGGCTGGTTGAGGGCTACAACAATACGTTCGATGGTCAATTCCAGGTGTTGACGGAAGAGATCCCCGGTGACCAGGCCTATCGGGACAAGTTGCGCGCAGATTCGGTTGCCAATGCCTTACCCGACCTCATTACCGGCAATGTGACCCTGATGCGCGACATGCGCGACAGTGGCCGGGTGGTCAATCTGATGCCGTTTCTGGAAGACGATCCAGAGTGGCTGGCAAGCTTCTATGACGACGCCTTCGACAACTACATCACCGACGACGGCGAGCTTTACGCGCTTCCCTACTCACGCGACTATATCGGCATCTATTACAACACCGCCCATTTTGACGCAGCGGGTATCGACTATCCCACGACCTGGGACGAATTCTTCACCGCCTGCACCGCCCTGTCCGAGGCCGGTTTCGTGCCCATGGCGACCGAAGGCAATTGGACCACACGACTGATGTGGGCGAACATGATTGGCACCCAGCCTGGCGGTGCTGACTGGATGTCCAATCCCGGCTCGCCCGGTGATATCGAGTTGACCGATGTCGATGCCGTGGTGGCTGGCACAGAACTGCTTCGCCGTATGTACACTGAAGGCTGCACCAATGAAGATGCCTTCACCACGCAATACTCCACCGGTGCGACGCTCTTCCTCCAGGCAGAAGCCTCGATGATTGCCAATGGCCCGTGGATGATCCCCAACATCATGGGTGTGAACACCGAAACGGCTGATGGGCTTGGCGAGGACATTGCCTACGGTCTGTCACCAGGCAATGGTCTGATCATCGTGACTGGCGAGGCCGGGTTTGCCATAGGCTCGCAGGACGATGCTGAGATCGAGGCATCGGTGGCCTTCTTGAAGTATCTGACCAGCGATGAGCAAATGCTCAATCAGGCAAATCTGGTCTCGCGCTTTGGTCCGACCCGGGTGAATTTCACGCAGGAGCAGCGCGATGCGCTATCGCCGATGCTGTTGTCCATCGTCGAGCAAAGCGAGGGCATCGATCATGCCTTCCCGCATACGGGAATTGCCCTGCCCAATGAGATGATCCAGGAGTTCATCAACACTTGGCCAATCTATGCTCAGGGCCAAATTGAAACGGCAACATTTCTGGAAATCCTTGAGGACGCCCAATAAACGATCTCCCTGGGATGGCGGCAGAACAATGGCTGCCGCCTTCTCATTCCTCCCTGACTTCCCCCCACTTTTTTGATCCGCCAGAACGAAACGCACCTTCATGCAGCGTCATTTCGGCCTCTCCATCTTTCTATCGCTGCTGCCTGCCCTTCTGCTGTTTGCAACCTTTTTGGCATTGCCGTTCTTCACAATACTTATCACGTCGTT
Organism: Hyphomicrobiales bacterium; assembly: GCA_046290415.1. Lineage (GTDB taxonomy): Bacteria > Pseudomonadota > Alphaproteobacteria > Rhizobiales > MH13 > MH13. Next base: position 8,873 of record JBKAGN010000027.1, read on the forward strand.
TTTCGAGTGGAACGCGCGTGGCCTCACTTTCAATGGCGGCGCCAATTACCTTGAGTTATGGGATAGCCGCAGCTTCACATCCGCGATGCGCAACACCGCCATTTGGGTTGGTGCGGCAGTGCTTATACACGTCCCGCTGGCCGTGCTCGTCGCCATCATCCTCTCGCGGCGCCTTCGGGGGTGGAAGGTGTTCCGCACGCTGTTTTTCCTGCCAAACATCGTCAGCTATTCGGCACTCGCGATCGTCTTTTTGGGCTTCTACAACGCACGCTACGGCGCGCTAAACATGGTTTTGGCCGGCATCGGCCTGGAGCACCTGCAAACCGATTGGTTGTTCAACTTCAACACCGCGCTTTACGCGCTCATCGCCACGTGGATCTTCCATGTTGGCCTCTACATGATCATCATTATGGCCGAGATTTCGTCCATTCCCGAGGATCTTTACGAAGCCGCGACCATCGATGGTGCCAGTGAGCTCGATCAAGATTTGAAGATCACGCTGCCGTTGCTGCGCAATGTGATTGGCACCTGCATGATCCTGACGGTCACTCAATCGCTGATCTATTTTGAAGGAATATTTCTCACCACCGGCGGTGGACCGGCCAACGCGACACTCAATCTCTCCATGGCGACCTATCGCGCCTTTGAGAACTTCGATTGGGGCGAGGCCAATGCCATTGGCATGCACATTCTCACGCTGGGCGTTGTGGCGATTATTGTGATCCGCCGCCTCTTCCGCATCGGCGAGCACGATTTCGACTGATGGCCGGTGCGGTGTCCCCCTTCCAGAAGCGGCCAATGTGGCTGACAGCAGTCTACTACCTCATTCTCGCTTGGTTCACGGTGGCTATGCTGTTCCCGATCGGCTGGCTGGTTCTGGCCGCGTTCAAGACGAATGCGGAGATATTGAGCGCGTCGAGCTATCTGCCGGAAAGCCTAAACCTAAAAGGCTTTGAGGATGCGGTCTCGCAGGTCAATCTTCTGCGCTATCTTGGAAATTCGCTGATCATCAGTGCGGGCAGCGCCGCCTTGGTTGTGCTCGTTTCGTCGATGGCGGCCTATCCGGTGGCACGATTTCAGTTTCCTGGGCGGGAGTTCGTCACGACATTGTTCGCGCTGGGGCTTGTTTTGCCGTTGTCAGCGCTCATTGTCCCAGAAACACTGATCATCCGCACCCTTGGGCTCTATGATACGCGCATCGGATTGATCCTGCTCTACGCAGCGATCTTTCTGCCGATTTCCTTTCTGGTCATGCGCGCCTTTTTTCTTTCGCTTCCTGCGTCCATAGAAGAGGCGGCCATCGTCGATGGAGCCAGCTACTGGCAGATCTTGCGCAAGATCGTCGCCCCGCTTTCCATGCCTGGAATCTCGACGGTCGCGATCATGATTTTTGTCTTCACTTGGAACGAATTCCTGTTCGCAACACTCATCCTCTCCTCGGAGGAAAAACGCACCGCTCAGGTGGCGATCCGTTTCTTCCAATCGCAATTCGATTTCAATCTGCCCGGCATGTTCGCCGCCATCAGCATCGTTATGATCGTACCCATCCTGGTGTTCATTCTGCTCCAGGAAAAGGTGGTCAGCGGCCTGACCGCTGGGGCCAACAAGGGCTGATCGATGCGCTGCGTGATGGTCCTGTTCGACTCGCTCAACCGGCTCGCCACTTCGCCCTATGCCAAAGACGTCGACACACCCAACTTCGAAAGGCTTTCAAAGCGCGCAACAGTCTTCAAGAAGCATTATGTCGGCTCGCTTCCGTGCATGCCTGCCCGTCGCGATCTCCATACCGGGCGGCTCAGTTTCTTTCATCGCAGTTGGGGACCGCTGGAGCCGTTTGACAACTCTTTGCCGGAGCTTTTGCGTGCCGCCGGTGTCTACACCCACCTGTCGACCGATCACTATCACTATTGGGAAGATGGCGGCGCGACATACCATAATCGCTTCGACAGCTACGATATGATCCGCGGTCAGGAGCGCGATCCGTGGCACGCCGTTGTCGACCCGCCGTTGGACGCGTGGAACGGGCAGTTTCACCCAGCGCAGGTCTCTGCCAAACGCGGCACGACCTTTTACAACAATCTCGCCAACCGCGAACGGTTGCAAACAGAACAGGACATGCCCTGTTATCAGACGTTCGATGAGGGCTTGCGGTTCCTCAAACGCAATGGGGATGCCGAAAACTGGTTTCTGCAGATTGAAACCTTCGATCCGCATGAGCCATTTTTTGCTCCACATGAAGATTTGGAGGCGGTCGTGGGAGACATGTCAGGGCCTGTATTTGATTGGCCGCCTTACGCCAAGGTGAGCGAAACCACTGAAGAGGTGGCACAGCTTCGTGCCCGCTATCGCGCTCTGGTGCGCTTTTGTGACCGGCAGCTTGGCCGGCTTCTGGACCATTTCGATGAGCACGATCTGTGGGCCGACACGGCTTTGGTCCTGACAACCGATCACGGCTTTCTACTCGGCGAGCATGATTGGTGGGCCAAGAACCGCATGTACGCTTACGAAGAGATTTCACACATTCCATTTTTGCTGCATGTGCCGGGCGCCGCCACGGTCAACGCCTGCGACCACCTCACGCAGTCGATCGATGTCATGCCCACGATCCTCGACTTGTTTGGCGTTTCCAAGCCGCCGGAGGTGACCGGGCATTCCGTACTACCGGCCCTAGACGGAGAGGCGGTTCGCCAGACGGCCGTCTTCGGCTATTTCGGTGGCGGGGTGAACATCACCGATGGGCGCTACACCTACTTCCTGTTCCCCGACGATTTGCAGGCAGAGGCGCTGTTTCAGTACACCCTAATGCCGATGCATATGACCTCCTTCTTTTCCAGCCAGGAACTGCGCGCAGCACAACAGGTGCCAGCTTTTGATTTCACGAAAGGTATGCCCGTGATGAAAGTGCCCCTTCTGCATGGCACAGCCACCTATGATGCCCATGGACCGGGCAAAACGGTCGACAAAACAACGATCCTCTTCGACCTTTCTATGGACCCTCAACAAGTTGCCGCCATCAAAGACGATGAGGTGACAGTACGGCTGCGTGCGCACATCGCGCAGCAAATGAAACTGCACGATGCACCCGCTGAGGCATTTCGCAAGTTAGGTTCGGCTTGTTGATTTTCGCGCCTAGAAAACAGGACAGATTGGTCACTCTGCGCGACTAGCGGCAATGAAACTGAACCGCCCCGGGTCTGTCGGAGGCTCCAACTCCTGAGTAGGATGGAGCATCATGAGCAAGACAACGAACAAGTATTCTCTCGAGATACGCGAACGGGCCGTTCGCATGGTTTTAGACAATACCGGGCAGCATGAGAGCCGCTGGGCAGCAATCGTGTCGGTTTCCAAGAAGATCGGTTGTGCGGCGCAGACACTGAACGAATGGGTCAAGAAGGCCGAAGTCGATAGCGGCAAGCGGGCTGGTGTCACGACCGACATGTCCGAGGGAATGAAAGCCCTGGAGCGGGAGAACCGAGAACTCCGACAGGCCAATGAGATCCTTCGCAAGGCTTCTGCTTATTTCGCACAGGCGGAGCTCGACCGCCGACCGAAGTCATGATCGCCTTTATCGATGATCACCGCACAGAGTATGGGGTCGAGCCGATCTGCAAGGTTCTGCCGATCGCCCCGTCTACCTATTACGATCATCTGGCTAAGCGAGCTGATCCCGCCCTCCGCTCGAACAGGGCCAAGCGTGACGCTGAACTTTGTCCCCAGATTGAGCGCATATTCGTTGCCAACTTCAAGGTCTACGGCGCGCGCAAGGTCTGGCGGCAGATGCGCCGGGAAGGGTTTGATGTCGCCCGTTGCACGGTGGCTAGGCTGATGAAGGGGATGGGGCTGGAAGGTGTCATTTGCGGCAAGAAAGCCAGAACGACGATACCGGACAAGGCTCAGCCATGCCCGCAGGACAAGGTCAATCGCCAGTTCAGTGCGCCCGCACCAGACATGCTTTGGGTGAGCGATTTCACCTATGTCACCACCTGGCAGGGCTTCGTCTATGTCGCCTTCGTTATCGACGCCTTTGCCCGCAGGATCGTGGGATGGCGGGTCAGCCGTACGGCGCATGCCGGCTTTGTGCTCGATGCTCTGGAGCAGGCCGTTCATCAACGCCAGCCAGGATCAGGCCTTGTGCATCACTCGGATCGTGGATCGCAATATCTGTCCATCAAGTACACCGAGCGTCTGGCCGAAGCAGGCATCGAGCCTTCCGTCGGTAGTGTTGGCGACTCCTATGACAATGCGCTCGCCGAAACCATCAACGGTCTCTTCAAGGCTGAGGTCATTCACCGCCGTGGCCCATGGCGCAGCTTCGACGCCGTGGAATACGCCACACTCGAATGGATCGACTGGTTCAACAACCGCCGCCTGCTAGAACCCATCGGAAGCATCCCGCCGGCAGAGGCTGAAGCAAACTACTATGCAGCTCTGGAAACTGAAGCCATGGCCGCATAACTCAAACCAACCAGCCTCCGGCAAACCCGGGGCGGTTCAAGGCGCACAGAAATTGCTACCCGAATGCCATTTCTCACTTGTAAATCGTCAGACGAATACCTTGCGCCATGTCAGCGAACTCGCCAATTGTTTCGGGGTGACGGTTGCCGTCTTAGCGCAATTGTGTCTCTGGCTGCTTCTCCAGAGTTCGGTTTCGGACAGTTCAAACTGTCGTCTTATGTCCGCTTTGCCGCCAGAAGCGGACGCCAATTTGCGACGAAGCGTGCAATTGAGCTCAATGAACGTGTGGTGCATACGAGACGTTAAAGCTGACGCTTCATTCAGATCGCTTGCGCGAAGAAAGCTCCCAGTCGGACTGGACTAGTGCGCTGGAACGAGCCGTAGTGTGCTTAAAGCTCAGACCAATCTTCTCCAGCTCCAACCCGATTGTGGGCTCTTCTCAGTAGCAACGGCATTTCGCCGTCGCGTGACTGAAGGAGCCCCAAATGCCCACTACAAAACACCACATCTTAGAAGACGGCCCAGAATCGGCTTCAACCGACGCTGCTCCCAGTCCGGTCGATGCCACAGAGCTAGCTAGTGAGCAGGCGCAAGCCTCTGCGCCCGACGCTCTTGAACAAAATCTGGACCGAAAAACCCAAAAAGAAGCGGCGCCCCGCAGACGCAAAGGTGGCAAGGGAGATGCGTCAAAGACGCAACTGCGGCCGAGCAAAAAGCTCACAATCCAAAAGCTACTACAGCGCAAGTCTGGCACATCCATGGACGCGTTGATGGATGCGACTGGTTGGCAAGCCCATAGCGTTCGCGCCGCGATTTCGGGATTACGTCAGACTGATCTTCGGATTGAGCGGAAGAAAAACCGCAAAGGCGAAACCCTCTACGCGGCGACCATTGCGACCGATAGCTAGCGGAGGGCTGGCAATGCTCCCCAAACCGCTAACCCGGCTGACCCTTCACGATCTCTGTGGATTGTCGCGCGCTGAACTTGCCTGGCTCTGGGAGCGCACCTACAGGTGCCCTCCTCCCAAGGGTGTGAGGCGTGGATTGCTCGAGCGCTCCGCGGCTTTTGAATTGCAAGCACGAAGACAGCGAAGTTTGGTTAAGGCTGTCAGATCACGCTTGAGCGCTGTTGAAGCTCAAAATAGGCGCGGGGCGAGTGCAGGAACCAAGGGTAGCGTCGAGAACACAGGAGCTAAGTCTGCTGGTTCGGTCGCTGCTGAAAAGACCCGCTCGCTCAAGCCCGGCACACGGCTGATGCGGGAGTGGAACGGGCGAACCTACATTGTCGACTTCACCAAGGATGGCTTCGTTTTCGATGGCAAGACGTACAGATCCTTGTCGGCGATAGCCCGTCACATCACCGGCAGCCATTGGTCAGGACCAAGGTTCTTCGGACTATGACCAAGCCAACGACCCTGCGATGTGCCATTTACACCCGCAAGTCGACAGACGATGGCTTGGACCAAGCCTTCAACTCTCTCGATGCACAAAGAGAGGCCTGCTCGGCCTACATCACCTCGCAGGCAAGTCTCGGCTGGAAAGAACTGCCAGATCTCTATGATGACGGTGGCGTATCGGGCGGCACGATGGACCGCCCTGCCCTCACGCAGCTACTGGCGGACATCGAAGCTAGCAAGGTTGATGTCATCGTCGTCTACAAGATCGACAGGCTCACACGCTCCCTCGCCGACTTTGCACGCATGGTGGAAGTGTTTGAGAGGCACCAGGTTGCTTTCGTCTCGATCACCCAGCAGTTCAACACCACGTCGTCCATGGGCCGGCTGACGCTGAATGTGTTGCTTTCATTTGCGCAGTTCGAGCGTGAAGTGACCGCCGAGCGCATTCGCGACAAGATCGCAGCATCCCGGCGCAAGGGCTTATGGATGGGCGGTTCCGTTCCATTCGGGTATCGGCTGCTTGATCACGCCTTGCAGCCCGATGAGCCCGCGGCATCAACCGTTAGGTCCATCTTTGAACGCTATATTGAGGTTCGATCCGTGCGTGCGCTTGTTAATGAGCTGTCGGCTTCACCACCACCAGGCTTAAGGGCTCCGGTCTCCCCTGGACGTCTCTACCACATGCTGGCGAACCCAGTGTATATCGGCAAGGTCAGGCACAAGCAGGACATCTATGAAGGTGTCCACGACGCCATCCTTGACCAGGCAACCTTCGAGCACGCGCAAACGGTGCTCGCTGATCAGGCACCGAGAGGTTCGAAAGCGCCACCTGGCCAAGGGCTCCATCTGCTTAACGGATTGGTCTTTGACGAAACCGGCGACCGACTGAGCCCGACGCACGCCAACAGAAAAGGCCAGCGCTTTCGGTACTACACGTCGTTACGGCTTGCGAAGAAGCTGAAAGACAAAAGCGACGCGAACGCGTGGCGTATCCCTGCGAGCGAGTTGGAACGTACCGTTGAACTGGAGAGAGCACGGCTCCTCAATGATCCGCAGTTCTTGACCGCAACGCTGCCAAAAGCAGCGAACCGGACCGTCGATCCGCATCAATCTCGACAGCTTGCTGAGCGTGGCGTTGAACTAGCCACTGCCTACAAGGAAGGCTCACTTGCAGCGCGCAAAAAGATCATCAGGCAAGCCTTCAGACGCATCGACATCGCTCAAGGAATGATCCGCTACACCATCAACGTTCCGGGTCTATGGAGCGCTCTCTTGGATGCTGGTGACCAGGCGTTCGATGCAGACGCCAAGACCTTAGAGCCACTCGTTGTAGAGCGTCCCTTCAAACTCCGTCGGCGCCATGTTGAGATGAAGATCGTCATCGCTGCTGATGCCAACGCCGCGCGTGAACCCAATCAAGCACTTGTCGATCTGCTCGTGCGCGCGCATCAATACCTGAAAGACTTAACCGATGGATCCGACGCAACGATCACCAGCGTTGCAAGGAAGCAAGGTGTTGCTGCGTCCGAGGTTAGTCGCATCTTCCCCCTTGCCTTTCTGGCGCCTTCGATTGCCCAGTCCATCCTCAACGGAAACCAACCTGCAGGAATGACTGCGGAAAGCTTGATGCGACATCCGAAGTTGCCGCTGGATTGGAACGAGCAAACGGCCATCCTCACGATGTAGTCAACTTGCAGTCCGCGCATCCGCACGTGCCATTGCAACCCGGGCCTCAATCCTGCCTATGCCCTGTCGAGGTGGCGGACGTAGCCAAACTCAGCACTCCAAAGAATGGCTCGTGATGCATCGACGATGCAGGCAACATCGCATCGCCAAACGCTTGGAGCCAAAAAGAGGGCTACTGAGAAACCGGTCGTAAATCGAGCGTAGAGAGGCCGAAAACCGGCGATACCCTGCCTCTCAGCAGGCTTGAGCGGCGATAAGCCATTGAAATATCGAAGTATATAGGAGGCCATCGCCAGAGTGCGCAAATTCGGGGACTGCGTGGTGGGCCCGGAGGGACTCGAACCCCCAACCAAGCGGTTATGAGCCGCCGGCTCTAACCAATTGAGCTACAGGCCCTGCAGCATCTTAGCCGTGCGCCCTGCATACCGTGCCAAGCCCAAAGGTCAATGCGAACTTGGCAGTCCATGAGGCGATGCGGGCCGTCCAGCACTCCGCCCATTGTGTCACAATGGCGCCGCAATCGGGGCGCCCTAAGCTCCCCTCACCCTTCCCGCCAACAGACATGGTTGCCCATCGAATGTCGTTTGCATCCTCGCGCCTTCTCCTTGCCTTTTCGTTCATCGCCTTCCTCCTGACGCTCGGCGCGGTTGCTAAAACCGCCGTCGCCCAAGACATGCAAGGCATCAGCCATGAACCGCTCACCGAGGCGACGATCACGATCACCGGCCATGGTTCGCTTAACGCCGAACCCGATATCGCAATTGTCAGCGCAGGCGCTGTCACGGAAGCACAGACTGCGCGCGCGGCACTGGACGCCAACACCAAGATCATGGCGGACACCTTTGTTGCGCTGCAGGCGATGGGCGTTGAAGAGCGTGACATGCAAACCAGCCGGCTCACCGTTGAGCCGCGCTACACCTATTTTGACAGCTCCAATGGCGAACGTCGTCCGCCGCGCATCGACGGTTACAGCGTCTCCAATCAGTTGCGCGTGCGTGTGCGCGATCTGACGATCATCGGCGAGGTGCTCGATGCGCTGATCACCGCCGGGGTCAACCAGATGGGCGGTCTCAGCTTTGCCGTGGACGAGCCTGATGCGCTGTTTGCACAGGCGCGCCAGGCCGCTGTCGCTGATGCCCTGGAACAGGCGCAAATGCTCACCGTCGCCGCCGGCGTATCCCTTGGCCGGGTGATCTCGATCAGCCAGAACAGCGCACGCCAACAACCGCCGCAGCCGCCAATGGCGCGGATGGCCATGGCGATGGAAGCCGCGGACGCCATTCCCGTTGCCACCGGCGAACAGGAGCTGAGCGCGCAAGTTACGATCACCTGGGCGATCGACAATGGCGGAAACTGACTTGAGGCCTGGCCCAACTCTGGTTTGGCGGCGTTAGTGAACCCTTAATCACAACGGCAAAATTGCAAAGATGGTGTGGCCAGTCTGTTTACCGGCCAGGCATAGGATGCGGTTTGATCTGATCACGGAGTCAAACCATGTCCATCCTGCAAACATGGACCGACCATCTCAAGAATTACGTCTGCGACCAGCGCGGTGTCGTAGCGGTCATCTTCGGCATCGCAGCCATTCCCATCGTCGGGATGGTGGGCGCGAGCCTGGATTATAGCCGCGCGGCCAATGTTCAAAGTCAGCTGCAAGATGCCCTGGACGGCGCCATCCTCACCGCCGCTCATGAGCAGCAATTGAGCGATACGCAGCTTGAAGCGGCCATCCGCGCACAAATCGAGGCTATGGTGAGCGGTGCCCATGGCGCCGATGCGCTGACACTCTCGATCATGCGGGACCCCGACGAAGACACGCTGATGGAAATCAGCGCAACGATGAAGGTCGATACAACGATCCTGGAAATCATGGGGATCAACGAAATCGAAGTTGGCGCGAACGCTGCTGTCAGCCTGGATTTCCGAGCGCTCGAAGTCGCTTTGGTTCTCGACAACACCGGGTCGATGCGACACCAAAACCGAATTGTCAGTCTGCGCGAAGCTGCGTTGGATTTTGTTGAGATCGTTTCAGATGACGGCAACGCGGAAAGCCTGCGAATCTCGCTTGTGCCCTATTCGGCGCAGGTGAACATCGGCAACACCGTCACCATGGAACAATATCTCGACAAACAAGGTTTGTCGGAACACCACGCCAGCCTGATAGAGGGCCAGGTGGTTGCGCGGAGCACCTCACGGAATTGCCGCAACGCACGGGTCAGCAGCCTGGACCATCCGCTCGATGCGCAGCCGGCCGAAAATCCGGTCGAATTCGCCGAGCGCGAAGTCCCCGCCCCCTCGCCGGCCGTCCCCGGGTTTGCGCGTTTGGACTTTTTTGACCTCTACGGCGACGTGCTGCAGGAGCTGATTGGCGTCAACGCGGCACATGCCGCGACGGTTGACCCTTATGAGCCGGAGGTTCGTGGCTGCTTCATGTACAACCCCGACCGGATCAGCCATTGGCAGCTTTACCAGCAATTGGATGATGTTGAATGGAAGGGTTGTGTCGAGGCTCGCCCCGAACCCTATGATGTAACCGATACCCCGCCTGACGCTGGCAACCCGGATACGCTCTGGGTCCCCGCCTTCTGGCTGGATGATTCAGGGCGCCATCGAAGCAATGATTGGCTGTCTGATCGCCAGCCATCCGGCTACAGTTTTTACGACGAAGGCGCAATCTTCAGCATCTACAAATACAGCAGCTCATCCGGTCATCGCGTCGATAATGTGCCAAGTTATACCCTTGGTCCGGCGCAAAACTGCGGCCATCCCATCATCCCGCTGACCGACAACTTCGACATGCTCAACGATCGTATCGAAGCCATGACCTATTGGCTCGGTGGCGGCACCGTGACCTCTCAAGGGGTGATTTGGGGATGGCGAGCGCTATCGCCAGCACAACCCTTCACCGAGGGTGTGCCCTACGGCGAAGCCACCAAAGTCATGGTGGTCATGACCGATGGTCGCAACGAACTGGTCAGTTCCCCGGAAAACGCCCTGCGGTCGCACTACTCTGCCTACGGCTACCTCACAACAGGTCGCTTTCCTCAGGCGTCGGTTGGATCGGCCCGGCATTACATCGATGGGCGCACGCTTGCTGCCTGTGAAAATGCCAAGAACGCTGGGATCTTGGTCTACACGGTTACGTTCGGACTGGATGGGTCAACGCGGCGCATGTGGGATGAATGCGCGTCAGAACCATCAATGGCCCACCATGTGAATTCCTCGACGGAGTTGGTTGGCGCCTTTTCCGAGATTGCGGACTCGATTGGCGAACTTCGCCTCACCCGTTAAGACGCTTACTCGATTACGAAAAACCCGCCTGGATCGATTGGTCCAGGCGGGTTTTCTGCGTCCTGGTGACGGACCTCAGGTGAAGACCGCTGCGCCCTGCTCGTCAATCACCTGTTTGGCCTTCATGACAGCAAACTCTGCGGCCTGATCTGAGGAGGTAAAGAGGTCGGCGCGGATGACGGTCGCGCGGCGGGCATCGTCTGCTTCGCTTTCCACGATGAAGGCACGCAGCCGGTACTGCCCACCTTCGGCCATCGGCGCTGCTTCGATGATGAAATCCTTGTAGGTCTCGCGCGATGCGACCTTGGGAGCTCCACCTGAACTCTCACCACCACCAAACAGCTTCTTTAAGAACGACATATTCGCTCTCCTAAACGGTATCAAAAACCAATGAAAAGCCCGCAATGAGATGAGGGCGAAGCTCACTGCGGCGCTCGACGTCATACACTGTGCGGTAGCCAGTGGGAGTGGGATCGCGGTGAAGCGTGGTCACCATGCGCTCTGCATCCACCACCCAAAGCTCGGGCACGCCAAAAGCTGCCATAACTTGCGCCTTGCGGCCCTTGTCATAAGCAAGGCTGGAGACGGCGACTTCGATGGACAAGAGCGCCATATCGCCTTTCAGGCCATCCAGTCCATCGGCACGCTTGTAGACCAGAAAATCCGGTTCAACATACGTGTCCTCGGACAACCTAAAAGTGGTTTCCGGGATCACCTCGCACCAATCGGGCAGCGTGGTGATCAACTGTCTGTTCAACCACTGTTTCACCTGCTCGTGGCGTATGCCTTTGGGCGACATCGGCACCAACTCTCCGCCGATCAGCTCAATCCGCTCATCTGGACCAATCAGCCCAGCCTCCACCATGCGTTCCACATCGCTTGTGGTGAACGCACGGCGCGGTAGTCCTTCGGCAGCCTGGGTCAGATGCACATTCATGACGTCAACTTTACCATGCAGCACACGGCGTGTCAGTCGTCCTGGACCTAGTTGTCCAAGAACGAGCGCAGTTTGCGCGAGCGGCTTGGGTGCTTCAGCTTGCGCAGCGCCTTGGCTTCAATCTGGCGGATACGCTCGCGCGTCACCGAGAACTGCTGTCCAACTTCTTCCAGCGTGTGGTCGGTGTTCATGCCGATACCAAAGCGCATACGAAGAACACGTTCCTCGCGCGGCGTTAGCGAGGCCAAAACCCGCGTGGTTGTTTCACGCAGGTTCGACTGGATGGCCGCATCGATGGGCAGAACCGCGTTCTTGTCCTCGATGAAATCGCCCAGATGACTGTCTTCCTCGTCACCCACAGGCGTTTCCAGAGAGATCGGCTCCTTGGCAATCTTCAAGACCTTGCGCACCTTCTCAAGCGGCATGGCGAGCTTTTCCGACAGCTCTTCGGGCGTCGGCTCACGACCAATCTCGTGCAGCATCTGACGCGAGGTTCGCACGATCTTGTTGATCGTCTCGATCATGTGCACCGGAATACGGATGGTGCGTGCCTGATCGGCAATCGAGCGGGTAATCGCCTGACGGATCCACCACGTTGCGTAGGTGGAAAATTTGTAGCCGCGGCGATATTCAAACTTATCGACCGCCTTCATCAGGCCGATATTGCCTTCCTGAATGAGATCGAGGAATTGCAATCCGCGGTTGGTGTATTTCTTCGCAATCGAGATCACCAAGCGCAGATTGGCCTCGACCATCTCCTTCTTGGCGATCGCGGCTTCGCGCTCGCCTTTCTGCACCTTGTTCACGATGCGGCGGAACTCACTGACATCAAGGCCAGCCTGTGTGGCGAGCTCGCGGATATCACCGCGAATTTCCTTCACGGTCTCTTTTTCGTCTGCGATGAACGGCTTCCAGCCAGGACCAGCCAGATTGGCGACACGGCGCACCCAATTGGCGTCGAGCTCCGAACCCTGGTGGGTTTTCAAAAACTCTGCGCGATCAACGCCATAGCTTTCAGCCAGACGCAGCAAGCGGCTTTCCATCGACACCAGATTGCGGTTGATCGAATAAAGCTGCTCGACAAGGGCCTCAATGCGGTTGTTGTTGAGCTGAAGGCTCTTCACCGCCTTGATCGTGTCGTTCTTCAGGCCCTCAAGGCGGCGTTCCTGGCTTGGCGTCAAAGACGAACCAGCCTTGCCGTCCAGATTGACGTCCTGAAGCTTGGAGAGCTTTTTGTAATTGTCGGCGATGCTGTCGAAAATTTCGACGACCTTCGGCTTCAGCTCTGCTTCCATCGCCGAGAGCGAGAGGTTGATGTCGTCCTCGTCATCATCATCGTCATCATCATCGCTGTCGGGATTTTCACCTTCTGGCGCATCGTCATTGGCAGCCTTTGGCGCCGCCGAGCTAGGCGCCGGCGCATTCGGCCCGCCGGGACGATTATGGGTCGGATTGGTCGGCGGCGGCGGTGTCACGCCTTTGCCTTCCGGATCGGCGTAGGTCGCTTCCAGATCGATGATATCGCGTAGGAGAACTTTTTCTTCGTTCAACTCATCGCGCCAAATGATGATGGCCTGGAAGGTCAGCGGGCTTTCGCAGAGGCCCGCAATCATCGCCTCGCGGCCAGCTTCGATGCGCTTGGCAATCGCGATCTCGCCTTCGCGGGACAGCAATTCCACTGTGCCCATTTCGCGCAGATACATGCGCACCGGATCATCGGTGCGGTCTGTGGGCTCGCGCTTGGTGGTGGTGGCGACCGCCTTTGTCGTTGTCTCGGCAACAGCGGTAGAGGTGCTTTCGGCAGCCTCTTCGGCTTCTTCGGCCTCGACAACATTGATGCCCATATCGTTGAGCATGGCCATCGTGTCTTCGATCTGCTCGGAGGCAACTTGATCGGACGGCAGCACCGCATTCAACTCATCATAAGTGACAAAGCCGCGCTTCTTGGCGGCCTTGATCATCTTTTTGACAGAGGCATCGTTGAGATCGAGAAGGGGCGCGTCCGCGCCTTCGTTCGAAACTTTGGCTTCAGCCTGTTTTGCAGCCATATGGCAAGCAACTCCTGATCAGGATCGTACGACGCGGCGCAGTCTCGCGCAGCTCACGCCTAGGAAAAATTGTACATCTGCACACGCAGTGTAAGGCGTCGGCGTAAAGCGGCTCTTAACCATCGCTTTGCGCTCTGACCAGACGTCAGGACAACACAAAGCGGCCATCCATCACTAGGTGATCGACGGCGTTCGGTTCAGAGGCGCCCTTGCAGATACAAGTTTGCCGGATGTTGCGCGTGTGGAAAAATGGGGCGCCATGGCGTTTGGTCGGCCCGCTGTGTCGCGCATCAGTTTATGTAGGCAATTGATGGCCCGACGCAACCACCCAGAACCTGCAAAAACGACGCTTACGGCAAGTTTTTCGTGCTTTTTTGGCGAAAAGCCCTGCCCACTAGCTCGCAGTCTTGACGTTGAGGCTGCGCATCATGTTCGTTTCTTCGCTTAGTAGTCGCTCCAGTTCATCGATACGCGCATTAATTGCCCGAGCCTCGTTGTGAATAGCCATGGCGCGCTCCATAGCCTTTTCGTCTAGCGGCTCGGAGTGGTCCTGCGGGGTAGCCGATGCTTCCATGTTAATGGCGCGCATTTCTAGCTTGCTGAACAGATAATCAAACAACATGCCGACAATGTTTGGGGTCGCTTGCGTTTTCAAGATAGGAAACGGCAAAGCATCCAACGTACCCTGGGCACTCGCGGCCAGATCCTCTGTTGGAGTTGGCTCGTCGCCCTGAAGTAAACGATCGATACGAGTCGCAAGATTCTGATCGGAACAGAGAGCATAAACATCATGATCTGCAAAACGTTGCGCCACTTCCGGAAAATGCTGGGCGAGCGCCAATAGTTGCTGCTCGTGGCTCTCCAGCTCGGGGGTAGTCCGCACCTGCGATCCCACTATGCCCTCATTGAATACTCGACCCGGCCCCGCCGGTCGTGAGCCTTGGGGGTTCTGTGCCTGCCGCAGCGCCCGCCGCATGGCGTAAAAACGATCTTTGAGCGCCTGGTCGTAATGCTGCCGCACCGTTGCATCTTCGATGCCGGCGACGAGGCGTGAAAGACCCGTCTGAAACGCCGCCATGCGCTCCGGTGTTGAAACGTCGAGACCGGCTGTCTCGCGCGCCCATAGCGCCTCGATCATCGGCAACGCGTTGGAAAGCTCGGCTTCAAAAGCGTCAGCCCCGCGCGCATTGACGAAATCGTCCGGGTCCATGCCCTTGGGCAGAAACAGGAATTTCAGGCTCTTGCCCGGCTTCAGCATGGGCAAGGCGCGATCAATCGCGCGATGGGCAGCGCGCTCCCCTGCCCCGTCGCCGTCAAAACAGACAATCGGCTCATCGGTGAACCGCCACATCAGCGCAATCTGTTCCTCACCCATCGCCGTGCCAAGCGAGGCCACGACCTCTTGGAACCCGGCACGGTGGAGCGCGATGGCGTCCATATAGCCCTCAACAACGATCAGCCGCCCATTCTGATGCGCGGCCTGGCGCGCGCGCTTGGCGTTGAACACCATTTCACGTTTGCGGAAGAGGTCGGTTTCCGGGGAATTCAAATATTTCGGCTCACCATCACCGAGCACGCGCCCGCCAAAGCCGACAACCTTGCCGCGTTGATCCTCAATGGCGACCATCAATCGCCCACGGAAGCGATCATACGGCGCGCGGCCACCATCCTCCGGCGCAATCACCAACCCTGCATTGATCATATCGCCGACCGGTACGTCATGGCTTTTGAGAAAACCGATCATCCCGTCGCGGCGATCGGGGGCAAAGCCAATGCGGAAGGTTTTTTGGATATAGGCGTCGAGCCCGCGTTTCAGCGCATAGGTCAGCGCATGCTGTCCCTCCGGCGCGTGCAAATGCCGCTCAAAATAGCGAGCTGCCAGTTCCAGAACGTCGTGCAGCTTCAACTGCACTTTTTGGCGGCGCGCCGCCTCCGGGTCCGGCGCAGGCATGGCCATACCCGCCTCGCCGGCCAAACGTTCCACCGCTTCAGGAAAGCTCAGACCATCCAACTCCATCAGAAAGCGGAAATGATCACCTGATTCAGAACACCCGAAACAATGATACCGCCCCTTGCGGTCATCCACATGGAAAGACGGTGTTTTCTCGCCGTGAAACGGGCAACAGGCCCAATGATCGCCTTTGGCAGGGCGCGATTTCTTACGATCCCATGACACCCGCCGACCGACTATGTCGGACAGCGGGATGCGATCGCGGATGGTCGATAGAAAGCCATCGGTAAAGCGGATCATGGGCGCACCTATCCCGTCCGCTGGCGCGGCGCCTTAGCTGGCGGCAGGGGCACATAGATGCTGCTTGGCAAGGCTAGAGGCCTTGCAGGCATCGATCTGGCCGGGAAACCGCGCCTTCAGAGCGCTCATGATCTTACCCATGTCGCGTAGACCTTCTGCGCCGGTCTCATCGATGACCTTCACCACGGCTTCGCTCACCTCATCCTCGCTCAATTGGCGTGGCATGAACGTACGAATGATGTCGATCTCATCAGCTTCCTGCTGCGCCAGATCGAGACGGCCAGCTTCTTCATAAAGCCGGTGCGATTCCTCACGCTGCTTCACCATCTTTGCCAGCAGGTCCAGAATGCCCGAATCCGACAAACGCTCCGATCCGTTGGTCCGCATCGCAATGTCGCGGTCCTTGATGGCTGCGTTGATCAGACGAAGGGTACAGGCCTTGCGGCTGTCTTTCGCCTTCACGGCATCTTTCAAACTGTCATTGAGCGTATCGCGCATGGAGATCCCATAAAATGTTGAATGCTTTGAATTTTCAGTCAGCGAGCACCGGTCGGCGCCGCGTCTTCAACAAACTGACACACCAACAAAGTTAGCGCAGGCGCGTCCTGAAGCAAAGCATCATTTCCTTTTCCACAGCCCCAACACAACGTTCACCCGCAATAGACGGTGGAGTTTACAGTTGCGGTTGAGCGGCGTAGCAAACGCCCAAAACCCGCGCCGGCGTGAAAACCGGCAAGCATTGAGTTGCCATTGGCTTGCAATGTAACGAGCGCGCTGATGTAAGGGCTCGATGCCAAATTGCAAGCCATACGACCTCCCCGTTTGGTGCAGGGCTGACCGGACATTTTCTCATGCCTTGTCTGCCCGCCACACCGCCCTGGAAAGAACCCGATGACCGCCGAAACACTGATCAGTTCAGCTCCCAAACCAGCCGCCTGGACGCCGCGCCTGAAAACCGGTCGCTTGGTTTTGGCCGACGGGACCGTGTTTGAAGGTTTTGGGTTCGGCGCCACCGGAACGGCTCTTGGCGAGGTGTGTTTCAACACCGCCATGACCGGGTATCAGGAAATCCTGACTGATCCGTCCTATGCCAGCCAGTTCATCACCTTCACTTTTCCCCATATCGGCAATGTCGGCACCAATGCCGAAGACCAGGAACAGCTCCCGCCGGGCGAGGACTTCATCGGCGCACGCGGCTTGATCGTCAAAGCCGATGTCACCGATCCGTCCAATTGGCGCGCCACCCAGCATCTGGATGCATGGCTGAAGGCACGCGGCATCATTGGGCTTTGCGGCATCGATACCCGCGCGCTGACCGCCCACATCCGCGAGCATGGCATGCCCAACGCGGCGCTGGCCCACGCGCCGGACGGCGTGTTCGATATGGATGCGCTGACCGCCGACAGTAACGCCTGGCCAGGCCTGGTGGATCAAGATTTGGTGCCCGATGTCACCATCGATGAGCCCGAAAGCTGGAGCCAAACCAGTTGGGTGTTTTCCGAAGGCTTTGGCGATGCGACCGATACCGTTCGTCACGTCGTGGCCATCGATTTCGGCGTGAAGCGCAACATATTGCGGCTGCTTGCCGATCGCGGCTGCAAGATCACCGTTGTTCCTGCGACCACCAGCGCGGACGACATTCTAGCCCGCAAGCCCGATGGTGTATTTCTGTCCAACGGCCCCGGTGATCCGGCGGCAACCGGAACCTATGCGGTCGAAACGATCCAAAAACTGATGGAAACCGGGCTGCCCATGTTCGGCATTTGCCTTGGGCACCAGATCTTGGCGCTCGCCGTTGGCGCCAAGACCAAAAAGATGCATCAGGGCCACCATGGCGCCAACCATCCGGTGATGGATTACACCACCGGCAAGGTCGAAGTGACGTCCATGAACCATGGCTTTGCGGTGGACGGCGACACGCTGCCCGACACCGTCGAGGCAACGCACACATCGCTTTTTGATGGTTCAAACTGCGGACTGCGCCACAAGACGCTGCCGGTGTTCTCAGTCCAACACCACCCCGAAGCATCGCCGGGGCCGCGTGACAGTCACTATCTGTTCGATCGGTTTATCGACCATATGGCCGCTCGTTAGGGCTTTTCCCAGACGGCCAACGCTTGCTAGAGCGAGGTCAGCCCTTCGATCACGCGGTCGGTTTCGGCAATTTGCTCATCAATGATATCGCGGCGTGCGGAAAGCATGTCGCGCTGGCGTTCGCAAAGGGCGCGAACCGCGCTGGCCCGTTCGCTGTCGGTTAGCTGGCTCTCAACCAGTTCAACCAGCTCACCGATTTCATCCAGACCGAGGCCCATCGCCTTACCCTTCAGCACCAACCGCAGACGGGCGCGGCAAGCTTCGTTGTAGAACCGGCGATTGCCGATACGGCGCGGTTGCAACAACCCCTTGCTCTCATAGAAGCGCAGGGTGCGCATGGTCACGCCGAACGCTTCAGCGGTTTGCGAAATCGACTGCTCGGCTTGATCCGAGCCGGGGCGATCCAGCTCAGCGACATCGCTTCCCGATGCCAATTCAGCCGATGCGCTTGCAGCGTGCGACGTGTCAAAAAACCAACGCATGTTGGACTCTCCAAGTTTGAAGGCAATGCAACAATCCCACATGAACCCGCGAGCGGTACTACCTGAGGAGGTAGCGCACGGATTGACGACGTGTAGGGTTGTGCGGTGAGTTTCCTTTACGGGCCTTTGTATCTTCGTGCTTTTCCGCAGACGTCAAAAACTTGTCCTAAGCGTAAAGCAAACTATTCGACCAAAGTCGCACAGTATAACGATCTCAGGCTTCTTGCGCCCGCACCTGCCTCGGCGACAGCCCAAACCAGCGCTTGGAAGCGCGGGTCAAATTGGCCTGATTGGCAAAGCCCAAACGAAAAGCGATCTCGCCCATGGGCAACGAGGTTTGTTTCAAGAGCTCATCGGCAAGAGCTCTGCGGACATCATCGCTGAGCTGCTGATACGTAGTACCAAGCTCTTCCAACCGCCGTTGCAGGCTGCGCGGGCTGGTGCCCAGCCGCCGCGCCGTTTCGTTCATGTTGGGCCCTTCATCGGCCAAATGGTGCAAGATGTCCTCGCGCGCGCGGATGGAGAGATCGTCCGGAATCCGGCGCTCGGCCATCATGCGATCGGCCAAGGCGATCGCGATCTCATGGGTGTTCGCGTTGGCGTGGACGTTGGGCAGATCAAGGTCGGAGCGACGTAACACGATCCGGTTCATAGGCGCGTCAAACGTCAAAGCGCTGCACAAGGCCTGTCGATAGGGGCGAAGGTCCCTCGGTTTCGGTCGTTGCAGATAGATGCGCCGCGGCTCCCAAGCCTCACCGAACAGGACGCGCATGCGCACTTTGAAGAGACGCGCGGCTCGATCGCACAGAACATCGTGCGCGGCGATGAGCGGCGAATAGGCCCAATTGAATTCAACCTCCTTTTCGCCGATCACCGTCGCAGCGAAAGATACGTCGGCATATAGACGCATGTAGCGGCACAGCACCTGAAGCGCTTGATCAAGGTTCGGCGCACTGACGACGGCCATGCCAAATGTTCCCATCGAGCCAAGATCGATGTGATCGGCAACATGCAAACCGATCGCTTCGTCGTTCAGCAGCTTGCCGATCCGTCGCATGAGTTTGGCAAACCGGTTCATGCTGATGAAGCCGTCGAAGGAATCTGAGCGCACGTCGTTGAGGCGCAACTTCGCCAACTCTTCGTCCATGACAGCCGACGACAGGCCTTGCTTCTCAGCATGGGCAAGAAGCCCGGCCAGTGCACGGGCATGAATCAGAAACCGGTCGGCGTCGTTGTTCTGGTCATGTTTATCGCCGGTCAGCGCGCGTGGGTCCGTCATCGACGAGGATGTCTGCGCGCCGTTGTCTTTTTCAGCAGGGGGCAATGCGTCCTTGGCCATTCACATCCCGTGCGTCACGCCACCGCGTCCGGTAAAACGTGCTCAGAAGATAAATATACGGCATGTTGAGACAATTCCGAAGCAATGCTATTGCGACATGCTTTTTTCTGTTCGGACCTTGGCCGCGCAACGAGGCGGCGATGCTATGCCATGCTCGCCATCGACCAGTCTGAGTGGACCGGAATGTCATGACTCCAACAATCCTGGCAGAAGAGCCCCTGAAGGCCTTTTCCGACGCCTGGCATGATGCCTCAAGCGAAAGAAAACCACCGACGTTGCAGGCGCTTACAGCCCGTGGCGCTCCCCTGGATCATCCAGGTTTTGGCATGCTCGGACGCTCTGAGAAACAACATCGCGGCAAGAGTGCGGCAACGTTTCAGGTTTTGGCCGCCGGATCCGACCATTTCGAACTGGGCGGCAAGATCAAAGCCGGACAATGGCTTGATGAAATCGTCCACCCGGCCCACCTGGCCTCGCTGGTCGAGCTTTATGAAACGATCTACCGAGAACGCTCACTGCATCAATGGCGCTGCATGAACATGGTCCGCAACGCCGAGCCGTTCAGCTATACCCGCGTTCTGGGCGCGATAGACGATGATACCGGCGATGGCCGGTGCCTGGCTGGCATTTGGGTGTGGCACGACGTTCACGCCGCCACCACGTTCGCAAGCTGACAGCCCTCCTCGAACCAACCGGGCGGGCAGTGCCTACAGAGACCGCGCCTCAAATGTATCGCACCGGCCCATATCACCGCTTTCGAACCCAACACTGAACCAGCGCATGCGCTGTTCCGCCGTTCCATGGGAGAAGCTCTCCGGCACCACATAGCCTTGCGCACGGCGCTGCATCGTATCGTCGCCAATCTGGCTGGCCGCGTTCAACGCTTCATCAAGGTCGCCACGCTCCAACAAGCCGCGCGCCGCCGCGTTATGGCCCCAGACGCCGGCCAGGCAGTCGGCCTGCAACTCCACCCGCACCGACATGGCATTGGCATCGCGTTCCGACATTCGCCTACGCGCCTCGTTGAAACGTCCGAGAATACCAAGCTGGTTCTGAATGTGATGACCCACCTCATGAGCGATCACATAGGCTTGCGCAAAGTCGCCAGGCGCGCCGAAGCGCCGTGACAACTCGGCAAAAAACGACAAATCGAGAAAAACGCCGCGATCGGGTGGGCAGTAAAACGGCCCGCTGGCGGAGCTAGCAAACCCGCAGGCCGACTGAACCTGACCTGAAAACAGTGTCAGCGTCGGCGGCTCGTAACGCATGCCGCGCTCATCGAACTTGACCGCCCACACATCTTCTGTGTCGCCAAGAACGCGCGAAGCAAAGTCGGCCACCTCATCGCCCTGCCCCGGATTGAAGGGCTCACTTGTCTGCTGTGGCGCGGGCGAAAACTGACCACCGCCGCCCGTTGTGCCGCCGGTCAGAAGCGTCAGCGGATTGATGCCAAGTGCCCAGGCAATGACCACCATCACCACGATGCCGCCAAGGCCAAGCCCACCACCAGCACGCGATCCACGCCCGGACGGAATGCGCACGCGCCGCCCAGATGGGATACGCATGCGTGACCCACCCATGCCACTTGGAGAGCGCGAGGCGCGCCGTAAATCGCGCACTTTGGTGCTGCGTCTCATGTTTCGCCAACGCATGCCTGGGCCTGTCCCTTGTCATCAACACTGGCGGCAAACTGCCAACCCCATGAGCCAAGAGCAAGGCCAATGGCAACGCAAAAACGAAAAACGCCGCGCTAGGAGCTGGTCCTAAACGCGGCGCATTTCAAAGTCTATCGAAGGAGACCGGTGGAAACCCTACCAGTCGATGCCGACATATCGCATGATCGCATGCCAAGAGCACGAAAACGTCGCGTGGCGATGCAAATCCGGACGGCGCGGTTCGACCATCGAGCGGTGAACAATCATATCCGTCAACATGGCGCATCCTTTCTTGTTGTTGGGCGCGTGAACCATGATCGTAGGTATCACGAGCCGAGGCTTGACCCGGCGCACTCAGTACGCTTTATCGGAGGGTATATGCACATTTTGCACCTTGTACAAGGGCAAAAATGCACTCAGTGCACATTTTTGCGCACACAGTGCGACTCAATGGATTGGGAATGGCTGACAAACACGGCAAAAAAACGCAGGACGATGACGCCAATCCGATGCCAGCGGAGGCCTTTCGCGAGTGGCGCAAACGCCTCGGCCTAAAACAGAAGGACGCCGCTGACCTTCTGGGCCTGAAGAAGCGCATGATTCAGTACTACGAAACAGGCAGCCGTAGCGGCAAACACGTCTCGATTCCCAAATCCGTTCGCCTTGCCTGCTACGCCCTGGAAGCCGGCGTCGCTGACTACGACGGCGAAAATGTGCTCGGGGAAGCGCCATTCGCGCGCACTTTTGTGCATCGCAACGCCTTACTTCCCGCCGCGTCGAACGGGCTCCATGACGGTCCTGCAGCACATGCCGATGAGGCCAACGGCCACGGGCAACCACCACCGCTCCCAATGAGCGAAACGGGCCGCGACTGACCGTTTGTTTTCAAAGCGAGCGACCAGGGTTTGACTAGGCACCCACAGCTTCCACGCTCTGTCACCTCTCCATCTCTTTCCAACCGCGCACTTGGTCTCTATAGAGCCGTTTCAGCCCCTTTGATGCGCCGATTTGGCCGCGACCATGCGTCAAAACGTATGCGCGGCTGAGACGCGCATGCCACACCAGCCCCAATCACCTCTTTTAAACCCTCCCTTCCAGCTTCCCCCTGACCGCGAGCCGACCAAACCACCATGCCAAAACGTACCGACATCCAGTCCATTCTGATCGTGGGCGCAGGACCGATCATCATCGGTCAGGCATGCGAATTCGACTATTCCGGCACGCAAGCCTGTAAGGCGCTGAAGGCCGAGGGTTATCGGATCATCCTGGTCAACTCCAACCCGGCGACGATCATGACCGATCCGGATTTGGCCGACGCCACCTATGTCGAGCCGATCACGCCGGAGGTGGTTGCCAAGATCATCGCCAAGGAGCGCCCCGATGCGATCCTGCCGACGATGGGCGGACAAACGGCGCTCAACTGTGCGCTCAGCTTGCGCAAAATGGGCGTTCTGGAAGAATTCGGCGTGGAGATGATCGGCGCGACGGCAGAGGCCATCGACAAGGCCGAAGACCGCGAGCTTTTTCGCGAAGCGATGATGAAGATCGGCTTGGAGACCCCGCGCGGCGAAACGCTAAAAGGCTCGCTACGCGACAAGCTCGACCCCGATGGCAAGCCGATCCTCGATCGTGCAGGCAACCCGATCCGCGAACTCTCGCCAGAGGGTCTGGCCAAAGCGCTGAACTTGCTTGACATGGTCGGCCTGCCAACCGTGATCCGCCCCTCCTTTACGCTCGGCGGCACCGGCGGCGGCATCGCCTACAACCGCGAAGAGTTTCTGCAGATCGTAGAAGGCGGCATCGATGCCTCGCCGACCAACGAGGTGCTGATCGAAGAATCGGTACTCGGTTGGAAAGAGTATGAGATGGAGGTTGTCCGCGACAAAGCCGACAACTGCATCATCATCTGCTCCATTGAGAACGTCGACCCGATGGGCGTGCATACCGGCGACTCGATCACCGTCGCCCCGGCCCTGACGCTGACGGACAAAGAATATCAGATCATGCGCGACGCCTCGCTGGCGGTGCTGCGCGAAATTGGCGTGGAAACCGGCGGCTCCAACGTGCAGTTCGCGGTGAACCCCGAAGATGGACGCATGGTCGTCATCGAGATGAACCCGCGCGTCTCCCGCTCATCCGCTCTGGCCTCCAAAGCCACTGGCTTTCCGATCGCCAAAGTCGCCGCGCGGCTTGCGGTCGGCTATACGCTTGACGAACTCGACAATGACATCACCGGCGGTGCGACCCCGGCAGCCTTTGAGCCGACCATCGACTATGTGGTCACCAAAATCCCACGCTTCACGTTCGAGAAGTTCCCCGATGCCGACCCGGTGCTGACGACCAGCATGAAGTCGGTTGGCGAAGTCATGGCCATCGGCCGGACCTTTACCGAGAGCCTGCAAAAAGCCCTGCGCGGATTGGAGACCGGGCTTTCTGGCTTAGACGACCAACATATCGAAGGCCTTGGCGGCGATGACGACAAAAACGTCATCCGCGCAGCGATTTCGACCCCGACGCCGGACAGGCTGTTGAAGGTCGCGCAGGTCATGCGCGCCGGCGCAACGGACGAACAGGTCCATGCCGCCTGCAAGATCGATCCCTGGTTCATCGGCCAGCTGCGGCAGATCATCGATCTGGAAGCGCGGGTGAAAACCCATGGCCTGCCGGACAATGCCGAATGGATGCGCAACCTTAAAGCCAATGGCTTCTCCGATGCCCGGCTTGGCGCCCTGACCGGCCAAAGCGAGGCGGACGTCAAAGCCCACCGGCTGGCTCTCAATGTGCGCCCGGTGTTCAAGCGCATCGACACCTGCGCGGCGGAATTCGCCTCCCCCACCGCCTACATGTATTCAACCTATGAGAACCCGTTCGGTGACGCGCCTGCTAACGAGGCACAACCGTCAGACCGCAAAAAGGTCGTGATCCTGGGCGGCGGTCCGAACCGGATCGGCCAAGGCATCGAGTTCGATTATTGCTGCTGCCACGCAGCCTTTGCGCTGAAGGATGCAGGCTACGAAGCGATCATGATCAACTGCAACCCGGAGACGGTTTCCACCGATTATGACACCTCTGATCGGCTCTATTTTGAGCCATTGACGGCAGAAGACGTGCTGGAAATCCTGACCCTGGAGCAAACCAGAGGCACGCTGCACGGCGTTATCGTGCAATTCGGTGGCCAAACCCCGCTGAAGCTTGCCCACGCGCTTCAAGAGGCTGGCATTCCGATCCTTGGCACGTCGCCGGACGCGATTGACCTGGCAGAAGACCGTGACCGGTTCCAAAAGCTGCTGAACGAGCTTGGCCTGAAACAGCCGCCCAACGGCATTGCCCGCTCCAACGAGGAAGCCAAGCAGATCACCGAGCAAATCGGCTACCCCGTGGTGGTGCGTCCTTCCTATGTGCTCGGTGGCCGCGCCATGGAGATCGTGCGCGATGATGCAAGCCTTGATCGCTATATGCGCGAGGCGGTCGTGGTCTCCGGCGATAGTCCAGTGCTCATCGACGGCTATTTGGCCGACGCCGTGGAAGTGGATGTCGATGCCCTCTGCGATGGCAAGACGGTGACCGTTTGCGGCATCATGGAGCATATCGAGGAAGCCGGCATTCATTCCGGTGACTCAGCCTGCGCCCTGCCCGCCCACACCCTGTCCGACGCGACGCTTGATGAGCTGGAAACGCAAACCAAAAAGCTCGCCTTGGCGCTCAATGTCGGCGGCCTGATGAACGTGCAATACGCCATCAAGAACGGCGACATCTATGTGCTGGAAGTGAACCCGCGCGCCTCGCGCACCGTGCCGTTCGTCGCGAAAACCATCGGCGCGCCGATTGCCAAGATCGCCTCACGGGTGATGGCAGGCGAGGCGCTGGAACCGACCCTGACCGCCTATGGCCGCGCGCCGCAACATCGCGGTCTACCGCACATTGCCGTGAAAGAAGCCGTCTTCCCGTTTGCCCGGTTCCCCGGCGTGGACACCATTCTCGGGCCGGAAATGCGCTCCACCGGCGAGGTGATGGGCATCGACACGAGCTTTGGTTACGCGTTTGCCAAAAGCCAGCTTGGCGCCGGTTCGAATGTGCCGCTGCTTGGCAATGTCTTTGTGTCTCTGCGCGACAGTGACAAACCCAAGGCGCTCGACGCCATCCGGCTGTTGGTCGATCTCGGCTTCGACATTTTAGCGACCTCGGGCACGCAACGTTTTCTCGCCGACCAGGGCATCGCGACCGAGCGCGTCAACAAGGTGCTCGAAGGCCGCCCGCACATTGTCGATGCGATCAAAAACGGCAATGTCCAGCTCGTCTTCAACACCACCGAAGGCAAGAAGGCGCTGGAGGACTCTCGCTCGCTACGCCAGGCCGCGCTTGTGCAAAAGGTACCCTACTACACCACTGTGGCTGGAGCCAACGCCGCGACGCAGGCCATTGACGCGGTTTTATCCGGTGACATTGCAGTCAAACCGTTGCAGGATTATATGTCAGCGCTGGCATAAGCGGCCGCTTATTTTCTCAAAAGCAGCCAATCACTCTTGGGCGGCGAGCCTTCTCGCCGCACGCATTCGTTTTGAAGGATAGGACCCATGGAAAAGGTTCCGATGACCATCAAAGGCCATGAAGCTCTGAAAGAAGAGCTTCAGCGCCGTCAGGCCGAGGATCGCCCGCGCATCATAGCGGCGATTGCCGAGGCGCGCGCCCATGGTGACCTGTCCGAGAACGCCGAATATCACGCCGCCAAAGAGCAGCAGAGCCTGAACGAAGGCCGCATCAACGAGCTTGAGAGCATCATTGCGCGCGCCGATGTCATCGATCCGGCCAAAATGTCGGGCGACACGGTGAAATTCTCTGCCAAGGTTTTGATCGTTGATGAAGAAACCGACGAGGAAAAAACCTACATCATCGTCGGTGACGTCGAAGCGGACATCAAGCAGAACAAAATCTCGCTCTCCTCACCCATTGCCCGCGCGCTGATCAACAAGAAGGTCGGCGACAGCGTGGAAGTTGCCGCGCCTGGCGGCAAACGCGCCTTTGAGATTCTGAAGATCAGTTACGGGTGATCATCCCGGCATAGCATCCACGCATCGCATAATGCGCGTGGATGCGATCGACCGCCGGGTCATCAAGCAACCGACGCGCAACGTCACCGATTGCATCGCCTTCGGCCAATGCCGCGTCCAGCATCATGCCATCGGGATCGAAGGCGCGCAGCGAAAGCAGGCGCCGATGCATGACGTCCGGGATCGTATCAACAGCCCGGTATTTCGTTCGCGCGCCTTCCAGAACAAAGATCGCATGCGAGGTTTTGTAGGGCGTGTCCTGATGCACGCTCGCATGGTTGACCAGCAGCAATGTCTCGCCAAGCTCCGCATCGCGCATCTCCACACGGTCTGGAAAACCCGGATTGCTGTCTGCGGTGTAACGGATGGCGCCATGGGCAGCCAAATTTGCATCTGACAGACCGTAAAGATGGGCAAAACGCTCAGCAGGCAGGCCGGTGACGACGAATGACATGGGCGGGCTCCTTTTATTGACCCGGCCACCTTGGAACCCGCAGAAAGGTACAGCCACCCGATTTGCGACCACTGCGCGCAACACTCAAATGTGAGGCAGGCAAGGTAATTTTCTGCCGCAGGTCGTGCTATCGTCCCATTGCAGCCAAACAGCAGGAGCATCCCATGGACCTTGGTGCCTTTTCCATCAGCCTGCCGGTCAAAGATCTGGCAAAATCCAAGGTCTTCTATGAGGCGCTTGGGTTCACCACCATGGGTGACTATTCCGACCAAGGCTGGATGATCCTGAAAAACGGCGACACGATCATAGGCCTGTTCCAGGGTATGTTCGACAAGCCGATGCTGACCTTCAATCCCGGCTGGGATCAAGATGCCAAAAACCTTGAGGGCTTCAAGGATGTCAGAGAGATACAGGCAGACCTGAAGGCCAAAGGCATTCCACTTGAATCCGAAGTGGATGAATCAGGCAGCGGCCCAGGAAGCTTTGTCGTGATCGATCCGGACGGCAATCCTATCCTTGTCGACCAGCACGTCTAGGCCGTCATCCTATCGGCGCGACGCCGGCATCCTTCACCCGGCGAAGGGTCAAAGCGGTGCGCACGGTCGAAACGTTGTCGGCCTTGGTCAGCTCTTCGATGATGAAGGCTTGGAAGGCGGAAAAGTCCTGCGCCACGCATTTCAGGATGAAGTCCACATCGCCTGAGATCGCATAGCACTCGCGCACCATCGACCAGCTCGCAACGCGCGCCTCAAACGCCACCAGATCGCTCTCCGACTGATTGACCAGCCCAACCATCGCGTAGGCGACCACATCGTAACCAAGCGCCTTTTCATCCAGCAGCGCGCGATAGCCACGGATGAGGCCAGCCTCTTCCAGCGCCCGCACCCGACGAAGGCAGGGCGGTGCAGAAATCCCAACCCGGCGCGCCAGCTCGACATTGGTCATCCGCCCGTCGCCCTGAAGCTCGGCGAGGATGTGCCAATCGATATCGTCCAGAAGCGCCTTCATCACCGGGCCCGTTTGTCATTTCTCTTGTCGTGGTCATATTGCATGCCGCAGGCGCAACATTATTGCGCAAGTCTTTGATTGACAGCTTCACGGCTGGCTTTCAAGCAGAGCAAATGGCTGAATTTCGAGCAGACCAGAATGCCAGCGCCACTAAGAGGCTGCGCGTTCTCATCGTGACAGACGGCAAAATGGGCGATCTGGCCCAGTGTCGCGGCGTCGCCGGGGCGCTTGGTGCGACGGCTGTGGAAATCATCGTGAAGCCAAGCGCGCTGGCGGCCATGTTTGGGTCATCATCGGGCGACAGCGCCTTTCATGCGGCTCTGACCGAAATCTCCGATCCGCCTGACGTGGTGCTCGCCTCGGGCCGGCGCGCCGCGCCTTATCTGAAAACGATCAAAAAACGCTGGGGAGACGCGACGCTCACCGTGTTTCTCAAAGACCCGCGCACAGGCAGAGGCACCGCCGACCTCATCTGGGTGCCTGAACATGACAGATTGCGCGGAGCGAACGTAATCACCACCGCGACTGGGCCACATGGCCACACCGCCGCACGCCGCGCCAAGGCCGCCAGCAACCTGCGCGCGCAGCTGACCCGCTATCCACGCCCCTGGCTCGGGGTTCTTCTTGGCGGCGCGAGCAAGCGCGTGACCTATGAACAGGCCACCATCGATCGGCTCGTGGACGCGTTGCGCGCAGGCAGTGAAGGCGCTGGTAGCATTCTTATCACGCCCTCACGGCGCACCCCGCCGGCGCTCACCGAGGCGCTGGCCGCGGTCCACCGGCACATTTGGGTTTGGGATGGCACGGGCGACAATCCCTACCCGGGCATGCTCGGCGCGTGCGATGCATTTCTGGTCACCGGCGACAGCCACAATATGGTGTCCGAGGCGCTAGCTGCCGGCAGACACACCATGGTTTTTCGACCGGCGGGGCTGCCAAAAAAGTTCACGCGTTTTCTCGATTCGATGGAACGCGAAGGCACCATCACCGCCCCCGGACCAGCCGATTTCACCCAGACGCAGCCACCCATCGACGCCACGCCTGTGATCGCCGATGCCATCCGGGCAAGACTGAAAGACTGGCGCTGAGCCGCCTTAGTCGGGGATAAGCCATCACGACCCGGTGACCCAGAGGCCCCAGCGCTTGGCAGCCAGCCCAAGCGTGCCTATCTTTTGCGCTAGAAACGCGCAGGCCAAGACTGCACCCCAGCCCAGTGCCGCGCACCTGATCCGATCTCAAGGCTCACGCTCATGTCGCAAACGCTTCACACCAAGGTTCTCATCATCGGGTCCGGCCCGGCTGGTTACACCGCCGCGATCTACGCCGCCCGCGCGATGCTGGAACCGGTTCTCGTCTCCGGCCTGCAAACCGGCGGCCAGCTTACCATCACCACCGACGTGGAAAACTATCCAGGCTTTGCCGATGTCATCCAGGGGCCCTGGCTCATGGAGCAAATGAAGGCGCAGGCCGAACATGTCGGCACGCAATTCGTGCAGGACATCATCACAGACGTGGACACCACAACACGCCCGTTCGTTTGCCAAAGCGACAGCGGCGCGACCTACACCGCTGACTCGATTGTCATCGCCACCGGTGCGCAGGCCAAATGGCTTGGCCTTCCATCTGAGCAGACCTTCATGGGCGGCGGCGTGTCGGCTTGCGCAACCTGCGACGGATTTTTCTATCGCGGCAAGAACGCGGCTGTGGTTGGTGGCGGCAACACGGCCGTGGAAGAAGCACTTTACCTTGCCAATCTCTGCAATGAGGTCACGCTCATCCATCGCCGCGACGAATTGCGCGCGGAGAAAATCCTCCAGGATCGCCTTCTCAAGCACCCCAAAATCAAAGTGCTTTGGAACAAGCAGGTCGAGGAGATTCGTGGGGAAACAGGCTTCCCAGCCCATGTCACGCATCTGCACCTGAAGGACACCGTTACCGGCGAAACCATGGATCACCCGACCGACGGCGTTTTCATCGCGATAGGCCACGCGCCTGCCGTCAGCCTGTTTGAAGGCAAGCTGAAGCAAAAGGACAATGGTTATCTGTGGACCGCGCCCGACAGCACAGCCACCAGCGTGCCGGGCATCTTTGCTGCCGGCGACGTGACCGACGATATTTATCGCCAGGCCGTGACGGCAGCCGGCCTTGGCTGTATGGCTGCCCTGGAAGCGGAAAAATATCTCGCCGAACATGAAAGCTTGCAACAGGCCGCTGAATAGCCGTGCCTTGAGCCACCGCATCGGGTTTCACCGAGGCGCTGCTTGAGGGTTACTGCAAGCGAGCCTTGAGAGGAAATGACCCATGCCCAATTCCGGCCGCATCATCGTCCATGACGACACCGCTGCGGTGATGGATTGGGATAAGCTGCGCATCTTTCATGCAGCCGCCGAAGCCGGCTCCTTTACCCATGCCGGCGATGGGCTCCACATGAGCCAGTCGGCGGTTAGTCGGCAGGTTTCGGCGCTCGAAGCCGATCTCAACGTCAAGCTCTTCCACCGTCATGCGCGCGGCCTGGTCCTCACCGAACAGGGTGAGCTGCTCTATCGCACCGCCCACGAGGTGTTGCAGAAGCTAGACCGCGTTCGCACACGTTTGTCGGATTCCAAAAACCAGCCGACCGGCACGTTGCGCGTCACGACGACGGTCGGTCTTGGCTCGACCTGGCTAACAGCACGCCTGCAGGATTTTCGCGAGCTTTATCCTGGCATCCAGCTGGAACTCATCCTCAACGATGATGAGCTCGATCTGTCGATGCGCGAGGCTGATGTTGCCATCCGGCTGCGCCAACCCACCCAGCCCGATCTTGTCCAGCGGCGCCTTTTCACGGTGCATTTTCATGTTTACGCCGCGCCAGAATACATCAAGCGCCATGGCCAACCGACGACTGTCGAGGAGCTCGATGATCATGTGATCTTGAGCTACGGCTACCCGGCACCGCCCTATCTGCGCAACATCAACTATCTGGAAACAGCCGGTCGCGAGGAAGACAATCCGCGCCGCGCCCAGGTGCGCATCACCAATGTTTACGGCCTGCGCAAAGCCTGTCTGCGCGGCGTCGGTATCGCCATGTTGCCGGACTATATTGTCGAGGACGACAAGAACCTCGTCCCTATCGAGTTGGAAGGCGAGAATCTGCCCTTCTTCGACACCTATTTCGTCTACCCTGAAGAGATGCGCAATTCGGCTCGGGTCATGGTGTTCCGTGACTTCCTGTTGGCGAATGCGCGCCGCTGGAATTACTGACGCCGCCGGTCAATACCGGCAAATCATCCTGATTCTCACTGAGAGCTTGAGCGGTGCTTTTTGCCCTCTTTCAAGCGGTTAGGGATGGATTCTGCATGAGCGATGCGCCTGACTCTCGACAGGAAGATAAGGGCCTTCACGTATAACACTGCACTTGAAGTGTAAGTTTTTTCGCAGCGATATCAGCGAGCTATGCGAGATTGTGGATTCCATGTGTCAGTCATGCGCCAGATGCATAACTGACATGCTAGCTTGTTTATTGCGGTTCGGCAGCAATCGCTTAGATATCTTTCCAACACGGTCATGAAGGCGCGTCCCTCCCTGCGCCGACCGCTGTTCCCCTCGAGACGACGCTCCACCCCTCGGACGCGTCGTCCTCAACTCCAAACGCCGGGCTTGATCACACCTTCACGGTGACCAGATCGCCCGGCGTTTTTTTATCGCTCCACGCGCGCCAGGGCCAAGCCAACGCCCGAGGCTACGAACAATCCGCCTGTGAGTTTGTGGCGCAGCTTGCCGAGCCGCAAGATCGCCGGGCGCGCGGATCCGGCAAACGCCACCCAGAGCAAATCACCGATCAAGATCACCGTCAGATAGACCAGGGCAGGCACCAGAAGGCCGCTGGCACCATCCTCCACGCGCACGAATTGCGGGATGAACGCCACATTGAAGAGCAGCGTCTTCGGATTGACGATCGACAGCATCAGGCCCTGAAGGAAGAGCCGGGTCTTGGACGCGCTGACCGCTTCAGGCGTTTTGAGACCAGCGTCGGCACGCCGCCAACTCACCAACCCAAGATAGAGCAGGTAGGCAACGCCGGCCCATTTCAGCCAGACCAGCGCTGAGGCGGCAACAGCCAGCATTGCCGCCAACCCAACCAGCACCAGGCTCAACTGAACGGCAATGCCGCTTGCCGTACCAAGCACGGTGACAGCCCCGGCGCGATAGCCATGCGCGAGCGTGTTGGCGATGAAAAGCGCAAGGTTGGGACCGGGGATCGCCACCAAGACGGCGGTCGCCCCGATCAGCGCGAGCATGGTTTCAAGCGTCATGATGCCAAGTCTCTGGCGGCTAGGATCAGGACTCTAGTTGGCGACACCGCCAAAGGCCGACATATCGACCCAACCGCTCTCGCCGTCTTCGCCAAAGGGCACCAGACACCAATCCAGCGACTCGTTGCACGTCTCGATAAAGCCGCCACTGCCTGGGGCAACGGTTCCGGCAACCTCCGTGCCATTGGGCTCGGTGTACGCGGTGACCGGCTCCTCAGAGAGGTTGTAGTAGGGAACATCCGGCGAAAAGGCGCTCTGCCAATCGACATCGGCCGTCATCACCTCGTCGGCAGCGGCAGCCAACTCCTGAGACGCCTCTTGGGCCGCATCCTGGGTTGCCTCAACCGCATCACCAGCGGTCGTTGCCGCATCGCTGGCCAGGTCCTGGGCACCCTCTTGCACCGCATCAGCGGTCTCGCTGGCGGCGCCCGCCAAGTCGTTTGCGATTTGCGACAAGCCCTCGCTGGCGTTTTCAAGCTGGTCGCTCAACGAGGTCACCACATCGCTGGCAAGCTCCGAAGCTGCTTCGTCGAGCGGTTGACCATCGGTCACCTGGTTAAGCTGCTCGGCTGCCAAATTGGTCAGCGCACCCGCCGCATCTTGAACGATGTCGACAGCCTCTTCGGCAGGCGTCAGATCGGTGGGCGGCGCATCGGCGACCTCCTCTTCCTCTGAGGTTGGGGCGGCAGGTTCGGGCGAATCATATTCGTTGAGCTCCGGACCTTCCGCCTGATCGGCGTTTTGATCATCGCACGCCGCCAAAAGCAGCGCAGCGGTCAAGGGAAGCAGGGCCAAAAGGCGTGTCACGGCGAAATCTCCATGCTGGATGAACGGGACACGGCGCGCACTGATTGATTTCTCAACCTAAGCCCTCCGGCGCACCGCGCGGCGATCAAACAGCAAAGGGCGCGCCATGGCAATTGCCGGACGCGCCCTTGTAAAAGGGAGTGGTGGAGCCTGAATGCGACCTACATAAACAGGCGCGGGTCCTCGATCTGGCTGTAAAGCTCGGCAACTTCAGGACCATAACCATTGTAGATCTGCGTCGGCACGCGATCTTCCACGCCGAGCAACCGTTCGGTTGCCTGGCTCCAACGCGGATGCGGGACTTCGGGGTTCACATTGGCCCAAAAACCATACTCGTTGGCGTTGGCTTCTTCCCAGAAGGTCAGCGGGCGTTGGTCGGTGAACGTGAAGCGCACAAGGCTCTTGGCGCTTTTGAAGCCATACTTCCACGGAGCCGCCAACCGCAGCGGCGCGCCATATTGCTTGGCCACCGGCTTGCCGTAGACGCCTGTCACCATGAACGCCAGATCGTGCGTCGCCTCTTCAATCGTCAGGCCCTCGGTGTACGGCCACGAATACCAGCTCTGACGCTGGCCGGACGCCATGTCTGGATCGTTGAAGGTCTCCATCACCACGTAGCGGGCTGACGATAGCGGGCGGGCATAGGCAACCAGATCGCGCATCGCAAACCCGGTCCAGGGCACGGTCATCGCCCAGGCTTCCACGCAGCGGTGACGATAGACGCGCTCTTCCAGGCTCATGGCGCGGATAAGCGTGTCGATATCGACCTGCCGTTCTTCTTCCACCATGCCGTCGAAAGCCACCATCCAGGGTCGGGTCTCAAGGTCTTGCGCGGCGCGCCAGATCCCCTTGTGCGACCCAAATTCGTAGAAATTGTTGTACGTCGCGGCGTCCAACTCATCGGTCAGCGGTCGCCCGGCACTGGCAAAACTTGGATTGGTGAAAGCCGGATAAAGATCGGCGGTTGGATCGCCCTCGACCGTCAGCGGCACGTCGCTCCCACCCTCGCCTTCGAACAACCCGAACAGAGCTTGGCTTTCGCGGGTCGTCGCGCCAAGCGCGGTCCCGGCGGCACCCAGCGCCAGGGCACCCTTCATCAGGTTGCGGCGGTTGAGATAGACACCCTCCGCCGTTGCCGCGCTTTCGGGCAATTCCCAACGTTTTTTCGATCGGATCAGCATGGCTGCACCTTGTCTGTTAGCATTTGACCAACAGATAAGCCCGCCGCCCATCACCGTCCACTCACAAGGGCGTTAGGACAGATGAGACACCAGTCGCACCACAATGTTGGTCGTCACCCTCGCCCTTGTGGCGGGGGTCCATTTCAGTGCGCCTACCTGCACGACAGCGCTTTCAAAGCACTCATGGGCATGGATCTCTGTGACAAGCACAGAGATGACGAAGGATAGGGTCGTCTTTGCCCATCATGGCAGGGCCGATCCCGGATCGGCTTCGCCGTCCGGGATGACACCATGCGGTTGGGCCGCAGGCCCAGAGCAAAGACATGCGGTTGGGCCGCAGGACCAGAGCAAAGACATGCGGCTGGGCCGCAGGCCCAACGCCAAGAATAGAGCGCTACTTCAAATTCCCGCAGAACCGCTGGATGCGCATGCAAGCTTCTTCCAGCGCCTCATCGGAGGTCGCGTAGGAAATGCGGAAATTGGGCCCAAGTCCGAAAGCTGAACCCTGCACGACGGCTACGCCTTCGGTTTCCAGAAGCTCGGTGACGAAGTCTTCGTCGGTTTCAAGAACCTTGCCCGATGGCGCGGTCTTGCCCATGCAGCCTGCGCAGGAGGGATAGACGTAGAAGGCCCCCTCAGGCGTCGGGCAATCGATCCCGCTCGCCTGGTTGAGCATGGACACCACCAGGTCGCGCCGCCGTTTGAAGATCGCATTGTTGGGGGCGATGAAGTCTTGCGTGCCGTTCAGCGCTTCCACCGCCGCCCATTGCGAGACCGAGGACGGGTTCGACGTCGATTGCGACTGGATTTTCGCCATCGCCTTAATGAGATGGGCCGGACCACCAGCATAACCAATCCGCCAGCCGGTCATCGCATAGGCTTTGGAGACCCCGTTCACGGTCAACGTGCGGTCATAGAGCTGCGGCTCGACCTGTGCGGGCGTTGCGAACTGGAAATCATCATAGACCAGATGCTCGTACATATCGTCGGTCATGATCCAGCAATTGGGGTATTTCAGCAGCACATCCGTCAACGCCTTCAGCTCATCATGGCTGTAGGCCGCGCCCGACGGGTTCGACGGTGAGTTGAAGATCAACCACTTCGTCTTGTCGGTCAGCGCTGCGTCCAACGCCTCCGCGGTCAGCTTGAAGCTGGTCTCCATCGACGTCTCGACAAAGGTCGGAGTGCCACCGGCGAGCAGCACCATGTCCGGGTAGCTCACCCAATAGGGCGTCGGGATCAGCACTTCATCGCCCTCGTTGAGGGTCGCGACCAGCGCGTTGTAAAGCACCTGCTTACCGCCCGTGCCGACGGTGATCTGGCTGGCGTCATAATCCAGGCCATTGTAGCGCTTGAACTTGGCCGAAATCGCAGCCTTCAGCTCCGGAATGCCGTCGACAGCTGTGTATTTCGTCTTGCCGTCTTGGATTGCCGCAATCGCCGCCTGCTTGATATTATCGGGTGTGTCGAAGTCCGGCTCCCCTGCCCCCAGGCCGATCACATCGCGCCCGGCTGCCTTCAGCTCACGCGCCTTGTTGGTCACCGCGATCGTGGCGGAAGGCTTGATGCGGGCAAGCGAGTCGGCGAGGAAAGCCATGGTAGTTTGATCCTTCAATGCAAGGGTGATTACGCGACAAAGTTCCTAGACCCCCCGCCAACACCGTGCAAGCAGGCTATACGCTAAGATCCAAACACGATGAGAACCGATTGTGGCGGCCAGACCAAAATCATGAGCATCAGCAAGGTTAAGCAGCCCCGCATACTTGTTCTCGGCGCGTATGGCCTGATTGGAGCGGGCGTTTGCCACCATCTCATCGCGCAAGGGTTCGATGTAACGGGTCTGGGCAGAAACGCCCAAACCGCCAAACGCACACTGCCGTTTCTGTCCTGGATCATCGCTGACCTGCGAAACCTGCAATCACCGCAAGCCTGGCTGCCAAAGCTGGCGGGCATCGACATGGTGGTAAACTGCGCCGGCGCCTTGCAGGATGGCGGCAGCGACAGTACCGACCTGGTTCAACATCGTGCCATTGCTGCGCTGGCTGAGGCTTGCAGCACTTCCAACACCAAGATTGTTCAAATATCGGCTGTCGGCGCAGAACCCGAAGCGTCGACGGCCTTTATGAGAACCAAGGCGCTGGGCGATCAGGCAGTGAGAGACTCCAGCGTCGATTGGTGGATCTTCCGCCCTGGCCTCGTGATCGCGCCCAACGCCTATGGCGGCACCGCCCTCATCCGCATGTTGGCCGCCGCACCCCTCGTCCAACCGTTGGCCGTCGCCGACGCGCCTGTCCAAACCATCGCACTAAGCGACGTGGCGGAGGCGGTTGCGAACGCCATTGCTGGCCAGATTCCTCCAGGAACCGAGTGCGATCTGGTCGAAGACAAGACCCATACGCTGGCCGAGATCATCGCTGCACACCGCGTCTGGTTGGGCTTCCAACCCGCCCGGTGGACTTGGCGAGCACCCGACTGGTTTGTCAGGCTTGTAACAAAAGCTGCCGACGGACTCGGCACACTGGGCTGGCGCCCGGCCCTGCGATCAACGGCCGTCGATACGCTTCGCGGCGGGGTGGTGGGCGACACACAGGCCTGGCGAAAGGCCGGCGGCCAGCCTTTGCACGACCTTCATGCTACACTGCAATCCATGTCCGCCACCGCTGAGGATCGCCTTGCCTCCCGCCTAGCGTTGCTGTTCCCCATCATCATCGCCACTCTGTTTGTGTTCTGGCTGAGTGCGGGGATTGTCGGTCTTCTCCAATTGAACGACGCCGCCGCAGTTTTGACCGCCGCCGGTTGGGCCACACCGATGGCGCAAGCGAGTGTTGTCTTTTGGTCGTTCATCGACGTCATGCTCGCCTTCGCCCTGCTGGTCCGACGCTTCGCCAAACTTGCCTGCTGGCTGATGGTCGTTGTCAGCCTGTTCTATTTGGCAGCCTCCAGCCTCTTGGTGCCGCATCTCTG
>JBKAGN010000028.1:0-38360 GCA_046290415.1 Hyphomicrobiales bacterium
TGTTTGTGCAGAATGAACCCTTGAAAGCTGGATGGCCGGGTCAAGCCCGGCCATGACGAGATATGAGCCTCAAACCCCGTGTCATCCCGTTTTTGGACATCAAGGATGGCTGCACACCTCGCCCGCAGGCGCGAAGCGCTGAGGACGGGAAACATAAAATCGACGCAGAGACATCATGAGCCTCAAACCCCGTGTCATTCCATGTCTCGACGTCAAGGACGGTCGCGTCGTCAAAGGCGTGAACTTCGTCGATTTGGTCGATGCCGGCGATCCGGTCGAAGCCGCCAAAGCCTATGACGCGGCGGGAGCGGACGAGCTTTGCTTTCTCGACATTACCGCCAGCCACGAAGATCGCGGCATCATCCTGGATGTGGTCCGTGAAACCGCCGAACACTGCTTCATGCCGGTGACGGTCGGCGGCGGCGTGCGCACCTTGGATGACATCCGCAATCTGCTGGTGGCCGGCGCCGATAAGGTGTCGATCAACACGGCGGCCGTACACGACCGCGATTTTGTCCGCCGCGCCGCCGAAAAGTTCGGATCGCAATGCATTGTGGTTGCTATCGACGCCAAGCAATCGGTGCGCGAGGATGGATCAACCTGGTTTGAAATCTTCACCCATGGCGGGCGCAAGCCGACCGGGATCGACGCGGTAGAGTTTGCTAAGGAGGTCGTCGCGCTCGGCGCTGGAGAAATCCTGCTCACCTCCATGGATCGCGACGGCACCAAGGCCGGGTTCGATCTGCCGCTCACCCGGGCCATCGCCGATGCGGTGACCGTTCCGGTGATCGCCTCGGGCGGCGTCGGCACCCTGGAGCATTTTGTCGAAGGTGTGCGCGAGGGTCATGCAACAGCGGTGCTCGCTGCCTCGGTCTTTCACTTCGGCACCTACTCCATCGGCGAGGTCAAAGATCACATGATGCAGGCTGGCATCCCC
Source organism: Hyphomicrobiales bacterium (assembly GCA_046290415.1). Lineage (GTDB taxonomy): Bacteria > Pseudomonadota > Alphaproteobacteria > Rhizobiales > MH13 > MH13. The sequence continues at coordinate 938 of JBKAGN010000028.1, forward strand.
ATGCGTCCGGCGTAACCGATGGCTGAGTTTACCCTTTCTGATCTGGAAGCGATCTTGGCTGAGCGTGCCAAAGCGCCGGCCGATGAAAGCTATACAGCCTCGCTGGTTCAAGCCGGCATGCCCAAGGCTGCCCGAAAGCTGGGCGAAGAAGCGGTGGAATCCATCGTCGCTGCGCTGGAAGGCAACACCGATGAACTCACCAAAGAGGCCGCTGACGTCCTCTACCATTTGCTTGTGGTCTTGCATCTGGCCGATATTCCGCTCAACACCGTGCTCGCCGAGCTGGCCCGCCGTACGGGACAGTCCGGTCTGGCGGAGAAGGCGGCGCGCGGCACATAGTACGCACAAGTGTGCTGGGTATGTGTGCTGAGCCGCGCATTGAAAAAGGCGGGTCGCCATGGATCAATTGAACCGTTCCGATCTATCTCCCTATCGCAGTTTCACCCGCGAAGAGTGGGCCGCGCTGCGTGAAGGCGAGCCGATGGTGCTGGGCGCCGAAGAGATCGACCGGCTGCGCTCGCTGAACGATCGCCTGTCGATCGAAGAGGTCGAAGCGATCTATCTGCCGCTCTCGCGCCTGCTCGCCATGTATGTTGCGGCAACGCAGCAGTTGTTCAAAGCGACCAAACGGTTCCTCGGCTCAAACGGCAACAAAGTGCCGTTCGTGATTGGTGTTGCGGGCTCGGTTGCCGTTGGCAAATCGACCACCAGCCGCGTGTTGCAGGCGCTCCTCAGTCGTTGGCCAAACACGCCGAAGGTCGATCTCATCACGACCGATGGGTTTCTGCTTCCCAACGCCGTGCTTGAGTCCGAGGGCCTGATGAACCGGAAGGGCTTTCCCGAAAGCTATGACGTCAAAGCGCTGCTTAGTTTTCTCAGCAAGGTCAAAGCTGGCCACGAGCATGTCGAAGCGCCGGTCTATTCGCACCTCACCTATGACGTCCTGCCGGGCGAGACCGTATCCGTTGACCGACCCGATATCCTCATCGTCGAAGGATTGAACGTTCTTCAGGCCCGCCAGCCATCGCCATCCGAAGCGGACCGCGCAGTGCCATTTGTCTCTGATTTCTTTGACTTTTCAGTCTACATCGACGCAGCCGAAGACACACTGCGCACCTGGTACATTCGCCGCTTCATGCGTTTGCGGGAAACGGCTTTTGCCGATCCGCAAAGCTACTTCCACCGCTATTCGAAGCTGAAGGATGATGAGGCGGTCGCCACCGCAACGCACATCTGGAACGGCATCAACTTACCGAACCTGCGCGACAATGTTCGCCCCACCCGCGCCCGCGCCGACTTGGTGCTGACCAAAGGCGAGGATCACATGATCGAGCGTGTGGATTTAAGGAAGGTGTGACCTGAGGTTTAGACGTGCCGTCGGACGCTCGATAGACCTATGGCTGCCGGGAAGACAGGCAAGGGATCGCTTGCAGCAACAAAAAGGGCGCCTGAGACCATGTCTCGGCGCCCTTTCGTTTAGCGGGATTGGAAAAGCGGCTTATTCAGCGGCTTCCTCGGTGATTTCCTCACCAGTTTCCTGATCGACCATCTTCATGCCAAGGCGCACCTTGCCGCGATCGTCGAAGCCCAGAAGCTTCACCCAAACCTTGTCGCCTTCTTTGACGACATCGGTGGTCTGCTTCACACGCTCAGGCGCCAGCTGCGAAATATGCACCAGGCCGTCTTTCGGGCCGAAGAAATTGACGAAAGCGCCAAAGTCCACGGTCTTCACAACGGTGCCCTGATAGATCGCACCTTCTTCGGGATCATCGGTGATCGACTTGATCCATTTGATCGCAGCCTCGATCGACTTGCCGTCTGCGGAGGCGACTTTCACGGTGCCATCATCCTCGATGTTGATCTTCGCACCGGTCTTTTCGACGATCTCACGGATCACCTTACCGCCCGAACCGATCACATCACGGATCTTGTCGGTTGGGATCGAAAGCTGCTCGATGCGCGGGGCAAACTCGCCTAGCTCGGCGCGCGCTTCGCCCAAGGCTTTGGCCATCTCACCCAGAATGTGCAGACGGCCGCCTTTGGCCTGATCCAAAGCGATCTGCATGATCTCTTCGTTGATGCCTGTGATCTTGATGTCCATCTGCAGGGACGTGATGCCGTTTTCCGAACCGGCGACCTTGAAGTCCATGTCGCCCAAATGATCTTCATCACCGAGAATATCGGAAAGAACGGCGAACTCATCGCCCTCTTTGATGAGGCCCATGGCGATACCGGCAACCGGCGCCTTCAGCGGAACACCGGCATCCATCAGCGCCAGCGAGGTGCCGCAGACGGTGGCCATCGAGGAGGAGCCGTTGGATTCGGTGATTTCCGACACAACGCGCAGCGTGTACGGGAATTCCGTTTTGGCTGGCAGCATCGGGTGAACCGCGCGCCAGGCTAGCTTGCCGTGGCCCACTTCACGGCGGCCTGGCGAGCCGGTGCGGCCCGTTTCACCAACCGAAAAGGGCGGGAAATTGTAGTGCAGCATGAAGTTCTCGAAGGAGAGACCTTCCAGGCCGTCGATCATCTGTTCATCATCGCCGGTGCCGAGCGTGGCAACAACGATCGCCTGCGTTTCACCGCGGGTAAAGAGCGCTGATCCATGGGTACGCGGCAGCACGCCGACTTCGCTTTCGATCTGGCGCACGGTGACGAGGTCACGGCCATCGATGCGGCTCTTGGTCTTCAGGATGTTGCCGCGCACGGTGGCAGCTTCGACCTTTTTGAAGACGGTTTTGACCTGCGTTTCGGTCCAAGCCGGGTTGTCCGCGCCTTCCGGGAAGAAGGTCGCCATCACCTTATCGCGGGCTTTGCCGACCGCATCCTGGCGTTCCATCTTGGTCGTGATCTTGTAGGCCTCAGCCAGATCATCGCCGACCATGCCATTGACGGCATCATAGAGCTCCGAGAGATCTTCCGGTTGGAAGTCGCGCGGTTCCTTGGCGCATTTTTCGGCCAGCTGGATGATCGCATCGATCACCGGCTGGAAGCCCCTGTGACCGAACATGACCGCGCCGAGCATGACGTCCTCGGGCAGTTCCTTGGCTTCAGATTCGACCATCAGCACGGCATCATTGGTGCCGGCGACGACAAGATCGAGCTCAGAATCTTCCATCTGGTCGACCAGCGGGTTGAGCACATATTCGCCGTCGATACGGCCGACACGCGCACCACCGATCGGGCCCATGAACGGCACGCCCGACAGCGTCAGCGCAGCCGAAGCGGCCACCATCGCGACCATATCGGGGTCGTTTTCCATGTCGTAGGACATGCACGTGCAGATCACCTGGGTGTCGTGCTTGTAGCCTTCAACGAACAGCGGGCGGATCGGACGGTCGATAAGACGCGAGGTGAGAGTCTCTTTTTCGGTCGGACGGCCTTCACGCTTGAAAAAGCCACCGGGAATGCGGCCCGAGGCATAGAATTTTTCTTGGTAGTTCACCGTCAGCGGGAAGAAATCCAGGCCCGGCTTGGGTGCGTGCGCCGACACGACGGTCGCGATCACGGTGGTCTCGCCATAGGTGGCGATAACGGCGCCGTCGGCCTGGCGGGCAACCTTGCCCGATTCCAGCGTCAGTTCCCGCCCACCCCAATCGAGGCTGATTTTATGATGATTGAACATTCTCGTTCCTTATGTCGGGCGCGGATCCCTTTGGAGCGCGCCCCGGTCTAGCGGTCTGATCCCCCATGGATCCGACCCGGGTAGAACCGGCGACAAGAATGCGAAGGCCGCACGCGCGGCAAGCACCGATAGGTGCCATGCAGGGCGTGTGAGTACCGTCTGCGCCAATCTGTTGCTCTAAAGCCATCAGCAAGACGACGGACCATTGGCAACGCCCAAAAGGGCTTCCCACGAAGGGTTTCGCCCAAAGGGCTTGCCACGGGTGGGTCCAATGCTCGGCAATCCTGCCAGTGACCGAACGAGATACAGGGTTTGGCGGTTTAGGTTGGCCTTCGCGGTTCCAACACCGGCGAAGAACAAAAGCGCGCCGAGAAGCCCCAGGCGCGCTTTATGCGTACTTAGCGACGGATGCCCAGACGCTCGATCAGCGAGCGGTAGCGGGCGTCATCGCCACTTTTGACATAGTCCAGCAGCTTACGGCGCTGGCTAACCATTTTCAGAAGACCGCGGCGGGAGTGATTGTCCTTGCCGTGGGTTTTGAAGTGACCGGTCAGATTGTTGATCCGTTCGGTCAGAATGGCGACCTGGACTTCGGGCGACCCTGTGTCGCCGTCTTTGGTGCCATACTCTTTGATGAGCTCAGCTTTGCGCTCAAGCGTAATCGACATCGGGTTACTCCTTTAACATGAAGAGAGAAAATGGCCTGCCCGGGATGTCGTCCAGTGCAGGTCAGGTACAATGGCATTTTCGCCAGAGATAGCGGGGCTATAGAGGGTTTTGCGGCAGATGGGAAGGGGTAGCAGGACTCCGATATCACCCCGAGCAATCCTCATGCTTGTAGTGGCACCGTCTCGGTGAGTGATCCGAAAAAACACCATTACGTGCCCCGGTTGTTATTGAGGCGGCTTCGCCGATAACAATGGAGAATTATGGTTTTACAATAAGAAGGCATCAGATATCGGCGTTTGCCCGCGACGCCCTGAGGATTTTTTCGAAAAGCATTTGTACTCGTTGATTGACGAAGATGGCGGAAAGAACGTCGCGCTAGGAATTGCATTCTCTCGATTTGAAGCGACCATAAACCCCATATTTCAGCGCATCTGTGACCAAGCCAAATAAGGATTGGAGCCCAAGCTATCCGAGGAAGAGCGAACGGATGATCTCATCCTTCGCTCGTAACAAGCATCAAGTTGGCGGTTGCACGCCGAGGTTTCGCAGGTTGTTCGTACAGCTTGGTTCACTGAACCATCCGTGTTCATCGATTGATCCCGTATGATCTTGCCGAACCGTCAAAGCCGCGCTTAGTCTCGATTGACGACTCCTGAGGAACCCAATGTCCCTCCAACCGCCCCGCTCCTATGCGCGCCAGTTCAAGCAGACCAGCGTCGATACGGCCCTCAACGTTGAAATACTTGAGGAAAAGGCCGCTGCGCTGGGTCGTGCGGGCAGGCGGGTTGAAGAGACGTTGGCAGCGCTGCGTCAAAGCGCCGGCGAGGATCGTGAAAACGCTCGCCGCGCGGCGGCTGAAGCCGTCTATGGCTACCTCATCCAGCGCGAACTGTGCGGTTTGCGCGATCAGCAAGCGGTTTTTCGCAGCTACGGCGTGCCGGGCGAGGTCATAGCGATCCTCGGTGCAAGATAAACGCGCAGGACAAGCCCGTTTAAGGCTCGATAAAGCTTATCAAACTAAAAATTGGGTTCCTCGGAAAACCTATCTTGGCCAATCACGATGCAAGCAGCTGCCCTCTCCCAACACGTAAATACGGATCAGGACCATGATCGGCGCGCGGATCACCGTCGCCGCACGTTCCTTGATGCGGCTGTTGTTCTGGGCAATCGCATGTCCACCTTTGATGTTCTGGTGCGCAACCGTACCGGCGCTGGCTTTCTGCTCAAGACCGAGAATGCCGCACTGATCCCCAACGAGTTTGCGTTGAAACTCTCAGATGAGCCGGGCGAATATCGTTGCATGGTGGTGCGGCGCGGATCGAATTATCTCGGTGTCAAAGTCATCGACCGCAAGGCACCGGAAAAAGCTAAGACAAAACCAGCCGAAAAAGCCGACCCGAACGCAGATTTGCGGGCCCAACTGGCTGAGCGCTTCCCACACTTGGCCAAAGCTACACGCTGACCCGGGCCCTTTGGCTCATCCCTCGGCTGGCACGATCACCCGTTTGGGCAGGAACTTGCCATAGTCGATGATGCCGATTGCGATCAGCTCATCGCCATCCATCGCATAGGCCTCGTCGCCATGGGCAGGGGCCGTCGGCCCGCGGACCAGAAGGCTCATGCCACGGCGCAGCTTGGCGGCATCGCCAGAACCCACTTGGATTTCATGCAGATCGCCCAGCGCATCGGCCATGGGAGTTAGAAGCTGGTCACGGTCTTCGGGGCTTTCCATCGCTTCGAGCTGATCAAGCGTCACTGTGCCATGCTCATCGAACGGGCCAACTTGCGTGCGGCGTAGGCTTGTCACATGTCCGCGCGTGCCGAGCGCGCGGCCAAGGTCGCGGGCAATGGCGCGCACATAGGTGCCCTTGCCACAATGGGCCTCGAACAGCGCACGATCCGCGTCCGGCGATCCAAGATAAGCCAGGTCGTGGACGGTGATCGTGCTCGGCTCCAGCTCCACCACCTCACCATCGCGGGCCAGATCATAGGCCCGCTCGCCATCGATTTTCTTGGCCGAAAAGGCCGGCGGAACCTGTTCGATCGTGCCGACAAACTGCGGAAGCACCGCGAGGATGGCATCTTCGTCAGGGCGCACGTCGCTCGTCGCGACCGGCTCACCTTCGGTGTCATCGGTGGAGGTTTCTATGCCCCAGCGCACGGTAAAAAGATACCGCTTCTCACCATCCATCACATAGGGAACGGTTTTCGTTGCTTCCCCTAACGCAAGCGGAAGGACGCCGGAGGCCAGAGGATCGAGCGTGCCCGCATGACCAGCCTTTTGCGCGTCGAACAGGCGCCGCACCCGCGAAACGGCATGGGTTGAGGTTACGCCAACCGGCTTATCCAGGATGATCCAGCCGGAAACCTTCCGGCCTTTCTTCCGTCTGCCCATCAGTCGTCGTCTTCTTTCCCGCGATGGGGATCGGTGTCGCGGGCGACATCTGGCGAACGTAGGATCGCGTCGATCTTGCCATAGCTGTCGAACGAGGTATCGGGCTTGAACCGCAGGGTCGGCGTGAAGCGCAAATTGAGCTGCCGGCCGATCTGCATGCGCATGTCGCGCGCACCGCCAGCAAGCTTCTTGGTCAGTTCCTTGGGGTCACCCGGGCCGATCGGCGTCACGAAACAGGTAGCGATCTTCAGGTCCGGCGACATGCGCACCTCCGACACCGAGACCAGCGTGCCGCCGAGATCGAGCCCGTGCACATCACCACGCGTCAGCACATCCGACAGCGCATGCCGGACCAGCTCACCAACCCGCAATTGCCGTTGAGAGGGAGGGTTCATCGAAAAACCTTCGTGAAGAAACGCCGGGAGAAGGCGCGCGCTTAGAGCTTGCGCGCGACCTCTTCGACACGGAAGCACTCGATCACATCGCCCTTGCGAATGTCATCGTAGTTCTCAAACGCCATGCCGCATTCCTGGCCAGCGCTCACTTCCGGCACCTCGTCCTTGAAGCGCTTGAGCGTTTTCAGCTTGCCTTCGTGAATCACCACCGAGTCGCGGATCAAGCGCACGCCGGCGCCACGTTCCACTTTGCCATCGGTCACCGTACAACCGGCCACTTTGCCGACCTTGGTGATGTTGAACACCTCCAAAATTTCGGCATTGCCAAGCATAGTCTCGCGACGTTCCGGCGACAGCAGACCTTCCATGGCCGCTTTGATGTCGTCCACCAGATCGTAGATGATGTTGTAGTAGCGGATCTCAATGCCTTCGGCCTGCGCCGTGTCACGGGCCTGCTTGTTGGCACGCACGTTGAACGCGATGATCGGCGCCTCGGAGGCAGCGGCGAGCGCAATATCGCTCTCGGTTACACCACCTGGGGCGGCGTGAATCACGCGCGCGGCAACCTCTTCATTCCCAATCTTTTCAACGGCTTGCGCGATGGCCTCAACCGAGCCCTGCACATCGCCTTTGACCAGAATCGGGAACTCTTTGAGGTTCGATTCCTGCAAACGCGTCATCATCTGCTCAAGTGAACCGCGCGCCATACCAAGGTTGGTTGCGGTTTTCTCACGGATCTGACGCTGGCGGTATTCGGTGATTTCACGCGCACGCGCTTCGCTATCCACCACGGCGAACGGATCGCCGGCTGACGGTGTTTCCTGGAAACCAAGCACCTCGACCGGCGCAGACGGGCCGGCCTCATCAACCTGCTCGCCGCGATCGTTGATCAGGGCACGCACACGCGCCCAAGCGCCACCGGCGACCAGAATGTCGCCTTTTCGCAAGGTTCCGCGCTGCACGAGAACCGTGGCAACCGGGCCGCGTCCTTTGTCGAGCTGCGCTTCGATCACCACGCCTTCGGCGGCCCGATCCGGGTTCGCCTTCAGCTCCATGATCTCCGCCTGAAGCAGGATGGCATCGAGCAGATTGTCGAGGCCCTGCCCCGTGGTCGCGGAAACTTCCACGTCCTGAACCTCACCGCCCATGCCTTCCACCTGCACTTCGTAACGCAGCAAATCGGTGCGCACACGGTTCGGATCGGCTTCAGGCTTGTCCATCTTGTTGATGGCCACAATCATCGGCACGTCACCGGCGCGGGTGTGATTGATCGCCTCAACGGTCGTCGGCATGACGCTATCGTCGGCCGCGACCACAAGGATCACGATGTCGGTCGCCTTGGCTCCGCGCGCACGCATGGAGGTGAAGGCTTCGTGGCCCGGCGTATCGATGAACGAAATTTGCTGGCCGTTCTTTTCCACCTGATAAGCGCCAATATGCTGGGTGATGCCGCCGGCCTCGCCCTGCACGACATTGGCGTTGCGGATCGCGTCGAGCAGCGACGTCTTACCGTGATCGACGTGACCCATAATGGTCACGACCGGTGGACGCGGCGATGCGCCTTCATCATCGTCGGTGGTTTCGGTGGAGAAGAGACCTTCTTCCACATCCGCCTCGGAGACGCGCTTGACGGTGTGGCCGAGCTCTTCGGCGATCAGTTGCGCGGTATCGGCGTCGATGACATCGTTCACCGTCAGCATCTGGCCCTGGGTCATCAAAACCTTGATCACGTCCACCGAACGCTCAGCCATACGGTTGGCGAGCTCCTGGATGGTGATCGCATCAGGAATGGTGACTTCACGCAAAACCTTTTCACGCGGACCGGTCGGCTGTTGGCCGCGCCGTGCTTTTTCCTGACGACGACGCATGGCGGCCATCGAGCGACCACGTTGGTTGCCATCATCATTGAGCGCGCGCGTGATCGTCAGCTTCGAGCGACGACGTTCATCGGTGCGTGGTGTCGGTTTGGCCGGTGTCGGTGTTTCCGCGCGTTTGCGTGAATCCCCGCCGCGACCGCGAGAAGGAGCATCCTCTTCGGGCACGCCGCGCTTGGCCGCAGCGACAGCAACCGGCTCGTCTTCAACGACCGGCTTTTCTTTGACTTTCGGCTTGCGAGCCTCAGCCTCGGCAGCCAATTTGGCTTCCTCAGCAAGGCGAGCCGCTTCTTCCTCGGCTTCCTTCTTCAGGCGTGCTTCTTCTTCGGCGCGACGCTTGGCCTCTTCGGCTGCCGCCTTGGCTTCTTCAACCTCGCGCTGCTGGGCCTGCTTCAAGGCATTGAGGCGCGCTTCCTGCTCAGCATTCGTCGCGCTGCGCGCGGTCTCCGCTGCAGGTTTGGATGCGCTGCCAGCCGCACCGGGCTTAATCACCCGGCGTTTGGTCTGCGTCACCACTTTCGGTGTTGGCTTGGCTGCCTCCGCCGTGGATTCGCTGGGCGCCGGGCTATCGCCAGGCATAACGATCCGGCGTTTGCGCTTCTCGACCACGACCGAATTGGATCGGCCATGGGAAAAGCTCTGCCGCACCGTCCCCGTTGAGGGTTTCAGCGACAGGGTACGCTTCCCGCTTGCCGGTTCGCGTGCGCCTTTTTCGTCGGTTGTGTCTTGATCACTCATACTGCCGTCTTGTCTCCCAGCACCGAGCCTTCCGCCCGCTGCGTTGATCCTTCAATGCTGTTGCCTGGCACATCGCTGCCATAGCCATAGGCTTCAAGCCGCCGTAAGGGGGCGAGAAACCGCGCAGCACCCGGACCGTCTAGAAGGGCCGCATGTATCACATGTTCCAGCCCTAATGCCAAACCCATTTCGCCGTGTGGTAAAACACGTAAAACCGGCACGCCCACATGGCCTGCGAGCCGGTCTAATTTCATCGCGCCATCGGCGCCAGCGTCGGTTGCGTGCAGCAAAGTATGGGCCTTGCCGCTTTTCAACGCGCTTTCGACTTTTGCAAAGCCATTGACGATGAGCCCCGCCTTGCGCGCCAGCGCCAAGGACCCACGTGCTTGCTGATGCAGCACATGGTTCGTCCGCTCGATAATATCATCAAGCCCGCCGGGCGCCACGTCCGATTTCAGCGCGCGCGAAAACGCCTTGCGTTTAACCGCCTGCGCCAACACATCGTGCCGTGCTGTCACCCAGGCGCCACGGCCCGGCAACACGGCTTTGACATCGGGAACAACGACCCCATTGGGGTCGAGTACAAAGCGGATCAGATCAACGTCATCGGCGCGTTGACGCGTGACGATGCACATGCGCTCGCGCGCAGCCTCGCCTGTCTTGGTCGCCTTGGCGTTTGCCATACTCTGATCTGAACCCTTGTGCTCATCACCGAAAGAGCCCCGCTTACGCGGGCGCTCCTTCTTCTTCTTGGGCCTCGTCGCCCACATCTTCGTCTTCGGCGTTTTGCGCCATCAGTTCTTCAGCGGTAATCCAACCGGCGGCAACGCGCGCCTGCATGATCATCGCCTCAGCATCGGTCTTCGACACATCGAAATCCGACAGAGCCCCTGGGAAGCGAACCACTTCGCCATCCTTGCGCTCGTTCCAACCGACCAAATCGTCGGTGGCACAGCCGGCAAAGTCTTCGATGGTTTTCACCTCATCCTTGCCAAGGGCCACCAGCATCGGTGTCGTCAAACCGTCGATCTGACGCAGCGTGTCTTCCACGCCCAGTTCGCGACGCTCCGCATCGGCTTTGGCTTCCAGCTCTTCCAGATACTCGCGCGCACGCGCTTGAAGCTCGTCGGCGGTCTCATCATCAAAGCCTTCAATGGTCGCGATCTCGTCGCGCTCCACATAGGCAATCTCTTCCATCGTCGCGAAGCCTTCAGACGCCAGAAGCTGGCCGACCACTTCATCGACATTAAGCGCGTTGACGAAAAGCTCGGACCGTTCGGCGAACTCTTTCTGACGACGGTTGGATTCTTCATCTTCGGTCATGATGTCGATGTCCCAGCCGGTCAGCTGAGAGGCCAGTCGTACATTCTGTCCGCGGCGTCCGATCGCCAGGGATAATTGGTCCTCCGGCACGACAACTTCAATACGCCGCGTGTCTTCATCGAGCACAACTTTGGCAACTTCGGCCGGCTGCAGCGCGTTCACCAGGAAGGTCGCTTCGTCCGGCGACCAGGGAATGATGTCGATGCGCTCGCCCTGAAGCTCCTGCACCACGGCTTGGACGCGCGAGCCGCGCATACCCACACAGGCACCGACCGGATCGATGGAGCTATCGTTGGAAATCACGCCGATCTTGGCGCGTGAACCCGGATCGCGGGCAACCCGTTTGATCTCGATAACGCCGTCGTAAATCTCAGGCACTTCCATGGTGAACAGCTTCACCATGAACATGGGGTGCGTGCGCGAGAGGAAGATTTGCGGGCCGCGTTGTTCGCGGCGCACGTCGAGCACATAAGCCCGCACCCGGTCGCCATATTTAAAGATTTCGCGTGGGATCAGCTCATCACGGCGCAGCATAGCTTCACCACGACCGAGATCGACAATCACATTGCCATATTCAACGCGTTTGACGGTGCCGTTGACGATCTCGCCGATACGGTCCTTGAACTCTTCGAACTGACGATCGCGTTCAGCTTCGCGCACTTTCTGCACGATCACTTGTTTGGCTGATTGTGCGGCGATGCGGCCGAAATCGAGCGGCGGCAGCACTTCAGAGATCACCGAACCGACTTCGGCGTCTGGCAGCGTGTGCTTGGCGTCCTCGACGGTCATCTGGGCGTCGGGGTTTTCCACCTCTTCGACCACATGAATCAGGCGCTGCAGCTTCAACTCACCAGTTTTCGGGTTGATCGTGGCGCGGATATCGGTTTCCGACCCGTAGCGGGCGCGGGCGGCCTTCGCCATCGCGTCTTCCATCGCAGAAATCACGATCTCACGGTCAATCGACTTTTCGCGCGCGACCGCATCGGCGATCTGCAACAGTTCCAGTCGGTTAGCACTGACGGCCATGGGCCTTCTCCTTAGATCACCGGTGCGCCGTTAAGCGTGGTTACCGGTGTTGTTCTCGTCATTGTTGCTGTCATTGTCATTGGTGTCGGCGGCTGCAGCGTCTTGCGCCTTCTGGGCTGCCGCGATCAGAGCATCTGTCATCACCAGGCGCGCGTCTTCGATGGCGTTGTAGGGCAGAGCAACGGTAAGCGCGCCGCCGGTCGCATCGATGGTGATTTCAACCGTCTCATCAAGCGCAGCATGAATAAGGCCGCGATAGCGTCGGCGGTTCTCGCCAGTACCTGTATCGATGGGCCGTGAAAGCTCAATTTTGGCGTCGTGACCGATCGCACGGGCAAAATCAATTGGACGGACGAGCGGGCGGTCGATGCCGGGCGAGGACACTTCCAGATGATAGGCGGTCTTCACCGGATCATCGACGTCCAGAACCGGTGAGACATCGCGGCTCACTGCTTCGCAATCCTCGATGGTGAAAGTGCCGTCGGGACGCTCGGCCATGATCTGAACCGTACAGCCGTTCTGCCCGGAGATCTTCACGCGCACCAGGCGGTAGCCCAGCCCTTCGATTGCCGGTTCGACAATCGCGGCAACGCGCGCAGCAAGGCCAGTTTCGCGCACAACACGCGCGGTGTTGGCAACGCTGCTGGTGTCGATTTCCGGTGCGGTCATAGGGTCCTGGAAAAAGTGCTTGTGCCAAACGAAAAGGGCGGGTCCGCGAGGGACCCACCCTAATCAGATGTCTGACGATGAAGGTGTTGGACAGAAGATAAGTCAAAAGTGCGAAGGGTGCAAGAGCTTTGTGTTATTGCGGCAACACTTTGGCAAAAAATGAGAAGTAGGCCGGGGTTCGCCCCTCGCGGATCGCCTTGGCCTCGTAGCGCGTGCGTACCCAATCTTCCCAAGGCTGGGCTGTATCGCGATCCGACCGCTCAAACCCTGGATGTGCCTCGCAGGCCTTGATCGTCGTCGCCTTGTAAACATCGATATCGCTGGCGACGCGCAGCTCTGCACCAGGCTTCATCTTGGGGTGCAGAAGATCGAGCGTATCAAGCCCCATGAAGCGGCGCTTCTCATGTTTCAGCTTCGGCCAGGGGTCGGGATAGAGCAGGTAAACAACATCCAGGCAGCCATCGGGCAGCCAGGCGATCACCTCACGGGCATCGCCCTCATGCACGCGCAACCGGTCGCGCCCCCCATGATGCTGGGCGTCGTCCAAGAGCCGCGCCATGCCGTTGACGAAGGGCTCGCAGCCAACGAAGCCGGTCTCAGCTTGCCGATCCAATTGGTGCAGCAGGTGCTCGCCGCCGCCGAAACCGATCTCAAGCGCCAGTTTGCTGACAGGCGCATCAAACAGGTTTTCCCACGCGGTGCAGGGTTTCGAAAGGTCCAGCGCGTGGCGCGCTAGGCCCTCTTCATAGGCTTTGGCCCTGGCATCGCGCAGCGTCTTGCCCTTGCGCCGACCGTAAAGAAGGCCGCGTGAGCGCTCTTTTGGGGGATCGCCCTTAAGCGGCAACGGCCGCCTTGAGATCGTCGACAAGATCGAGTTTTTCCCAGGAGAAACCGCCATCGGCGTCGGCATCGCGACCAAAATGGCCATAGGCAGCGGTACGCGCGAAAATCGGCTTGTTGAGATCAAGATGGGCGCGGATACCGCGTGGGCTAAGGTCCATGACCTCGCCAAGGGCAGCTTCCAGCTTGGCTTCATCGACGTTCGCTGTGCCGCCGGTATCGACGTAGATCGACAGCGGCTGGGCCACGCCAATCGCGTAGGAAAGCTGGATCTGTGCCCATTCGGCAAGACCGGCAGACACCACGTTTTTCGCCAGATAGCGTGCTGCATAAGCCGCCGAACGATCGACCTTGGTGGGGTCCTTGCCGGAAAAAGCGCCGCCGCCATGGGCCGCCGCACCGCCATAGGTATCGACGATGATTTTCCGGCCCGTCAGGCCGCAATCGCCGTCCGGTCCGCCGATCACGAACGCGCCAGTCGGGTTGACGTGCCACACTGTTTCGTCGGTCACCCATCCGTCAGGCAGAACGTCGCGCACATAGGGCTCGACGACGGCCTGCACATCAGCTGACGTCATGGACGCGTCCATATGCTGCGTGGAGACAACGATGGATGTCGCGCGCACCGGCACGCCGTTCTCATAAGCCAAGGTGACCTGGCTCTTGGAATCCGGGCCAAGCACGGCCGCTTCGCCGGATTTGCGCGCCTGCGCCAACCGCTCAAGAATCTTGTGGGCGTAATAGATCGGTGCTGGCATCAGGTCGGGCGTTTCCCGGCAGGCATAACCGAACATGATGCCCTGATCGCCTGCGCCTTCGTCCTTGTTGCCGGCCGCATCGACGCCCTGCGCGATATGGGCCGACTGGCCGTGCAACAGCACCTCGACTTTGGCCATGTTCCAGTGAAACCCGTCCTGCTCGTAGCCGATATCTTTAATCGCTGCGCGCGCGACGTCTTCAACCATTTCACGACCGATCGAGGCCGGTCCGCGCGTTTCGCCGGCAATCACAACGCGGTTTGTCGTGGTCAGCGTTTCGGCTGCCACACGAACCTGCCAGGGGTCCATGCCCTCGGTCAGCGCGGTGCGGAAATAAAGATCGACAATTTCGTCGGAAATCCGGTCACAGACTTTGTCGGGATGACCTTCAGAAACCGATTCGCTGGTGAAGAGATAGGAGGAGCGCGCCATGAAAGTGCATCCCGAAACAGGGGTGGAGGGTGCGCGGCGAAAACCACGCGCGATCGTCCGATCAAACTGCGTTCGTTAAAACAAACGCTTGTTCGTCAAAACGGATGGGCGGTGTCATGCCATTGCGGTGATTCGAAATCAAGAGATGCGCGGTGGTGTTGGCGTCCCGCCAAAGAACGGCAGCCCGTGATTCGCTGCCGTTACCCGTTGGACGCCGGTTTTTGGACGGGCGCCCCGTTGGACTCATCCTGACCGGCGATCGATTTCACCAGTTCGACGATGCGGCGGCGAATGGCCGGGTCCTTCACACGAAGAAAAGCCCGGGTCAGTTCGACGCCATCAGAAGATGTCAGCAGTTCAGAGACATAGCTGACGCCACCTTCAGCAAAGCCGAGGGCAGGCTGCTCGCCCGGAAGATCGTCGTAAAAGTAGGAAATCGGAACTTTCAGCTCGTTGGCGATGTCGCGCAAGCGGCCAGCGCCGATGCGATTCGTTCCTTTTTCGTATTTCTGAATTTGCTGGAACGAAACGCCGAGCGCCTCGCCAAGCTTTTCCTGGCTCACCGAAAGCATCATGCGTCGCATGCGCAGTCGCGTACCAACGTGGACATCAACTGGGTTAGGCGCTCGTTTGTTAGCCATAGGGTAGACTTTGACCTTACCCCGCATGTCCTCACGGAACGTGCAGGTCCTTTCGTGCAAAAGTGGATGGGTACTTTAGTTCATGAGTGACACTATAGGTCTATAAAGCAAGTGACTTTGACTCAAGCCAAAACCGGTTTTTGCTTCCTCTGATAGTAAAAAGATACACCTAAAATCAGCGCGAGTATAAGCCAAAACGGGGCATTTCCCAAGCGAACATAGAATGTGGCTGGCAAAGCTTCCGGGAGCACAACGTCAATCACGCCCCGCTGATTGATTTCCAGTGCATCGATGACGCGGCCATAGGAATCAACCATTGCGCTAATGCCGGTGTTGGCCGCGCGTACAAGTGGTAACCCGGTTTCCACTGACCGCAGGCGCGCCTGAAAAAAATGTTGGTGCGGACCGGCGCTGGAGCCGAACCAGGCATCATTTGTGACGTTGAGCAGGTAGTCGGGCTGATTCGTTTGTACGCCCTCGCGCACAAACCCGGAAAAAATCGCCTCGTAACAGACAAGTGCCAAGCCAGTTATACCATCGGTCGACCGCAGTGTGTCCGGTCCGGACCCCGCCGAAAAGCCGGCTGGCGCCGAAACCAACGGACGGATGCCGAGCCGGTCGATGAGTTCGGCGAACGGAAGCTGCTCACCAAACGGCACCAAGCGCACCTTGTCATAGGCATCGACGATCTCGCCGCGGTCGTTGAGCGCATAGACGGAATTGTAGAAAACCCGCTCGTCGCTTCCACGCGGCTCGGCCCGGATGGCACCTGAAAGAAGGCTCGCGCCCAGCGGCAAAGCCTGGCCGATGGCGGCTAACACGTCAGGGCGTTGCGTCAGCAGAAAAGGAAAAGCCGATTCCGGCCACACGACATGGCTGACGCCCAGAACACCAAGCTGTTCTGCGCCCGTTTGTCGCGTGGTTAGCTCAAGCAGCGTGGCGACATGCGCCTCGCGGAGGTTGGGGTCCCATTTCTCGTCTTGCGCTATGTTGGGTTGGACGATCCGCATCGCGACGCCAGCAACCGGTTCAGGCGACGCCGCCGCTAACCGCATGGCGCCGTAACCGGTCCATGCGGTTAGGGCGAGAAGGCAGACGATCGCTGCGACACGCGAGCCACGTCCGACCGTTTCTCGCGGCCAAAGCCCAGCCGGCGCCATTGCCACCAGCAACACCAAGAGGCTCGCCGCCAACGGACCCGCAACCGACAGGCCTTGCAACAAGCCGTCATGCAGTCCGAATGCGCTGTGAAAGCCATTCCAGGGGAAGCCGGTGAAGAGGACGCCGCGCAAGGCCTCAAAGATCACGAGAAGGCAGGCGAGCATGCCGACACGAGAAAAGCCGGTGCTCCAAAAACGCCCAGCGATCACGCAGGGCAGTGCGATGAAAAGTGCCAATCCGCCGGGGATCAATGTCAGCGCAAAGGGGATGAGCCAGCCATGGGCCGCAGCATCCACCAGCAGCGCTTCGCCGATCCAATAAAGCCCAGCCAGAAAATACCCAAAGCCGAACCACCAACCGACGGCAAAGGATGGCCTGAAGAGGCGGGCGATCCAGCGATCGTTTTTCCTCGGCGCCGGGTCTGCATCGGCGCCATCAAGCAGCAGCACAAGCGCGGGCAGCGTCAGCCAAAGGATCGGAGCGAGAAACAGCGGCGGCATCGCCAGCACGCTCAGCGCGCCGGCAAGAAACGCAACGGCCAGCCTGCGCCAGCCATGCAGCAGAACCAGGCCGTCAGCGATGGCGTGAACACCGCTCAACATGGCGCCCGGCTAGGTTCCGGTTGCTTGATCGAACGGCTCGTTGTCCTGGCCGCCAGCTGCGCGATCGGCCTGATCACCATCGTGCTGAGCCGCTGAACGGCTGGCCCGTCGCGGTGCGCGCGGGTCGCGGCGGCGCAAGCCTGCCGGATAGACCTTCAGGCGTTTGATGCGGCGCGGATCGGCATCGGTCACTTCGATGTCGAGCCCTTCGACCGTGTCGATCAACTCGCCGCGCACTGGAATGCGGCCGAGCGCGGTAAACACAAGGCCGCCCAGCGTATCGATCTCATCGGCATCGTCCTCGTCGATCTCGAATAGATCGCCGAAAACTTTCTGGACGTCTTCAATGGGAACACGTGCATCGGCCACATAACCGCCATCGCCGATGGCATCGAAATGCGGCGCGACTTCATCATCGTGCTCGTCCTCGATATCACCCACGACGGTTTCGATCAGATCTTCCAGGCTGATGAGGCCGTCGGTGCCGCCATACTCGTCGATCACCAGCGCCATCTGGACCCGGTTCGCCTGCATCTGCGCCATCAGATCGGTCGCCGACATAGAAGCCGGCACGAACAGCAGCGGGCGAGCAATGCCAGCATCTTTCAAATTCGTATCAAGATCGATCTTGCGCAGATCGAAGCCCGCAGCTTGCGCAGTCTCTGTCGCTTTGCCACTGCCCTGTTCAACGGCGGCTTTGCGGGCACGCGCGCGTTTGCGTGGCGAGGTATCCTCGTTACGGGCTCGGTCGATCAGATAGGAGACCACGTCCTTGATGTGGACCATGCCAACCGGATGATCGAGCGAACCATCAAAAACCGGCATGCGCGAATGGCCGGAGCTACGCAGGTTTTCGAGCACCTGACCAAGCGGAACCAATTGATCGATGGCGACGATATCGGCGCGCGGCACCATCACGTCTTCGGTGCGCGTTTCGCGTAGGCGCAAAATATTGCGCAGCATCAAGCGTTCTTCTGGAGAAAAATCATGACCAATGCCCTGGTCTTCTTCCAGCGCATCTTCAAGATCGGTGCGCAAGTCCGTGCCGTTGGTGGTCGGTTTCAGCCAGCCAAACAACCGGTTCACCCATGGGGCGTCCGAAGAAGCTGCGCGTGCAGTTTGGGATCGGGTGTTGGAAGGGGCCGTCATCAGACGGCCCGTACTGGAGGGCTCTAAGCTCGAAGCGTCGTCGGTCATCAGCGTGCAGCCGATTTTGCCAGCTGCGATCCTTGTTACACGGTCGTCTTTGCGCCGTCCCGATAGGGATCGGCGACGCCAAGCTTGGACAGAATGCGCGTTTCGAGCGCTTCCATGGCCTCAGCTTGCAGGTCGTCTTCATGATCATAGCCCAGAAGGTGCAAAAAACCATGAACAATCAGATGGCTCATATGGGCATGCAGGGTGATTTGGCCAGCCTCAGCCTCCGTTTCTATCCTCTGCAAGGCGAAAACAAGGTCGCCGAGCAAGAACGGGCGCTTTCCATCCAATTTAGCAAGCGCGTTTGGGGTCAGGGCTGGGAAGGAAAGCACATTGGTTGGTGTATCCTTGCCGCGATGCTCCTGATTGATCGCTTGCATCGCTGGATCATCGGTCAGAACGACGGTGATTTCGCCAAGGGCAAGGTTGAATTCGGTGGCCGATGTCGCCGCGCCTATGGCGGCTTCGAACCAAGTCTTAACGGTTTCTTCGTCCGGCCAGTCTCCGGCCTCGATGACGAGGTCGATGCTTGGCGTCACCGGTCTCCGCCCAGAAGTGGCGCCTGGCGTTCGGCGGCGGCGCGGACCCGTCGGCGGGCTGCTTCGTCATAGGCCGACACGATCTCGCTCACCAATGGATGGCGCACCACATCTTCGGCGCGGAATTTTAGATGCACAATCCCATCGATCTCGCGCAGCATTCGGTAAGCCTCGGCAAGGCCAGAAACTTGGCCCGGCGGCAGATCAACCTGGCTTGGATCACCGGTGATGATCATCTTCGAGCCCTCACCGAGGCGCGTTAGAAACATCTTCATCTGCATGGAGGTCGTGTTCTGTGCCTCATCGAGGATCACCACCGCGTTAGAGAGCGTGCGTCCGCGCATAAACGCCAGCGGTGCGATCTCGATCACCTGGTTCTGCAAGCCCTTTTCGACCTTGTCAGCCGGCATCATATCGTAGAGCGCGTCGTAGAGCGGGCGCAGATAGGGGTCGATCTTCTCTTTCATGTCGCCTGGCAGGAAACCGAGCCTCTCACCGGCTTCGACCGCTGGACGCGACAGGATCATCCGCTCCACATCGCCGCGCTCAAGGAGGGCTGCGGCATAGGCCACAGCCAGATAGGTCTTACCGGTACCAGCCGGGCCGGTGCCGAACACCATCTGCGCCCGGTCGAGCGCACGAATATAGGCGTCCTGTGCCGGGTTGCGGGCGTTGATTGTTTTCTTGCGCGTGCCGATGGTTGCCAAAGCGAGTTTCCCGCCGCGCGGTTCAATGGCCGGCAGGTTCAGTTGCGCAGAGGCTGTTTCGGCCATACGTACCGCCCCATCCACATCACCCGGGTGCAGCGTGTGCCCCTGCTCCAGGCGTTGATACAGGCTGTCGAGAACCTGACGGGCGAGAGCACAGGCATCCGGCGTGCCCTTGATGGAGACCTTGTTACCGCGCGCGGCGGCATCAACGCCCAGCTTGTGCTCGATAATCGCAAGGTTTTGGTCAAACTGCCCGTAAAGATCGCCGACCAAACGGTTGTCGTCGAACTCCACAACGATATGCGCCAGATCGGACGCATGACCTTCCACGGGGGCGGTCCCAGCCACGGGGGTCTCGGTCAGATCGTTCAAGAGGCGGTCTCCAAAAGCGGTTCGGCTGTTGCAGTTTGGCCTGATTCGGCCAATTCGCCGAGTTCCAGCTCGCCAAACAGACTATTGGTGCCCGTGTGCGTAATTGTGACGGTTTGCAAACTTCGCAGCATGCTTTCTGGCGCCTGCACATTAACCGGCTGCAGCCAAGGCGAGCGCCCGACCAGCTGGCCGTCATTGCGCCCCTTTTTCTCAAACAGAACCGGGAAGGAGCGGCCGACGCGGCTTTGCTGAAACGCCTGCTGTTGGCTGGTGATCAGCGCTTGTAGCGCGTGCAGACGTCCTGTCATGACAGCATCCGCGACATGATCATCCATCTGGGCTCCGGGCGTTCCCGGGCGGGGCGAGTATTTGAACGAGAACGCAGCAGCATACTCCACATCGCGGATTAGCTGCATTGTGTCGTCAAAGTCCTGGTCGGTCTCTCCGGGGAACCCGACGATGAAATCGCCCGACAGCGCCAAATCCGGTTGAACGGCTCGAATGCGGTCGATCAAGCGGCGATACTCATCGGCCGTGTGCCGCCGGTTCATTGCCTTCAAGATGCGATCGGAACCCGACTGCACCGGCAAATGCAAATAGGGCATGACTTCGGGCAGATCGCGATGCGCAGCGATCAGATCATCATCCATGTCACGCGGGTGGCTGGTCGTGTAGCGCAGGCGCCAAAGCCCATCGATCTCCGCCAGCGCGTACAAAAGTTTCGCTAGCGACCAGGCACCCCCGTCCGGACCTTCTCCGTGATAGGCATTGACGTTTTGCCCGAGCAAGGTGATCTCGCGCACTCCGGCATCGACCATGGCCCGTGCTTCGGCGAGGATCTTGACCACGTCGCGCGAAACCTCCGCGCCGCGCGTATAGGGCACCACGCAGAACGTGCAGAATTTATCGCAGCCTTCCTGGACTGTCAGGAACGCCGTTGGTCCGCGACTGGCGAGCACCTTTTTCGGCGTCATGCCGATGACGTCGAATTTGTCCTCATCGGGAAACTCGGTCAGAACGACCCGTTCGCCTTGGCCAGCGCGCGCGACCATATCGGGCAGCGCGGAATAGCTTTGCGGCCCGACCACCAGATCAACCACACCGGCGCGCTTGGCGATTTCTTCGCCTTCGGCCTGCGCCACGCAGCCGGCAACGCCAATCATCGTCTCTTTGCCGAGCGCAGCGCGTTCACCCTTTACTTTGCGCAAGCGGCCAAGCTCAGAATAGACCTTTTCGGCAGCCTTCTCGCGGATGTGGCAGGTGTTGAGCAGGATCAGGTCGGCGTCGGCTTGGTCCTGCGTAGGCGTATAGCCGGCAGGCGCCAACGCGTCGGCCATCCGGTCGGAATCATAGACGTTCATCTGGCAGCCATAGGTCTTGATGAAAACCTTCTTGGCAGCGGGTGCGTTGTGCGAACTCATGCGTCGGCCGAAACCTTTTGGAGAAAAGACCTGTTGGAGAATGATCGGCGGTGTTTAGCGAATAAACACCGGTCCGCCTAGGGCCATACGTTCCCAGTGGTGCCTAGCTCAGTGGTGCCTAGTGATCGCGTCCGCGCAACTTCATCGCTAGCGTCTGCCGCACTTCCTGTTCCATCGCTTTGGCGGCGCGTTTGCGTCCGCCCAATTCGGCAACGTTCATCGGCTCACCAAGCACCATCACCACATCGAGCGGTCCGCCATGGATGATGTCGAGCAAGCTCGGCAGCAGATCAAGGTCGCCGTACCAGCCAAGCGTTGCCCGTTGCCCGCGCGAAATGGGCAGGCCATCGCGGCGCAGATAGGCAATCGTGAAAGGCTGCACCATGACATCTTTGGCGTCGTCGACCAGCGCGCCCAGAAGCGCGGGGCGAAACGGCAGGACCTGCCCACCATCGCTGGTCGTGCCTTCGGCAAACAGCACCAAACGGTCACCATCGGCGAGCGCTTGGCGCATCGTGTCAGCCATTTTGCCGGTGTCCGTCTTGCGGGTTCGGCTGACAAAAAGCGTGTTTTGCAACCGGGCGAGTGTGCCGAATACCGGCCAGTCGGCCACATCATCCTTGGAGATGAACCGAAACCGCCCACGGGCGCCGATCATCACGATATCGAGCCAGGATACGTGATTGCCGGCGAGCACCACCGGGCCCTTGGCAAGCTTCGAACCCTCGAACCGCACGCGTACGCCCATGCACCAAAGCGCAATCGCGTGGAAGGCGATGGGAAGCCGCGAGGATACCGCCTTCAACCGCAACAGATTGGCAAGCCACTGCAACGGCGCCAGCACGATGAGCGCGATGATCAGCGGGATCATCTTGATCGTCGCCCGCACAATGTCCCAGGTGCGTGGGCGCTCACCGGGATGCAGTTCGGCCATCATGAGCTTTCTCGCTTCAAGGGACGCCCGAAAAGCTCGAGCCGATGGTCCACCAGCTTGAAGCCCAACCGCTCGGCGATCTTTTCCTGTAGCGCTTCGATGTCCGGATCGGAAAATTCGATCACCTTGCCCGTCGTGACGTCAATAAGGTGGTCGTGATGCTCGTCGGGCGTCTGTTCATAGCGCGCACGTCCATCGCCAAAATCAAGGCGCGCGACAATGCCGGATTCCTCAAACAGTTTCACCGTTCGATAAACCGTCGACATGGATATGTTGCCGTCGATCGCCGAGGCGCGGGCATAAAGCTCTTCCACATCGGGATGGTCATCCGCGTCGTCGATCACCCGCGCGATGACCCGCCGCTGATCGGTCATGCGCATGCCGCGTTGGGCGCACAGATCTTCGAGCGGAACATCGGTTTGGCGGGCGTTCTGCTGCATGATGGTCCTGACCCCATAGGATGTCCGGGTGGCTACCCGTATTCTCGGCGCATGACAAGCGCGCGGACTTTCGAGCCATCGGCTTGCGTGGCATAGGCTGGGCGTTCACCAACTTGGGTGAATCCCCGGCGTCGGTAAAGCGTGATGGCGCTCTCATTGCCGTCGGCGACTTCAAGGAACACTGCGCGCACACCTTTTTGGCGTAGCGCCATCAAGGCATCGTCGAGCAACCGTGTCCCATAGCCACGACCGCGGCAATGCCCGGCCACCGCAAAAGTCAGCACCTCACCTTCATCGCCTGCCTGGCGCACCATGATAAATCCCTCGATCGGACCGCGACCGAACCAGCTCAAGGGCCGGATCATGCGTGTCGTCACGGCTGGATCATCAATCAACCCAGCGAGATCTTCGGCATTCCAACCAATCGGAAAGGCTGCCTCGTGCAGCGCTGCCAAATCATCGGCCTCGTCCACTGCCGCGCTCTCGACGATCCGCATGCGCGTAACGCCGGCGCGAAGGGGATCAACGGCCCAATGGTACCAATCATCAAAAGCAGAAGATGTTGACATGCGGCGAGTCTACACGCCGCCGATGCTCGATCCAACGCGCAATCCGGCAGGTTTGGCAGCTATGGCATCGGCCGGTTTCAGATAAAGCGGTCGTGGCTTTTCGCCGACGTCGCTGGCCGCTGCGAGCTTGGCCAGCGCTCCAGCCGAGGGCACCTGCGCGGTGTCACCCAGGGTCACATGTTTGCCGGCCGAGCGCGCAAGCGCGGCAATGATGGGCGTTGCTGGCCCGACAAGACGTCCGCCTTGCGGAACCGAAGCGGCAAAAACCAGATCGGCCATGACGCTGGGCTGCTCCATCGCCGTCCCATCGACATCGAATCGTTGCCCGTAAACCAAGCCGTTGCGGGCATCGATGGCGACACAGCGAACCGCGGTCACGTCACTCGCCAAGCGATCGGTTAACGCCAAGGCTTCCAGCGTCCCGATGCCAACAATGGGAATATTCAAAGTCGCCGAAAACCCGCGCGCCGCCGCAAGGCCAACGCGCATGCCGGTGAACGAGCCTGGGCCAACCGTTACGCCGACGCGATCAAGGTCTTCATAGGTGATAACGGCTTCGCCGAGCACATCTTCCACCATGGGAATCAAGGCTTCGCCATGGCCGCGCAGCATGGTCACTGACCGCGAACTGACGACGCGCGTTCCGTCCGACACCGCCGCTTGGCAGGCAGGCCCGGCCGTATCGATGCTCAAAGTAAGACCGGCGTTGTGAAGGGGTGCTAGGGGAATCTGGGTCATGCCATCAACCTAAGCGAGCGCAGTGCGGTACAGGCAGTCGGGGAAACCTGTAGAGTGGGGTCGCGTCAGCAAAAGTCTGACGCGCTATCTGTTCCATGAAAGAAACAATCAGCGCGTCAATCCGATGGGATGGTCAGCTTGCCCGTACTTCCTCGACACCCGGCACGAAGTGGCGAAGTAGGTTTTCAATGCCATTCTTCAAGGTCGCCGTCGACGACGGGCATCCGGCGCAGGCGCCGCGCATGTTCAAATACACAATACCATCCTGGAACCCCTTGAAGGTGATGTCGCCGCCATCTTGAGCCACAGCCGGGCGTACACGCGTCTCCAGCAGCTCTTTGATCGTATCGACCATCGCGCGATCATCTTCGGCGAAAAACTCCGCGCCATCGCTGTCGGGCGTCTCGTCGGCATCCTCGATGAGGATTGGCATGCCGGTCACGAAATGCTCCATGATCCCGCCAAGGATGGCTGGCTTGATATGCGACCAGTCCTCGACGTCGGCCGTTACCGTCACGAAATCCTGACCGAAAAACACGCCGGTCACGCCGGGGATCGCAAAAAGACGCTGCGCCAGCGGCGACTTCTCAGCGCCAGTGGCTGATCGAAAGTCGAGCGTGCCTTCTTCCAACACGGTTTTGCCGGGTAGGAACTTCAAGGTGGACGGGTTTGGCGTCGACTCGATTTGAATGAACATGAAAACCTCCAAACGAGGCCGCATTGCCGCACTTGAGGGCGGCCGGCCACTTTGTCACGCCGCGCAAGGCGGTCATCTCAACCGTCTACGTCGCTGGCATTATTTAAGATTGGTTATGACGCAAATGGGCTAGTTTGGAAAGGTTCTAATGAACACTTTACCGGTCAAATCGCGTTGCTTTGGTTGGGTGGCCGGTAAATCATGAAAGCCAGCCGGTTTCCAGCCCACGCGCCCAATCCTCCCGGCCAAAAGCGCGGGCCTGCGCTGCCGCTGAATCGTGATCATAGGGCACCGAGCGGAAGGTGACGTCCCATTGCTCGTCGCGGCATTCCAGGATGGCGTAACTGGCATTGGGCGTTCCGGTCTGCATTCTGTGCGGAACCGGCAGATCGTCGGTGTAGGCCGGGCAGCCGACTGATCCCGGGTTCACCAGCACCGCGCCCGAAGAGAGCCGGGCCAGGCGCGAAATGTGGGTGTGGCCGCATAGGATGAGGTCGGCACTCGCCGAAGCGCCATCGATCTCCGCTTCCAGTTCCGCCCGGGTTGCTTGGCGGACGGTTCCGTCGGGCAGAACCCGTTCCATCCAGTACGTGTCATCGGCGCGCGGCGTCGCATGACAGGCGTAAACGCCGGCAAACGGATTGAGGTTCGTTGGCAAGGTCCGCACCCAATCAAGATGTGACGGAGACAGTGCTGCATGCGTCACCGCATCGGTCGGACCCATATCGGCGGGGTCCTGCTCGATCAGATACCGATCATGATTGCCGCGCACTGTTTGCCAATCCAGCGGTAGGATGCGCTCGGCCACACCGGCAGGGTCGATCGGTCCCGACAGCACGTCGCCGAGATTGACGACCTGATCGATTTTTTCGCGTTGCAAGTCCTCGATCACGGCTTCAAGCGCCAGTGCGTTGCCATGGATGTCGGCGACGGCGGCAAAGCGCATCAGGACGCCTCATCCAGGGTGAATTCGATATCCAGATCGTCGAGCTTTTCGGAAAGATAAGCCCGTGCATCCTGAATGCCAGCATTGTAGAGCGACGGCCCAAGTTGCCCGATCATGAAGGTCAGCAATTCTTCGGCGCGAAAGACACTTAAGGTCTCGTCGAACTCATCGCTGAAATAGGCCTGGAGCGCCGTGACAAGTTCGGCGCGGCGCTCCGGCGACAGATCAAGCTTGGTCATTAGGCTCTCCAATTATCATCCCAGGCTTGATCCGGAATAAGCAGGTGTATTTCAGAACCAGATCCCGGATCGGCAAAGCCGTCCGGGATGACACTCAAGGCTCAAGCGATGGCTTCGATTGTCGCATCATCCATATCGCCAGGCACGATGGTCACCGGCACGGGAAAGCCGCCGCCGCGCGCGGCAATCGCGGTCACCAGCGGTCCTGGGCCGTCTTTGCCGAGACCGGCGCCAAGAACCAGAATGGCGATGTCTTCATCGTCATGGATCAGCTGAGTAATTTCTTCCAGCGCCGTGCCTTCACGCACCAGCCGTTCCGGGGTCAGCGACAGCCCCCGCGCGCGCAACAGGCCGGTATACCGATCGACGGTCGCGTCAGCTTCGGCCTGGGCTTCGGCGCGCATGATCTCTTCCACGCCAAGCCAGTGCTGAAACTCGGAGGGCGGCACAAGGTAGAGCATGGAGAGCCCTCCGCCGGTCCGCTCGGCGCGGCGGGCAGCATAGACCACCGCGCGCTCGCACTCAGGCGTATCGTCGAGAACAACCAAAAACTTGCGCTGATGGCCCTCGTCAAAGGCTCGGCGTGCTTTGAGCATGATCTTCTCCGCCCGTCCTATCGTTTGGGGGCACCCTACCTCACCAATCCGAGCACGTCATAGACTTCATCCAGCACGGGCACAGCGATTTCGCGCGCGCGCTCTGCGCCATCGCGCAAAACAGCATCGAGCGCTGCCTGATCAAGCTCGATCCGCACCATCTCATCGCGAATGGGCCCGAGCTTTTCCACCGCGATGTCGGCCAGCGCCGGCTTGAACGCACCGAAGCCCTGTCCGCCGAACTGCGCAATGACTTCTGTCTTGGTGATGCCAGCCAGCGCACCATAGATGCCGACCAGATTGTCGGCTTCCGGACGCCCTTCCAGACCTTCCACCGTTTCGGGCAGCGGCTCGGGATCGGTCTTCGCCTTCTTGAACTTTTTGGCGATCGTGTCGCGGTCATCCGACATGTTGATCCGTGACAAATCCGAAGGGTCGGATTTCGACATCTTCTTGGTGCCGTCGCGCAGGCTCATCACGCGCGTGGCATCGCCCAAGATAAGCGGGTCAGTCAGTGGAAAGACCTCTTTGCCCCAGTCATTGTTAAACTTCTGCGCAATATCGCGGGTCAATTCCAAATGCTGCTTCTGGTCTTCACCAACCGGCACTGCGGTCGCCTTGTAAAGCAGGATGTCGGCCGCCATCAGCGTTGGATAGGCGTAAAGGCCGACGCTGGCCTTCTCGCGATCCTTGCCCGCCTTCTCTTTGAACTGGGTCATGCGATTGAGCCAACCCAGGCGCGCCACGCAGTTGAAAACCCAGGCAAGCTGCGTGTGCTCGGCAACCTGGCTCTGGTTGAAAAGCGCTGACTTGGCAGGATCAAGCCCAGAGGCAATGAACGCCGCCGCCACATGGCGTGTCGCGCGGGCCAGTTCATCAGGGTCCTGCCAGACGGTGATCGCGTGAAGATCGACCATGCAGTACATGCAGGTGTGCGTGTCCTGCAGAGGCACGAAGTTGCGGATCGCGCCCAGATAATTGCCGAGCGTCAGCTGGCCGGACGGTTGGACGCCGGAAAAGACGCGCGGTTCGAAGGTCGTGCCAGCTGGGGTCCCAGATGGTTCATTCATGACGGTGTGTCCTGAAGGATGAAAAAGCGGTCCGCCTTATCGCGGGTCTTCTTCGCCTTATCAAGATGCGCCTTGATCGGGAGCTGGTTTGCGGGAGAGCATGCGCTTCATCTCGCCAAGCTTGGCGGCGCCGGTAACATGCGCGAGGCCAAAAAAGGTGATGACCCCAGCCAGCACCAGGCCGCCGAGCGCTGCAACGCGCAAGACGAGCGGTGAGGGGATCGCAAGCTGCGCCTCTAGCAAACCGGCAAGCCCGATCAGCACTGCGCCCATGGCAATCGCACACCCGAACAGGATCGCGACTTTGACCATCAAGGCGCTTTCAATGTGCCAATAGCCGCGTTTGACGATGAGGTAGTAGAGCACCAGCGCGTTGACCCAACCGGCCAGGCTGGTCGCCAACGCAATGCCGACATGGCCGATGAACGGAAACAGCGCCAGGGAACAGGCAACGTTCACCGCCACCGACAGACCGCCGACCAGCATGGGCGTTCTGGTGTCTTCGCGGGCGAAAAAGGCTGGCGAGAACACCTTGATCAAGACGAAGCTCGGCAAACCAATGGCGAAGGCCTGAAGCGCCGCCGCAGTGCCGATGCGCGCTTCTTCGCTGAACGCACCACGCTCAAACAGAACCGATACCAGCGGTACCGGGATGGCGGCCAACGCCACAGCCGCCGGTAGCGTCAACAGCATGGCAAACTCCAGCGACCGGGCGCTTGCCACCTTCACGCCCGCCTCATCGCCCGCCTTCAACCGTCGCGACAGTTCCGGTAGTAGCACGACGCCGATAGCGATCCCGACGACGCCAAGCGGCAACTGATAGAGCCGATCGGCATAGTAAAGCAGCGAAACAGCACCCGCCTGCAGCGAGGCGATCATGGTGCCAACCACGATGTTGATCTGCGTGATGCCGCCAGCAATGATCCCTGGGACCCCTAGGGAAACCAGCCGTTTCATCCGCTCTGACCAGCGCGGCCGAACGAGTTTTAACAGAAATCCGGCGCGATGAAGATCGCCAACAACAAGCGCCAATTGGGCAAAACCGCCAATGACCACGCCGATGGCGAGCCACATGCCGGCCTCCGCCTCGCCGGCCAAATCGGCAGCCAGCAAGGCCCAGAGCACACCGATCAAAACCACATTGAGCAGTGTCGGCGCAAAAGCTGCCGCCGCGAACCGGCCAAGCCCGTTCAACACGCCCGATATCAGCGCTAAGATGGAAACCAGGGTCAGATAGGGGAAGGTGATCCGGGTCAGAAACACCGTCAGATCGAATTTTTCCGGGTCTCCAATGAAGCCCGGTGCCAAAATCAGCATCAGGACCGGCATGGCGATCATCGCGACCGCTGTGACGAGCGCCAGAACCGTCAACAGGCCAGCCATCGCCTCCTGCGCGAACGCCTTGGCGTCCTCGCGGCCTTCGCCTTCCAAGGTCCGGGCGAACAGCGGTACGAAGGCGGAATTGAACGCGCCTTCGGCAAACAGCCGGCGAAACAGATTGGGAAACCGAAACGCGACCACAAAAGCGTCGGCCACCGGCCCGGTGCCCAGCGCCGCCGCCATCAAAATGTCGCGGACAAACCCAAGTACGCGGCTGGAAAGCGTCGCGCCACCGACCGTCGCAAAGTTGCGCAGGAGGCTCACACCTCGAATCCCATGATTAGCTGTGCGCTTTGGATTTGGACCGCCTGGCCGGGCGCGGCGCTGGGGTCGACGGCGCTGGTTCAGTGGGGTCCGGCACGGCGGCATTGCCACGGCCACGACGAGCAAGGGCCGCCGGGCGAGGTTTGGCCGGTGTGCCGCCAAGCACGTCTTCCAGCTTCGATTTGATGGCGTTCAACTTGGCCCGCCGCGTCACCTTTTGGCCCATGAGATCAGTCACGTAGAAAACGTCGACCACCCGCTCCCCAAATGTCGCCACATGGGCCGAATGTGTGTCGAGCGAGAGGTCAGCCAGCGCGCTGGCCAAATCGTGAAGCAAGCCCGGGCGATCGCGCCCAGCTGCTTCGATCACCGTGAACGCTCGAACCTGGTTGTCGATCATCACTTCTGGTGGCACCTTGAAGGCTTTGACGCGGCCTTTGACTTTGCCCTTTTCGGCCATCATCGGAGGCAGATGCACATCGCCTTTCAGCGCGCTTTCCAAGGTGGCTGCGATCCGGTCGGCGCGGCGGCGTTCATCGGCCTCCTGCTCGAACTCCTGGCGGATCAGGATCGTGTCGAGCGCCCGCCCGGTGGCGGTTGTGTGGATCTGCGCGCCGACGATGTCGGATTTTGCGGCAACGCAGGCCGCCGCAATGGTCGAAAGCAGCCTTGGGTGGTCGGGCGTATAAAGCACGATCTCAGTCACACCTTCAAAACTGTGCACCGCCGTGAGCGTGGCAAAGGCCTCGCCGGCTTCCTCAGCGTTCTTGATCAGGTGCGCGTGGGCAATCTTGCGATCCAGATCAGTGCGTAGCCAATAGGGCGGATAGTGCATGGCCGCATAGGCCTCGCGCTCGTCCTCACTCCAATCGGGCAGCGCCTCAAACAGCATTGCTTGTGCCGCCGTCACACGTTGCTCACGCGCGGCTTCAGAATGGCCGCCGGTCAGAATGATTTCCGTTTCGTAGTAAAGCGTGCGCAGCAGCTGGCCTTTCCAGCCGTTCCAGACGCCCGGTCCGACGGCACGAATGTCGCAAACCGTCAGGATAAGGAGCAGCTTGAGCCGCTCCAACGTTTGCACACGCGCGGCAAAGGTTTCGATGGTGGTTGGATCAGACAGATCGCGCGACTGCGCGGTCATCGACATCACCAAATGATCTTCGATCAACCAGGCGACCAGTTCGGTCTCGCTGGCCGAAAGCCCGAAGCGCGGGCAAAGGCGTCGGGCGATCTTGGCACCTTCGATCGAATGATCCTGGGGTCGTCCCTTGGCGATATCGTGCAGGAAAAGCGCGACATACAAGGCGCGACGATTCTGAATGGTCGGGAGCAACACGACCGACAACGGGTGCTCTTCCTTCAGGTGCCCGCTTTCGATCTGTGCGAGCACGCCGACGGTGCGGAGCAAATGCTCATCCACCGTGTAGTGGTGGTACATATTGAACTGCATCATCGCGACGACTTTGCCGAAATCCGGCACAAACCGGCCCAAGAAGCCGGTTTCGTTCATGCGGCGCAGCGTCGCTTCGGGCCGATTCTTCGAGCACAGAATTTCAAGGAAAATGGCGTTCGCATCCGGGTCGGTCTTCATCGCCGGTGTGACAAGTTTCAGCGAAAGCGTGACAAGCCGCGTGGCATCAGGATGCAGCGCCAGCCCATACTTGTCCGCCAGCTGAAAAAACCGCAGCAGGTTGACCGGATCTTCGGAAAACACCGTTTCACGCGTCACATTAAGGCGGGAGTTATCGACGAGGAAGTCGGTGGTGCCGGGCAGCGTTTTGACGTTTCGGCGGCGCAGCGGACCGAGCATGCGATCAAGGATCGGCGTCGGCTTGGCTTGGTTTTCTTCCAGCCGTGCACACAGAATGCGGGTCAGATCACCCACATCTTTGGCGACCAGAAAGTAGTGTTTCATGAAGCGTTCGACCGGCTGCATACCGGGATGGTCGGTGTAGCCGAGGCGCTGAGCGATATCGCCTTGCAGGTCGAAGGACAGACGATCATCGGGCCGACGCATCAGAAAATGGATATGGCAGCGCGTCGCCCACAAAAAGTCGCTGCCTTTTACAAACGCGTTGTATTCACGCCGCGTGAACACGCCCTTGGTGACAAGCTCCGCCTCGGTGTCGACCTGATAGACATATTTGCCGATCCAAAACAGCGTGTTCAGGTCGCGCAATCCGCCCTTGGATTCTTTCACATTGGGTTCGACGACGTAGCGCGAGGAACCCTGCTTCTTGTGCCGTGCGTCGCGCTCGCTGAGCTTGGCAGCCACGAACTCCGCCGCCGAGCCTTTGACAACTTGATCCTGAAACGCGCTCTGAAACGTTTGAAACAGCGGCTCGTCGCCAAGGATGAACCGCGTCTCCAGAAGCGCGGTCCGGATCGTCATGTCGGTTTTGGCAAGTTTCACGCACTCGTCCACGGTGCGCGTGGCATGACCAACCTTGAAACCGCAATCCCAGAGGAAATAGAGCAGGCTTTCGACCACCTGTTCGCCCCAAGGGGTCTGTTTGGCGGGGCGCAGAAACAGAAGGTCGATATCCGACTGCGGACCGAGCGTGCCACGGCCATAGCCGCCGACCGCACACACCGCGATGCGCTCGCCCTGCGAAGGATTGACCAGCGGATAACGATACTCGGTGACGATCCGATAGAGCGTCTGGATCAGTGTATCTTCGGCAAGCGACAGGCGCTGGGCGCAGGCAAGCCCGCCACGATCTTCCAGCAAAAGCGCCTCGGCGGTTTGCAGGATGTTGACCACTGCGGCTTTGACGATCGGGATCAGATCGGTGTGGGCATCATCGTAGGAGCCAGCGCTTTCGATCGCATCGCGCATCTCGAAATAAAGCGCCTCGCCATCAAGCAGCGGTGGGGCGTCGTCGCGATGGACGAGTTTGGGCATTAAGCGGGGCTGTCTGGCGGACATGTTAGGCGGAGTCTTTCAGCTGTTTGGCCAGATCATAAACGAAATCGAGCGCTTGGCGCGGGGTCATTTGGTCCGGGTCATGGCCAGCCAAAAGCGCCAAAAGCTTGGCGTGCGCTGCTGCATCGATCTGTTCTTGGGTTGGTGCGGTCGTTGCGGCCACCGGCTTGGCCGCTGAGAACAGCGGCAGACCTTCAAAAAGGCTGTCGGCACCGGCGGGCTTGTCCCCTTGATCCTGCCGGGTTTCAAGGTGGTCGAGAACGGCGCGCGCCCGCGCCACAACCGGTGCCGGAAGCCCGGCAAGTTTGGCCACCTGAAGGCCATAGGAGCGGTCGGCGGCGCCCGGTACGACTTCGTGCAGAAAGATCACATCGCCTTCCCACTCTTTGACCTTGAGGGTGCGGTTATCAACGCGCTCCAAGCGCTCCGAAAGCACGGTCAGCTCGTGATAGTGGGTGGCAAATAGCGCCCGGCAGCGGCTTTGATCGTGCAAATGCTCGACACAGGCCCAGGCGATGGAAAGCCCGTCATAGGTGGCCGTACCGCGACCGATCTCGTCCAAGATCACCAGCGAGCGTGGGCTTGCCTGGTGCAAGATCGCCGCCGTCTCGACCATCTCCACCATGAAGGTTGACCGGCCGCGCGCCAGATCGTCGGCGGCGCCAACCCGGCTGAACAGAGCATCGACAAGGCCTAGGGTTGCTGACTTGGCAGGTACGTAGCATCCGGCTTGGGCGAGGATCGCAATCAATGCGTTCTGTCGCAAAAACGTCGACTTACCCCCCATGTTCGGGCCAGTCACCAGATGCACCGCGCCGGCGGCATCGCCTTCGGCTCCGAGCGCGCAATCATTGGCGACGAAATGTTCCTTGCCGTCCTGGCGCATGACTTTTTCGACGACAGGGTGGCGGCCAGCTTCGATCTGGAACGACAAATCATCGCGCATCTGCGGGCGGACCAGGCTCTCGCGCACAGCCGTTTCGGCAAGGCCTGCGGCTACATCGAGCGTGGAAAGCGCATCGGCAACGGCTTGGATCGTGTGCCGCGCTTCTTTGACGGCGTCACAAAGATCCTCGAACCGCGCCACTTCCAGCGCAATCGCCCGCGCGCCGGCACTGGCGATCTTCGCTTCCAGTTCGGCCAGTTCCTTGGTCGAAAAGCGCATGGCATTGGCCATCGTCTGGCGATGGAAGAATGTTTCCGCCTGCTCTTGAAGAGGGCCGGCTTGTAGCGCAGGCACCTCGATGAAATAGCCGAGCACGCCATTGTGCTTGATCTTGAGCGACTTGGCCTGCGTCTGCGCGCCGTAGGTGGCCTGCAAGCCGGCAATCACCTTGCGGGCATCGTCACGCAACACGCGCGCAGCATCGAGATCGCTGTCAACGCTTTTGGCAACGAACCCGCCATCACGGGCAAGCAGCGGCGGGCTGTCGGAAAGCTCATCCACCAAGCGGCTTGCAAGGTCACTGGGGCGGGCGGCGAGCGCTGTTTTGGCTGTTTGGAGCAAGGCAGGCAGATCGTCGGGCAGCAAAGCCTCCACCAAACCGGCTTGATCGAGCGCTGATCCCAGCGCCGCCAGATCGCGCGGCCCCGCCCGTTCAAGCATCACCCGCGACAGCGCCCGCGACATGTCTGGCGCCCCGGAAAGCCCGGCGCGAAGATCGCGGCGAGCGTCGGTAGCCTCCACGAACCAGGCGATGGCGTCATGCCGTTTGCCGATGGCATCAAGGTCGGTAAGTGGTGCGGAAAGCTGATCGGCCAGCCGCCGTGTGCCCGCCGAGGTTACGCACGCATCAATGGCAGCAAGCAGTGTCGTGGCGTTTTCGCCAGACCTCGCCCGCACCAAATCAAGACTGGCGCGTGTCGCTTCATCGATGGCCATGGTGCCACCGGCGCGTTCGCGCTGCGGCGGTTGCAGGCTGGCAAAGGCCTGTTTTTGCGTGCGTTCCACATAGCCGATCAAGGCCGATGCCGCGCGCAGCTCGCACCGCGTGAGCTCACCGAAGGCATCGGTGGACGCAACGCCAAACGCCTGCGCCACCTTTTCGCCCGCCTGTCCGCCATGAAACACCGCGCCGGGCTGCGGTGAGAGCGCGCCACCCAATCGACCAAGTGCCGCCTGGATCGGGCCGTCTGGATCAATTGTGTCGGGAAACAGCGTTTCAGCTGGTGCCAGCCGGGCCAGTTCCGCCTCGACACGGTCGCTTGATATGTCGCTCAGCCGAAAGGCGCCGGTGGACAGGTCCAGCCAGGCAAGGCCGACGGACTCGCCATTGGCGTCCAGTGCAAGCGCAACCAGCCAGTTGGACGCGCGGGCGGGTAAAAGCGTGTCCTCGGTCAGCGTGCCAGGCGTGACGAGGCGCACCACATCGCGCTTTACGACCGCTTTGGAACCGCGCTTCTTGGCCTCAGCCGGATCCTCGATCTGTTCGCAGACGGCCACCTTGTGGCCGGCAGCGATCAGCCGTTGCAGGTAATCATCGGCGGCGTGCACCGGAACGCCCGCCATCGGGATGTCGGCACCCTGATGTTTGCCGCGCTTGGTGAGTGCGATGCCGAGCGTCTGCGCGGCCACCGCGGCATCGTCGAAGAACAACTCATAAAAGTCGCCCATCCGGAAGAAGAGCAGGCTGTCGGCATTCGCCGCCTTGATCTCCAGATACTGCGCCATGACAGGCGTTGCCCCCACCGAATCGGGCAGGGGCGACGCGTTTGCGTCGGCGCGTGTCGGGGCTGAGGCAGCATCCATCCACCTTATCTAGCAAACACCAGTGCAAACGCCAGAACCAGTGGCCTTGAAACGGTGTATAGCGCTTTGGGCGAATGCCTCTGGTTTTTTGTTGCAGCGCACTTCCTCTTATGGCCAACGGCCCCTAAGGTCCGCCCCCAACAATCAACAAGAACAATCATAATTTGAGGCAGGAACGCGCGCAGATGGGCAAAGAACCAATCAAAGATCCGCACAGGTCCCGCAGCACCTTCGGCAGCAAGCGCCCGGCGATCACCGACCAGGATGCGCTCGATTTTCACAGCCAAGGCCGGCCCGGTAAGCTGGAAGTCGTTCCAACCAAGCCGATGGCGACGCAGCGCGATCTCTCCCTTGCCTACTCGCCAGGCGTTGCGGTGCCGGTGGAAGCCATTGCCGCCGATCCCGACACTGCCTTCGACTATACCGCGCGCGGCAACATGGTCGCTGTGATTTCCAACGGCACGGCGATCCTTGGCCTTGGCAATTTGGGCGCCCTGGCGTCGAAGCCGGTGATGGAGGGCAAAGCCGTGCTCTTCAAACGCTTTGCCGACGTGGATTCCATCGATCTGGAAGTCGACACCGAAGATGTCGAGGAGTTTATCAATGCGGTGAAGTATCTCGGCCCATCCTTTGGCGGCATCAATCTGGAAGACATCAAGGCGCCGGATTGCTTCATCATCGAAAGCCGCTTGCGCGAAGAGATGGACATCCCGGTCTTTCACGACGATCAGCACGGCACCGCAATCATCGCCATGGCCGGCCTGATCAATGCACTCGACCTGACGGACCGCGACATCAAGGACACCAAGCTGGTCTGTAATGGCGCGGGCTCGGCGGCAATTGCCTGTATCGAGCTCATCAAAGCGTATGGCATGCCGGCCGAGAACATCACGCTCTGCGACACCAAAGGGGTGATCTACCAGGGCCGTGAGGCTGGCATGAACCAGTGGAAAGCCGCCCACGCCGTCAAAACCAAGGATCGAACCTTGGAAGAAGCGGTCAAAGACGCGGATGTCTTCTTCGGTCTGTCGGTGAAAGGCGCGCTCACCAAGGACATGGTTGCCTCGATGGCTGACAACCCAATCATTTTCGCCATGGCCAATCCGGACCCGGAAATCACGCCTGAACAGGTGGCTGAGGTGCGCGAGGATGCCATCGTCGCCACGGGGCGGTCCGACTATCCCAACCAGGTCAACAATGTCCTCGGCTTTCCGTACATCTTTCGCGGTGCGCTTGATGTGCGGGCAACGACCATCAACGACGATATGAAGATCGCTGCGGCGAACGCGCTTGCCAAGCTGGCGCGCGAGGATGTGCCCGATGAAGTGGCCTCAGCCTACCAAGGCACCCGCCCGCGCTTCGGGCCCAATTACATCATCCCGGTCCCGTTCGATCCCCGATTGATTTCATCGATCCCGGCAGCTGTCGCCAAGGCCGCCGTCGATAGCGGCGTTGCCCGTCGCCCGGTGGTCGATGAAGGCGAATACCGCGCCCAGCTTTCCGCCCGGCGGGACCCTGTCGCCGGTGTCCTCAATCGCATCTACGAGCGCGTCAAGCGCTTGCAAAAACGCGTCGTGTTTGCCGAAGGCGAAGAAGAACAGGTGATGCGCGCGGCGGTTTCATTCACCAGCCAGGGACTTGGTCACGGCATCCTTGTCGGTCGGGAAGATGAGATCAAACGCGTTGCCGAGGAGGCCGGCATCGATCTTGGCGGTCTCACCATCGCCAATGCCCGCGTATCGCGTCGCCAGGAAGCCTATGCGGAGTTCCTTTATCAGCGTCTTCAGCGCAAAGGCTTTCTCTACCGCGACTGCCAACGCATGGTGAACACCGATCGAAACTATTTCGGCGCGGCCATGGTGGCGATGGGCGAAGCTGATTCCATGATCACCGGGACGACGCGCAATTATTCCGTCGCGCTGCAGGCCGTGCGCCGCGTGGTGGACGCCAAGCCGGGCCACCGGGTGATCGGCGCGAGCCTGGCATTGTGTAAGGGCCGCACGGTCCTCATCGCCGACACGGCTGTCCACGACATGCCGACATCCGAAGAGCTGGCCGATATCGCCGAGGAGGCTGCCGGGGTCGCGCGGCGCCTCGGCTACGAGCCGCGCGTGGCGATGCTTGCCTACTCCACCTTCGGCCACCCGCCTGGCGAGCGTTCTGAGCGTGTGCAGGAAGCTGTCCGGATCCTCGACAAGCGCCGTGTGGATTTTGAGTATGACGGCGAGATGAACGCCGATGTGGCGCTCAACATGGATGTGATGGAGCAATATCCCTTCTGCCGCCTTACCGGCCCGGCCAATGTGCTGGTGATGCCGGCGTTCCACTCCGCCTCCATCGCCACCAAGATGCTAGAAGAGCTTGGTGGCTCGACGGTGATTGGCCCGCTGCTTGTGGGTCTGGACAAACCGATCCAGATCGCCCGCCTGGGTGCCCGCGATACCGAGATCGTCAATATGGCGGTGCTGTCAGCTTACAATGTGAGTGT
>JBKAGN010000029.1:0-37934 GCA_046290415.1 Hyphomicrobiales bacterium
AAACAGGCGCTAGAGATGCTCAGGGATGGATGGCCGGGTCAAGCCCGGCCATGACGGCAACTGGAGGCTACTCAGCGGCCTGCGCAGCAGTTGCGCCCGGCAACGCACCATTGATCACATAGGCCAGAATTTCCGCGACTTGGCGCGGTTCGCGGGCGACGGCCAGCGCCGCTGCATCGACTTCCTTCAGTGCGTGGTCATGCTCCGGGCGCTGCAATACGATCATCGGCTTGCCAAGTGCCGAGGCATAGCCCGCGTCAAACGCGGCGTTCCACTGACGGTATTTTTCGCCGAAACGAACCACCACCACGTCCGCGTCACCAATCAAAGTACGGGTGCGGATGCCGTTCATCATCGCGCCCTTATGGTCGTGCCAATATTTGTCGGACTCAGCACCGAGGATCTCGACGCCGCAATCATCGCTGGCGTCATGGTTGGTCACCGGCGCTGAAAACCGGACGGGAAGACCGGCGGCGGTCGTCGCCTGCTCGATCTCTTCGCGCCAATCGGTATGTATTTCGCCGGAAAGATAGACGTTCCAAGTTTTCTCATCGGCTTTCATGGGCTTACCCTTTCAGTACGGCGCGGGATTCAGGCGTTTTCGCTGCGTTTTTTGGTGATGATATAGGTGATCGCCAGCCCAACCAGCGTAACGATCGCCATCGGCACCGAAATAATGGCCCAGCGGATCATGCCCATCAGCGACGCGGACAGGCTTTCTAGAAAGCCGTTCGGCCGCGCGCAGGCGCCAAGCATGGGGAAATCGACCACGCAGCCAAGGGCGCGGGCGATCAGTTCGCCGACAAAAGCGCCAACGAGCGGAAACAGGCCGATGATCAGCACCAGCCCGATGGACCAGCGCCAGGCCCACTTTTTCGCGTCCTGCTCACTGACACGCTCTTTGGAGCGCATACGCATGCTCATCGTGCAGCCTCCAAGATTTTTAATGCTTCACCAGGGTCTATCCTGCCATCATAAAGCGCCCGGCCGGAAATAGCACCTTCCAGAATGGCGGCATCTGGCGCCGTCATGCGTTTGATGTCGGCGAGCGAAGCCAGACCGCCCGATGCGATCACCGGGATGGAGACGGCTTTGGCGAGATCGATCGTGGCGTCCCAGTTGATGCCCGTCAGCACCCCATCGCGATCGATGTCGGTGTAGACGATGGCTGCGACGCCGGCATCCTCGAAGGCTTTCGCCAAATCGACGGCCAGCATGTCAGAAGTATCCGCCCAGCCTTCAACAGCCACGTTCCCACCACGCGCGTCGATACCGACGACGATTTTGCCGGGATGACGGCGGGCCGCCTCGCGAACCAGATCGGGATCGCGCACCGCAATGGTGCCGAGGATGACACGGGCGATGCCTTTGTCGAGCCAGCCATCAATGGCCGCATGATCGCGAATACCGCCGCCGAGCTGCACCGGCATGGAGACGCTGTTCAGAATGCTATCGACGGCACCGCCATTCTGGCTGGACCCGGCAAAGGCGCCGTTCAAATCGACCACGTGCAGGTAGGAAAAGCCCATCGCCTCGAACGCGGCAGCCTGCGCGCCCGGATCGGTGTTGTAGACGGTGGCGTCGTCCATCTCGCCTTTTTTCAGGCGTACGCAGACACCGTCTTTTAGGTCGATGGCAGGGAAGAGGATCACGGCTTCCACCTCAAAAAGTTGCCGATGAGGGCCAGGCCAAGGGTCTGGCTCTTTTCGGGGTGAAACTGCGTGCCGACCAGATTGTCACGGCCCACAATTGCCGTCACCGGGCCACCATAATCGGTACGTGCGATAACATCGGCCTCGTCCTCTGCCCGTAGATGGTAGGAATGAACGAAGTAGGCATGCAGCCCATCATCGCCGGTCGCGATGCCGCCCAGGATCGGGTGCTCGCTGACAGCTTCCAGAACATTCCAGCCCATGTGCGGGATTTTGAGGTTGGGGTCATTCGGCTCGATGGCGACAACATCGCCTGCGATCCAATCGAACCCGGGCGTGACGCCATGCTCCAAGCCGCGTGAGGCCATCAGCTGCATGCCGACGCATATGCCGAGAAACGGCACGGCACGATGCGTGACCGCGTGAAAGAGAGCATCGCGCATGCCCTCCACCGCGCTG
Organism: Hyphomicrobiales bacterium; assembly: GCA_046290415.1. Lineage (GTDB taxonomy): Bacteria > Pseudomonadota > Alphaproteobacteria > Rhizobiales > MH13 > MH13. The sequence continues at coordinate 2,112 of JBKAGN010000029.1, forward strand.
AGACCGGCAGCGCAGTCGGCAAATGCGCCAACACCGGGCAACACCACGCGATCGGCGGTACGTACGACCTCAGGGTCTGAGGTGACGTGCACCGTCGCCGCAAGACCTTGCTCGCGTATCACGCGCTCAAAGGCCTTGCTGGCCGAGCGCAAATTGCCCGAGCCATAGTCGATGATGGCAATCGATTCGGTCATGAAACTGTTCGTTAGCTGGAAAGACCGGGAAGAGCAGGCGGCTTTGCGCTGGCTGGTCGATGGAGTGGCCCACGGGTGGTTTGCACCTGCGATGAGGTTGGTCTTGCCGGTGTGCCAGCCTGCTCGGCGACCCAACTTCGGAAAAAGACGCGCTCGGCCTCTTTTTGGTTTGGCGCTTCGATGACCGCGATCTCGCGATAGCCCTTGGCCGCCATGCTTTCCAGGCGCAGCTGACCGGCCTCGATCATGATGATGAGCGCCAACGACACTGACACCCCAACCGTCACCCAGATCGGCACAGCAAAACTTGCAATCTGGATCGCGATGCAAAGGATCACATAGCCAAGCAGAACCCACCAGAGGCGGCGCACGACCATCCAGATGAGCGGCACGAACAGCGCGGCGAGCGACCAGCCATGGCGGATGAACACCAGGCTTTGGGCGTCATCCTCCAGCGTGCCGGGCATCACCGGCGGTGCAAAAACCGAATAGGTGCGCATCTAGAGCTTTTCTCGATTGGATTGAATCATTTGAGCGCCTGGAGTTTTCGTTCCGGCAAGGAACGTGAAGCGACACGGTGCGTGCACCGTTAGCATCGCGTGACGCCGCCCGGGGCGGAAAGAACCAAGCTCAAATGATTGCGATTGCGTGTTGACTATCAAAATCGAGTTACCTCCGGCTTGGGGGTCTTTTGCATGGCCACTGTGTCAAAATCCTCGCACGATGCGCTGCATCGCGCTGCGGTGTTTTCCTTTTGGCCAGGACAAAATCCCACCCATCAAATCGCTCCAATCCAATCGAGAAGAGCTCTAGAGCGCTCCTTTTGTCGTCGGCAGGTCGCCAGCAACCCGTGGGTCAATAGCAAGCGCATCGCGCAAGGCGCGCGCCACGGCCTTGAAGATGCTCTCGGCGATATGGTGACTGTTGGCCCCATAAACACTTTCAACATGCAGCGTGATGCCAGCGTTCATTGCAAAGGCCTGGAAGAACTCGCGCACCAGCTCGGTGTCGAATGTGCCGATTGTGTCGGCGGTGAACTCCACCCGCCAGACCAGAAACGGCCGCCCGGATACATCTACCGCCGCTCGCGACAGAGCCTCGTCCATCGGCAGGTCGGCGGAGGCGTATCGTCGGATGCCGCGCTTGTCGCCCAGTGCCTCTTTGACCGCCTGGCCAAGTGTGATGCCGACATCTTCCACCAAATGGTGATCATCAATGTGTGTGTCGCCGGTCGCTTCAACCGTCATGTCGATAAGCGAGTGTTTGGCCAACTGATCAAGCATGTGTGCGAAGAACCCTGCACCATTCAGCGTAATGGTCGACGCACCTTTGCCATCAAGATCGACGGTCGCCTTGACGGACGTCTCGTTGGTGGTGCGCTCAAGCGTGGCTGTGCGAGGCATGACAATCTGGTCTCGTTCTTCGAAGATGATCCCCTCTAGCAGGGCACGTGCCGCGATCCAAGCGCCGAACCACCCTCTGGTGAACGCGCGACGACGAAACCGCTGCTTTGCAATCGCCGCCAGCACGCCTACATGCGATGCAACGGAACTCTCACTTGGAAGCACACCCATGCATTCTCCTGAAAACGCCCTGCCGACCATGCATGCCACGACCATTGTGACCGTCCGCAAAGACGGCAAAGTCGTCGTTGCTGGCGATGGGCAGGTTTCCCTTGGTCAAACCGTGATCAAAGGCAATGCCCGCAAGGTCCGCCGCCTCGCCAGCGGCGATGTGATCGGCGGATTTGCCGGTGCGACCGCCGATGCATTCACACTGTTTGAGCGGTTGGAAGCCAAGCTTGAGCAATATCCTGGCCAGTTAAAGCGCGCCTCGGTCGAACTTGCCAAGGACTGGCGGACCGACCGGTATCTGCGCCGCTTGGAAGCAATGATGATCGTCGCCGACAAGGATGAAAGCCTGATTTTGACAGGCACCGGCGACGTGCTTGAACCTGAAGACGGGATCATGGCGATTGGATCGGGCGGCAATTATGCTCTGGCCGCGGCGCGGGCGCTCGCCGACAGCGCGCATGACGCCGAAGAAATCGCGCGGCGCGCCCTGACAATTGCGGGCGATATTTGCGTTTACACCAACCATAACCTGGTGGTGGAAAGCATCGACGAATCCTAGGATTAAGGCTATGGCCACTCCACCTGCGATCTCACACGCGCATGACCGCATCAGCGCAGGCGTGGCGGCGGGTATCATCACGCCCGATCAGGCGATGGCGCTGCGCAAGCTTCCGCTCGATTCGATGCCGGAACAGTTTGCCGCGACGCGCACCGGCGATGAGCCCTTTGCCCTGTTTCGCGGGTTTCGCGACGTGTTTCTGGCCATCGGCATCGTCATCTTGGCGGTCGGTCTAACCGGCGTTGCCGGTCAGATTTTGGGCATGCGCTTTGATCTGCAGTCCGGCTGGACGGATGGGCTGTTCGGGCTGATCCTGGCGATCTTTGCTTGGATTGTGGCCGAATGGGTGACCGGACGGCTCAGGATGCCGCTGGCAAGCCTGGTGACGGCATTGGCCTTCAGTGCGGCTTTTGCAGCGACCTTGGTTAGCCTCAGCGATATGGCTGGTCTGGATTCGGCGTCCGGGTTGGGCATTGACCTGCTTGCCCCGGTTTTTGGCGCCATCGGCGCTCTGCTCTTTTACATCCGCTTCCGGCTTCCCGCTGCCATGCTGCTCATCGCCGGAGGGTTGTCGGCGACGATTCTTCGCTTGATCGATCCCACTTGGTTCGATTCGCCGGGCGTTACCTTCCAAATCGCTGCGTTTGTCGTCGGTCTGGTCATTTTTGCTGTCGCGATCAGCTATGAGCTGCGCGATCCGCAGCGGGTCCAGCGTCAATCTGAGAACGCGTTTTGGTTGCATCTGTTGGCTGCACCGCTGATCGTCTTTGCCCTGACCGGCGGCGCCACATCGCTCGATGTCAGCTCCACCGGCGAAGCACTGCGTATGTTTGCGGTGGTTTTCGCGCTTGGCGGGCTCGCCCTCCTTATCGATCGGCGGGCCTTCATCGTTTCGGCCTTGCTCTATTTGGCTGGCGCCATTGCCTACACGGTCAATCAGTCGGGTGCCGCGCCCGATACGCAATTTGCCATCACGGCCCTGGCGCTTGGCCTGTTCGTGGTAGGCTTGGCGCTGGGATGGCAACCTGTGCGGCAGGCGTTTTTGAAGCTGCTGCCAGACGGTTTGTCGGATCGCCTGCCTAACTCAATCGGACCGGACGCGCTGGGCGGATAGACAATGCGCTTTCGATTCGAACCCGTAACGGAAATCGACAAACCGATGCTGCGCAACTGGCTCTCGACGCCGGATGCGCAGGCTTGGTGGGGCGATCCAGACCATGAGATCGAGCTGATTTACGATGGCGAGGTAACCGGCGAGTCATCGGGCTACATCGTCCATGGCGAGGACGGTCCGTTCGCCTACATCCAATCCTGGCCGAGCGACAAGCAACCGTCAGAGGCGATCAAGGACGAACCCTGGGTCGCGGAACAGCCTGCGGGCACGCTGGGGGTTGATATCACCATCGGGCGACCCGATCTGCTGGGCAAGGGTCTTGGGACCGAAGTGGTGCGGCAGTTTTGTCAAAAGCTCTTCAATGAGGGCGCGAGGCGCCTCATCATCGATCCCGACGCCAAAAACTTGCGCGCTGTGCGCGCCTATGAAAAGGCGGGTTTTTCTCGCTTCGACCAATACACCAACAAGGATGGGTCCATCACGCTGTTGATGGAGATGTTCCCTCCCCAACTCTAACCATTTTTTGGACCAATCACCTTATGAGCAACCTTGCTGCAACCTTCTCCCCCCGCGAGATCGTCTCCGAACTCGATCGGTTCATCATCGGCCAGCATGACGCCAAGCGCGCCGTGGCCATCGCCCTGCGCAATCGCTGGCGGCGGCAGCAGCTCGATGAGAGCCTGCGCGAGGAGGTCATGCCGAAAAACATTTTGATGATCGGCCCAACCGGCGTCGGTAAAACCGAAATCTCGCGCCGTCTGGCGAAACTGGCCAACGCGCCTTTCATCAAGATCGAAGCGACGAAATTCACCGAAGTTGGTTATGTCGGCCGCGATGTCGAACAGATCGTCCGCGACCTGGTTGAAGCCGCGATTGGCCTGGTGCGCGAGCAGCGCCGCAAAAAGGTCGAAGCAAAAGCCCATATCGCCGCCGAAGACCGTGTGTTGGACGCGCTGGTTGGCGAAAACGCCTCCCCTGCCACCCGCGATAGCTTCCGTAAGAAACTGCGCGAGGGCGATCTCAACGACAAGGAAATCGAGATCGATGTCCGTGACGTTGGCGGCGCGCCGATGTTCGAGATTCCTGGCATGCCCGGAGCCAATATGGGCATGATCAATATGAGCGACATGCTCGGCAAGGCCTTTGGCGGCGCGCGCACCAAAAAGCGCCGTGTCACCGTCGCCGATAGCCACGATCTGCTGCTGGCTGAAGAATCCGACAAGCTTCTGGATGATGAAGAGATCACTCATGAAGCCATCCAGCTGACCGAAAACCATGGCATCGTGTTTCTCGATGAGATCGACAAGATCGCCTCAAGCTCCGGGCGTGGTGGCGATGTGTCCCGCGAAGGCGTACAGCGCGATTTGCTGCCGCTTGTCGAAGGCACGACCGTCTCAACCAAATATGGCCCAGTGAAATCGGACCATATTCTGTTCATCGCCTCCGGTGCTTTTCATGTGGCCAAGCCATCGGACTTGCTGCCGGAGCTTCAAGGCCGCTTACCGATTCGCGTTGAGCTGAAGGCGCTGACCCGCGATGATTTCCGCCAGATCCTGCGCGACACCGAAGCCAGCCTCATCAAGCAGTATGTGGCGCTGATGGCCACAGAAGAGGTGACGATCACCTTCACCGATGATGCCATCGACGCGATTGCCGATGTGGCGGTCGATCTCAACAGCTCGGTTGAAAATATCGGTGCCCGCCGTCTGCAGACGGTGATGGAGCGGATCTTGGATGAGATTTCCTTCACCGCGCCCGATCGCGCCGGCGAAGAGATCGTGATTGACGCCAACCACGTCCAGGAAAACATTGGTGAACTGGCAAAGAACACCGATTTGTCGAAGTTTATCCTGTAGTTAGCTGGGTTCACTGTGGTCGTCGGACTTGCGGCGTCTGCCCTGGGCGGGTTCTAGGGCGGGCGCGACGCCTTCAATCAACAACTCGATGACGTTTTCCAGGTAGACACAGTCGTTCGCCGACAAGTGGACTATGCGTTGCGCAAACACGTTGGCGAGCCGCGTCGCATTGGGGCTTAGGTCCACCGTATCGACCACCACACGTGGGTGCGAAAGAAAGGCCAAAGTCTCAAGCTCGTCGGCATCGTCCCAGATCAGGTTGAAATAACCGACGATGCGCTGCACGAAGGCCCAGTTGGGCAGGCCGCGCTTGCCGTGTTCCAGAGCCGACAGATAGGCGCTCGACACGTTGAGCGCCTCGGCCATCTCCGCCTGCGTGACACTGCGCGCTTCGCGCAATTGCCGCAGTTTTACGCCAAGCGGGGTCAAGGTTGATGAGTTCGGGCCCGTTGCTTTCATAGGCCAACCCTAGGGCCTGGCCTTCTTGGCGCGCAACCGCACATAGAGCGCGCCGTCGCCACCATGGCTTGCATGGGCGGGTTCCACGCCGAGAACCGCCGCGCGCATATCCGGCGCTGCAAGCCAGCCCGGGACCGCCTTGCGCAAAATGCCGGAGCCAACAGCCCAGGGCGGCGCGTCGGGATGGGGATCGCGCATCCGCGAGCCTTTGCCGGTGATCACCAGTACCGTGCGGTGGCCTGCGGCATGCGAGCGCCAAACAAAGGATCGCAACACATCATGGGCCTCGTGCTGCCGCAGCCCATGCAGATCGAGTCGAGCGTCGATGGGGGTTCGTCCGCGCGCGATACGACTGCGTGATTTGCGGTCCAGCTCCACCAATGGCGGCTGCTTCATGCCGGTGGTCGGCCTATTTGCCGGTGGCGCTGGCTGGGTTCGGGTGTTTCGAGCTTCCGAATGACCCGGCCTATCGTGTTTCAGCGCACCTTTGGCCGGATGAATTGGATGCGGTTGCGCGGTGGAGGTTGTCACCTGGCCGCATTCCAGGAACTCGGCCAGAGCCTGCGAGTAGCGCGCCCGCTGCTTGGCATCGAGCGGATCGACCGTCCGCTTCACGCGATCCCAGAGCCCGGCCTCGCTGTCACCAGATTTGGGAGCAGGTTTTGGCTTCTTGCCGCTCATGAGGGATCTTCGTCCACCGGGTTCGGCATCAGCAGGGTGAAGATCACAGGCTGATTGACGGTGCCTGCAACTCGCCCGGCCTCATCGCCGGACCCGATGAAGATGTCGCCACGCGCGGGTCCGACAATGGCAGAGCCCGTGTCCTGCGCAATCATGAGACGGCTAAGCGGATTATCGCCACTTGGAAGCGGTTCGTCGGACCGGACAAAAACCGGCGTGCCAAACGTGTGCAAATGGCGATCGACGGCAAGGCTTCGACCGGGCGTCAGTGGAACGGAGGCTGCAGCGACGGGACCAGCCTCCGGATCGAAATCTTCAGCCATGGCGAAAAAGATAAAAGATCGATTCGTTGCCAGAACAACATCGCGATCCGCTGGCGATGCAGCCGCCAGCCAAGCGCGCAAACTGTCCATGTTCACGTCTTCCAGCGCCATATCGCCGCGCTCGACAAGTGTGCGCCCAATCGGTGTGTAGGCATGCCCTGATTTGCCGGCAAAGTTTATCCTCTGGACCGACCCATCGGTCATGGCGAGGCGGGCGGAGCCCTGAATGTGAATGAAGAACGCGTCCACCGGATCGTCCAGGTAGACCAGTTCAAGGCCTTGCCCATCCAACGCGCCGGCCATGATGGCAGCGCGGTCAGGGAAGGCTTGATAGCCATCTGAAGTGGCGCGGCCCCACGTCACATCATCGTCGATGCCAAGACTGTCGGGCGAGCCAGGCAGTTCGACGAGATCGGCCGGACGGGCGTAAAGCGGATACTGAAACCTTTCGTTGCGCTCAAAGGAGGCCCGCAGCTGCGGTTCGAAATAGCCGGTGAGCAAACCCGTCGCGTTCACCGTGTAGGGCGTGAAGTTCTGCTCGAAGAAGGCCCGGGCTTCCTGGTCAGGATCGTCTAGAAGTTGGGCGCAGACCGCCCGAAGGGCTTCACCGTCCACGCCGCTTGGTCGCGTTCTGGGCGCGTGAACCCGCGCGCGCTCGCAGGTTCGCGCAAAGGCCGCCAGGGCGGCTGCATGATCATCGGACGCCCAACCATCCAAAGCGTCATAGCTGGTTGGAACCAGAGGCGCTGGAAAGCTATCGGCCATGACGGGCCCTGATAGCAGACAGATGGCCGCCAGGCCGAGCGCGCCGTGCAACCGTGTCTGGTGCCGCGCCGCCCATCGCATTGCAAACCTTAGACCGCTTAGGTCGCTTCGGTGGCGACGAGCTTCCAGTTGGGATCGCCGCTGCCGGTGTCGCGCGCAAACGTCCAGATATCGGTCATCTCGGTCACTTCGGTGGGATCGCCATCAATGACCCGGCCATCGGAGTCTTTGGTGACCGAAATCAGCTGGCTTTTGAAGCGCATGGTGATCTGGGCGATTGATCCAGCAAGCTCGGCTTCAACGATGTCGGACTTGTCCAGGCCAATGAAAGTGAAATCCACGGTTTCACCGGCGGCGTTGCGATCATCGATTGCCTGCACGAAGCCTTGATAGACCTCATCATCCAACAGCGGCTGCAGCGTGGACTTGTCACCAGCGGCAAAGGCCGTGACGATCATCTCGTAGGCAAGGCGCGCTCCATCGACGAACTCGCGGGCGTGGAACGTCGGATCGGCGGAAAGCAACGTCTTCAGTGCGTCTTCGACGGCCGAGCCAGGCTTCACGACGCCACCGATTTGATCATCGGGATCGGTGGTCGGTCGCGCACGCGCCGTCGGCAAGGTGACGACCTTGTCGCCGCCCGTCTCTGCTTCTTCGCGGGCCGTGTAGGGATCAAACGGCGGACGTTCTTCACCGGTGCGTTTGCCCAGGACCGAGCGCAAACGGAAAAAGATGACCACGGCAATGGCCAGGAAGAACAGGGTATAAATATCCACCGGCGTCCACGTTTCGGCCCTTGGGACTGGCGCGGATGATCGCGCGGGCCGAACCTTCTTGTTGGGTTGGGTTAATTGGAACTCATATGTAGGTGCGTTTCAAGCAGCATCCAGGGGTCGGCGCAAGCACGATAGCGTTACTTGTCCTGCTCGCATCGTCGCATTTGATGTCGAGCCTACGCCAATTGGCGCTTGTAACCACCCTAACGTGGCCCCATGTTGGCGATCATGCCCTTTGCTTTGATCTTTTTGTTGTTTATTTTCCTGGAAATAGCCGGTTTCGTCGCGATGGCGAACACAATCGGCCTTCTGGGCGTCTTTGCGTTGATTGTGCTTGGCATCCTTGCCGGCGGTCTCATCATCCGCACGATTGGCCTGGCCAGTGTTCAGCGCATGCAGCAGCGCGCACAAGCGGGGGAAACCGTTGGCCAAGAGCTTGGCGGCCTGGTGCTTGGGTTTCTCGGCGGTGTTTTGCTGATTGTTCCGGGCTTTTTGACCGATCTGATCGGCCTGGCGCTGCTGATCAAGCCGATTCAGACGCTTGTCTGGCCACGTTACGGCCGGCAAATGGCCGGTCGCATGCCCGACGTCACGCAGGGTGGGCGACAGAGCGCCGAATGGCAAACGCCGAACACGAGCCATCGGCCAGCCAATGATGCGGTGGTGATCGATGCGGACCCCGAACCCTCGGACGGCTCGCCCAATCGCTCGCAGAAAGAGCGCAATCCCTGGGGCTCTTGAGCCGGATTCACCCCACAAGAGGCTGATGCGGCCGCTATTGTCGGCCTATCGCTTGCCGCCCGGCAGTCAAAATGGTAGCCACCGCCCACGTTTTATGCGCCTGACATTCAAGCGCGCATGACACCAGCTTCCCCAAACTCAAGGAATGATGAGCCCCATGGCAAGTAAGAAGGCATCTGAGACACCGGCAGACGACAAGGCTGAAGACACCAAAGCGGACGCTACTCCAACCAATGGCGGCGGTGCTGCAGCAGCCGCTGCGGCGGCAGCCGCGGCAAAACCTGCCGCCGGTGCAGCGCCGCGTTTCCAGGCTCTTGCCCAGTACATCAAGGACCTGTCGGTCGAGAACCCGAACTCACCGGAGTCCATGCGCGGCGGAAAACAGCCGAAGATCGACATCAATGTCTCGGTGGGCGTCAACGCTAAGCCTGAAGGCACCAATGAAGTGGTGCTAAAACTGGACGCCAAGGCCGGTTCCGGTAAAGACATGTTGTTTGCTGTCGAGCTTGCCTATGCCGGCCTGTTCCGTGCTGAAAACATGACACAAGAGCAGATGCAGGTCGCGCTGATGATCGAAGGGCCGCGCCTTTTGTTCCCGTTTGCCCGCGAGATTCTGGCCAACGCGACGCGCCAGGCTGGGTTCCCGCCGCTGATGCTCGATCCGGTGGACTTTTTGGCGCTCTACCGCCAGCGCGCGGCGCAGGCCCAAGCTGCTCAGGCCGCCGCCAGCTAAACCGCCCAAACAGTGTCACGATTTGAAAGGCCGCGCTCTTATCGGAGTGCGGCCTTTTCTATGTTTTGTCCGTCTGAGGCAAAAGGTCTTGGTAGCGCGACCAGACCGCATCCCCGCCGAGCGTTGCCACGAACGCCGCATGCGCGGCCCGCTCATCGTCGGTGAGGCGGTTTGGAAGCGGTGAGGGACGCGGCGGGACGCTGGTCGCAGCGATGGTCTGGCGGCGTTCACTGTCACCAAAGCTCATGGCTTTCTGCCGCGCGCCGATGAGCTCCACATAGACTTCGGCCAGAAGCTGGGTATCGAGCAGGGCATTGTGTTTTTCGCGCCCCGAAAGATCGATTCCGAAACGCTTGCAGAGCGCGTCGAGCGAGTTGTCCGAGCCTGGAAATTTTCGCCGGGCGATCGCGACCGTGTCGATCATGCGCTCAAATGACATCGTGCCAAGGCCGCAGCGCTCCAACTCGGCGTTGACGAAGCCGAAGTCGAACATTGCGTTGTGCGCGACGAGGCGCGCATCGCCGATAAAAGCGACCCATTTCTCCGCGACCGCGTCGAACAGCGGCTTGTCGGCAAGAAAGGCGTCGGAAAGCCCATGAATTTCTTCGGCTTTGGCCGGCATTGGGATCGTCGGGTTCACATATTCGTGGAACTCGACACCCGTCGGCACGAAGTCGATCATCTCGATGCCGGCGATCTCGCAGATCCGGTCGCCATCTTTGGCGCGCAGGCCGGTGGTTTCAACGTCGAAGATGATGTCGCGCATACTTAGTCCTTTGCTGGACAGGAATCATGGCGCGATTCGGCTTTGGAGGAAATCGGCAGGCCGGCTTTTATGCACGCAATTCAGCAAGGATTTTGCGCACCTGGGCGCGCGCGGCTTCTATGCCATGGTCGGTGGAGACTAGAAAATCCGCACGGGCGATCTTATCAGCCTGCGGCATTTGCCGGCCGAGCAGCAGGGTCGCGGTCGCCTCGTCCATGCCAGGGCGAGCAAGCAGACGGGCGCGCTGCGTCTCCGGATCGCAATGGACCACCACGACCTTGTCCATACGACGCTCAGCGCCCGTTTCAAAAAGAAGCGGAATATCGAAGACCATCATGTCATGCCCACCTGCCAAGGCGTTCTCGGCAGCGCGGCGCTCGCGCTGTTGAACCAGGGGATGGACAATCGCTTCCAGCTTAGGAAAGAGCAATGGATCCTCTGCCAACGCTTTTTTCAACGCTTCGCGGTCCACCACGTTATCCACGATGGCAGTTGGAACCAGCGCACCAACCGGCGCGACGCCCTCTTGGCGATAAATGGCATGAACGGCGGCATCGGCGTCATGCACCGGCACGCCCTCTTCGGCAAAAAGCTGCGCCGTTGTTGATTTGCCGGTGGCAATGGAGCCTGTCAGGCCAAGACGTATCATCCTAAGTCTTTGTTTTTGCTTGGATATCGTCCAGAACGCGCTGGCGTAGCGCTGGCGTAACCGTTGGCCGGACACCAAACCAGCGCTCGAACCCCGGCACGGCCTGATGCAGCAACATACCCAACCCATCCACCGTCGGATGACCGCGTTGGCGGGCCGAGACCAACAACGGCGTGTCGAGCGGCGTGTAGACGATGTCGGCGACGGTGGCGCCATCTGCCAGACGGTCCAAGGCGATGGCAAGCGGAGGCTGACCCTCCATGCCGAGGGCAGTCGTGTTCACCAGCAAGCCGGCATCGCCTGCATATTCGTCAAAGGCCTGAAGCCCGCCCGCAACAACGCGGCCTTGGCCAAAATGGTGGGTGAAGTGAGCAGCCAAGGCGTTCGCGCGGTCGACCGATCGATTGAGCAGAACGACGCGCTCGACGCCGGATGTCAGAAGCGCATCGATAATGGCGCGGGCTGCGCCGCCCGCACCAAGAATCAGCGCGGTATCGGCCTTGGGGTGTTTTGCCCAGTTCGGTGCCTGCTCGGCGAGGTTGGCCGTGAACCCCTCACCATCCGTGCTCGTACCGTGGAGCGCACCGTCCTCCAGCCAAAGGGTGTTGACGGAACCAAGGCGGGCAGCGTGCTCGGCGACATGATCGCAGGCAGCAAGCGCGGTTTCCTTGTGGGGGATGGTGACATTGGCGCCGACCAGACCCTGCTTGGCGAAATCGGCAAACCAGGCCGACGCGTCATTCGGATTGACCGCGATTGCGGTGTACGTCGCGTCCAAGCCATGCTCGGCGATCCAGGTGCCATGAATGAGCGGTGATCGGGAATGGCTGATCGGCCAGCCAAGAACGGCAGCGCGTTTGGTCATGAGGGCAGCGTTTCCAAAAGCGGGTCGATGCCATGCTCGCGCAGGGCCGCCAAGAGCGGCAACAGCGGCAGGCCGAGAATGGTGAAATAGTCGCCTTCAATGCGCTCAAACAAGGTGGAACCCAATTCCTCCAGGCGGTAGGCGCCAACGCTCTGCGTTGCGGCATCGCCGGCACGATCGAGATAGGCCGATCGTTCAGCTTCTGACAGCGGGCGCATGGTGAGGCTCGCGCGATCAAGGCCGGTCCAGAGCGTTTCACCGTTTCTTACAAGCACGACGGCTGCAATGAGGTGATGCGTGGACCCCTGAAGTTGGGCGAGCTTGTCGTCGGCTTCGGAGCGGGTTTCTGCTTTGTGGAGCAGCTTGCCCTCATGCTCAAGCACCTGATCGGCCCCGATGATCAGTGAACCTTGATTCGATGGCGAAACAGTCTCACAGACAGCTTGCGCTTTGGCTGTTGCCAACGCGACCGCCAACTCTTCCGGCGCCACAGCGCCAAGCTGATCTTCCAGCGCGCGTTCATCAATGGCAGCAGTCTGAACTGAGAAGCGAAGGCCAGCCCCTTCCATCATGGTCCGGCGTATCGATGAGCCCGAGGCAAGGATAAGGCTCTTGGTCATTGCGCCGCCGTCCCGGTGTCCGCAGACGTGTCGGTCGCAGCCTGATCGGCCTGTTCCTGGTCTTCGCGGTGTTGTCTGTACAAAGAGAGGATGGCGGCTGCCGTCTCCTCGATGGACCGGCGGGTGACGTCGATGGTCGGCCAGCCCTGGCGGGCACAGAGACGGCGTGACTCGGCGATTTCGCCAGCAACCTGGCCTTTGTCGGTGTAGTCGGTGTCGGCGGCCTCATTGTAATCGGTAAGCACGCGGTTCAGCCGGATTTGCACGATCCGGTCGGTGCTGGCGAGAAGACCGACGACAAAAGCACGGGTCGGTCGGGTGAGGATCTTTGGGATCGGCACACCAGGGACCAGCGGATAGTTGGCCGTGCGGTAGCCGCGATGGGCGAGATAGATGCTGGTCGGTGTCTTGGAGGTCCGCGAGATGCCGACGATGACGATGTCGGCCTGATCAAGGTTGGCCGGCAAGACGCCATCATCATGCGCCAGCGTGAAATTGAGCGCCTCGATCCGCTGAAAATAATCAGCATCAAGAACATGCTGTGCACCGATGGTCTGCGCGGCAGAATCCCCGAGATAGGATTGGAAGACGTTGATAACCGGGTCGAGGACGGAAATCGCCGGCACGCCATGGTCGCGACACCGTTCGGCGAGACGGGCAGCAAGGTCTGGATCCACAATTGTGTAAAGCACAATGCCCGGGGCTTGCTCGATCGCTGCGGCTATGCGCTCGATCTGAGCCTGATTGCGGACCATTACATAGCTGTGCTCGATGGCGCGTGCGCTCGGATACCGTGAGGCAACGGCACGCGCAACGGTCGACAAGGTCTCGCCAGTGGAGTCAGACACTAGATGTAGGTGGAAGAAGCGCGAGGCAGCGGTTGTCAACTGGCTGTGTCCTTCGGTGCGGGCATGTGTGGACAAGGCAGGGGTCTAAGGCCCGGTCAATGGAATGATTCCGGTCTTATGGGGCGTTTTTCGAAAACTGTCCAAGGTCGCCTAGGGCGCGACGAGCGGTTGATGTGTTGTGGATGGTTTTGAACAACGCGCACGCCGCTTTACGTGGGATAGGGACGCTTGGATTCGATTGCTGCGTTAACACTTTGTTAAGGTTTACAAATGGTGAACGCGGCGAGCGATCGCTTAGATGGCACTTCGTGACCTTCCTGATGGCAAGGGACGTGGATGAGGTTATGCAGAGTTTGGGTCGCCGGATTTATGAGTCTTTTCCACGGACAAGAAAAAGAAGGAAAGCTCTCTTGTAGAGAGACTCTTTTTTCTTTCCACGCTTTCCCCAAGGCTCATCGGCTGCCACAAGGCGCTGATGAATGGCGATAATCTAAGGACTAGGCGTGTGAGCAATCGGTTGTTGTTGGATGTTTTGAAAGGCCATGTTGGCGACCGGATGCCGATATGGATGATGCGCCAGGCTGGCCGGTACCTTCCGGAATACCGCGCGACACGGGCTGAGGCCGGTAGTTTTCTGGATCTCTGCTACAATCCGGAGCTTGCTTGTGAGGTAACGCTGCAACCGATCCGCCGGTTTGGCTTTGATGGGTCGATCCTGTTTTCCGACATCCTGGTGGTGCCGCATGCTCTTGGACAGGACGTACGGTTTGAAGAAGGCATCGGTCCGGTCCTTCCGCCATTGGATGCCGATGAAATCACGGCGCTGATTGATCGCTTCGAATCGGAGCCGGAACAGTTTGATGCGCATCTTGATCCGGTGATTGAGACCGTTCGACGGTTGCGTGCGAGCCTGCCGGATGAGGTGACATTGCTTGGCTTTTGTGGCGCGCCCTGGACGGTTGCGACCTACATGGTGGGTGGGAGGGGTAGCCCCGATCAGGCGGCGGCGCGCAAGTTCGCGCTGAGAGAACCCGTGATTTTTGATCGTTTGCTCTCCTGTCTGGCTGATGCCTCGGTGCGGTATCTGTCGCGGCAAATCGATTCCGGCGCGGATGCCGTCCAGATCTTTGACAGTTGGGCTGGATCGCTTAGTCCGACTGGGTTTGCGCAATCTAGCGTTGGTCCGATCCGTCAGACTGTTCGGGGGTTACGGGCAAAACATGCTGAAACGCCGATCATCGGTTTTGCCAAGGGGGCGATGCATGCGCTCGGTCCGTTCTCGCAGGCGACGGGCATCAGCGCGGTTGGGCTCGATTGGACGATCGATGTCGCAGCTGCGCGGGCGCAAGTGCCAGAAACGATGGTCACCCAGGGCAACATCGATCCGTTGCTGATGACGGCTGGACCGGAGGCATTGGATGCCGCCGTTGATGCCATGCTGGATGGCGCTCAGGGCGTGCCGCATGTGGCAAATCTTGGCCATGGCATCACGCCCGATGGGCAGATCGATCAGGTGCATCGGTTCATTGAACGGGTGCGGTCAGGGCGCAAGCCGTGACAGCACTGGACGAGCCGTTGCCAGCGAAACAATGGGGCGGCCATGCGGTCGCCGTTTTGGTGCTGGCAGCCATTACCGCAGGGACTGTGTTTCTCATCCCGGCCGGTGCCTATCTCTGGATGAAAGCGCTCCATGTGATTGCCGTCATCGCCTGGATGGCGGGGCTTCTCTATCTGCCGCGGCTCTTCGTCTACCATGTTGATGCCGAGGTTGGGTCTGTTCAATCCGAGACCTTCAAGACGATGGAGCGACGGCTTCTGAAAGCGATCATGACACCGGCGATGATCGTCTCAGCTGTGACGGGTTTCTGGCTGGCGATCGTTGTCCATGGCTTTCAAGGCGGCTGGCTGCACGCCAAGCTGGTCTTCATCCTTGTCTTGTTTGCGATGCATGGACATCTAGCGGCTGCGGTGCGTCGATTCGCTGGCGATAGGAACGAAAAGACGAGCCGCTATTGGCGGTTCATGAACGAGGTTCCGACATTGGCGATGATCATCATCGTGGTCTTGGTGATCGTTCAACCGTTCTGATCGCCTAGGTTTTGGCCAAAAAACGATGAGCGCCTTTTGTCGCGTTGGAAGCGAACCTGTACGTTCCTGTCTTGTCAAAGACACAAAGGTGTCTTACATGCCGCCATGTAGGCAGGCGCTGCAGCGCACCATGGGTCATCCGATTTAGGTGCAGTGCATCGGACACGGTGTTCAGCAGCGCACGAGCAGGTTTCCAGTGACCTCGCGTTTTGGCGGTTCCTACAGTCTCTCGATCACCTCTGATCTCTTATCCCCTTTTTCTGCTTCACCCGACCAGCAGACCCCCACAGGCAAATTATTATCTCCATGGAAGAAATCCGGCTTCAGGCCCTAAAAGCAAAATCTCCCACCGACATTCTGGTGCTCGCCGAAGAGTTGGAAGTGGAGGGCGCGAGCGCCTTGCGCACGCAAGAGCTTATGTTTGCGATCCTCAAACGTTATGCGGAACGCGATGTCGAGATTGTCGGCGAGGGTGTTCTGGAGGTTCTTCAGGATGGGTTCGGGTTCCTGCGCTCGCCGGAAGCGAATTATCTGCCAGGTCCCGATGACATTTACGTTTCGCCGACACAGATCCGCAAATTCTCATTGCGGACCGGTGATACGGTTGAGGGTATTATTCGCAGCCCCAAAGAGGGTGAGCGTTACTTCGCGCTGGTGAAGCTCATCACAATCAATTTCGAAGAGCCGGAAAAGGCGCGCCACAAGGTCCATTTCGATAATCTGACGCCGCTCTATCCGGACGAGCGGTTCAAGATGGAAGTCGACGATCCAACGTTAAAGGATCGTTCGGCGCGCGTGATCGATCTGGTTGCGCCAATCGGCAAAGGCCAACGTGCGCTGATCGTTGCGCCGCCGCGTACCGGTAAAACGACGTTGATGCAGAACATCGCGCACTCGATCACGACGAATCACCCCGAATGCTTTCTTCTCGTGCTTCTCATTGATGAAAGGCCCGAGGAGGTGACCGACATGCAGCGTTCCGTGCGCGGCGAAGTCGTTTCATCAACCTTTGATGAACCGGCGCAGCGTCACGTTCAGGTCGCCGAGATGGTGATTGAAAAGGCCAAGCGTCTTGTTGAGCATGGCCGCGATGTGGTGATCCTTCTTGATAACATCACGCGTCTTGGCCGTGCTTACAACACGGTTGTTCCCTCGTCGGGCAAGGTCCTGACCGGTGGTGTGGATGCCAACGCACTGCAGCGGCCAAAGCGTTTCTTCGGTGCGGCCCGGAACATCGAAGAGGGCGGTTCATTGACCATTATCTCGACGGCCCTTGTCGATACCGGCAGCCGGATGGATGAGGTGATCTTCGAGGAGTTCAAAGGCACCGGTAACTGTGAGATCGTGCTTGATCGGAAAGTTTCCGACAAACGCGTATTCCCGGCGATCGACATTCTTAAGTCCGGTACGCGCAAGGAAGAGCTCCTTGTTCCCAAAGGCGATCTTGCGAAGATGTTCGTGCTGCGCCGTATCCTCTCGTCCATGGGTACGGTTGATGCGGTCGAATTCCTGCTTGATAAGCTGAAAGCGACCAAAACGAATTCCGACTTCTTCGACACGATGAACACGTAAGATCGGGTTGCACGGTACGAATGTTTCACGTGAATCGATTCGGATAGGAAACAATGGCCGAAACTGTTGCGGCGCTGTCCTCCGGTCTCGTCCCCAGTGGGGTCGCGGTGATCCGCGTCTCCGGCCCGCAAGTTCGATTCGCTATCGAAAAGATTGCCGGAACCTGTCCGTTTCCGCGGCAGGCTAGCTTGCGGTCTCTCAGCGATCCACAGACCGGACAGGGGATCGATAAAGGCCTCGTTCTCTTCTTTCCTGGACCCAACAGTTTCACTGGCGAGGATGTCGCCGAGTTTCATTGTCATGGCGGACGTGCGGTCGTTGATGCGATGCTTCGCGCGCTTTGGTCGCTTGATGGCGTGCGCGCTGCCGATGCCGGCGACTTCACACGACAGGCCTTCTTGAACGGTATATTCGACCTGACGCAGGTCGAAGCGGTCGGTGATCTGATCCACGCCTCTACGTCGTTACAACTGGATCAAGCTTTGGCGCAGCTGGATGGTGCTGCGACCCGCAAACTGTCGGCGTGGAGGGACGCTTTGGCAGATGTCCGTGCTCAGATCGAAGCTGATCTTGATTTCGCCGACGAAGACGATGTCCCGGGATCTGTTGTGGATTCGCTTCCGGAACAATTGCGTGGTCTTAAGGATGCGATGGAGGCTGAACTCTCGTCAACGGTAGCGGAGCGTGTTCGGGGTGGCTTTCGGGTTGTGCTGGCCGGTGCGCCGAACAGCGGGAAGTCGACGCTGCTGAATGCTCTTTTGGAACGGGATGCTGCGCTGGTCTCACCAATCGCAGGCACGACCCGCGATCAGATCGATGTGCCGATCGATCTTGATGGCTTGCCGGTCGTTTTGACGGATACAGCCGGGTTGCGGGATTCAACATTGAGCGAAGACCCGATCGAGCGGATGGGCATGGATCGGGCTAGGTTTGCTCTCGAACAGGCCGACTGTGTGGTTTGGTTGGTAGGTGGAGATGAGCCCCCTGCAGCATCGCTTGGGGATCCTCAATTACCGCCCCAGAAAATGATTCGCGTGCGTTCCAAATTGGATATCGCCGATCGTATCGATGCGCGTGACGATGTTGATCTCGACGTATCTGGAAAGACGGGCGAGGGTCTTTCCGCCTTGAAGTCGGCAATGGCGACGCTTTTGCGGGAGAGTTATGGGTTGAGTGGACGGGCATCATCGGTTGGCGATGGCATTGCATTGGACGCGCGTCGCAGGACGGCTTTGCGTTCGTCGCTGGGGCACGTTGATGACGCTCTGGTACTATTGGAACATGGTTCTTCGTCGCTCGATCATGCGGCCGAGGCCTTGCGGTTGGCGCAGCGTGCTTTGGGCGAAATCACAGGCGACGTTGATGCTGAACAGTTGCTCGATCGCGTGTTTTCTCGGTTTTGTATCGGGAAATAGCGAGCCTTGGGATGGCTGCCGATGGTTTCACGTGAAACGAGACAGGTTGGTCCAGTTGCCCCTATTCTTGTCGATCTGGTGATTGCTTCTGCGTCGCAAGTCTTGAACTGGCCGCTGTTTCGAGTCACGAGACCCGATCCGTTAGTTGGAATGACCTCTTGGCGATGTGATGCTTCGATCCGATTCTTCCAAAACAAGCTTTGATGTCGTGGTTGTCGGCGGCGGTCATGCCGGCTGTGAGGCTGCGGCGGCTGCAGCCCGGCTGGGTGCCGAGACAGCTTTGGTGACGCTTAAGGCGGATGCCATAGGCGTTATGAGTTGCAATCCGGCGATCGGAGGGTTGGGCAAGGGCCATCTTGTTCGTGAGGTCGACGCCCTTGATGGACTGATGGGCAGGGCTGCCGATGCGGCGGGAATTCAGTTTCGTCTGCTCAATCGTCGTAAAGGGCCGGCCGTGCAAGGGCCACGGGCGCAAGCTGATCGCAAACTCTATCGCGCAGCTATTCAAGACATGTTGGCGGCGGTTGACACCCTCACCGTGATTGAGGGCGAAGTCGCCGATCTGCAGGTGTCGCCAACAGGAAGAGTCACCGGCGTCGTCCTCGCCGATGATCGCGTGATCTCTGCTGGCGCAACAGTTCTCACAACGGGCACCTTTCTCGGTGGTCTGATTCACCTTGGTGAAAAGTCCTGGCCGGCAGGACGTCATGGCGAGGCACCTGCGCAGAAACTTGCTGACCGGTTGCGTGCGATGAACCTGCCGATGGGCCGGCTTAAGACCGGGACGCCGCCACGCCTGGCTGGTTGCACGATTGCCTGGGATCGGTTGGAAGAGCAGCCTGGTGATGAAATCCCTGTGCCCTTCTCGGCTTTAACTGAGAGTATAACCACGCCGCAAGTGTCGTGTTTCATCACGCGGACGAGTGCTGACACGCATTGTATCATTGAGCAGAACATCCATCGATCTGCGATGTATTCCGGCCGCATTGACAGCCGCGGTCCGCGCTATTGCCCGTCCATTGAAGACAAGATTGTTCGCTTTAAGGATCGCGATAGCCATCAGATTTTTCTTGAGCCCGAGGGCTTGGATGACAATACGGTCTACCCCAATGGCATTTCGACAAGCCTGCCCGAAGACGTTCAGAAGGAGCTGGTTGGTTCGATTCCTGGGTTGGAAGCCGCGGCTATCCTGCAGCCGGGATACGCTATTGAGTATGATCATATCGATCCGAGGGCATTGGATTCCAGTCTCAATTGTCGTGCTTTGCCCGGGCTTTTTATGGCTGGTCAAATCAATGGGACGACCGGTTACGAAGAGGCGGCAGCGCAAGGTCTTCTCGCAGGTTTAAATGCTGCCCGTGAAAGTGCTGGGGTGGACCCAGTCCGATTCGGTCGCGAAACAAGCTACCTTGGCGTTATGATCGATGATCTGACGACGCGAGGCGTGACAGAGCCGTATCGCATGTTCACGTCGCGCGCGGAGTATCGACTTCGGCTGCGTGCGGACAATGCCGATCAACGCCTGACGCCAATTGGAATCGACGTTGGCTTGGTCGGCCAGCATCGGCGTGAGGCCTTTCTAACCAAGGCTCGAAATCTGTCTGAAGCCCGTAAGGCCTTTGAAGCGGTCTCTGCTTCACCGCATGAATTGCACCGCCATGGCCTTAGCGTGAAACAGGACGGGCGAACCCGTACGGCCTTTGATATCCTAGGATTCCCGAGGGTATCATTGGATGATGTTTTGTCGATATGGCCGCCATTGGCAGATCACTCCAGACGTATTCTTGAACAGGTAGCTGTCGATGCTAGCTATGCGGTCTATGTCGACCGACAGGATGCAGAAGTGGCCTCACTGAATCGGGAGTCCGATCTGGTTTTGCCTGCCGATTTGTCTTTCGATGCTATGCCGGGACTATCGAATGAACTGACGCAAAGACTGAACGCCAGCAGACCCAGGAATCTTGCCGAGGCTCGTCGTTTGGAGGGTATGACGCCAAGTGCGCTTGCGCTTCTTCTGGTGCATGTGCGCAAACATGTGGCATAAATCAGCCATTGAGATGGGTCGCCTTTGGAGCAGGCCTATCGTGAAATCCATCATGGATCGATGATGAATGATCGATTCGGACTCGAAACGGCTGAGCGGATTGCGAAAGTCGTTCTTGGCACCAAAAGCCAATTGAACTTGCTTCGATTCGTAGAGCTGTTGCGAAGCTGGCAGCTGGCTAAAAACCTTGTTTCCAATGATACGCTCGACAAGGTTTGGGAACGCCACATCGCCGATGGACTTCAGCTGGTTCCGTTGATCGAGAGATGGGTAGATAGCATCAGCGTTGATTTGGCAGCTTCTGGCAGACGTTCAATCCAAGTTATGGACCTCGGTTCTGGTGCGGGCCTGCCAGGGCTTGTTCTTGCGCTGGCCCGGCCGGATGATCCATCAGGCGATGGCGCAAAGGTGGGTCAGACCAGCGAATCCGGCCTTGTTTTCAACGTTTCATTGGTTGAGGCCAATGGCCGGAAAGCGTCGTTTCTAAGAACGGTTTCACGTGAAACAGGTGTCCCGGTCACCGTGATCAACGCGCGCATCGACGCACTGCATGGCGATCCTACTGTTTCACCGGACATCATCACCGCCAGGGCCCTTGCGCCCTTACCCAAGCTTATGGCGATGGCTGAGCCTTGGATGACCAGTGGCGCAACCGCTTTTTTTCACAAAGGTGGGGAGTATGCCCGTGAGCTTGCGGATTGGACTGACGCCTCGCGCCATGACGTGGTAGAGCATGTGAGCGTTGTTGATCCCAGCAGCCGCATCCTTCAGGTGACCCGGAAAGATGCGCAGAGACCAAGGCAAACACCATGATGCATACCTCGCCCATCCCGCCGATCCACCCCCACCCGCGTGTGATCACGGTTGCCAACCAGAAGGGTGGCGTTGGAAAAACCACCACGGCCATTAATCTGGGAACCGCTTTGGCAGCGATCGGCGAACAGGTGGCGGTTCTCGATTTGGATTCGCAAGGCAATGCATCGACAGGCCTTGGGATTGGAGCATCGGACCGAACCATCACAAGTTACGATGTCATGACGGGCGAAGCTGGCCTCGCGGATGCCGTGTTGCAGACGGCTGTTCCCAATCTCTCTATCGTGCCTTCGACAGTCGACCTGTCCAGCTTGGAAATGGAAATCGCCTCAGACCCTCAGCGCGCCATGCGGTTGCGGTCCGCTTTACACAGTTACCAGGCTAAACAGTTGGAAATGCCAAGCGCCAAGCGGCTTTCCTACATTCTCATCGATTGCCCGCCGTCTCTAAGCCTTCTTACCGTCAATGCGATGGCGGCCTCGCATGCGGTTCTCGTGCCGCTGCAATGTGAGTTCTTCGCTCTCGAAGGTCTGTCGCAGCTGCTTCGCACGGTCGAACAGGTGCGCGGCGCCTTGAACCCTGAACTGATCATTCACGGCATCGCTCTGACCATGTACGACGCACGCAACAATCTCTCCTCTCAGGTTGTCGAGGATGTGCGCGAGGTCATGGGTGACAAGGTCTATTCGACCATGATCCCGCGCAATGTGCGGCTCTCCGAAGCGCCGAGCTATGGTCGTCCGGCAATCTTGTATGATTTTAAATGTGCCGGCAGCCAGGCTTACATCAAGCTGGCGCAAGAGATCATTGAGCGTGAGCGCGCCTTGCGCGCTGTTGCCGCCTAGAAGAAGGACATGGCTATGGCGGAGGATGCATCCAAGCGTCGGTTGGGTCGCGGGCTTGCCGCCCTTATGGGCGATGCGGTTCCAGAAAACGTTGCCGTTGATCAGTCGCGTAACACGCGCCGTCTTCCGATCGAACAGATCACGCCAAACCCGCGCAATCCTCGCGGCATGTTTGCCGAAGACGCACTTGATGATCTTACCCAGTCTATTCGCGAGAAAGGGGTTGTTCAGCCGCTTCTGGTGCGACCGATGGCGGAAGGTGCCTTTGAGCTCATTGCTGGTGAGAGGCGCTGGCGTGCCGCCCAGCGCGCGGGCCTTGATATGGTGCCCGTGGTGGTCCGCGACGTTGACGACAAGGAATCTCTGGAGCTTGCAATCATTGAGAACGTTCAACGTTCCGATCTCAATCCTCTGGAAGAAGCTCATGGATATCAAAGCCTTATCGATAGTTTTGGCTATACGCAGCAGGACTTGGCCACTGTCATCGGCAAAAGCCGCAGCCACATTGCCAACACGTTACGGCTGCTTCGTTTGCCGGATGGCGTGCAGTTGTATGTTTCCTCTGGCGCGCTTTCAGCCGGTCATGCGCGGCAATTGGTTGGACGTGAGGATGCGGCAGACTTGGCGCGCAAGATCATCGACGATGGTCTGTCGGTGCGCGATGTCGAACGCCTGGTGCAAGAGAAGCCGGCGTCCGACGGTCAGTTGCCGCATGCTTCGGCGCATGATGAGCGGACCGGGTTGGCCGATGCGGACACCCGAGCCATCGAAGCGAAACTCTCGGAGCACCTTGGATTGGACGTTCGCCTAAAGGCCAAAGCCAACGGTTCGGGAACGTTGAGCGTTTCCTATAAGACGCTTGAACAGCTGGATGATCTGCTTCGCCGTATCGGTGCGGCCTAAGAATCACGCTCTGCGCTAACGGCCACCGCGTGCGGCCTGCGATGCCACGCGCAGAACCTGGCGTTCCAGGCGCGTGCGTTTAAGGGCTTGATCAAGCCGTGTCGTCACCAGCTCCTCGTCAAGATAGGCAACACACCGGCGCAACGCTTGACGTGTCCAACGTTGCAACGCCTGTTCCATTGCTGGTCGCCGTTTGAAGAAGATCGGTGGGCGCGCCGAAGCCAATGCCCGATCTGGCGATGAACCGCGGTCGATATCGATTCGCAGCCGTTCCAAAGTCTGGCCATGACGGAGCATCATTTGGGTCACAACGGATGGCTCCAGCCCTTCGGCTAGAGCGCGAGCAAGCGCGTCCAAAGCCGCATCGCGTCGACCGGCAAACGCGGCGTCGCTAATGTCGCTCATGGCATGCGCCGATCCTTCGACAAGGCTGGCCTGTACATGGTCTGTGGTGATCGCGCCGTCTTTGAGGGCGAAAAGACAAAGTTTCTCAATCTCTGCTTGCGACATGGCATGGTCAGCGCCAAGCATGGCAAGAACATCATCCTGTGCTTCGCGATCGATGGTCAGGCCAAAGGCCGAGACCGTCTCAGTCAACAAAGCCGCAATATCGCGCCGGTCGGCGGCGTAACAGGTGATCGCAAGGCCTGCCGGCGATTTTTCGATTCGGCTACGCAACGGATGCGATTTTTTAAGGTCTCCAGCGACGATGATGATTGTGGCTTCGCGTGGCGGTGCCGACAGAAGCGCCTCGATGGGCTTCACCAGACTTTTGGGGTCATCCAAACGGGCTATCAATGTCTTGCGTCCACCAAACATGGCGACGCTGTCGGCCTCCTCGGCCAGCCGCGCCGGATCAGCATCAAGCGTCGATGCATCCAAGTCGATCACGTTCATCGGATCGGGCTCATCGCCGGCAACGGCCTGCACAAGCGCCTTGGCGCGCATGGAGACGCGGCCACGATCGGGCCCATGAAGGAGAATGATGGATTGGTCGGGCGAAGGGTTCTCAAGGAAGCGGTCGATCGCCTGCCCTTTGATCTCCGCCATCAGAGCCCTTGCGCGAAAACAGCCGCTAACTGGGCCTCGATAAACCGCGCGACATCGCGGGCGGCGCGTGCTTCGGCGTCAATGGCCGCGCGTTGATTGGCAAAGCGCTGTTCGACCGAGTCATAAGAAGCTGTTGAAATTACTGTGTTTTCCGCCAAGGGCGTTGCAGTATCTAGGTCAAACAGTTGATAAGTGGCCGTCACGCGTACCGTGCGGGCAAACGCAGCGCCGGTACCACCGACGCCAAGCGTCTGAGTCGCACTGGCCGCACGCAGCGCCAATCGGTATTGCGGCGCGACGGTGCCGCTGCCCAAGCCGAAGAACAGCTCGTTGCGCACCAGCTGGGTGGTCCGATCCGCCGGTTCGTCAATGACAATGGCGCTTAGTGCCGTGGCGGTCGCCGATTGTCCGCCCACTGCCAGTGACCGATCACCATAGAGTGGGCTGACCTGACAGCCGCTCAAGGCGAGTGCGCCCACGCCCAGAGCACCGAGCATGACTGAACGGCGGGACAGGGGATGGCGCGAATAATGAGGGGCGTTAGACAACGATGTTCACAATCCTTTGGGGGACAACGATCACGCGCTTGGGCGCTCTGCCATCCAACAGTTTCTGCACGGCTTCATCAGCCAGCACGGCGGCTTCCACGGCTGCTTTGTCGGCATCTTTGGCCACCCTGATGTCACCGCGCTTCTTCCCGTTCACCTGTATGGGCAAGGTCAGTGTGTCATCGTCCAGCAGCGATCTGTCAACCTCGCTCCAGGGTTTGGTTGCCAGCATTGACTCGTTGCCAAGCGCCGCCCAGCACGCTTCGGCCAAATGCGGGGTCATTGGCTGCATGGCTTCAACCAGTATCGAGACAGCCTCGCGCAAGGCCCAGATCATGTCGCTGGCACCGTTTTGCGCGGCACCGTCCTGGGCGGCGAGTGCCTTGCCGATCGCGTTGGTCGCATCATAGATCCGCGCCACGGACCGGTTGAAGGCCAGCTTTTCGACATCGTCGGCGACCGCGGCGAGCATACGATGCATCACCTTGCGCAGCGCCAGCGCATCCTGCGAGAAGGTATTGGGTATCGCGTCGGAGAATCCCTCTGGCGTGACCGCAATCACGTCATTCACCAGGCGCCAGACGCGCTGAATGTGGCGATGCGCGCCCTCAACGCCGGCATCCGACCAGATGACGTCGCGCTCGGGCGGGGAATCCGACAACATGAACCAACGGGCTGTGTCGGCGCCGAAGGTCGCAATGATGTCATCGGTATCGACGACATTTTTCTTCGACTTCGACATTTTCTCAATCGAGCCGATTTCCAGCACCTCGCCGGTATCGATGTGCCTGGCGGTGCGTGCATCGTCTTCGCCTTCGATCAGCACTTTTGCCGGCTCGATCCAACCATCGGCGCCCTTATAGGTCTCGTGTACGACCATGCCCTGGGTAAAGAGACCCTTGAACGGCTCACGAATGTCCATGTGGCCGGTGGCCTTCATGGCGCGGGCAAAAAAACGCGAATAAAGCAGGTGCAGGATCGCGTGCTCGATGCCACCGATATACTGATCCACCGGCAGCCAATCGCTCGCCATGTCAGGCGTTGTCGGTGCATCGGCCTTGGGATCGGTGAAGCGAGCGAAATACCAGGATGAATCAACGAACGTATCCATCGTGTCCGTTTCGCGCACGGCCTTCTTGCCGCAGCTTGGACAGTTGGTGTGCTTCCAGGTCGGGTGGTGATCGAGCGGATTGCCGGGCGTGTCGAACGAGACATCGTCAGGAAGCTTAACCGGCAAATCTTGATGCGGGACAGGAACCGCACCGCAATCCTCGCAATGGATCACTGGGATGGGGCAGCCCCAATAACGCTGGCGGGAAACACCCCAATCGCGAAGCCGGAACTGCTCCTGTCCGGTGCCGAGCCCCTGGCTTTCAGCCCAGGTGATGGTCGCGTCGACGCCCTCCTCACCGGTCGCCACCTCAACGCCAGCCGGTTGGTTCACATACCGAACCTTCTGGTTTTTCGGCGGCACAAATGCCTCGTTTTCGACAGGCGTGTCGTCATCGAGCGCGAAATAGGTGTCGGTGACCGAGAGATCGTATTTGCGCGCGAAATCAAGGTCGCGCTGGTCATGCGCCGGGCAACCGAACACCGCGCCCGTGCCGTAATCCATCAAGATGAAGTTCGCCACCCAAACAGGCAGCGTCTGGCCTGGATAGATCGGATGCTTGACGGTCAAACCGGTGTCGAACCCGCGTTTCTCGGCTTTTTCCAGTGCTTCTTCGGAGGTTCCTGCGCGGCGAACATCGGTGTTGAAGGTGGCTAACTCGGCATTGTCCTCGGCCAGGGCCTGCGCCAAAGGGTGTTCCGGTGCAATCGCGATGAAGCTTGCACCGGCCAAAGTGTCGGGCCGCGTGGTGAATACCTCGATCGTGTCGTGACCGTGCGTGGGCGCCGTCAGCGCGAAGCCGATGTGCAGGCCACGTGACTTTCCGATCCAGTTGCGCTGCATGGTGCGCACTTTGTCCGGCCAATTGTCGAGCTCATCCAAACCGTCGAGCAGGTCTTGGGCAAAATCGGTGATCTTGAAAACCCATTGCGCCAGTTCCCGCTGCTCGACCAAGGCGCCGGAGCGCCATCCGCGCCCATCGATCACCTGTTCGTTGGCCAGAACCGTATGGTCCACCGGGTCCCAGTTCACGCGGCTGGTCTTGCGGGAGACCAGGCCGGCCTTCAGAAAGTCGGTGAACAGGATCTGCTGGCGGTGATAATAATCAACGTCGCAGGTGGCAAATTCGCGTGTCCAATCAAGGGACAGGCCCATGACCTTGAGCTGGCCACGCATCGTGTCGATGTTCTGGTAGGTCCAGTCGCGCGGATGCACGTTGTTTTGCATCGCCGCGTTTTCCGCCGGCATACCAAAAGCATCCCAACCCATTGGGTGAAGCACGTTGAACCCGCGCGCCCGTTTGTAACGGGCCACCACGTCGCCCATCGTGTAATTGCGCACATGGCCGATATGGATCCGTCCGGACGGGTAGGGGAACATTTCTAGGACGTAGTATTTTGGCCGCGGATCGTTGTTCTTGGTTTCAAAAACAGCCGCTTCGTTCCACTTGGCCTGCCAGTAGGGCTCGACAGCTTGCGGGTTATAGCGCTCGGGCGCGTTCTGGCGTGAAGAACCGGTCATTGAGGCAATCGTCGTTCTCGAAAAGAGTGATGAGGTGACGGGCTGTTTTGAGCCTTGGGGTGCTCAAACCAGCGGAGAAAAAAGGGTGGGGGACCTTCACCAGAAAGCGCGGATATGGTCAACCGTCCTGGACCGTAGGAGGAGTGGGCGTTTGAGCGAAGCCGTATCACGTCGGAAACAGGTTTGTGCCGCCATCGAGGACGCCGAGCGTGTGGCTTCGCGTCCATTAGGCGAGGTCACCCTTGTTGCCGTTTCAAAAACCTATGATGCCGAGGCCATCTGGCCGGTCATCGAGGCAGGGCAGCGGGTGTTTGGCGAAAATCGGGTACAGGAAGCGATGGGCAAGTGGCCGGCGCTTCGTGAGCGCCTTGCCGCGTCTGGCAATGACACGTTGGAGCTTCACCTGATCGGTCCGCTGCAATCGAACAAAGCCAAGGAGGCTGTGGCGACCTTTGATGTCATCGAAAGCGTGGATCGCGACAAGATTGCTAGCGCTTTGGCCAAGGAAATGAAAAAGCAGAATCGCCATCTGCCCTGCACGGTCCAGGTGAACACGGGGATGGAACCCCAAAAGGCCGGTATCGCGCCGGCTGAGACCGCTAACTTCGTGGCGCGCTGCCGCGAGGTTCATGGTCTCACCGTTCAAGGCCTGATGTGCATTCCACCGGTGGCAGATGATCCGGCCAAGCATTTTGCCTTGCTCGCAAACCTTGCCGACGAGACCGGTCTGCCGATCCGATCGATGGGTATGAGCGGGGATTATCAGATCGCAATTGCCCATGGCGCGACCCATGTACGTGTCGGCAGCGCCATTTTTGGTCCGCGCGGTACCTGATTACAGCACGATGAGTGCGTCCAGCGTGGCAAGGCGCGGCGCGAGCCTTGTAAAGGTGACCGCATCAAGCGCCACACACCCTTCGGTGCCGTGTATCTGGCCGCGCTCGATGCGTGCCTGATGCAGGAAAATCGCCGATCCGCGTCCGTGCGACCTTTGAGACATGTTCCAATCGAGAATGATCAGCCGGTCATAAAGATGATCCGCGCGCGTCATGGTTTCGTGTGACGCTCCGTGCGGTAGGGATACCGGACAATTGTAAGTCGGCGTAAAGGGCGCATCGCACCAGCCATCACTTGGCTTGATTCGCCGCCAGAACGATTCGGCCCCGAAAGGTTTATGAACGCGGTCGGCGCGAAACCGTCCCGCCAAAATAGCCAAAGATCCTCGCGGCGTCGCGCCGTCACCTTCGCGTTTGCGCGCTGTGATGCCGGTTTTGCCCAGGGCGCAGGGATAGGCTTTGCCGTCCAGCAGCAACCGACCCAGATGCCGCGTCAGCGGGCCTTGCGGCGCCCGTACCACGATGGCGAGGCGGGCGGGCGAACGTAACGCGAGCCCGTGATGCCGCTTTGTCCAACCTTTTCTATACCTTGGCCTGTTTAGCATACACACGACTGTGCTTTGCCGTGTGCTTGCGTGCAAGCGCGGCCTTGCCGTAAAGCACGTGTGGGGGTCTGACGCGCATCTGTGGATGTCAGCCAAATTGAGGTAGGGATATGAGCCGACGTATGTTGCTCATCGTGGACGATGATACCGAGCTTGCAGGCGCTCTCCAGGAGCAGTTTGCACTCTATGACGAGTTCGCCACACATCATTGCGACAGCGCGCAGGCGGGCATCGCTTATGCCCGCGCCAACGATATCGATCTGGTGATCATGGATGTCGGTCTGCCCGATCTGGACGGCCGCGAAGCGGTGCGGCTCCTGCGCAAGAACGATTTCAAGGCGCCTGTGATCATGCTGACCGGTCATGACACCGATTCGGATACGATTTTGGGGCTGGAAGCTGGCGCCAACGATTACGTCACCAAACCCTTCCGGTTTGCGGTGCTCCTTGCCCGTATCCGCGCCCAGCTGCGCCAATTCGAGCAGAGCGAAGACGCTGTTTTCCAGCTTGGTCGCTATACATTCAAGCCGGCGGCGAAGCTGCTGCAAGACGGTGATGGCAAAAAAGTTCGCCTCACCGAAAAAGAAACGTCGATCCTGAAATTTCTGCACCGCGCTGGCGGTAAGCCGGTTGCCCGCGATGTGTTGCTCTCTGAAGTCTGGGGCTACAACGCAGCCGTCACCACCCACACACTGGAAACCCATATCTATCGCCTGCGGCAGAAGATCGAGAGCGATCCGAGCCGCGCTGACCTCCTTGTGACCGAAGCGGGCGGCTATAAGCTGGTCTCGTAAGACCATGCGTGCCGTCTGACCACCCCTGCCTGGGATGCTGAATGAGTCTCGCCTCCGACATTGCCGTCTTGCGGCGCGTCCCGTTCTTTGAACGGTTTGGCGACGAGCATCTGCGTCTGCTCGCCTTTGGTGGCGAGAACCAGCATCACGACGCTGAAACCACGCTATTTCGGGTTGGCGATCCGACTGAAGGCGGGTTGGTGATCCTATCGGGGCAGGTTCGCCTCACCGATGGCAACCATGAGGATGAGGGCGAGCGCTTCAAAGTGGGCACGCTGCTCGGCCAGCGCGCCTTGCTGGCGCAGACCAAGAGACGCCACACGGCCATTGCTGTCTCGCGGGTTGAAGTGCTTTTGATCCGGCGCTCGCTGTTTGTGCGCATGCTGTCGGAGTTTCCCGACCTTGCCGCCCAACTCTATGCCGATATGTCCGATGATTTGCGCACGCTCACCGGGCGCGCATCGGTCGTCATGAGCGGTCGTCGCCAGCTCTGACCTTCGGGCTCAAGCGTAATCGACGATGACGGGGGCGTGGTCGGAGGCTTTCGTCCAGCTGCGGGCGTCGGTGTAGACCGAAACGCCGGTTGAGCGGCCGGCCCATCGCGGGCAAGTCCAGACATGATCGAGACGCCGCCCACGATTGGAGGCGGCCCAGTCTTTGGCGCGGTAGCTCCACCAGGTGTAGAGCTTTTCCTCCATTGCCACGTGCCGGCGCATGGTGTCGGTGTAGCCCAGCGTTTCGCGCGTTTTTTCAAATAGGTCGGTCTCAACTGGCGTGTGTGAGACAACTTTCAGAAGCTGCTTGTGCGACCAGACATCTTCCTCATAGGGCGCGATGTTGAGGTCGCCTGCGATCAGCGTTGGTACATGGCTATCGGCTTGTAATCGTTGCTGCATTTCTGAAACGAAGCGCAGTTTGTGATCGAATTTCGGATTGATTTCCGGATTGGGCTCGTCGCCACCAGCAGGGACATAGAGCGAGTGCACGCGAACCTTGTCCGCACCACCGATTGTGCCAGGCAGTTCGAGCGTTGCGGCAACATGGCGGGCATCGCCGACGGCGCAGAAATCGATGCGCTCAACGGCATCCATCGGCAGCCGGGAAAGGATCGCCGATCCGTGATAGGCCTTCTGCCCGTGGATACCCAGATGCTCGTAACCCGCCGCGCGGATCGCCTTGGCCGGGAACTCTTCCTCGCGACATTTTGTTTCTTGCAGGCAGAGCACATCGGGCTGGTGCTCATCGAGAAACCGCACCACCTGGTCGATGCGCAGCCGCACCGAATTGATGTTCCAAGTTGCTAGGCGAAACGTGTTTTGGGTCATGGTGCAGGCTTACGCGCGCCGTTCGCGTGCGGCAACTGCTACACTCCAGCCATCCCCGTCAAAAAGCGGTTACTCGCCGCGATTGAGGTGGTCGATGAAGAACCAGTTGGGATCCGTCGGGCGGCCATACTCGACTTCAAACAGCGCCACGGTGGTTTCAAACCCCTGTGGGTCGGTCACCGTCCACTGCTGAATGGCGAGCGGCTCCTGGGTGGCCGTGATGGCGATGCGGCCACGCCCAATCGGGGTTTCGTCTTGCATCATCACGGTAACGGTCTCTTCCGACGTTGAGACATCGAGCACATTGCCATCGCCAACCAGATCGACGCGTTCTTCAAGCAGAAAGCGCAGCGGTGTCTGCGAGATCGGGTAGAGATCATGGGTACCGACGGAGGCGTCGCGAACAACGAGGCCGGTACCGTCGGAGACGATTTCCAAGCGCGACGGCGGCAGATAGCGGAAAAGCAAACGACCGGGACGGTGCAGCACGAAATAGCCTTCGGTGCGCTCTCCGGTCGGTCCGACCTGAATGAACCGGCCCTGCATGGTCTCCAGGCTGTTGATATGGCTGGAAAGCCGCTCAACCTCACCGAGGTCTTCTTCGGTCAACGCACCGGGGAACGTGTTCACCGCGCTTGCAGTGGTGATGGCTCCAAGAGCCAAAGCAGCCGTCGTCGCAAGAACGATAAGGCCGGTTTTCAGGTTGGGCAAAGAGGCGGGCACGGGCATATCCTTAGGGAGGTCATCACAGCGGTTGATGCCGAAAAAGCGAATCACTGCGACCGGAGTATGGCGAGGGCTATCTTAACCCTAGCTGACTGGATCGTTAATCCGGCGCTCGGCAGCGTGCTATCCGTCAAACCCATCCTCTTCGCCAAGCTGCATCAGAACTTCGCGCTTGCCGGCATGGTTGGCCGGGCCGATCAGGCCCTCTTTCTCCATGCGCTCGATGATTGAGGCGGCACGGTTGTAGCCGATCCCGAGACGGCGCTGGACGTAGCTTGTCGAGGCCTTTTTGTCACGCATGACGATGGCGATTGCCTGCTCATAGGGATCATCAGACTTTTCCAGGCGCGCGATCGATTTTTCCGTCGGATCGGCATTCGGGTCCTCATCCTCATCGGTCTCCTCGGTGATGGTGTGGAGATACTCAGGCGCTCCTTGCGTCTTCAGATGATCGACGACCAGTTCGACCTCTTCATCCGACACGAATGGCCCATGGACGCGCTGAATACGGCCACCGCCGGCCATGAACAGCATATCGCCTTGGCCGAGCAGCTGTTCGCCGCCCTGCTCACCCAAAATGGTGCGCGAATCGATCTTCGAGGTCACCTGGAAGGAACAACGCGTCGGGAAATTGGCTTTGATCGTACCGGTGATGACATCCACCGAGGGACGTTGGGTGGCCATCACGATATGGATGCCGGCGGCGCGAGCCATCTGCGCCAGGCGCTGAATGGCGCCTTCAATCTCCTTGCCAGCGACCATCATCAGGTCGGCCATTTCATCGACGACGATAACGAGCATCGGCATCGGCTCGTAGGAAAGTTCCTCGCGCTCGTACACCGCCTCTCCGGAATGTTCATCGAACCCGGTCTGAACGGTGCGACTGATCACCTCGCCCTTCTTCTCGGCCTCTTTCACCCGAGCGTTGAAGCCATCGATGTTGCGCACACCGAGCTTCGACATTTTGCGGTAGCGGTCTTCCATCTCCTTGACCGCCCATTTCAGCGCCACCACGGCCTTGCCTGGATCGGTGACGACGGGCGTCAGCAGATGCGGAATGCCGTCATAGACCGACAGTTCCAGCATCTTGGGATCGATGAGGATCAGGCGGCACTCTTCCGGCGTCCAACGGTAAAGGATCGACAGGATCATGGTGTTGATCGCCACCGATTTTCCCGAACCGGTGGTGCCAGCGACGAGCAGATGCGGCATGCGGGCAAGATCGGCGATCACCGGCTCACCGCCAATGGTTTTGCCCATGGCGAGCGGTAGATTGCCCTTGGCCTTCTCGAAATTCTGCGAGGCCAATATCTCGGACAAATAAACCGTTTCGCGGGTGTTGTTGGGCAGTTCGATGCCGATGGCGTTGCGGCCCGGGATAACCGCAACGCGGGCAGAAATCGCGCTCATGGAGCGGGCGATATCGTCAGCCAGCCCTATGACACGGGCCGATTTAACGCCGGGGGCGGGCTCGAACTCATAAAGGGTGACGACCGGCCCCGGGCACACATTGATCACTTCGCCGGTGACGCGAAAATCTTCCAACACGCCTTCCAGCAGCCCGGCATTGCGCTCCAGGGCTTGTGGCGACAGCGCCTTTTGGCCGGTGGCCGGCGCATCGGACAGCAAGTGCAGCGGCGGTAGTTCAAAACCCACGCTATCGTTGATCAGTGAGGGTTGCGCTTCGCGGGCGGCGCGTTTGCCGGGCTTCGGTTTGGCGACTTCAGCAACGCGCGCGTGACCACGGGACCCGGGGCCGCGCGAGGCAGGACCACGGGACGGCGCCGGTTGCGGAGCATAGATGTGGTCTGCCTGTTGTGGTTGATCGGCCCAGGCGGCCGGGTTTTCGCTGTCGAGCGGCTGCATATCGACCGGGATGGCTGCTTCATGCGGTGGCGCGGGTTCAAACTGGGCCCATTCATCCTGTGGCGCCGGCGCGGCTTGCGCGGGTTGTGGCGCATAAGCCATCTGCGGATCGGCCGCGATTGGCGGAAGCTCCGGTTGCTCCCACGCCGCGTCCTGCGTGGGCTCGTCAGCGTAGGCGGGCTCCTGGCGGGCGAATTCGGGGTCTTCGGATGCGCGTAAGCGCGCGTTCAAGGTTCCAAGGTCCGGGCGGACCGGCGGATAGGCGCGGCGGCTGCCTGGCAACAAGCGTTTGACGGCGGCCAGACCTGAGTAGCCAAGATGGGTGGCGTGGCCCATCGCAAGCTGAATCCGGCCCGGGCGATCTTCGTCCTCGAAGCCATCCTCATCCTCGTCATCCCAATACTCTTCCTCGACCCCGTCAGCGCGGTGCACGCGGCGTGGTTCGATGCGCATATCAGCAGGCGAAGGCGGGTAGCAGAACGGGAGCCGCGCGGCGAAAACAGACATAGCCTGCCGGTAGGGCCAAAGCTGCGACGATAAGCGCCGGAACGATGGAAACCGGGATCAGGCCGTGCGGCAGGGCGATCAGCGCATCGCCAACAAGGCCGCCAAGGCCAATGGGCAGCGGCCAGGCGCCCGACAAGGGCATCAGCGCCAGAAGCGCGCAGCAGGCGGCGGTAAAGCCAAGAGCATAGGCCACACGGCGGGCTTTGGCCTCCAAGCCACCATAGGTCATCAGATGCCAGCCCCAGATCACAATCGGAACCAAAAGGAACACCGCGCCCAGGCCAAGCACCTGCATGATGAGGTCGGCAAAGATCGCGCCTGGCGCGCCCAGCATGTTGGTCACGGGAGCCGCAGTTGCGTGGCTGAGGCTTGGATCGGAAACCGACCAGGTCGCCAGCGCAAGAACCGCCAAGGCCGCCACGGCAATCAGCGCCAAGCCGGACAGGGTCGCCGCCTGACGACGCATCATCGTCTTCAGCAGATTGGTGTCGAGCAGGGGCGTGTCAAAGGTCCGTGTGGCACGCATGTTTCTGGTCCGCATGTTCGTGTCCGTTCTTACGCAAACAAGGTGGCGAGGCGGGCAAGCGCCTCAATCGTTGTGGATTCGTCGTCGACCAAAGCCAGCCGCAGGCGGTCTGCGCCTGGAGGGGCTGCCCCCGGCGTGGGATCATTGGCGTAGGTCATGTAGGAGCCGGGAATGGTGCGCAGCGCCTGGCTTTCCCAAAGCTGCTTGGCGGCGTCGACGTCGGAGAGGCCGACCGGCAGTTTCAGCCAGAGGAAGAACCCGGCCTGCGGCGTTGGTTCGCTGAGATGACCCCCAAGGATGTCTTCGACGAGGATCCATTTTCTGGCGTAGAACGCGCGGCTATGGGCAACATGGGTCTCATCGGCCCAGGCGCGCGCGGCGGCGGCTTGGATTGGGATGGCGGTTTGCGGTCCGCCCATCAGGCGCAAGCGTATGAAGGCGGCGAGGAATGCCTCATCACCAGCGGCGAAACCGGCGCGCAGGCCCGGCAGGTTGGAGCGCTTGGAAAGCGAGTTGAAGCTGACGATCTGACGAAACCCACCGGCACTGCGGGCTGCCACTTCCAGCACGCCGGGCGGCGGCGTGCGCCGATAAATCTCCGAATAGCACTCATCAGCGAAAAGAAAGAATTCGTGCAGGCGCGCCAGATCTATCCAGGCATGCCAGTCGCCATGGGACAGAACCTGGCCTTGCGGGTTGGTCGGCGAGGCGATGTAGGCCGCGACTGTGCGCTGCCAGATGTCCTCGGGGATCGCTTGGCCGCGCGTATCGTCTTCTTCAAGCAGAACCACGTCGCACTCGGCCATGAGCGCACCGGCCGCATAGGCTTGGTAAAACGGGTTCTGCATCACGATAACAGGACGTTCGACGGCTGGGCGCAGGTCGCGGGCGGTGCGTGCGGCAAAAACCAGCCCTTCGCGTGAGCCATTGAGTGGCAGAATATGGGCGCCTGGATCGACGCTTTCAGGCGTCAGATCGTAGCGGCGGACCAGCCAATCGGCGATCGCACGGCGATGGTCTGGCGTGCCGTTGATGGCTGGATACTTGGCAAAGCCGGCTTCGGCAGCCGTCAGCGCCTGGATAATGCCTGCCGGTGGCGCGTGACGCGGCTCGCCCACCGTCATGGTGATCGGTTCAAGATCGGGGTTTGGGCGCACGCCTGAGAGCAGGGCTTCGAGCCGTTTGAACGGCGAGCCCGTTTCATA
>JBKAGN010000030.1:0-37318 GCA_046290415.1 Hyphomicrobiales bacterium
ATTCCTGTTCAAGCGCACGATCCGTGAGGCTGCACTTCGCCACGACATGTACGCCACGTTCATGGCCAAACCCATGTCGAGCGAGCCTGGCTCAGCCATGCACATTCACCAATCGGTGGTGGACAAGGAAACCGGGCGCAACGTCTTCTCCGACGCCGACGGCAAGACCACCGATTTGTTTGGCGGGTTCATCGCAGGCCAGCAGGCCTATCTGCCGCATGTGATGGCGATTTTGGCGCCCTATGTGAACAGCTATCGGCGCCTCGCCCGCGGCGCGCTCGGTTCTCCGCCGATCAATCTGCATTGGGGCTACGACAACCGTACCGTTGGCCTTCGCGTGCCCAGTTCCTCGCCTGCCGGGCGCCGGCTTGAAAACCGTGCGCCGGGATCGGACTGCAACCCGTATCTGGCCATCGCGGCCTCGTTGGCTTGCGGCTATTTGGG
This sequence comes from Hyphomicrobiales bacterium, assembly GCA_046290415.1. Lineage (GTDB taxonomy): Bacteria > Pseudomonadota > Alphaproteobacteria > Rhizobiales > MH13 > MH13. The sequence goes on from JBKAGN010000030.1 coordinate 445, forward strand.
CATGGTGAAAGGTCTTTCGCCCGACGAACCGATTGCGGAGGAAGGTCATGATTTGCCTTACGGTCTGCCGCGTTCGCTCAATGAGGCTTTGGAGCGCCTAACCGAGGAGGAAGAGCTGGTGGACCTGATCGGCCGCACGTTCATCTACACCTACAAGGCGATCAAAGAGGGCGAATACGAGACATTTATGCGCGTTATTTCCCCTTGGGAGCGCGAACATCTTTTGTTGAGCGTGTGATGACCGAGCTTTCCAACCAATACCCAACCGATGCGCTGCAAGCACTGGATGCCAGTCACCATCTGCATCCGTTCACCGACCATGGCGCGCTGCGCAAGGAGGGCTCGCGCGTCATCGTCAAGGGCGAAGGGGTGTGGCTGACCGATAGCGATGGTAACCGCATCATGGACGGTATGGCTGGCCTCTGGAATGTACAGATCGGCCATGGGCGCACCGAAATCGCCGATGCCGTCGCCGCGCAGATGCGCGAGCTCTCCTACTACAACACCTTCTTCAAGACGACGCATCCGCCGGTCATCGAACTCTCCGAAATGATCGCCAAGCTTGCGCCGGAGCCTTACAATCAGATGTTTTACGTCTCCTCCGGATCGGAGGCGAATGACACGGTTTTGCGGCTGGTGCGCTACTATTGGGACTTGAAGGGCCAGCCTGAGAAAAAGACAATCATCACGCGTTGGAACGCCTATCACGGCTCGACGGTGGCGGGCACGAGCCTTGGTGGCATGAAGGCGATGCACGCGCAGGGCGATCTACCCATTCCTGGCATTCATCACATCGACCAGCCCTACTGGTTCGACGAAGGTGGTGACCTGTCGCCGGAGGAGTTCGGCCTTGCCACAGCGCGCAAGCTGGAAGCGGCGATTGACGCGATCGGCGAAGACAAGATCGCCGCCTTTATGGCCGAACCGATCCAAGGCGCCGGTGGGGTCATCATTCCGCCGGACAGCTACTGGCCGGAGATCAGGCGCATCTTGGCCGAACGCGACATTCTGTTTGTGGCTGATGAGGTGATTTCAGGCTTCGGGCGGCTTGGCGAATGGTTCGGTTCGACGGTCTATGGTTTGGAACCCGATCTGATCGCCGTGGCCAAGGGCATGACGTCCGGCTACCTGCCGATGGGCGGCGTGCTGGTGCATGACCGGATTGCCGATGTGATCCAGCACGAAGGCGGGGAGTTCTTCCACGGCTACACCTATTCCGGCCATCCGGCCTGCGCTGCGGCAGCGATCGCCAACCTGAAAATCATGCAGAATGAAAGTGTCGTCGATCACGTGCGCGATGTGGCAGCGCCAAAGTTCAGCGAGGTGTTTTCTGGCCTGTCCGATCATCCGTTGGTCGGCGAGGCACGCACCAAAGGCCTGCTCGGCGCCATCGAGCTGGTGCCCGGCAAACCGGCACGGGACCGTTTTGCCAATTACGGCGATGTCGGCACGATCTGCCGCGACATCAGTTTTCAGCATGGACTTGTGATGCGGGCGGTGCGGGACAGTTTGATCCTTTCCCCGCCGCTGGTGATCACGGCTGATGAATTGGATTGGATGGGCGCGACCGTGCGCACGGTCCTCGATGAAACCGGCGCGGAACTGAAGCGTCGCGGTCTTTGGTGACGTCCGGTGTCGGGGCACACATCAAGCTGGTACGCCGCAAGCCTTCCAGACGGGCTCGACAGGCTGCGCGATCCGCTGACGGGTGATGCCGCCTGTGATGTCTGTATTGTCGGCGCTGGGTTTGCCGGTGTCTCGGCAGCCTACCATTTGTCAAAAGCTGGCCAACGGGTCATCCTGCTTGACGCCGAGCGCGTAGGATGGGGCGCATCGGGCCGCAATGGCGGGCAGCTTCACCCGGGTTTCCGGCAGGACCTGCAATGGTTCACCGAAACCATCGGTGAGTCCTTCGCCGTCAAAATCCGCGATGCTGGGTATGCGGCGCTGGCCCATATCGATGGTCTGATCAAAGACCACCACATCCCTTGCGATCGCACGCACGGCCTCATCACCGCGTGCCGAAAGGCCCGCGATCTGGACGACGAAGTTGAGGCTGCGGCCTATGCGCAAGAGCGGTTCGGCGTCGCACCACCAGACTTTTTGAGTGAATCAGAAACCCAAACTGCGCTTGGCACCGGCGGCCATGTCGGCGGTGTACGCGACAAGACTGGCGGTCACATCCATCCGCTGGCCTTCGTGACGGCCCTCGCCGATGCCGCTGAAGCCCACGGCGCCGTCATTCACGACGGGACGCAGGTGACCGGGATCGATGCCAATGATCTACGTGTGGAGGTCAAGACAGCACGGGGGATCGTCCGGGCGCAGCAAGTGGTGCTCACCGGCAATGGCTATATGCGTGGCCTCAACAAGGACACCGATGCGCGGGTCCTGCCCATCACCAATTTCATCGTCGCCACCAAACCAATTGGCGCCGGCCAAGCGGGCGGCATCCTGCCTGATGGCGATGCAGCGTCCGACACGCGGTTCGTTGTGCGCTATTGGCGACCAACACCAGACGGGCGTCTGTTGTTTGGCGGCGGTGAAAAATTCTCCCAAGCGTTTCCAAAGGACATTGAGGCCTTTGTGCGCCCGCATCTGGCAGAGATGTATCCAGCATTGAAGGATGTGGAGATCGACCACGCCTGGGGCGGGACATTGGCCATCACCCAGAACCGGCTGCCGCTGATCCGCCGTCTGGCACCGCGTGTGACGGTGGCGGCGGGATTTTCTGGCCAGGGCGTTATCAACGCGCCGTTCGCTGGAAAAATCGTCGCCGACGCTCTGACCCACGATCCGGCGCTGCTTGATGTGATGGCTCGCCTGCCTTGCCCGACATTTCCCGGTGGAACGGCGCTTCGCGGCCCCATTCTGTTTCTGGCGATGAGTTATTTCGCGCTCATGGACCGCATCGGCTGAGCCGCACAAGCGCTCTTTGATAGCCTTGAAAGCAGTGCCGTCAGCATTTGATGCAAACACAGCTCAATTCAACCAAACCGTATGCATAATTTCTCGACAAAAACGCATTAGCGAAACCAGTTGTTAAAGGGAACGGACTTAGCGTCAACTACCGAACCATGCCGTACGGGTCTGGGGCGGTTTTGCTTGTTACGTTGAACAAAAGCGTTGGAGTTGATCGCCCACGATGGTGAGCCGTCATGACATGATGACAACCGCATCCGACGCGTCCGGCCGTTCGCTGCACCCGCTGGCGAAACAGCAATTGCAGGATGCGACTGAGGCGCACGGCCAGGTGGATGTGGACCGTCTGCTCACCGCGGTCAGCGCCTGTTATGAGGCGAGCGCATCTCTGGCGCTCGATGTTCTAAACCACAATCAGCCATCGCCCGCAGCTGATCCCGAAGACGGCCTTCCATTCAAGTTCCTTGATGGAATGACCGACGGCATGGTTCTGGTCGACGCGGAAGGCCGTGTTCGCTTCATCAACTGCACCGCATGCGGCATGCTGGGCGTCGAACTCAAGCGGCCTCGGCACCTGCTCTTTGGCAAGTCGCTTGGCGCGTGCCTGGAAGGCCTGGTACCGGGCGATGATTCGATCAGCGATGGCGCGCTCAAGAGGTTCATGGCCAACCCGGCTTGCGAACCGGACGATGTTACTTTCTCGGCCAAAATTCCCGGTCGCGGCGGGATCATGCTCGACGTGCGGCGCACTGACGATGGCGGCTGGATGTTGCTCCTGCGCGAGAGCGGAGACATTGGCGAACAGGGCCGCATGCTGCGGATCGCTGAAGAGGAATATCGCAGCCTCTTCAACAACGCCGTTATCGGCATTTACCGATCAAGTTTCGACGGCAAGCAGCTGCGCGCCAATCCGATGCTGGTGAAGTTGAACGGTTATGAGAGCGAAGAGGAAATGCTGCCGGCGGTGAACAACATCGCCACCGAATGGTATGTCGATCCGGCGCGACGCGAGGCTTTCCAGCGCGAGCTGTCGGAAAATGGTCGGGTCACTGACTTCATCTCCGAGATCTATCGCCACAAGACCCGTGAGCGGATTTGGATCTCCGAGAATGCGTGGATTGTCTACGATCCTAATGGCAATCCCCTTTTCTACGAAGGGACCGTGGTTGATGCGACGGAACGGATCGCAGCCGAGGAAGAGATCAATCATCTCGCGCATCACGATCATCTGACGGAACTGCCGAACCGCTTCATGCTCTTGAAGAAGCTGCGCGAAGCGCTGCTTCGGCCGCATACGGCGGCCAGCGTCGCGGTGCATTGCCTCGATCTCGATCATTTCAAGGACGTCAACGATACGCTCGGCCACGAGGCTGGCGACCGGTTGTTGGTGGCGGTGGGCAAACGGCTTCGCGCATCGATCAAATCCGATGATGTGCTTGCGCGGCTTGGCGGCGATGAGTTCACCATCCTGCAATACAATGTACGCCGGGCGACCGATGTCGCTGCTCTGGCCAGCCGTGTGGTCGCGACGTTGAACGAGCCCTTCATGATCGGTGAGAACGAGGTGCGCATTGGGGTCAGCGTCGGCGTTGCCACCTATCAGGGCCAGGAACCGGCCGGCATGCTGCGCGATGCCGATGTTGCGCTCTACGAAGCCAAGAAGAGCGGTCGGCAGACCTTTGCCATTTACACCAGCGCGATGGGCGACGCGCTCCAGGAGCGCCGCGCGCTTGAAGACGATCTTCGCGATGCCATCGAAAAAGGCACGTTTGAACTGCATTTGCAGCCGGTCGTGGATGGCGACACCGGAGAGCCTGTCGTCTATGAGGCGTTGCTGCGCTGGGACCACCCGACCCGCGGCAAAGTCTCGCCTTCGCGCTTCGTGCCTCTGGCCGAAGAAAGCAGCCTGATGGTTGGGCTCGGCGATTGGGTCTTGAACAAGACCGTCGAGGCTGCCGCCCATTTGCCTGCGGGCTTGCGCATCGCGATGAACCTATCGCCGCTGCAATTGCGCGATCCAGGGTTTGTTGAACGCGTGCGCCAAGCCATGGATCGGTTTGCGATTGACCCTGACCAATTGGAGTTGGAGATCACCGAAACCGTGATCATGTCCGACGATCAACGCACACTGGATGCGCTCAATGCGTTGCGCGATATGGGCCTTCGTCTTGCGCTTGACGACTTCGGCACCGGCCACGCCAGCTTGAGCTATTTGCAGAGGTTCCGCTTCGACAAAATCAAGATCGATCAGTCGTTCGTGCAGCGCATGGTGGATGATCCGATCAGCGCCGCGGTGGTGCGCGCGGTGACGTCGCTGGGCTGCGACCTTGGCGCGGCGGTCGTTGCCGAAGGCGTTGAGACCACCGAGCAACGCGATGCCTTGAAACGGGAAGGCTGCAACCTCTTCCAAGGCTATTTGTTCGGACGCCCGACCCGCTGGGACCAAGTTCTTCTGCCCAGCGACCTTCGCTAGCGCCTCACGTGGAGGTTAGGCGGCAGCCGTCTCGTGCGGATGTTTGCCGAGGATAATCATCCCCAGCAAATCATCATCGGTCACGTCGGCCACGTTCACCGTGCCCACCAGCTTGCCGTTCTTCATCACGCTGGCGCGGTCGCATAGATGCATCACCTGGTGGATGTCATGGTCGATCAGGAAGATGCCGATACCCTGTTTTTTTAGCTCGTCGATGAGTTCGGCGACCATCCGGGTTTCCTCGACGCCAAGCGCTGCGGTTGGTTCATCCATGATCAGGATTTTGGCGTTGAAATAGACCGCGCGGGAGATCGCGACCGACTGGCGCTGACCGCCCGAGAGGCCCGCGACAGGCGTGTTGAACCGGCGGAAATTCGGGGTGAGCCGACCCATGATCTTGCGCGTCTCCGCTTCCATCTGGGCATCGTCAACGAGCCCCAGCGGCGTGACGAGTTCGCGACCTAGAAAGAGGTTCGAGGCGGCGTCGAGATTGTCGGCGAGCGCGAGATATTGATAAATCGTCTCGATCTGGTAGCGCCTAGCGTCGCGGGGGTTGTTGATCTCGCACCGCTCACCGTTGACGTAAATCTCTCCGCCGTCACGCGGCAGAGCCCCCGACAGCATTTTCATCAACACCGATTTTCCCGCCCCGTTATGGCCGAGCACGCCGACGACCTCACCCGGGAAAAGGTTGATTGTCACACCGTCGACAGCCCGAATGCCGCCAAATGCTTTCTGCATGTCGCGCATTTCGACGAGCGGGGTGCCGGTTCGGTCGATCTCGGTCATGGGCTCAGCTCCCCGTGCGCTTGCGGTAAACAATGTCGATATAGACTGCCAAAACAAGAACGATCCCGACGACGATGTTCTGGTAGGGCGCATCGACGCCGACCATGGCCATGCCCGATTGTAGCGATTGCATAATAAGCGCTCCAAGGATCGCACCATAGATCGTGCCGACCCCGCCGGCGAGCGCAGTGCCGCCGATGACGGCGGCGGCGATGACGCGCAGCTCGTCGAGCGTCCCGATATCGTTGGAATGGAAAGTCTGGCGGGACGAGGCGACCACAGCTGAGATTGCGCAAAGGGCGCCAACGATCATGAAGATCTTCACCGTTAGCATCCGGGTGCGAATGCCCGAAAGCTGTGCGGCTTCGGGATTGCCGCCAAAGGCGAAAATGTAGCGCCCAAGCCGGGTGCGCTGGGCGACCACCGTCATCACAATGGCCACGACGATAAGGACGAGAACCGAGATCGGTAAGCCGTAGCCGGTGGTGAAGCCTTCCGGCATGACCTCACCGCGCGCTTCGAACATGCGTTCCAACCGGCGGACGGGAATTTGGTAGGAGTTGAGGATCCAAACGAAGCCGAGGATCGCTGTTGTGACGATCGCGGCGATGGTCAGCTCCGCCCACATCGGTTTGACGGGGAAGTCATGGCTCACTTTGGCGCGACGCGCGCTCATTAGCCCGTAGAGCGAAACCGCGACGGCGATCGCGCCAAACACCCAGGACCAGGTCTCGCCCAAAGTGCCGTTGATACCGCCGAAGAGTTGGAAATTCTGGTCCAGCGGCCCGATGGTTTGTCCGCCGGAGAGATGCCAAGCAACATTGCGCCAGACGAAGAGCCCGCCGAGGGTCACGATGAAGGCCGGGATCGTCAGATAGCCGATCAGCCACCCATGGAGCGCGCCGATGATGAGGCCCGTCAGAAGACCGACAATGATGGCGATCGGGGCGATAAGCGGGTGCTCAAGCCCGAGGCCAAGCCACTCGGGCATGATCAGCGTTTGGGTCATGGCCATCATCGCCGAGCAGGTCGCCAGGAGCGAGCCAACCGAGAGGTCGATGTTGCGGGTAACGATAACGAAAACCATGCCGGTGGCCATGATGGCAACCGAGACGGTTTGGATCGTTAGGTTGAAGATGTTGCGCGGGGTAAGGAACCGGCCATCAGTGAGCACATTGAACACCAGGCAAACGATGATAAAGGCGCCAATCATCCCCAATAGACGGGTGTCGAGTTCCAGCGCGGCAAAGACATTGCGCTTTTCTACCCGTGTCGGTTCATCGAGCGTAGCGGCCATGGCGCGCCCTCCCCAAAGCTGTGACGGTCCTGGAGTCCTGACGCTCGGTGGGAGCCGTCGGGGTCCTCTAAGCTCTTTGGCTTAGTTGCACGGCGCCGGGCCGTCGGTGACGCCCTGGCAAAGAGCATCAAGCTCGATCCAGCCGGCATCAACAACCACCGACAGGTTTTCAGCCGTGATCGGCTGTGGCGCCAGGAACATGGAGGTCATCGTCGTGCCACCCGGTGAGGTCCACTCTTGAGCGCCGTCCACAGCGTCCATCATGGTACCGCCGGCCAGGGCCACAGCGATTTCGCCAGCTGCGCGACCAAGGTCACGAGCATCTTTCCAAACCGAAACGGTCTGCGTGCCAAGAGCAACACGGTTGAGCGCCGCATGGTCGCCATCCTGGCCAGAGACAGGAATACCATCCATGCCTTGGGCAGTCAGCGCAGCGACAACACCGCCAGCGGTGCCGTCATTGGAGGCCACAACAGCATCCACACCATTGTCGGTTGCGGTCAGGATCTGCTCCATGTTGCGCTGGGCGTTGGCAGGCAACCAACCATCGGTGTAGGCCTCACCGACGATTTCAATCGCGCCGGAGTCGATCGCATCCTGCAGCACTTCTTGCTGCCCACCGCGAAGGAAGTCGGCGTTGGGATCAGTGGGCGACCCCTTGATCATCACGTAGCGGCCTTCCGGCTGCGCTGCGAGAACGGCACGGGCCTGCATGCGGCCAACTTCGACATTGTCGAAGGTGAGGTAGAAGGCGCGCGGATCTTCAATCAAGCGATCGTAGGCGATCACCGGGATGCCTTCGTCAGCAGCCGCCTGGACGGCTGGGCCAATGGCCTGGGCGTCCTGCGCGAGGATTATCAGTGCATCCACACCTTGAGCGATCAGGCTTTCAATATCGGCAAGCTGCTTGGCGGATGATGACTGGGCGTCGGTGGAAACATATTCCGCGCCGGCGGCTTCGAGCGCAGCCACGATGGCAGCCTCGTCGGTTTTCCAGCGCTCTTCCTGGAAGTTCGACCAGCTCACGCCGACAGTCATTTGGGCGTAGGCGGTCGTGGCGAAAAAGGCGGCGAACAGAGTCGCGGCCATAAGTTTCAGAAATCTCATCGATGTCCTCCCGAGTTGGAACATGCGCGCCCTGTTGACCAGAGCATCATCATGTCAGAACACCGTACCATCATTTTTTTAATGCGCAAATTAATTGTTGGAATGCCGTGATTTTCACCGCTCGACCCGGCTGCCTAAGCGGAAGGCAACAGAAGCTGTCGATTTATTTTCCCAGGTGAATTATATTTGTTTTTTTGGAGGAGCCTTTGGCCGAAACACTTCGCCTTTCCAACAGTTCTGATCAGCGTGAGTCCACCCGTCACCAGGTGCTTGATGCCATCCGCAACGCCGGTCGCATCGCTCGCACCGACATTGCCAAGCAGACTCAGGTTAGCCCGGCGACGGTAACAGCGATTACCTCAGAATTGCTTGGCGCTGGATTGATCGAGGAAATCGAACCCGACGCGGATCGCACAACGGTCAAGCGCGGTCGCCCGAGGGTGGCGCTTCGCATCTGTGGTGCTGCGCATTTGATCGCCGGCATCAAGATATCCGACAAATCCGCCACAGCCATTCTCGTAGACTTTGACGGCAACACGATAGGCCATCGCGAAACGCCGCTGCCGTCCTCCGTCGTGGCGCCAGCCGCGTTGGTCGACGTCATCCGACAGTTGCTTGATGATGTGACGCAAAGTCTGGGTCGTCGCCTGTCCGACATTTCTGGTGTTGGTATCGGTTTGGCGGGCCTGATCGATGCCAAGCGCAATTTTATCCATTGGTCGCCGTCGCTCAATACGCGCGATGTCGAGCTTGGCCGCATGATCAGCCAAGCCCTCCCCTTCCCATCCTTCGTCGACAATGATGCCAATCTCGTCGCTATGGCCGAGCAGCGTTTCGGCATCGGACGCGGCGAATCCGACTTCGTTGTGATCACCATCGAACACGGCGTCGGGATGGGCATCGTGATCGACAACACCATTTACCGCGGCGAACGCGGTTGCGGCGCTGAGTTTGGGCACACCAAAGTTCACCTTGATGGTGCCCTCTGCCGGTGCGGTCAGCGCGGCTGCTTGGAAGCCTATGTCGGCGACTATGCCCTTTTGCGCGAAGCCAGTATTCTCAACAGCACACAGCCGGAAAGCGATTTGGCCGCGCTCTATGAGCAGGCGCAAAACGGCGATGCGATGGCGCGATCGATCTTTGACCGCGCCGGTCGCATGTTCGCGATGGGCCTGGCCAACGTTATCAACATCTTCGACCCGAAACTGGTCATCCTGTCCGGCGAACAGATGGAGCACGACTTCCTCTATTCGCAGGAGGTTCTCGAGCGCGTGTGGGCCTCGATCGTCCATGTCGATACCGAACGTCCGGAAATCCGCGTGCACAAATGGGGTGATCTCATGTGGGCGAAGGGCGCGGCCGCTTACGCCATCGAACAGGTTTCCAACACCACCATCCAAAGGCTTGCAGCCCATGCGGCGTAACATGATGGAAGGCTTGGCGGTGGCCGTGGTTCTAAGCAGCGTTGCAACGGCCTCGGCCCATCCCCGGTTCGAACCGCGTCCAATCGACCCGCATGTCTATGGCGGCGGGTGGGAGCATTTCGTCGGTGGTGGATTGGCCGCCTTCGATTGCAATGGTGACGACTTGCCCGAGCTTTACGCTGCGGGCGGCGAGAACGCAGCGCAGCTGTTTTTGAACAGATCGCAACAAGGCGACACGCTTAGGTTTGAGACACAGACACCGGCAAGTCTGGCGCTCACGGGCGCCATTGGCGCCTACCCACTCGACATTGATGGCGACGGCCAACTTGACCTTGCCATCCTGCGCGTCGGCGAAAACCTTCTAATGCGAGGCATGGGCGACTGCGCCTTCGCACGCTTTGAAGGCTTGAACTTTGACGGCGGCGACAGCTGGACAACGGCCTTTTCCGCCACCTGGGAAACCGGCGAACGCCTGCCGACCTTAGCCTTCGGCAATTATGTCGATCGATCCAATCCAGAGGGTCCGTTTGAGGCCTGCGATGCCAACATTCTGCTGCGGCCAAATGGCGATCACTACCAGAGCCCGACTTTGCTCACGCCGGGATATTGCGCGCTTTCCATGCTCTTTTCCGACTGGGGACGGCAGGGCCGCGCCGACCTGCGCGTTTCCAATGACCGGCACTATTATGTGCGCGGCGGCGAAGAGCAGTTGTGGGCCATGGAGGCCTCCCCTCGCCTCTTTGGGCCAGCGGATGGCTGGCAGAGCCACCAGCTCTGGGGCATGGGCATCGCCACCCGCGATTTGAATGGCGACGGGCTGTCGGAAGTCTATCTGACCTCCATGGGTGATCAGCGGCTGCAATTGATCGAACCGGAGGCTGACGCACCAACATTCAAGGACGCACCCTTCGAGGCTGGCGCAACAGCCCACCGACCCTACACAGGCGGCGACGGACGCCCCTCGACGGGGTGGCATGCCGCCTTTGGCGATGTGCAGAACGATGGCCTCGCCGACCTGTTCGTAACCAAAGGCAATGTGGAACAGATGCCGGGCAGCGCCATGGACGACCCGAACAATTTGCTGGTCGGTCAGGATGCAGGAGATAGAGGTCTACGGTTTGCCGAGGTCGGTCTGGAGGCAGGGATTGCCAGCCTGCATCGCAGTCGAGGCGCGATCCTGACGGATCTCAATCTGGATGGCCGCGAAGACTTAGCAGTGGTCAATCGCGGCGCGCCGATGGAGCTTTATGAGAACGTCACACCCGAGACCGGCGCCTGGCTGCAAGTTGAACTTCGGCAACAAGGAACGAACACCAGGGCCGTTGGGGCCTTCGTTGAGGTCCGATCCGATGACCAGCTCTGGACTCAGGAGGCGACTGTGGGTGGTGGCCATGCCGGCGGGAACGCTGGCGCGCTGCATTTTGGACTGGGCGAAACGGACACGGTGGAGGCGCGTGTGCATTGGCCAGATGGGTTGATCGGGGAATGGCAAGCAATGACAACGAACCAACGCGTCACCCTCACACGCGACTGAAACCCGGTCGGACGCAAAACTGCTATCCACATTTGCAACGCTCTAGCGATCAATCGGTAGCCCGCTTGGCACGCTCTCAGGGATACCCAGACGGCCTTCCAGTGAGGTCGGATCGGTCAGCGCTTCTAGAAACGCCAAAATGTCGGCGACGTCCGTGTCGGTGAGCGCTGTTGGCTCCAAATCGTTGGCCTCGGCGATCGCCGCAAGTTCATCCCGATCATCCATCACGCGCCAGTCGTTGGCCCCATCCAACACGGGAAGGATCGCCTCACTGCGATCATAGGCGTAGAGCGAGGCGACCGGATCGAGATGGTGGCGCACCACCGCCTCCAAACTGCGATAGGCGCCCGCATGGCCATAGGGCGCAGTGTGGACGACATTGCGCAATGAGGGTGTACGGAAGGCATAGGCGTCCTCCACCGCACCGGTCACCCGCATCCGACCTTCATCGCGAGCATGCGTCTCAAACCGTGCCGCCTTGCCCGGCCCGAGTTGCGGCATCGCGATGGCGTGGAACGCATGATCGGTTTGAAACGGACCGGCATGGCAGGTGCCGCATCCGGCTTGGCCATAGAACAAGTCCATGCCGCGCTGCTGAGCATCCGAGAGCGCATCCGCGCCGGCCAGATGGCGATCATAGGGGCTGTCGGTGGCGCGCCATTCAAAGGCGATGAAATCGGCAATGACGTTGCCGATGTCGGCGAAGGTGATCTCGGTGCTCTCACCTAGGATTGCATCGAACTGCGCCCTGTAGTCTGGAATGCTCGCGACGCGTTCGGCAATCTGATCCCAAGCGCCGCCCGGCAGCGACAGGTGCCCCGTGCGCACGGCCTGGGCGATGGGATTTTCCGAGTAATGCCCCGCCATTTCATCGGCAGACAACACGGGAAACATCGCCTGCGCGGCAAGCACAGATTCGAACCCTTCGGCCATCGATTCACCCAGCGGCGTGCGGATGCCGCTGGGCAGGTTGGGATCGGCTTCTAGGCGCCCGTCGTGGAACATCACCGTGAATTCCGCCTCGCCAAGGTTGAACAGCCCTGGTGCGTTACGCGGTATCCGCTGCTCCGGCGGGTTGTCCGGATCGACGGCACGATCCGGGCCAAGGCCGGATGCGCCATCACCAAGCGACAGCGAGACGCCATCACCGGTTCCAAAACGGGGATGGTGACAGGTGGCGCAGGATACCTGCTGGCTGCCCGACAGAATTGGATCGTAGAACAACAACTGACCTAGCATCACGCGGCGCATATCGAGGTCGGCCTGATTGGCAAACCCCAAGGCGGGCAGAGCCACCAGCGGCGCCAACATCAAGGCGATCCAAGCCCATCTCATGGGGCCGCCTTACAAAAGCCGACGATAGGCATCCGGCGATGGGTTTGGTCGGGGTTTGCGTTTGCCGTCATCACCGAATTCTAGAACCCGATTGGCATCTTTGGGAAGGTGCCAAGGCTGCGTAGACGAGCCCGCAGGTCGCGCTGGGTTGAATTCGAACAAAGATCGGGCAGAAACGATGCGCTTGGAAGAGCAGTACCAAAATTGGAGGAGGTCGCTCTCGGCCTCTGCCAAGCAAACGCCTGCCGCTTGTTCCGCGCTTTGCAAAGCAAAGCGAGATGGCGCGCTTCGAAGAGGATACTTCGAACGCTTTATTCGATAGTTTGCGGGATTGGGAGCACCAACTCAAGCATGTTGAACAAGACCGTGCACAGCCGCGAAAACGCTCCGGGCCGAGGCCTCGACCATGAGCGGGCCAAGTCCTGACCGCGCCGCCAATTTCACTAGAGACCAGTTCGCTCACGCGGCTAAACCGAAAGCGAAAAAGCAGAAGCGGCCTTCGCCCGTTTCGATCCGGTTCAGTGTGCAAGAACTGGAGCGTCTAAAAGCTGAGGCTGGTGCACGATCACTCAACGGGCACATTCGGCATCGCTTGTTTGGAACTGCGACGAAGACGCGACGTGCGCCATCATCTGCGAGACCGGATGCTGCATTACTGTCGCAGCTTCTTCGGAACCTGGGCGAATGGGATCTAACCTGGGCGCTGAAGGAACTCGAGCTCACTGTCGATGAGGGCGTGATCGTCCTCGACATCGAGACGTGCGATGCCGTCCGTGGCGCTTGCGCGGACATCGCAGCAATGCGCCAAGAGCTTATGCGTGCCTTGGGGCTTCGCAATCAGACCAGCCGATGATCCTGGTCGGCAATCAGCGCGGCGGGGCGAGCGACCTCGCCCGCCATCTGACGAAAAGCGAGAATGAGCGCGTTGAGTTGCATGAGGTCCGGGGCTTTGTTGCATCCGACCTTCTCGGAGCGTTCCGCGAATCCTACGCCATCAGCCGCAGCACGCAATGCAGGCAACATCTGTTTTCTCTGAGTTTGAGCCCACCGAAGGGTGAAAGCGTATCGAATGCTGCGTTTGAGAAGGCCATTCAACAAGCTGAGGAGCGTCTTGGCCTGAATGGCCAACCGCGTGCGATCGTCTTTCACGATAAGCGCGGTGATGACGGCGAACTCCGTCGCCATGCTCATGCCATCTGGTGCCGCGTTGACTGCAGTAAGATGAAGGCGATCCAGCTATCTTTCTCACGTCGGCGCCTTCAGTCGCTATCGCGCGAACTCTACCTCGAACATGGTTGGCAGATGCCACGAGGATTGCTGCAACAAGGTTTCTGCGATCCGCGCAACTTCACATTGGAAGAGTGGCAGCAGGCCAAGCGCCGGAAAAAAGACCCGCGTGTTCTCAAAGCGATCTTCCAAGACGCGTGGGCGATGTCCGATAGTCGCGACGCGTTCGCAAACGCACTGCTGGAAAAGGGCTTCGCACTGGCACGTGGCGATCGGCGAGGGTTTGTAGCTGTTGACCCTACCGGCGAGGTCTACTCGCTTTCGCGTTGGACAGGAGAGAAGCCCAAGGACCTACGCGGTCGCTTTGGTGATGAAGGCCAGCTGCCATCGGCTGAAGAGGCGCAGTCTCAAATAGTCGACCTGACGGCGTCTCGTTTATACAGGCTGCAGGAGGAGCTGCGAGCGAAATTCGAGGAAGATAGGCTCAAACGAATAAGAACCATCAAAAACCTTGCTTTCGAAGCAATCGAACAGATGACAACCTTGGCAAGGCGCCACACAATCACTCTCAAAAGTATGGAAGCAAAGCACACCAACAGCCTTCGGACGGGTCTGCTGGGCCTACTAGACAGACTAAGCGGTCGGAGAAGACTTTTTGTCGAGAAGAATCGGTTGGAACGCGAGCGCCTTCGACGTCAGCAGAACTTGGAACGTACGCAACTTCGCCTCAGGTTCGAGCGCGAACGGGACCCCCTAATTAACGAAACCAAAACCGAAACCCTGTCTGCGAGAGCTAATTCCGAAGTTGCAAGCGACATCAGGACGATGCGCCAACTGCGAAGCGCGTTGGACCCGGGGAGCCAGCCAAGACTAAAGCAGGACATTATCGGGTCTTTCAGCCAGTTAGGGCAGCCTCCCATGCCCAAACGTCGCAGATGATCAAAGCCAGCGTGGATCTTGGTTAAAACCTAACTTCAAGGGCGCCACGGCCAGGCGCCAATTTTTAGGTACAACGCTACGAAGGCGCAAGATACCCGCCGATCGACAGCAGATTACATTGCGACTCCAGATTTTGTGATACCGTAGCGGCTCCCGCGGCCTCTCCTCAACGCTGTCCAGTCGAAGCTGTCCAGTCGAAAAGGTCAAATCAGTTTGCCGAAACCAGAAAAAGCTCTAACCTACTCCAGACCGCAATCTGAATAGGCGTTTATTTGGAATCACAGCGCACCTCTGGTCCTATGTCAGTCTTCAACTAGGTACGTCAAAGAACATCAATCGGAATGTTAGAGCACGATCTCCACGAAATGGCTTCAATATTCTTTGAACCCATCGTTTCAAAGAATGATATTGATGTTATGGGCTTAACTTATGTTCAGCAAACCGGTCTTGGAGCCGGCTCATGCGACACCGTCGCTTCCCCTACTGCGAACTTGAACCCTTCAGAGGTCGATGAGATTTCCAACGCGATTGCATCGCTGTTGGAGACCGAGGGCGCACTCCCAGCAGAAACAGAGATCGCTGCACGTCCGGTCTTCTTACTACCCCTTAATGCTCGGTTTGAATCTTCAATCGGCGCAGTTTGGTATTCACGTGAAAGCAGGCTTCCTGACGCCGCAGAGATGGCGCTAAGCTCTTTTGCAGAGCTGGCCGCAAGATTCATTGAGAGTGAGAAAAAATCGAGATTTCACGAAGTTTTTTTGGATGCGCTACGGCGTGTCGATCCCCGAGAGTTTTTGAGCTTGATCCGGACGGTAATCAAATCAGGTGTATTTGCTGATGACGTAGTAGTTTGGCGACTGGAGGGGGACAATTTGATATCCATTGATCCAAAACGGATAGACCTACCAAGAGCCAACAGCTTTGTCGGTCAGTCTATTACAGAAGATAGAACTATTGTTATCGACGATTTTCAGCAATACACAGGCCCTCTATTTAGCAGTGATTTTATTAGCAACAATAGCATTCGAGCTGCAATCTCCGTACCTATCCGCAATCGGCGACCATTTTCAAAAAACACGATGGTGGGCGTTTGTGGAGTTTTTTATAAGCGCCCACATGGTGCAACTAACATTGACCGAACGCTAGTTGAGTACGTTGTCAACTATTATGAATTGGTTTGGTCTTTATTGAATGAAGTCGACAGCCTACGTGAACTCGAAGATAATGAAGAAGAGAACCAAAAATTCCTAAAAAACGCCATACGTTGCATGGTCGATTTTCATGATTTAATTCCCATTCAATCTGCTTTAACGGCAAGTATTGAAGATATTTATACATACGCTAAACCTCATTCAATAATTGAAGAACATGCGGTCGAGTCAATGGACTCACTGCGCAAATTAGATCGAATACTCCGAGAGCACACGAACACTATTCGAGCGGCGGAACGTTATTCGGAATGGCTTATTGATGAGACCGTGCAACCAACGTCCGTACATATTCCTACGCTCGTGAATGAAGAACTTCAGGGAATTAGGAAGGTTGCAGAAGACAATCGTAGTAAACTTAGGATCCGGTTCACTGATCTAGACGGACAAATAAAGATCGTCCGCCCACACTTGCTTCATGTCGTCCGGAATCTCTGCCAGAACGCGGTTCGTGCCGTATCTGACCGCCAGACGGGTGGTGGACTTGTAGACGTCAATATTGTTCGCCGATCTGACGGCTACCTACTTGTACGAGTTAAGGACAACGGCGCTGGAATAGAGCCAGGGAAGGAGAGACTAATCTTCGAGCCACTTTTTACAACCAATGAGAGCCGTGGAGGACAGGGCTTAGGCTTGTCGGTTGTCCGCGAGGTCGCTAGGCATTACGACCAAGATGTGACGCTTGAAACTCGATGGGGCTCCTTCGCTGAGTTCAGCGTCATGATCCGCTACTACCACTAGATCAGCAAAGTTCTTTCTATCATGGTCAATGCTCGCGCCTCAGTTTCACAAGCTGATCCATCCCGGTCCGTTCTTTGGGTGGATGACTACCCGCTGTCGGTTCGCCCAATTGCAAGCGAACTCGAAGCCAGGGGCTGGGCTGTTAAAATAGTCGAAACATTTGATGGTTTTTCCGCTCAAGAGTTGAGTAACTTTGAATATTTTGTGTTCGACAACAAGATTAAACAAAAGATGAATCAAGGTATAAAGTTTGCTAAAGAGCTTGGTTTATCTCACTATTGCCATATACTACTTTTTTCTGCTAATATTGACCATAGTTTATTACTACAAAGAGAGAAAATTTTTGATGCTACTGGCGCAAGGTTATTTTACTACGGGCGCTCAAATCCTCAAATAGGCTATAGCAAAGAGTGGCGCCGCCAGATAGCGACAGATATTGAACGATTTTTTACAGATGAAGAGGCTGTTATAAAAGAACAAAAAGCTGAACTAGAAGAAATTTCTTATTCTGAATACTTATCGCTGTCACCCGAAGAAAAGGCGGCCTTGTATGACGATTTTGAATCGAAACATAGACCGAAGCTCACGGATGCTTTTGAACGGGGAGCTGTTTGGGTTCTTGGTTTCAGTGGCGATGACGAACTCGACAGGGTTCTGTTTAACTCTCAGGAAGTTCCTGAATCCAGAGAGGTCACTGACCTAGCTCAAAAAAAGGGAATGGCGCCGTTCGTTTTTGATCGGAGATATGGCTTCGACGATACGCCATTGCATTGCCAGCCAAACACACCACGTGACCTGTCCACCTATCCTTACCTTGCGGCAAACGTAGGCCAAAGACTCGAAGAGTTTCACTACGACACCGGCGCAGACTCCTGCTTGTTTGGCATCAAGTTTCTCACAGAAATGGGTGCGGGCACATTCATCCTAGACAAGAAAGTACCGATTCAGGACAAAGATCACCTTGTCTCAGAAGTTGATGTCGAAATAATATTTAAAGACTGCTTTGCTTCGTTCCCTCCCCTGGAGGAGCAGCGACAGGCACCGACTGGGATAGTGATTAGCGCGTTGGCGGTCAACGATTGGGAGAATTGCAGGCTTTATGTAGAGTGTAATCCGCTGCTGTGCACAGCCCAATCAGGAGGCCATGCGGGTTGCACCAGGCGCCGCAACGGGCTGTTAGGACGGAATATCATGGAAGACCCATCTGTGATTGCGGTTGTCACAGCTACGTCGGGTGCGAGTGCGCTAATAGTTGCACCGACTTCTAAGCAGGGTGATTCAAATTCATGAATGGATTTGCAGGATTAAGCGGTGCGCTCGCTTTCTTATGCATAGAACTCTATCCACTTTATAAGGATAGAAAGAACGGAGGGCATCTATATAGAGCGCTCTTCACCCGTTTTGACTTCGTCGTATCTTTCTTTTTATTCGTCTGCTTTGCGATGATTTTGTCTGCGGTCATGGTGATGCCAGATTTAAGTCAATCGGTTTTTCCGCTGAGTTGGTCATCGTTGACAGGCTTTGAGCTCGTTAAGGCGCTTGCCACAGGCGCAGCAGCTAACAAAATAATGAGTGGAAAAAAAGAAATCTCTCCGAGCGACACTGATGATACCAAGCTGGAGGTAACCGAGCTTACGACGGCTGATTTGTTAAAGTTCTGGTTCCGCCGCTAGTCGCCTCGCTAGCCAGAGTCTTAGAAGTATTTGGGGGATGCAACGGGGGCGGCACGCCCCCTTGCCAAGATGCGTGGTACTACCACGCACATCTTGCGCGTAGCGCGAACGCGGTTTCCCAGCTGGTGTTACCAAGGGCAAATGGTCCTACCACCCTCCGCAAGTTCGTGGCGACGATTGCCTAGGGCGTGAAGGTTCAGGGTAGCTGAAGGCAGTTCGGTTGTCTTCGTTCTTTGGGAGCCTGCGTACCCTACAGGTTCAGTTCAGGCAGACTCAGGTTCGGCGCGTCCACTGCAGGCGCTGTCGCTCGAACGAAATCGGCTTCAATCGTTGGCAATTGTGTGGGTTTGATCCCGAGTTCGGCTTGGACCCGTGCCGGCATCAAATTCCCCAGCTCGTCCGACAGCGCATCAAGCTCATCGGTTGTGATGTCGCCGTCCGTAACCTGGTCGCGCGCTTCATCCAGCCGTTCTTGGTAGTCAAGCAAATTCTCGCGTTCTTCGGTGAGTTCGGTGAGGCGCTCGCGGTCAGCCCAATACTCTTCCCATGTGGGCGCTGACGGATCGATCGCATCTGGTTCAATGATCTCCGGCGCAACTTCTGCACCAAATTCGTCGAAGACTTTCGTTCCGTCTTCAGTTCTGAATACGCGACGCCCATCTTCCAGAACATGAGCCCGTAGCAGCATGTCTTCCAAGCGCTCACGCACCAGTTCAAGTTCAATATCGTTCTGGTGGAGGGCAGCGACAGTGGCCGCATCATAGCGATCAAGTTGATCCGTGAATGCTTCGATCTGCGCCGTTGTTGCCTGAACGAATGGAACCGCGAGATCGGCGAAGTCGCTCTCAGCTTCACGGGCGTCCGCGCGCTTCTTCTCATCCCGTTGCTGTCGCTCTTGGTGCAGCCGACGCCGACCAGCCTCGATCTTCCCGAGCTTCGACCAGATAGCGCCGGATGCGATCAACTCACTCATGCGGGCAAGCCCTGTTCGTAAGCGCAGCAACGACCGCCCCAGCGGTGTAGTCTGGGAATTGCTCGAAGGCTTCGAAGACAAGCGTGGTTTTACCCTCGCCTTCGTAGAACCAGTCGAAGATGCACTCCATGGCTGCAACGTCCTGGCCGCCCAGCTGGTAGCGACCGAATGCGATGCCTTCGACAAGGCCAGCCGCGAATGGGAATCGATCCTCCTGCGGCATACGTTCGAAGATTACGCCAGCCGTCATTATGGTGTCCGCAAACGTAGGCTGGGCAAACGTGCCAGCACCTGCTGCCAAGACCGCCCCAAACGCTGCCGTCTTCAACGATGCCTGTCTTTGAACCCGCATAACCGACCGGTTTGGTGGTTATTTGAAGTCGAGCGTCGAAATTTGGTAAACTATAGAAAGGCTTAGGGTTTGAGCGGTCTGTGCCTCTCCCCAAGCGAGACAACACAGAAAGGGTCGATTATGTGGCGCTGAAAGCGGGCAAGGTGCTTCGCTAAGTCATTGAAACAGAATGAAAAGACGGGGTTACATACGGGTGTCTACACCCGAGCAGCGTCATGACCGACAAATCGTCGGTCTGAAGGATATCTGCGATGAGCTCCATATCGAGACGGTATCGGCCGTCAGCAAGTCCCGGCCCGAATATGAAGCCCTGATGCGGCGCCTGAAGCCGGGGGACGTGTTCGTGATCTGGGATCTGGACCGGGCCTACAGATCGACGCGAGACGCGCTCGATCAGCTTGATCGCCTGAGTAAGCGCGGCATTTCCATAAGGATCGCCAATCTGGGCATCGATACGAGCACCCCCTATGGCGTTCTCATTTTCACCATCATCGGCGCGCTGGCGCAGTTCGAGCGCGATCTGCTTTCCCAGCGCACCAAGGAAGGACTGGAAGCTGCACGGCGCAACGGCAAGCGCATCGGACGCCCACCTAAGATGAGCAAGCGGCAATTGAAAAATGCCTCGATTCGGCTGGCAAGCGGCGGCGAAACCTTCAGCCAGGTTGCCGCCGACTATGGCGTGGCCGGCTGGACCTTAGCGCGATCCTTGCGCCGCGAGGGCATTGAGATCGAACGGTAAAGTTTGTGGAATGGAAGCGCCCAATTGTGCTACACTTATTTCATGAGCGACACTGACACGATCAACGAAGCAACCACCGCGTTCGAGCCGACTGTGTTCCCGAGCAAGGTCGATATGGCTGCTTGGAATGCCATGACGCCTGAGCAACAACGCGCAGCCATCATGGCGAAGGTCAAGAAGGGGCTTGACGGCTCTGCTGCTCAATTGGCCACCAAAGCCGAGATCATGGCCGAGCTTCGCGCCGAACGAGGCGCATGAGCTATCAGCTCTCCGAGCAAGCCCGCGCCGATATCAAAGAGATCATCCGCTACACGATCGAGCATTTCGGGGATCAGCAAGCCGACGAATATGCCGATGGGCTCTTCTACAGCTTCGATCTTTTGACGGACAATCCACGTATGGGCCGCGCTGTGCTCAGCGACCTAAGCGGCGATCTGCGCCGCTATACATATCGCTCCCACTACGTCATCTATGAAATCCGCGGCGATGTGATCTGGATCGCCGCGATCTTCAACACGCGGCAAGACCTGCCGGAGGAATAGGCTTAGGCAATAGCAAAGCCATTCCAACTCATCAGGTAATGGCAATTGGCGGCTGGTCACATTAGGACCGGTTGATCCCCATTGCGGACATTGGCGGCACTGCGAAACACGACCGATATGGGCGTAGAGTGTGAATTCGCTGCGCTGTAGAAAAGATTTTCAGGAAACCTCATAAGCGGACCCTCAGTGCGACGATCTCGCGGCGACTCGGGGGTTTCGAAATCGCAGTTTTCGTATCTGGCAAAAAAGCTACTACTCGATATCAATCTCAGTTTCCGAGAACCAACCGTTGCTGATGGCGTGCGCTTTGATGGCTGCGGGGTTCTCCGAGTACGCGACCAAGGCTAGGCTGTGCTGGGCACGGCTGCATGTGACGTAAAGCAGTCGTCTTGTCCTATCGATCGACGTGTCTTTCCCTTGCTCCATGTTCTTCAAGTCAGTCGCAGTAGGTTCTTTCTCGCCCAAGAGCTTTGCATATCCGAACATGAACCCGCGCGCTTCGGAGTCGTCCATGATCACCATGACTCGCTCGAACTCCAGACCCTTCACGCCTTGGTGGGTGTCGAACGAAGCAAGCCCCGAGACGTATCGGCGGTAGATATCAATTTCAGAAAAGGGTGCATTCATCATGGAAAGAAGAGCGCCTATCTCCGGCGCAAGAGGATCGTCAGCCTCATCGCGCGCGTTGTCGTCGGTATCTTCCTGAGGTGCAGCTTCTTCGGCTTCAGCGCTTTCAGCTTGGAGAACCTCCACGACTGGCAAAAGTATGTCGGGAATGACGAAGATTTGATGCTCGGCGATACTACATAGGACGTCACCGCAAATAGGGTCGCCGTCTTCCCAAAGTGCCATCAATGCATCGACGCCGGACTGCGCCTGCTTCAGCAATGCCCCCGCATCTTCGGCGGCTTTCAATGCTGGCGCAGTCACCAATGGTGAAAATTGGCGTACGATCCGAGAAACAGCGAACTTATCGCCCCGTCGGCTCGCTTCAATCAGTGGAAGAACGGACTGGGTAAAAAAGCGGGTTGCTGGGAGCGTTCCATCGAGCAACCCCGTTCGCCATGAGTCAATCTCATATAAAGGCGTGAACACGTTTGCGAAGCCGAGACGCTTCGCTGACATGTGATGTTCAAGCGTGAGAACCTTGCAGTTATTGATCTCGTCCCACGCAGCATCTTCGGTGACCGCTGCCATGTCCGCTCTGATTTCGTCCTCAACGGCCCTTCGATCTGGGGCGCCGGATGGTCTTATGAAGAGGCGTACATGGCCTTCGATAGCATCGCTGCGCGCATCCTGCTCATGCGTATCGACTTCCGATCTGATTTTGTTGATGAGAGTCACGACACGCTTGGGGCAACGGTGATTGAGCTTCTTGGATGGCTTCGCCCATTCTTTCGGCAGCTCTTCTTCGATCCGCTCCTTCCCGTCCGCATAAATCCGCTGCATCACATCGCCTATCAAGCCTAGAGAAAACCGATCGGAATGCTCTTGAGCCGGTACAAAAAGCGCATCGACAAGATGCCGATTGGTATCCTGACTTTCGTCAATGAGCAGGAACGGGAACCGTCCTACGAGTATCCAACGCATAAGCGGCTTTTGTGCTATAAAGGCCGAGCAGATCGCGATCACTTCCGAATGGTTTAGCGAATTTGGCTCCCGGTTCTCGCCATTTGGATTGTAGGCGAAGGACTTGATTTCGCCGAGACGATCCAGCCGCTTCGACTTTGATTCCATCTGCGCCAAGCGCGTGATTGATGCCTTCGTACCCGCGCGACCTTTCTCCTCTTGGACCTTCAATTCCTCGATATCGGCCACGAGGGTCTGGTGAAGCCACTCACGAATGTCGTGATGGAATCCCTTGATTAGTTCCCACGCAAAACTGTGGATCGTCGCGACATAGAATAACGGGCTGAAATCAACCCGGCGCTTGATCTCCTCGCAAGCCGCATTGGTGTAGGAAATTACTCCGACACGATGGCCGCGAAGCGACAGGTCGCGCCCATAAGTGGCTTTGACGTGATTGAGCGCCTTTACAAGCGACCGGGTTTTACCTGATCCCGCTCCTGCAAACAGAAAGAAGCTGCGTGGACTCGCCAGATCGAGATAGGCGGCAATCTCCTCGTCAACCGGATCGTCGAGAGCGATGTTGCTGAGTTCAGCGGCTTCGGCTGTCATGCTTCTGGCTGCTTCTCTTCGGCTGGAGCAGCTTTGGTGACGATCAGGCCCAGGTCTTCCTGTCTCTCCTTCAGTTGGCCGGATAGCCATTTCAATCCGTCGAGGATGTAGAATGGCGGCTGCAATTTCTTTGGGTCATCAAGCTCAAGGAGATTTAAGGCGAATTCCGCTTTTACCCCTGTTGTCAGTGCATCGAGAATGGCTTCAACCAATCCTGCAACATCGCCGCTGTCCTCGATCGCTGTCTTGAACTTCGCCCACAAGCCGGTGCCATCGGATTCGCCAAACAATGTATGGTTCTCAAGCACGAGCGCGTCTTCTAGCGTGTTACAAAGCGCCTCGGCCTTCTCGCCTTTGAATTCAATCTCGACAGGACACTGATAGGCGGCGCGCACTGCAAACCGCTGCTGATCGTGCCAGATGCTCTTCTCTTCGGGCTTGAGGTCTAGAAGCTGGTCCAAGTCCTCTTTGCCAGGGCACCAAGACTTCAATGTCGGATTGCGAGTTTTCAGTCCGTCCCCGCGTTTGGGCGGCACGGAATTGTTCTCCGCATTGCGCGCATCAAGGTCGGTGACGATCAGTGAAGTAAGCCCCAGATGGTCAATCAGGGGCTTGAGGCGATGGGCATGACTCCCTCCGATCTCAAGCCAGGTGATGTAGCACTCGTGGAGGGAAGAAAGCTCGGCATGGTGCCGGACAAAGAAGGGGACGAGAATGCGTTCGGCAGGTCCTTCGACCAGCACTGCAGCGTCGGCAAAGAAGAGATCGCAGTGTGTGACTTTGATGTAGCGTGTAACGAAACGCTTGGTCTCGGTGTCAGTCCCGAAGACAGTGCCGAGATTTACGACGCACGATATAGGGATCATCTCGCCCGTCGCAGGTAACCTGCGGAAATAGCGTAAATGATCGAAATCGCATTCATGCGCGATATGACTGGAATGCGTGCTGACGATCAGTTGAGTTTTGAGGGTCCCGGAGTCTCCAAGGTTGTCGTGCTTTCGCAAAACCCGATAAGCCTGTCGGATAAAGACCTGCTGCACTTGAGTGTGCAGATGGGCTTCGGGCTCTTCGATCAGGACGAGATGGAGCGGCGGAATGAACACCTCTGGCTGAGTGGTTGATTGCAAAGCCGCCTTGCCAACGCGCATCCAAGCATCTCTGAAGCTCATCAACCTAAATATCATCGAGATGAGATTCTGATAGCCAAGGCCATTAGAATCCTCGGGCAAATTAAGCTCTATCTTGGATTCACCCTCGCCAGTCGAGATGACATATCGGACTGCCGCGTCGTGGTTGAGCCCGTCCACAGGCTTTAGGCGCGAGGAAATCTTCAGGCGTGGATCGGTCACACCTGGATAGCCCATGCCTTCAACTTCTTGCAGAGCGACAGAGAATCCGTCCCGCAATCGTTCGTCGAAAGCGTGTTGTGCCTGTTCGATGGCCCGTAGCGCCTCAATATCCTTAGGGTCGGGATTCTCAAAAGGATCGAGATGCTTGTTCCAATATCGCCTAAGTTGTTCCGACATTCGGCGCGTAGCTGTCGATCCTGCAAGCGCCCCGTCGTCGTCTGAGTCGCGCGCTCCGTCCGCATGACCGAAGCCCCTCTGAGCACTGATTTCGTCGATGCGGATCAGACCCTTGAAGGCCTCTCCGTCAATGGCCAGCGCATCGTCCATCAATGCTTGGGGCTTTGCCACACCATGAACAGGAGCAACGAGTTTCTCGGGGTCGAGAATGTAGGACTTGACCGCGAAGAGCGTAGCAAAGCGGCGCTCGAGGAATTCGGACAGTGATCGCGGCCAAAGTACAATTCCTCCGTTGTGGTTGGACTCTCCGCTGGCGTCCTGTTCCGCATTCTCGATTCTGTGAGCTTCTTCGCGCGCAAGCAAATAGGCCATTTGCAGTTCGGAAGCGTCTTTGGGTTCCAAACGAAGCCGAACGCCGAGTAGCCCTCCATCCCAATCCAGTGTTGGGATCAGCTTCTGAACCAAATGCGCTTCGCCTTTTTCAGCGTGAAGCCACACGTCGAGAAATGGCAGCATGGCATCCCAATCCGGGAAAGGAAGCTCTTGGTCTGATGCCTTGGCCTCTTCCCACAACAAGCCCATCGCATCGATGGCGGGCCAGTGTGAGAGCGTGAAATCATTCAGTGAAAAGCGCGATCGTTCCCGTTCGACAAGAAAGTACCTTAGCGCCAGCATCGCTGATGTCTTGCCGCTATTATTGGCGCCAACAAATACAGTGGTTTCATCCGACACACTGATGCGTACCGACTTCAACTTCCTGAAATTTCCAATCTCAACATCAGTAATATGCATTCGAAGAGTGTGCCATGCTGGACGACCAGTGAGAAGGATTTTTGAGTTGGAGTCCACCAGATACGAAGGCAGACTAGGGCACATCCACGATGTCTGGATATGGCGAGATCACGCCCAAATCCTGTTGCACTCGCGACGAACGGCGGCTTCGCAAGGGGCCGCACCGCAGCGAACGTTTAGATGGTTGAATGGCTGGTATGGGCCGACGTTGGCGCTATTGGTAACCCGAACCTCTGCCTGCTGTGTTTAGTTTTTAGGCCGGTTCAATACCTGGAGTGGATGCCAGAAGACTGTTCACCTGGTTCTCAATGTCTGAAAATGAGCGGGGCCATTTCTGCGCGCCCCTTGATGCCGATTTGGGAAACACAATGTACTGATAGGTGCCCCTTTTCACACCAGCTCCCGTGCGTGCATTCTGGCGCAAGCCAAAAGCGGATATTGGAAGTTGGCGCATGATATTACGATTCTCTCGGTTAGTTGACGTTGGGGGTCAGACAAGCTGACGAGCATCGTGTAACTCAACGACAAGCAGATTGTGCGAGAGTGCCTCCAGTAATGCGTGCAGCATTGCGTGGAAAAAGCGAAATTCCCCACCACAGCGGCGAAATCTCCACTTTTTGGCGTTTTTTGTGTTCTTGATGAAATACAGCAACGCCTGCGGGATGCCGGGCCAATATGTAGGATTTCAGCTGAGTTTCTGTTACAAAGAAGCTTTGATGATCAGCCGGAAGGAAGTCAGTCGTGGCCGACAAAAAAGTGATATTTGTAGCCTTTGCAATCGAGGACGAGCGCTGCCGTGACTACCTGAAGGGGCAATCGCTTAACACTCGCTCTCCCTTTGAATACACCGACATGTCGGTGAAAGAGCCCTACGATGAAAACTGGAAGGACCGGGTTCGCACCCGCATAAAGCGCTCCGACGGGGTGCTCGTCCTTGTTAGCAAGAACTCGCTTTCCTCAAGTGGCCAGAGGTGGGAGATCAAGTGCGCCCGGGAAGAGGGGAGATCTGTCCGGGGCATGTGGTGCTATAAGGAAGACCGTACCAAGATCGACGGCCTCAACACGATGGTGTGGACTTGGGAAAATGTTGCCGCCTGGATTGATAGTCTCTGATGCGCAAGGCACTCATAGTCGGCCTTGATCACTATCAATACATCGACGGTCTTAAGGGCTGTGTGAACGATGCCTACGCCGTGAAGGGTGTGCTAGAACGCAACGCTGACGGTACGGTCAATTTTGTAACACCCAAGCTGATCACCGGCACGAGCGCCGACGACATCGTTGAACGATCGGAGCTAAAGGAAGCCGTCAGAGAACTCTTCGCGGACGATTCCGATATCGCTCTCTTCTACTTTGCGGGTCACGGCTACATCGAAGACACAGGCGGTTACCTGTGTGCCGGAGATTGCAAGACGGGAGATGACGGACTTTCCTTGGACGAAGTGATGACGCTCGCCAAGAAATCGCCCGCGAAGAACAAGGTGATCATCCTGGATAGCTGCCACGGGGGGATTGCAGGGGACAAGTCGGCCCTCAAGGGAATGGCCGAGATCCCATCCGGTCTGACCATTCTGACGGCGTCGACTGCTGATCAGTATGCGATGGAAAAGCAGAATGGCTCACCCGGTGGCGTCTTCACCGGTTTGATGGTCGATGCTCTACAGGGCGCAGCGGCCAACCTTGTCGGCGACGTGACACCAGGCAGTGTTTATGCGCACATTGATCAATCGCTTGGTCCATGGGCCGGCCAACGTCCTATTTTCAAGACAAATGTGAAATCGTTTGTTTCGCTGCGGAAGGCGGCAGCGCCCATCCCGCTGACCGACTTGCTGTCCCTCACTACCCTTTTCCCGCATGAGGGTTACGACTTCCCTCTCGATCCCTCCTATGAACCAGAACGATCAGAGGAACAGCGGCGAGACAAGTCCATTCCAGCTCCCGATCCAGAGAAGAATGCCGTCTTCGCAGTGCTTCAGCGCCTGGTGAAGGTGAACCTTGTTCGACCCGTGGGGGAGGAGCACATGTGGCACGCGGCCTGGTACAGCAAGTCGTGTGAGTTGACCGCTTTGGGTGAGCACTACCGACGTCTGGTCGAAGCCAACATGATATGATTGCTTATATGGATATAGATAAGATCATCGACGGCCTAGTCGAGCAACTTGCCGACATTGAGCACGCCCGCTGGGCGAAGTGGCAGCGCTACCTGCACAGCAAGGCCACCAAGAGGCCGGACGGGTCGCTCGTTATTCCAGCAGAGCTTGTGGAGCGTTGGGAGAGACAGATAGAGACGGCATATGCGGACCTCTCCGAGAAGGAGAAGGAGAGCGACCGCGAACAGGTGCGGGAGTACGTGGACGTTATCAAGGATGCGCTACGGAGTTGAGCAATCCAAGTATTCCCCAGCTAGACCATTTGCTCTGCGCCAAAGTTCGCTTTGGGCCGAAAACACAAAAACCCGGCGGTGTTTGACCGCCGGGCGCGCGTTTTCGCTGATCTTTTATGTCAACTCATGGGCTCGAACCCGAGTGCGGCTTCAACCGCCTTGGCGCGCTCGATGGCCTCGATCCCGCCGCGCTTCGTGTAGGCTTTCATCGGGAAGGACGCATAACGTGGTTGCCAGTCGGGTTTATGCGGTTTGCGGCTTCCGTCCAAGTGCTGGCGGATCAGCTTCTTCTGTAGCTTGGCCGTTTCGCTGACGTGCGCATCGGCGGTTGCCTTGCCGCCAACCTCCTTGAGAATGGCGTTGATCGCTTCCTTATCCTTGAGAAGGTCAAAGAATGTGTCATCGGGCGACCAATGGCTGGCAAGACTGGCATCCAGTTGGAAGCCCAAGGCTTCGACCAACACGCCACCGCTTGGCAGACACTCGGCGACCACAAAGACCAGCAGCCGCATGACCTCCTCATCGGACATTTGGGTCAGCTTGGCATAGAGGTGAAGCGCCCGCTCCTCGGAGTTCCAGTCTTTGTGCTGCGGTGTGAGCGTGTCTGATCCACCCGCTTCTATGCCAAGCAAGGCTTGCAGCTTTCTCCGCTCCTCGTTGAACGCGATCTGCGCGGTGTTGGCTTCAAGGCTTTCAGCGATGTCTTCCCGCCCCGCTTTCTGTTTGTCGGGGCGAACGTCCCACAAGGACGACCCCGCAATCATCTGGGCAAGCCCGATGCGCAGTGCGGTCTGCGGATGCGCAAGAAGTTTGTGACGCACGACAGCATGACGGTGCAGATCGAGATAGGTTTGCAATGCCTTTGTCAGTTCGGGCTTGTCGGTTTTGGTCTCGGTATCGCCCGCCTTCGCCTTTTCGCGTTTCGCTGCTTCCTTCTCGGTCAGATAGCCTTCATGCAAAGCGACTGCACCATTATGGCTGGGGACGATATAAACCCGCCCGCCTTCCTTCTTGGACATTTTCACATGCTGCCATTTTGACCAGTGTGAGCCGACATCGAGAATGGTGACCTCCTGCCAACCATCTTCGAGGTGGGTTTCACGCGAGGCGGCAATGGCTTGATTCTGGAGTGTCCAGAACGCATCCGCGTCATCGAAGAAGCGATCTTCGCTGAACAGGTCGGAGACGATTGCGCCTTCATAGGCCGCAACATCGAACAGCGCGTTCTCGACAGGGATGTCCTCGCCACCGAACAGCCACGCCCGCAGAGCGCGGCCTTGCGGTGCATAGCTGTCTTCATCCTTGAACAAAGCCCACCATGCTTTCTGTTGCTGGGTGCTCGCCATGGTGAGAACCCGCACCGTCGATGCGCTGATCTCATCCTTGCGGTAAGCGGTGAGGATAGGACCGATCAAGTTGGCAATCGCCAAGCGTTGCTCAATCATGCGGGTGGTCACGGCGAAACGCGATGCGATGTCCTCAACGCTCAACCCCTGCTTCTTCAAAGCAGCGAACGCTTTGTACTGATCGATCTCGTCCATCGGCAGACGGGCAAGGTTCTCGGCAAGGGATGCTTCGATGGCCTTGGCGTCATCCTCCTTGTCCATCACCACGCAGGGCACATCGGTGAGCCCCTCACCTGTTTCGGCTAGTTTGGTGAGCGCTTGATAGCGGCGTTGTCCCGCCACCACTTCGTAGCCAGTGCATTTTGGGCGCACAATGAGCGGCTGCAGAAGACCGAGCGAGCGGATGCTCGGCATGAGATCATCGGCCTGTTTGCCGCCGCGCTTACGCACGTTGAGGCTTGCGGGTTTGAGGGCATCAAGGGGAAGTGTTGTATAGTTCATGGGTCAGTTTCCTTTGTTGTTGGGTGCGGCATTGCACCAGCGAGCGGCGACCATCCCCGACACTAGGCGTGTGAGGAGTCTGGCGCGGCTCTGTGCTGCAATCGGCATTTATTGCGTGAGACAACGGGCGCATGGCGGCGGCACTACTGGGCACAGTAGACCAGCCGCTCACCAGCGATGATGGTTTCGCAATAGCCATCAAAGCCCAGATCGCGGGCGATGGCCTCATAGTCGAGATAGGAGGCAAGCCGTTCGGGGATGTCGCCAAACAGCCCTTCCTCGACGAACTGCTCGGCGAGGTCTTTCAGGCTGTCGATGCGATACAGCGTGATAGGCAGATCTTCGGGATCGTCGAGCACCTGATCGGTTGAGTAACCCAGATCACGCAGGGCGATGATCGCCATGAGGAAGGCGTCTTCCGACCAGATGTCACAGACCTCAATGAATCGTCCGACCTCGCACTGGCCGGGTCGCCACGCTTCAAATAGTTCGCACGATAGCTGCCCGCCATCGATAAACTGGATCTCAAATTCTTCGACGGGCTGCCCGAACGGATCGGTCAATCCGCGTGATTTCTCCGCGTATTGCTCGGCGGTCTGGAAATAGAAGCCTTCGGCGGCTGTGTTATAGGGCTGGGCAAAAAATGTGGTCATGGTCTCCTCGCTGGTTTGGGTTGCAGCGCGAAGCCAAATTCCAAAGAGAACCCCCCCGCGCATGAACCCTTGGCCAGCGCCGAGCGTCCGACACAGACAAACAAAAAGCCGCCATGCCCCATGGCGACGCCAAAGGACGTCTCGACCGCAAGGACAGTGCCCCACAGTCCAACCGTTTACGGCGCGAGCCTTCAAGCGAAGCGGTCCGGCCACACGGGAGACAAGCGATCAGCGCGGTCGAACGGAGCGGGCCAGCCGGACTTGGGCTATTGGATCAGGCGACTGGCAGGCGGTGTAAGCTGGGAGATGGGTTCCAAGCGCGTACCATCGCGCGCCACCAAAACGCGGCGGCACAGATGCCGCCACCGTCTTCTCTGTCAGGGATCGTCACCCGCAAGGGCCGAGACCCCGCAGGCAAAGCCGAGAGGGGCTCAGCGTAGTAGAGCCCGTTGACAGTCGAACGGCTAACGCCGGAATGGAACCACAGGTCCTTCATTACCACCTTCAAGCTGTAAATCCGCACGTTGGTACGTGCGTGCGAAGACTGCTTCGATGAGCCCTTCGTTTGTGGTGTAGACGCACATGTCGATGGCGCGCCTACCAAAGCTGTCCTTGATCATGACATCTGTAACGGGGTGCGCAGTCAGCGCGTCCACAATGCGCTCATTCTGCCTGAAAATAGCCAGATGCAATGTGGTCAATTCTGAAAACGGTTCTTGAACATTGATCTGCTCGGGATCGTTTTGGATGATCGCAAGTGCGGGCTCTGTGCGATTGAAAAACACTTCGATGAACAGGGAGAGTTTTTTCGTCCGCGCGCCCCTGTCTGATGAAAACAACGCGTTCAGATTGGGGCGTGGTTTGGGGGCAAGGCTCAAGATTTGGACTCCATCATCATCTCACCGATCAGAAGTGGATTGGCGAGGATGTCTTCCAATTGAGGCGTGATGGTCAGGTCGGCGTGGAGCAAGTGCGTTGCAGGATCATCCAGAAAGCTGGCCGGTTTTTTGTGATAGACGCGTGGCGCGCCGTCGATCATGTCGACGTTGAGTTTGGCCCATGCGAGTGGTGGAATGCTGGTTTGGGTGTTGCCGGTCAAAAAGACATCTGAGGCAAGCGGCTCTGCAAACTCACGCTGCATATGCGCGATGTCGTCATCGGTGAGCATAATGATTTCACTGTCGAGATCGCGAAGCTGTGCTGGAGCGTAGAGCTCCCCAGCTCGGGTCTTTAGGACTTTGTAGTCTGACTTCGGGCGGATCAGAAGTGAGTGGAATCGTGGCGCCCGGGAAAGGCAGTCACGCAAAAACACATGAATTGTGTTCGAGGAAGCGATCCCAACCCCTTCATAGTAGGTCGTAATGTCGTTGGTGTTCGCGTCCTGCGGGTAGAGCCCAGTAAGCGGGATTTCAGCTGCCCAAAAATGGAAATTGGTTGTCCGCTTTAAGATCAGGATGCTGCGCTTGGCGAGATGTATGCGCCAGTCATTGATGCGCTGGTCTTTCCAGTTCTGAGGCAAGCCCTCTTTATCCAGAATGACCCGCCGCACCCTGCTCATCGGCAGATAAGCGTTGCGGTCATATTCCGGCGCGCAAAGATAGCAGCCCTCATACTCCTGAAGGAGCGCTTCGTCCCATGCGTCAAGATCGGGCATGCGATGAAGGTGGAAGTAGTAGTCGCGTGAGGAGACCCCTACTTCTGCAAAGATGCCTTCCGGCTTTAGAGCGGCTCGAAACCCAGGGTCTGACCGCTCGATCCATTGAACCAGTGTTTCGAGCGTGCTGTCGCCCAACTGGTTCTTGCGCAAACGATTGAAATAGGTGCGGGGAAACTCCAACATCATGGCCTCAGACACGCTCGCCGCCATTGCTTCCCAATTGCCATAGGTCGGGAACAAGTCGAAGACACGCTGGCGAATGCGATGCTTGGCATAGCTATCGAAACGTGAGTCTACCGGCCGGACCATTCTTGTAACACTCCTGTTACAGGCGCAACGCGCGCTGCTCGTTACATGGGATCATCGGGATTTTTTGCCCGTTGTCAGCCCATGAAAAAAGCGAGCATTCCATGTTCCCCAACCCCTTTGCATTAATCCCGAAGCCGGTGAAGCGCACGCCTATTGAAGCGCCGGTCGTGTTCGAGCCCAAAGCGGCCAAGAGCGCGCCGAATTACCTCACTGCGATTGTTTCCAACGTTGAAGAGAACTGGGAGCAGCCTGATCCTGCCCAGTATCAGTATGGCTTTGAAGGTTACATCCAAGACATCCTCGGCCCCATTGCTGAGCTGGAAGATGAGCTTGAGCAGCAGCAGCTTCAGCTGCGCCTGAAGATTGAGCGCATGATGGAGATCGCGCCGGACCTTTTTGACAAGGCGCTTCGCAAAAGCGGTCTGGAAATCAGGTACTTCATCGGGGAGCCGCGCGATGACAACTGAAAGCTCCCAAGTCCGTCGGTTACTCCACACAGTTGCCCATGAAGGGGTCTTAGAAACCCGCCGTATCCGCAATGCACGTATCACTGTGATCAGCATGATGTGTGTTGTCGCTGTGCTACTGGGCATCGACTACAAAGCGGCTTTCATCCTCTTTAGCTATCTCGATCCAACCTTGGATGGCACGAGCGTTGGCCCGGCCTTTCTGGCGCTGACCGTGCCGGTTGGTGTGGTCGCCATCCACCTTCTCATCAAGGACAAGAATGGTGGCCTGATCGAAGACCGGCTGCAAAAGCTTGCTGGCATAGGTGTTTTCATTTTCTTCGCTGGCGTCGCGATGCTCCTGTCGCTGGTCTACTTTGATGCCAGCGAGGGCATCGGCTCAGGCGCGACGAGCACCATCCAAGGTTCGATCGGCAACGACGATCTGGGCATTGGACCTACCCAAACCTCTCCCCTTCTGAGCGGCTTTGGGTCGATCCTGTCCGGCTTGTCTCCTGTGCTGTTCTTTGCCGGCATGACGTTCATCCTGTTTGTGACGGTGTACGCTTGTCATCAGTTCATGAAACGCATCGAAGCTCGTTTCGACACTGCCTTTAACTCGACCAACCGCGCCAAGGAATTGCGTGGTCTGTGCGATGAGGCAGACGCGATGATGGTGGACATCGCCAAGCGCGAAGCAGCCATTGCAACCGCGCGCAAGAAGCTGCCTGGCGACCCTGAATATGCGTTTTGTCAGTTGGCGTCTTCTGCCCTCGGCGATGCGCTGCTGCGCATGAAGAAAGCCCTGCGTTCGCTCGATCACTCCAAGCGCCTTTCGATGATCCCTGTCCGGGCGACGGTTGAGATCCCTGAGGAGGTCGAAACCCGCGCGCAGGGCAAGCAGATCATTGCTGACATTTGTCAGGCAACCACCCCCTACGCGATTTTGAAAGAGTTGGACGGCTTGCCGCCACAAGAGGAGGACTCATGATGATGATCCATCGTCAACGCGCCAACTTGCTTGGCGCCGTCGCAACGGCCGCGCTTGTTATCGCTGCAACGCAGATTGCAGATGCGAACGATCAAAGCGCCCTTCAAATCCAAGGCTTTGATATGTCGGAGTCATTCCCCGTCGCGGTACACGATCGCAGCGCTGAGGCTGCCGGATCTGTCGTCGCTCGCCACGTTGCAACCCTGAGCCCCGGTGACGAGGTCTGGCTGCGTTCCTTTGGCCTGGCGGGCGTTATGGACCAAGAGATCAATGTCTCTGTGACGCTTGGTGCGCGTGTGCAGGAACGCCCGCGCCGCATGGCGCAGGCCATCGGCCAGTTGGTGGGTACGATACCGCAACGCGTGCGCAGTGGTGACCTCGCCATCCAGAACCGCACCAACATCGTTGGGTTCCTTGAGGCCATCGGTTCGTCGCTCAACTGCATGGAACGTCCCACAACACTGGTCTTGTTCACTGACGGGATCGAATGGTCCAGCCAGGTGCGCGGTGATGATTTACTTGCTGGCACGGCTGATCTGCCAACCCCTTCTGGGGCCATCCTAGAGGGTTGCCATGTGGAGATGCGTGGCCTTGGCCAAGTGGTAAGCGACCAGAACACCGATAGTCGTTGGTTCCCGCTGCTGCGCGATAAGTGGTCGGTATTCTTTGCAGCGGCCGGGGTAGCGACCTTCAACGCATATGCCACGTTCGATTGAGCGACGGCATGGCAAAGACTCTCGCCCCTTCGGACCTCACACTAGCGCCTGAGGTGCGCGCGCAGACGGTCGCTGGCATCAACGTCAAGATTGGCGTGTCGGTGCTCTGCGCTGTCGGGTCTTATGCGTTCTGGCCAAGCAGCCTCGAGTGGTGGGGCTTTGCCACCCACTCGATCTGCCTTGGCGGAATGTCGGTGACGCTGCTGATCGGTGCCGTCAAATCCATGGTCCGGCTGCGTCGCATTGAACAGACGCTGGCAGCCTATGAGGCGCTCGGTTCTGGCCCAAAGGGCGCGCGCTTGGCCAGTGATGACGCGCTGGTTACCGCTGGCATGCTGGATGCGCCCGAACCCTTCCAAGACAATAAGGGCTCTGTCCTTGGCAAGCTCTTTGGCGGTGCGTCATGAGCCGCCTGCTTCTTGCGCGGGATTTTAACGACAAGCCAATTTGGGCGCCCAAGTCCGGTGGCTCGCATATCGTGTATGCGGCTGCCGGTGGCGGCAAGACAACGTGTTCGGCCCTTCCCGCCTTGCTTTCCATGCTTTCCGACACTGACCGCGCACTCATCTACAACGATGTGAAGTCGGGTGAAATCTCCGCACAGGTCGAGCCTGTTTGCGTCAAGCATAAGCGCCTGTTTGGCGTGATCGATGATGCCCGTGTGCTCGGCGAAGACTACCCGCACCGGCTCAACCTCAATCCATTTGGTGCGATTGCCCATGCCCATTGGATGGGAAGTGAGGACCTTGCCTTCATCATTGACGGCGCGATGAAAGCGCTGATCGATGAGCCGCCCAATCAGCGCAAAGAGTTCTATTGGCGGCAAGGTCCGCGCGATCTGTTGGAGATCGGCGTGCGCGCCATGCTCGTCAGTGCAACGGGCATCTGCACACCTGGCGCGCTCTACATCCTCTTGTCTGATCCCGAACTCTTCGATGGCGCTCTGGCGCTGTGTCTGGATGAGGGCGATGAGGCAACACGTGCGCTGGCCCATCAGGTCATCGACACACGCGATACCGACCAAAACTTCGCGCAGCATATGCAGGCTGCTCTGCAAGCCATTAAAATCTACCAGCCTGGCTCGCCGCTTCATTCGGCTGGGCAAGACGCTGAGCACACGCATCTTGATCTGATCGAAGATGGTTGGGTGACCGGCATTGTGAATCCTGTGCAGCACGCGCCACGCATGGGCGTCCACTTTGCTCTGCACACGCTTGGCTTCATGGAAGCCCAGCTGTCGCGTGGCGGGCTGAAGACGCTCTACGTCTTCGATGAGCTAGCAAATGCCCCGCTGCGCGATGCTGTCAAACGCATCACGGTGATGCGCGCCTATGGCGCGACCGGGCTTTACATCACCCAATCGCGCCAGGACCTGATCAACACCTATGGCGAGAAAGAAACCGCCGTTCTGGAAGAGAACGCTGTGGTTAAGCAGTATTTGAAGTTCAGCTCCTTCGAAGAAGCCGAACGCGTCAGCCACGCCATGGGCGAGCAAGTGTCGGTCCAGCGTGGGCTTGGCACCCAGTCGGGCCGCCTTGATCTGTCGGGCAATTACTCCACCGGCAAAGAGCGCATATTCACCGCAGAGGAACTGATGCGTATGCCTGATGATGAGCAGATGCTGCATGTGGCCGGTTTGGGTTGGATCCACTGCAGAAAGATCCGTCAAAACCAAATCATGCCATATGCCGCCGAGCTGGGTGACAACCCGCTCGAAGGCCCTGCCATGGTGCC
Source organism: Hyphomicrobiales bacterium (assembly GCA_046290415.1). Classification (GTDB taxonomy): domain Bacteria; phylum Pseudomonadota; class Alphaproteobacteria; order Rhizobiales; family MH13; genus MH13. The sequence continues at coordinate 36,952 of JBKAGN010000030.1, forward strand.
TGACCCCAAGGTAACGCTAGCAACCCCTGGACCGGCAACTGGCGGTGGCAAGACCCATCAGTCGGGCGAGGGCCAAACGTCCCGCAAACACTCCATCTGGGCGCGCTTGCGGCGTTGGTGGCAGTCATGAGCACGGGCAACACCACAGCGCTGCTGCGCCTGAGCTTCTTCGCATGGGTTCTGGTTCCTGCAGTTCTGTTCGCGGCCTACCTATGGCTCGGTCTGCCGCACGTGCTGTGGCGCTACCAGTTTACTGGCTCTTACAGCGATCTGTCGTCACGCACCTATTATCAGTGCACGTGGTGGGGTCCCTATGGGCGGATCACAGAACCGGCTCAGAATGGCACCTGCGCGTTCATCCGCTTCT
>JBKAGN010000031.1:0-36903 GCA_046290415.1 Hyphomicrobiales bacterium
TCGCCTATCTGATTGTAAAATGCAAGCAGTTTATGATTCGAGGTGGTGTCGCGTGAAAGTACGGTCCGGGTGTCCGATCAATCTGTCGGTGGAATTGCTGGGTGACGGTTGGACGATGGTCATCGTGCGCGACATTATGTTCGGCAATTTCCGGACCTATCGCGAACTGCTGACCAACTCGCTGGAAGGCATCGCGTCAAACATCCTGGCCGACCGCCTGAAAAGCATGGTGGCCGAAGGGCTTCTCACCAAGGCAGCCGACCCCGGCCACAAGCAACGCGCGATTTTCAGCTTCACCGAAAAGGCGATCCAGCTCGTGCCGCTGATCGTTCAACTTGGCGCCTGGGGCCGACGCCATCTGCCCGCGACTGAGGAGCTGAGCATCCGCGCGCAGGTGTTGGAGGAAGGCGGTCCTGCCATGTGGGAAGATTTCATGGCCGATCTGCGCGCGATCCATCTGGGTGCACCTGCGGCCACCGACAGGCCCTTGGTGATGGAGCAGCTACAGGCGGCTTTTGAGGCCACAGTGGCCGCGAACTAAACCAGTTCCAGCTTCGGCTTTTTGTCGAAGACTTTCAGGACCTGTTTCAGATCGTGGCCGCGCTTGAGAATCTGACCGGAGGCCGCCACCACTTTGTAGGCGCCCTGGCGGCGGGCCATCTTTGGGTCTTTCTCGATGGTGTAGAGCGGCACTTCGGCGGCGCGGCGAAACACCGAAAACACCGCACGGTCCTTGAGCAGATCAATGGCGTAGTCGCGCCACTCGCCCTCGGCAACCATGCGGCCATAGACGTTGAGGATCATGTCCAGTTCACGCCGGTTGAAGGTTATCTGGGCGGGTTGACTGGCCGATGGCGGCGCGTTGTTGGAGGTGACGATGCGGACAATGTCGTCAGAGGCAGCTTGAACAGCCTTTGTGCGCTTGTCGTCACGGCGGGTGGGTGATCGTGCTTGTCGGTGAGCATCCAGTTCGACAGGAAGCGATGGGTCCGTGGTGTCCGTCATACGATCTCAATGTTCGTGTGATCTTGAACGAATGAGTCTTTCAGGCCATTTGGCCCTTGGCAAGCCGACAATTCGCGCCTGCTGGACCGGGACAACGGGCCTCAGTATGGGCAAATGGCTCTGGTCTTTGCCTCGGCGTTATCCACAGCGCCACATTATTGCCCAGAAACAGCCCTGATCGCGCCCTTTGCCGAACAAACTGGCGGGGTCCATTGACCCTGTTGCTTGGTAGCGCGGCGCTGGGTCTTCAGACCCTCCAGCCCCCAGCCCCTGATTTCTCGGCGTCGTGCTCCATTGCAACGTATATGTAGCTCCGTTCTTTTTGAACGACGGCTATGGGAGCCAGACACCCGCGGCATGCACAAAGGTGGGGCGGCTCTGATCAGGCCAGACTGACTGTTTTCCAAACCCGCCTTGGCGCCCGTCGCCTTGGCGGGTTTTTTGGTTGTCGTTTGCGAGCGGCGAAGGGCCTAGGCGGAGATGAAGGTTGCGGTCCGCTTCGACCCTGACCTATGAGACCAATTATGGTCGTTCAACTCATCCTCGGCAGTGGCCTCATCATTCTCACCGCTATTGTGGCCGCGCTTTCCTGGTGGGGACTGGAGGCCTTTTTGAACCACACCCATGGCTGGGTGGAGCGCCAACCGCATGGTCCAAAGCTAACGATCGTGCTCTGTCTGGCCATGCTTTGGAGCGTGGCCATGGTGACCGCGTCGGTTTGGATTTGGGCGCTCACGCTTCGGTTCTTGGAAATTTTCCCGACCACCGAAGCCTCAGTCTATTTTTCGCTGGTCGTCTTCACCACGCTTGGCTTTGGCGATGTGCTTCTGCCCGTGGAGTGGCGCTTGCTCGGCGGGCTTGCCGCGGCCAATGGGCTGTTGGTGTTTGGCCTGCTGACAGCGATGCTGGTGGAGACGCTGCGCCAAACGCGGATGCGTCAGCGTGGACGGTTCCAGTGATCGGGTAAGGCTTAGGCGGCCACGCTGGACTGGATGGACGTCGCTTTGTGGGCCTCAACGACTGCACGAAACGAGCGCAAAAGCTCTTCATCGATCTTGCCCTTCATGGAGGCCAAAACCTGGTAGGCCTCATCCGGGCTCATCGCGCGCTTGTAGGCGCGGGTATCGATCAGGGCGCTGTAGATATCGATGATGGTCATGCAGCGCACCACATCGCTGATTTCAGCGCCCCTGATCCCGCGTGGGTAACCCGAACCGTCCAGCAGCTCGTGGTGCGAATAGATGATGTCTTTGATGATCGGGCTCACATTGAGGTCTTGATTGACGATCTCTAGACCGTCTTCAGGATGGCGGTTGATGATGGCGCGCTCTTCATCGGTCAGCTGCGTTGGCTTGTCCAAGATCGCAAGCGGCGCATTCATCTTGCCAATGTCGTGCAGCAAGCCTGCCTGCGTGAACAGCTTTTGGTCGTCGACACTGAACTTTAGCTTGTGGGCCCAGTCGGCGGCAAAACCGGCAACACTCATGCAGTGACGTGCAGTATAGGAATGGTGAAGACCAACAGCCGCCATCCAGCTTTCAAGCCCGTGCGTGCGCACCATCTTGCTAACGTCAGCGCCGGCTTCGGCGATCTGGTCCACGGTGCCTTTGGCTGGCGGCTTTTTTCCGCTGAGCACGGAGGCGTAGCTGCTTGCCAGTGATTGGACCGCGCGCGCGGCTCCGGATGCGGCTTGGCGACGAAACCCACGGAACGGGCGATAGCTTTTCTCGACCGCATCGAGCAGCGTGTCGGACGTGGCAGGCACAGAGACGATGGTCGCCGAGATCTGGCGCATGGCGCTGGAAAAACGGGCAACTTCTTCGGCAGTTAGGCACAGCACCACAGGCGCACGCCGTAGCCCCTGGTCACGCAACCAATCAAACAGTTTTTCCAAGGAGCGCGTCGGGAAATGGTCGAAGGCAAGGACGATGACTTCAGCGCGCTTGATCTCATTGGCAATCGGATGCGGCAAAACATGCACGTCGATCGGCACGATCCCGTTGAGCGGTTCGATGATCTCGAGCGCCGCGATTGATCCATCGGTAATGGCCAAAATTCTCATAGGACGAGCCTCCAACCCCTGGTTGTAGGTCGAGCCTGTTAATAAGTGATAAAACGGGGCACTTGCCTGTGGAGGCCGTATCGGCGCGCCCGGAGGGTTAAACCGTGGTGCTGGTTCAACAAAAACGCCGGAGCAAATGCCCCGGCGCTTTGCGTTTCAGCTAAGATGGCGAGCTTAGGCGGCGAGGTTGCGCAGCACGTAGTGCAGCACACCGCCATGCTCGACATATTCGATCTCAACCTCGGTATCGATGCGGCAGAGCAGTTCGATCTCCTTGGTCGAGCCATCGGTGTACTCGATGGTGGCTTTGACGTTCTGACGCGGTTTCAGCTCACCGGAAAGACCGTTCACGGAGATGATCTCTTCGCCGGTGATGTTGAGGGACTCGCGGTTATCGTCGCCGGTGAACTGCAGCGGCACCACGCCCATGCCCACGAGGTTCGAGCGGTGGATGCGCTCAAAGCTTTCGGCAATCACGGCCTTGACGCCAAGAAGCGCCGTACCCTTGGCCGCCCAATCGCGCGAGGACCCGGTGCCATACTCTTTGCCGGCGATGACGACGAGGGGTGTGCCCTCTTCTTTGTACTTCATCGCCGCGTCGAAGATCGGCATCTGCTCGCCCGATGGGATGTGCTTGGTGTAGCCACCCTCAACGCCCGGCACCATTTGGTTCTTGATGCGGATGTTGGCGAAAGTGCCGCGCATCATCACCTGGTGGTTGCCGCGGCGAGCGCCATAGGAGTTGAACTCGCGTGCCGGAACCTGGCGTTCGGTGAGGTAAGTGCCGGCTGGCGTTTCAGAGGTGAACGAACCGGCCGGTGAGATGTGGTCGGTGGTGATGGAGTCGGCCAGAACCGCCAGAATGCGGGCCTTGTCGACATTGTCGATGGTGCCAGCTTCCTTGCCCATACCCTCAAAGTAAGGCGGGTTCTGCACATAGGTTGAGGCCGACGGCCAGGAGTAGGTGAGGCCACCGGAGGTTTCCACGCCCTGCCAGGCTTCATCGCCGGCAAACACGTCGGCATATTTCTCCTGGAAGCTTTCGCGGGTTACGGTTTGTTCGACCAGATGTGCGATTTCAGCCTGGGTTGGCCAGATGTCTTTCAAGTAGACATCGTTACCGTCCTTATCCTGGCCGAGTGGCTCGCGGGTGACGTCTTTGAGCATCGTGCCGGCGATGGCGTAGGCGACCACCAGCGGCGGTGAGGCCAGATAGTTGGCTTTCACATGCGGGTTGACGCGGCCTTCGAAGTTGCGATTGCCCGAGAGCACCGAGGCCGCGACCAGATCGCCTTCATTGATGGCGTCGGAAATTGGCTCATCAAGCGGGCCGGAGTTGCCGATGCAAGTGGTGCAGCCATAGCCGACAAGGTTGAAGCCAAGGGCATCCAGATCTTCTTGCAGGCCAGCGGCTTCCAGATAGGCCGAAACGACCTTGGAGCCCGGCGCCAGAGAGGTTTTTACCCATGGCTGGCTGGCCAGGCCTTTTTCGCGCGCTTTGCGGGCGACGAGACCGGCAGCGACCATGACATAGGGGTTGGACGTGTTGGTGCAGGAGGTGATCGCGGCGATTACCACGTTGCCGTGGGTGATGCTGTAATCAGCATCTTTGACGGCAATCTCCGGCATGTCGGATTTCTCGAACTCGCCAGCCAGCGACTTCTTGAAGTCCGCTGTGGCATTGGTCAGCAGCACGCGGTCCTGCGGGCGTTTGGGACCGGCGAGCGAGGCAACAACGGTGCCCATGTCGAGTTCCAGCGTCGCGGTGAACACCGGCTCAGCGCTGTCATCGCGCCAGAAACCGCAGGTCTTGGCATATTCTTCAACCAGCGCGATGCGGTCTTCGTCGCGGCCCGAAACGCGCATATAGCGTAGCGTTTCATCGTCGATCGGGAAGAAGCCGCACGTCGCGCCATATTCCGGCGCCATGTTGGCAATGGTTGCCCGGTCAGCGAGCGGCAGATCAGCAAGACCTGGGCCGTAGAACTCGACAAACTTGCCGACGACGCCCTGCTTGCGCAGCATCTGGGTGACGGTGAGCACGAGGTCTGTGGCGGTCACGCCTTCGCGCAGCTTGCCGTTCAATTTGAAGCCAACGACTTCGGGGATCAGCATGGAGATCGGCTGGCCGAGCATGGCAGCCTCAGCTTCGATGCCGCCAACGCCCCAGCCAAGCACGGCCAGGCCATTGACCATGGTGGTGTGCGAGTCGGTGCCGACAAGCGTGTCGGGGTAGGCAATCGTTTCGCCGTCTGCATCCTTGGTCCAGACGACTTGAGCCAGATATTCCAGGTTCACCTGGTGGCAGATGCCGGTGCCGGGAGGTACGACGCGGAAATTGTCAAACGCGTCCTGGCCCCATTTCAGGAACTCATACCGTTCGCCGTTGCGCTCATACTCGCGGGTCACATTGGCCTGGAAGGCACGCGGGTTGCCGTATTCGTCCACCATCACCGAGTGGTCGATGACCAGATCGACCGGCGAGAGCGGATTGATCTTTTCCGGATCGCCGCCGAGCGAAACCATCGCATCGCGCATTGCTGCCAGATCGACCACAGCGGGCACACCAGTGAAATCCTGCATCAGCACGCGGGCCGGGCGATAGGCGATTTCTTGGGTCGACGTTTTGGCCTCAACCCAGGTGCTCATCGCTTCGATGTCGGCCTTGGTGACGGTCTTGTCGTCTTCGTTGCGCAGCAGGTTTTCCAAGAGCACCCTTAGCGAATAGGGCAGCTTGGAGACCCCCGAAAGCCCGTTCTTTTCGGCTTCCAGCGGGTTGTAGACGGTGACCGTTTGACCGCCTGCGGTCAGGGTCTGGCGAGACTTGAAGCTATCGAGCGACATCGGCGTCCTATCGTGTCAAAAATTGTGTCTGGCGGGTTTTCACCGGTGCTTCCATGGAAAATCCGGCCTGTCGATCCGGTCTGGTGGTCTGCACCTGGTTCCTGCGTTCCCGATTTTGGCAGGTTGCGCTTGAGATAGCCGGTTTTATAAGGCTTTCAAAGGGCAACAAAGGTCGCGGCCATTCCGGCGCGATGGTCGGGAGATGCCGTGTGGATTGACGCACGATTGATGATGGACGCGCTGGCGCTTTCGCGCGGCGAGCGGGCGCTGGTGGCCGGGCTTTCCCTGTCACTGACTGGCGGTGATGCCGTTGCGTTGGTTGGGCCGAATGGATCGGGCAAGACCTCGCTTCTGCGCGTGCTGGCCGGGTTGGCCGAACCGACGGCTGGTGACCTTACCGTGTCGATGCAAGGTGCGGATGCCGATCTGCCGCGCAATGCGCTGGTGCATTTGGGCGGGCACCAGGATGGGCTGAAGGGCGCGCTTACCGTGCACCAGAACCTTGCCTTCTGGATCGATTATTTCGGCGGTGAGAAAGGTGCTGGTATCGCTGACGCGCTCGATCAGCTTGGCGTTGGGCATGTGATCGATCTGCCGGCCGCCATTCTTTCGCAGGGGCAAAAACGGCGCGTGGCGTTGGCGCGTTTGTTGGTGGCGCCGCGTCCGATCTGGTTACTCGATGAGCCAACGGCAGCGTTGGATGTCGCTTCCACAGCGCGGTTTCTGGCACTGGTCGAAGACCATCGCGAGTCCGGCGGTATCGTCATCGCGGCGACGCACTCCGCCCTTGATCTGGCGAACCTCAAAACGCTCGATCTTGGCGACTATCCGGCGCACCAGTCTGACGGCGCGCACATCGTTCAAGATGGCGAAAGCTATTGGCTGGAAGGCGCTTCATGAGCGCGTTTCGAGCCTTGATTGCCCGCGATGTGCGGCTTTCGACACGCGTGGGTGGCGGCGCGCTGACCGGAACGCTGTTTTTTCTGGCGGTGATCGTCACGATCCCGTTTGGCGTCGGTCCCGATCTCAACCTGCTTTCGCGCATCGGCCCGGCTATCATGTGGATCGCAGCGCTGCTCGCCACACTGATTGGGTTGGAACGACTTTTTCAATCCGACAAGGACGATGGCGCGCTCGATCTGCTCAGGCTCACCGACAGCCCGGTTTCCACCTTTGTCATCGCCAAGGTGATCGCCCATTGGCTTGGGTCGAGCCTGCCGCTTGTTTTGGTCACGCCGCTGCTTTCGCTGCTCCTGGCGCTGGAACCGCGCGCGATCCTTGCGCTGACAGCGACCCTTGCCGTCGGCACGCCCGCGCTGTCGTTCCTGGGAGCTGTCGGTGCAGCGCTTGCTGTGACCTTGCGTCGCGGCGCGCTTTTGATGGCGGTCATCATTCTACCCTTTTCCATCCCGGTACTTATCTTCGGTGTCGCTGCCACCCGTGCCGCCATCGTTGAGCCTGATCCGTTTTGGCCGCCTTTTGCGCTGCTGACGGCGACCAGCCTCATCTATGCGGTGATCGGCACGTTGGGTGCGGCGGCGACATTGAAGATCGGGGATGGCTAGGGTCTTGACCCAAGGGATTTGACTCAAGCCGCAACTGGATAGCCCGCCACTGGCATGCTAAGCGCCTTGGCAGATCACAGGATGAGACGGCTCTTATGGGCATTCTGGACTATGCCAATCCGACACGGGTGATGCGCTTTTCGCGCGCTGTTAAACCGTGGTTTCTTGGCCTCGGCCTGATCACGCTGGCGGTTGGACTTTACGGCGCGTTCGTCACAGCACCGGCTGATTATCAGCAGGGTGAGACGATCCGCATCATGTATCTGCATGTGCCGATGGCCTGGCTTGCAATGATGGCCTATTCGATGATGGCGCTCTCAGCGATCGGCACGCTGGGTTTCAAACATCCGATGGCCGATGTGTCCGCTAAGGCGCTGGCGCCGATCGGCGCGACGTTCACCGCGATTTGCCTCATCACCGGCTCCCTTTGGGGCAAGCCGATGTGGAACACGTGGTGGGTATGGGATGCGCGGCTGACCAGCGTTCTCATCCTTTTCCTGGTCTATCTTGGTATCATCGCGCTCTGGCAGGCGATTGAAGAGCCGATCAAGGCTGGCAAGGTGACGGCGATCATCACGCTGGTCGGCGCGATCAATTTGCCGATCATCAAGTTTTCGGTCGATTGGTGGTACACGCTGCATCAACCGGCCTCGGTGTTCCGCATGGACGGGCCGACGATCTATCCGGCGATGCTCTATCCGCTGTTGATCTGCGCCGTCGGTTTCACGCTGGTGTTTTTCTATCTGCACTTTGCCGCGATGGAGAATGAGCTGAAGCGGCGACGCATTCGGGCGATGCAGATGCGGGCCGCGCGCCGCCACACGCCGGAACCTTCTCGGCTGCCCGAAGGGAGCACTGCCTAATGGTCATCGACCATCATTTTGGATTCATCGCGTTTGCTTGGGCCTCTGGCATCATCGGTTTTGCTGGGCTTGCCTTTTGGATTTGGCGTGACCGCAAAACACTGGACGCTCAGCTTCTTGAGCTGGAAGCCAAGGGCCTGGATGTCTCGCGCGCCAAGGATGCCTCATGAGCGATCAAACGGTCGAGCAGACGCCGCCTGCACCCAAGCGCAAAGTGAGTTGGCTCGCGCTCTCACCGCTGCTGGTGTTTCTCGCGCTTGGTGGCGTGTTTGGGTATCAGTTGCTATTCGGCAACCCGGCCAATGAAATTCCTTCGGTCCTGATCGGCCAAGAAGCACCGGCCGTGACCTTGGCGCCGCTGGAAGACAGCGGTGTTCTCGGGTTTGGTCCGGCAGACTTCGAAGGTCAGGTTACGCTGCTCAATGTCTTTGCGTCCTGGTGCGCGCCCTGTCGGCAGGAGCACCCGATGCTGATGCAATTGTCGCGCGATGACCGCTTTCAAATTGTCGGGATCAACCAGAAGGATCAGCCGGCGGATGCGCGTCGTTTTCTGGCAACGCTTGGCAATCCCTATGATCGTATTGGCGTCGACCCGAACGGTCGCGCGTCGATCGAATGGGGCGTCTATGGGGTGCCTGAAACCTTCATCGTCGGGCCGGATGGTGTGATCCTGCACAAGCATATCGGCGTTTTCGATGCACGCCACGTTGAAGAAGATTTTCTGCCGATCATCGAAGAGGCGCTTGCGGGCGCAGCGCCCGCGTCCTAAGCCGCTGGCATGAATGCCAAGCCGAACACAAAGCCATCACAGGACAAGGTCACCGAGCTCTACGTGTCGCCGATCAAAGGCGGTGTGCTCGCGGTGTTCCTGATCACGTTGGGTTTGGCGCTGGCCGCGCTGCCGCATTATCTGATGTTCATCACGCCAAGTGCCCGGGCGACGCCGCTGACAGCGATTCTGGCTCTGGTGTTTTTGGCCTTAGGCGCGGTTTTCATCTGGCCGGGCTACCAATTTGCCAAAGCAATCGTTCTCCGTACCCCACTGGCGACGACCGACGGGGTAACCATCCACCGAATGCGGCTCGGTCTGGGCACGACCGAGTTCAAGTGGGAGCATGTCGGCGAGTTGGTCGTGCGCGGCGTCTGGCTGATCCTGCTTGATGGACGCATTCCGCAAAGCCGTTTCACCCGCTTCATGTTCGGCGCGAAGGGGCTCTGGATCCCCTCGCTGTTCGTCTACGGCGGCGGGCGCAAGGTGATGCAGTTCATCATGGATTATCGCCCGGACCTGATTGATCCGATGCTGAAGCGCCTCAATCGGCGCAAGAACTGAACGGGCGGCGCGCTACATTGCGCGACGTGCAGTCACCTCGATTTCGATGAGCATCGCCTCTTCAAGCAATTCGCAGATGATGAGCGTCGCGGCGGGCCGGATGTCGCCGAGAACCTCGCCGGCGACCGCCATGACAGCCGCCGCATCCTCGCGCTTGGTGATGTAATAGTGCACGCGGACAATGTCGCTCATGGATGCGCCAGCTTCGGCTAGAACGGACTGGATCGTCGCGAAAGTATTGCGCGCCTGCGCCTCAACACCGTCGGGCATGGTCATCGTCTCATAATCGTAGCCGGTGGTGCCCGATAGAAAAACCCACTCGCCATCGACCACGGCGCGGGAGTAGCCAGCCTGTTTCTCGAACGGCGAGCCGGATGATATCAGTCTGCGGCTCATCGGAACTCACCCGCCGCCCAGCGTTCGTAAACGGCCTGTGCCGCCGGGCTCCACTCGTCCAGCTGTGGGCGAATGGCGGGTGCCCCTTCATTCAGGAAAGCCGAATAGACCACCTCTTGCGCGGGATCGACGGCGAGCATGCCGATGGCAAATGCGCATTGGCCCGGAAGACAGCCTGTTTGCAGCAAAAAATCGCCTTCGATCACCGGGATGGTGCGGCTGCCCAAGTGGCGAGCAAAGACCGCCAGTTCATCCTCCCAGGCCACCCACAGCGCATCGTACACCGGCTGTGCCGCATAGAGATCGAGCGTGGAAAGATCATTGTAACCGCCGACCTCGCCATCGAGCGCATCCCAGCCGCGGCCTGCTTGCGGAGCGTAGACAATGGGTCCCAAGCGGACGATTTGCTCGTCGATGGAGAAGGTGATGGCATCGCCCGGCTGCGCCAGATCGGGTTGGCTGACAAAGGTCACCATGCCCGGACGGGCGGTTGCCACATAGGGCAGGCACGGATGGCCAATCGGGCCGCGTGCCCAGGGCGTGCCGAACTCGACCGTAACAACCCAGGCGGCAGGCGCACAGCCGGCATCGTCATTGTCGGCGTAGAGCACGACGGCGGCCGGTTCGCCATCCATATCGGTGACGATCAGATCGCGGGTGATCACCGGGGCGCTGAGCAGGGTCGTGTCGCCGGCGACGAGGGCCTGGGTGCCCGTTTGTCCATCGCGGGTGATGGTCAGATCAATACCGTCAGGCAGTGAGATTACGTCCAGCGTTTGCGCGAGCGAAGGCGACGCGCTGAGCGCGAGAAGCAAGGCGGCGGTGCGGATCATTCTTGGGCTCTCCAGAGCGTCATGAGGTTGTTGGCGGGCATGGCGAGGGTGTCGTGCTTGATCAAACGGTGGCCGGACATGGTTTCAAGAGCGATATCCTTGCATCAGCCGTTCGGCACGGATGGCAGCATCGAACCGTTTATCTCCGTCGCTGGCATAGTCTGTGCCGCGCTTGAACGGACCATAGATCGCGATCAGGCCGCCATGTGCCAGCGCTCCGGCAAGGTTGGAGAGAAGGGTTTGGGCGGCCTCGGTTGAGATCAAATGAATGAGGTTGGAGAGATAGACCGCGTCCATCGGCGCGCCGGGCCAAGCTTCCTCAACCGGGTTGTAGGCAAGCGGCGGACGAATGTTGGTTGCGCCGCTATGGATCGTCCAAGCGGTGATGCTGGTGAGCCGTTCCGGATCGATGTCGGAAGGATGCCAAACCAGGCCGGGCGTTGCTTCGGCGAGACGTACGACGTGCTCGCCCGTGCCGGACGCGACTTCCAGCGCCTTGCCGCAGCTTGGCAAGTGCGGCACCAATGCCGCGAGAATGGCCTCGGCGTTGCGCGCAGCGGCGGGCGCAAACAGGCGGCCATCATTTGCATCGCCCGGTGTCGCGAAGGAAATCTTCTCGGTTGCCATCCTCTACGCGCCCCTCAATTCTTCGCGCCCGGAAAGCTTACGCTACCCCAAAGTCGCTCTTGCCGCAGTGCAGCATGCCGGTCCACATCGACCCAACAGATGGCACAGGATGAGGCGAGGCTAAAGCCATGTCGAAGACGAATGCGGGCAATTTCTTCGAGGATTTCACCGTTGGGCGGGTGCTCAATCACGCCACGCCGCTGACGCTGACCACTGGCGACGCCAGCCTTTACCGCGCGCTTTATGGCACCCGGTATGCCGTGCAATCGGCTGACAGTTTTGCGCAGGCGATTGGCTATAGCCAAGCCCCGCTGGACGACCTCTTGGTGTTTCACGCTTTGTTCGGCAAGACCGTTCCCGACATTTCGCTGAATGCCGTGGCCAATCTTGGCTACGCGGAAGGCGTATTTCACGCTGCTGTCTATCCCGGCGACACGCTGACGTCGGTCAGCGAGGTGATCGGCGTCAAAGAAAATTCCAACGGTAAAATCGGCACGGTCTATGTGCGCACGATCGGGACGAACCAGCGCGGGGAAACGGTGCTTTCCTATGTGCGCTGGGTGATGGTGCGCAAGCGCGACGCCTCCAGCACCGCGCCGGAGCCGAGCGTGCCTGAGCTGGCGGCAACCGTTGATTCGCCGACGCTGGGCTCGGCCGTGCCTGCATTGGACCTGTCCAAATGGGATGCGGCGTTGTCAGGCTCGGATTTCTTCTGGGATGATTATGAGGTTGGCGAGAAGATCGACCATGTGGACGGCATGACGGTTGAAGAAAGCGACCACATGCTCGCCACCCGCCTCTACCAGAACACGGCGAAAGTGCATTTCAACCAGCATACCGAAGGACAGGGACGCTTCGGGCGGCGGCTCATCTATGGCGGGCATGTCATTTCACTGGCGCGCGCGCTGGCGTTCAATGGCTGTGCCAACGCGTTTCATTTGGCGGCGATCAATGGCGGGCGGCATGTGGCGCCGCTGTTCGCTGGCGACACGGTCTATGCGTGGAGCGAGGTTTTGGATCGGTCTGAGATCGCTGGGCGTAATGATGTCGGCGCAACGCGTATGCGGCTGGTGGCCACCAAGGATCAGCCCTGCGCAGACTTCCCTTTCAAGACCGATGATGGCTATGCGGACGGCGTGATTTTGGATTTTGACGCCTGGTTCGTGCTGCCGCGGCGATGACCTAAGCCGTCATGGCCGCCCTTGAGGCGGCCATCCATCCCTACGCGGTGAAATCAAGATAAAGGTCTCGCCAGTCAGGGTTGTTCGTCGCAATCAGATCAAGCTTCCAGTTTCGCTTCCAACGTTTGAGAGATGTCTCCCGCTGGATGGCGTCTTCGATCCGTGCGTGTTCTTCGTACCAGACGAGCTTGAAAGTCCCATATCGCCGGACGAAGCCTTGAGGTTCGGTTCGATGTTGGTGGAGCCGGCGAGCTAAATCGGCGGTCACGCCCGTATAGACTGCGCCGTTTTTTCGATTCGCCAGGAGGTAGACGAAACCAACCATGCTCGCGGATCACATTCGGGATGGGTGGCCGGGTCAAGCCCGGCCATGACGAGGCCAGCAAAATAGCTATTCAGGCTCGCCATATCGCCAGCATATAGCATGAGCACCACGCTCAAACTCCGCCAGCTCCAAACCGCTTCTCGATATAGTCCTCAACCAGGCCCTTGAAGTCATCGGCAAGGTTGGGGCCGCGCAGGGTCATGGCCTTCTTGCCATCGATGAACACGGGGGCGGCGGGTTGTTCGCCCGTGCCAGGTAGCGAGATGCCGATATCGGCGTGTTTGCTTTCGCCGGGTCCGTTCACGATGCAGCCCATCACCGCGAAGGTCAGGCTTTCAACGCCTGGATAGCGCTCTTTCCAGGTTGGCATTTTCTCGCGGATCATGGTCTGCACGTCCTGCGCCAGCTCCTGGAAGGTGGTGGACGTGGTGCGCCCACAACCAGGGCAGGCAGCGACCACCGGCACGAACGAGCGGATGCCCATGGTCTGCAACAACTCCTGGGCAACTTGCACCTCTTTGGTGCGATCGCCGCCGGGCTCTGGCGTCAGCGAGATGCGGATCGTGTCGCCAATGCCTTGCTGAAGCAGGATGCCGAGCGCAGCAGAAGAGGCGACGATGCCTTTTGAGCCCATGCCTGCCTCGGTCAGGCCCAGATGCAACGCGTAGTCCGACCGCGCGGCAAGCGCCGTGTAACAGGCCACCAAATCCTGCACCTGGCTGACCTTGGCGGACAGGATGATTTTATCGCGGCCCATGCCGAGCTTCTCGGCATACTCTGCGGAGAGAAGTGCCGACTGGACCATCGCTTCGTGGGTCACCTGGCGGGCGGTCAGCGGCGACCCGTTATCGGCGTTTTCATCCATCAGCTTGGTCAAAAGAACCTGATCGAGCGAGCCCCAGTTGACGCCGATGCGCACGGCTTTGTCGCGCTTCATCGCCTCTTCGATGATCGCGCCGAACTGCACATCCTTCTTGGCTTTGAAGCCGACATTGCCGGGATTGATCCGGTATTTCGCCAGAGCGTCGGCGCAAGCGGGATGATCCTGCAAAAGCTGATGGCCGATATAGTGAAAGTCGCCGACCAGCGGGACATCGATGCCCCATTTGTCGAGCTTGTCCTTCACATGCGGCACGGCGGCGGCGGCCTCATCGCGATCCACCGTGATGCGCACCAGCTCCGAGCCGGCCTTGGCAAGCGCCGCCACCTGGATGGCCGTCGCGCGAATGTCAGCGGTGTCGGTGTTGGTCATCGATTGAACGACAACCGGCGCGTCGCCGCCGACGACAACGCCGCCAACGCTGACAGGCACGCTCTTGCGGCGCGGCATGATGGTGGAGAGATATCCGGTCAAACCGGGCTGTGGTGCGGGTCGATCAAGCATGGTTTAGGTATAGGGCTGACCCGATGGCATCGCAACCAAGAGACAAGGTGATCTGAGCGTATGGGTATGCTGATTGATGGTCGCTGGCACAATGATGCTGATCGGACCATGCAAAACGGCGCTTACAGGCGGGAGCCGAGTGCGTTGCCGTCTCGGTTGGATCAGGAGGTCATGACGGCACTGACGCAGACGCCAGAGCGTTTCGTGCTGGTCGCGTCGTCGAGTTGCCCTTGGTCGCATGGCGCGATGCTTGCCTGGCAGCTGAAAGGGTTTGCCGATCGGATGCCGTTACAGATGGCCGGTGGGCCGCGCGTGGAAGGCTATGCGATCGTGCCCGATGGGCCGCTTTCTGCCGACTTCCAGCACGTTCATCAGCTCTACACCGCAACAGAGCCAGCCTTTACAGGGCGCGCAACGGTCCCAGTGCTATGGGACGCGCACGCGCGGATCGTTCTTTCCAATGCGTCTGAAGATATCATGCAGGCGTTCGATGCAGCGGAGACGGGACCAAGGCTTTTTCCGGCGGAGCTGGCCGATGAGATGGCCTCGTTCCTGCCGCAACTGTTCAATGGTCTTTCGAACGCCGTTTACCGAGCGGGCAAAGCCCAGCGGCAGGATGAGTATGAAGAGGCCACCACATCGGTTTATGCCGCTTTGCACGCGCTTGAAGATCGCCTGTCGAACCAAACCTATCTGTTTGGCGAGGTCCTCACGGCGGCTGATCTGCGCCTGTTTGCCACGCTGGTGCGTTACGACGGTGTGTATGCCACGCATTTCCGTTGCACCCGGTACAGGCTGACAGATTTTCCTGCTCTCTGGCGCTTCACCCGGCGGATTTATCAGATGTCCGGTGTGGCTGGGACCGTGGATTTCGACGAGATACGGCGCGGCTATTACCTCAATGATGGTTCGCACAATCCGTTTGGGTTGGTGGCCGATCAACCGGAGATCGATTGGATGGATCGCTCAGGACTGTGACGATCAGATTATGATGTGTGGCCCGGCTTGAAGCCAAATCGCGCCGAACCATCTTCGCACCCATGCCCAAAGCTTCCCACGCTCTCACCGCCACCCGCTTGCTCACCGAAGACGAGGTGGAGACCGTTTATCGCACTCTTGATGCAACGATGCCGGGGCGAACGGCCACCGCCAAAGGCCCAAAAGGACAGCCGGATGCATTCCGGTCCTGCCTTTCCTGCATGCTGTCGGCTCAAAGCCGCGACGCCAACACCGCCAAGGCGGCGCGGCAGTTGTTTGCCTTGGCCAAAACACCGCAGGCGATACTCGCGTTGGATGATGAAACGATCGCGCAGGCGATCAAGCCGGCAGGCCTTTACAACAGGAAGACGCGCAACATCCGCAAGTTCTGCACCGCCTTGTTGGAGGAGCATGATGGCGTTGTGCCGTCCACGCGTGAGGGCCTTTTGAGCCTGCCAGGCATTGGACGCAAATGCGCGGACATCGTGATGAGCTTCACTTTCGGCGAGGACGTGATTGCCGTCGATACCCATGTGCACCGGGTGGCGAACCGGATCGGTCTGGCCCGCGGCAAGACCGAGGCGCAAACCGCGCAAAGCATAGAGGAGCGCGCGCCTGACTGGGCCAAGCGCGATGGGCATTTTTGGTTGTTGCAGTTTGGCAAACGGGTTTGCACCGCCCGCTCGCCTAAATGCAGCGCCTGCGTGGTGCGGGAGCTTTGTGCGTATCCGGCGAAGAGCGGGTGAGGTGTCATCCCGGCCGCCCACTTGGTGGGTGAGCCGGGAACTGCAGGCGACGAGGCGGTGACAGATCCCGGATAGCGCGTCGCGCTTCCGGGATGACGGTCAGTATGGGGTCGATGCTGCATTGCAAAATGGAGCAAGGCGCGTATGGTCCGGCCAAACCTGTCTCATGACTTTTGGAGGCCATCATGGCTCTGACCCTCGATCTTTCCGGCCACGTTGCCGTCGTTACCGGTTCCACCTCCGGCATCGGCCTTGGTATCGCAAAAAGCCTGGCGCAGGCGGGCGCGAAAGTGGCGCTGAACAGCCATCTTGATCGCGAGGAAGACTACAAGATCGCCGCTGATCTGGCCGAGGAAACCGGCAGCGAAGTCATCTACATCCAGGCCGATATGTCGAACGGCGAGGACTGCGTTAAGCTGGTCGAGACGGCAGCAAGCAAGCTCGGCACAGTCGATATCCTTGTCAACAATGCCGGCATTCAATATGTCGCCCCGGTGGAAGACTTTCCGGTGTCGAAGTGGGACGCCATCATGGCGATCAACCTGTCATCAGCCTTCCACACCATCCGCGCCGCGGTGCCTGGCATGAAGGAGAAGAAGTGGGGCCGGATCATCAATATTGCCTCGGCCCATGGCCTGACTGCTTCGCCCTACAAAAGTGCCTATGTGTCGGCCAAGCACGGCCTGGTGGGACTGACGAAAACCATTGCACTGGAACTGGCCGAATGCGGCGGCACCTGCAACGCGATCTGCCCTGGCTATGTGCTCACGCCGTTGGTTGAGGGCCAAATTCCCGACCAGATGAAGGCGCACAACATGTCGCGCGAGGACGTCATCAAAAACGTGATGCTCGACCGCCAGCCGACCAAAGAGTTCGTGACGGTGGAGCAGATGGGCACGTTTGCGGTGTTCCTGGCCTCCGATATGGGCGCGCAAATCACCGGCGCTGCGCTGCCTGCCGATGGCGGCTGGACGGCGATGTAATGGCGAGTTTGTAGGAGACCCTTTGTGGCCGAAGATGAAGCTGGATCCGACAAACTCGACATTGATAACATGTACCTGTGCGGCTCGCGCTTTAGCCGCGTGAACTTGTCGGATACCACTTTTGCTGACGCGGTGATCACCGGCGCGTCGTTCAACGATGTAAACGCGTCGGGCATGACGTTCGAGAATGTGAATTTGTCGGCCTCCAAGTTCCACGATGTCAATCTCAGCGATGTTGCGATCACCAATGCCAACCTCACTGGCATGACCATCAACGGCATATTGGTCTCCGATCTCCTCAAGACATGGGAGGAGGGATGACCTCCAACTCGCCCAACAAAAAAATGGTCAATCTCGCGCTTCAAGGCGGGGGTGCGCATGGCGCGTTTACCTGGGGCGTTCTCGACAAGCTCTTGGAAGATGGGCGGCTTGGCTTTGAAGGCATTTCCGGTACCAGCGCCGGCGCGATGAACGCGGTTGCGCTCGCCGATGGCTGGTATGAGCGAGGCGCCGATGGGGCCCGTGAGAAACTGGAAACCTTCTGGCGGGCCATCTCGCGCAATGGCTCCTTTTCGGTGACTGACAAGCAGCAGGAAGTGCTGGACCGTTTCTTGAGTTTTTGGATGTGGCCGATGCGCAATGGCGGTGGCGCAGAGGCGTTCGCCAAGCTGTTTCCGCTTGCCCCTTGGGCCAACCCGTTCACCTCGCAGCTGACCAGCCCCTATGATGTGAACCCGCTCAACATCAACCCCCTGCGCGATGTCGTGGAACGGTTGGTGGATTTTGAGCGCGTTGCCAAATGCAATGATTTCAAGCTCTTCATTGCGGCGACCAAGGTTCATTCAGGCAAGATACGGCTGTTTCGGCGCGAAGATGTAACATCTGACGCGGTGTTGGCCTCCGCCTGCCTTCCTTATGCCTTCCAGGCGGTGGAGATTGACGAGGAACCCTATTGGGATGGCGGCTACACCGGTAATCCGGCGCTTTTCCCGTTCTTCACCGAGACCGATTGCGAGGATATTGTGCTCATTCAGATCAATCCGATCGAGCGCAAGGAAACGCCAAAGACCAGCCAGGAAATTCTGGAGCGGGTGTCCGAAGTAACCTTCAACGCTTCTTTGCTACGGGAGTTTCGCGCCATCGATTTCGTCAACCGGTTGATCGATGCCGGTAAGCTTGAAGGCGGGGAGTATCGCCGCAACCGAGTCCACCGGATCGATGCCGGCGACGAACTGGCTTCGCTCGGGGCTGGGTCGAAGTTCAACACCAGCTGGGCGTTTTTCACCCGGTTGCGCGATATCGGGCGCGAGGCCGCCGCGGAGTTTCTCGATACGCATTTCGATGATGTCGGCCAACGCGGTACGGTCGATTTGCGCGCCGCTTTCTCCTAAGCTTGCGCCATGATGGATCGCGCCGCCTTCGATGCCCTGTGTCAAAGCCTCCCGGCGACGTTCATGGTGGTGCAGTGGGGCGAGGCGCATGTCTGGAAGGTTGGAGACCAGACCGCCAAGGGCAAAAACAAGGTGTTTGCCATGTCGACCTTTTGGCTCGGCAAGGACGGTGACGGTGCTGATGATGCCAAGAATGGACAGCATGGCATCGTCCTCAAAGTCGCGCCGATGAGCTTTGAGATGTTGACCCAGGAGCCTGGCATCACCCAGGCGCCTTACATGGCCAAGGGGCAATGGATTCGCGTGGTGGACGACAATCCGCTTAGCGACGAGGATTTGGCGGCTTACATTCGTCAAGCGCACAGGATCATGGCCGGGGGCCTCACCAAGAAACTGCAAGCTGAACTTGGCCTGACCGATTGGGTTGCAGGAAACGCTTGATGCGCACGCTTGCGGTCATCGTGTTTCTGGTTCTCACGGCGCTGCCCTTGCGGGCCGAACCTCTGACCGTTTTTGCCGCGGCGAGCCTCAAAAACGTCTTCGATGCGATCGGTGAAGCCTTCACCGTCGAAACGGGCGTGGAGGTGGTGTTTTCCTACGCTGGGACGTCCGTTCTCGCGCGCCAGATTGAGCAAGGTGCACCGGCGGATGTGTTTGCCTCGGCCCATGAAGACTGGATGAGCTATCTGGTTGCCGGGGGCCTTATCGATGAAACGGCGGTCACGCACCTTGCGAGTAACCGGATCGTGCTCATCGCACCGCAGATGATGACGTTCGACACGACGCCCGACCTGTCCTCGCCGGATGATATTCTGGCGATTCTCGGGCCGGAGGGTCGGATTGCAGTGGCGCAGACCAACGCCGTGCCCGCTGGCATTTATGCCCGCGAGGCGATGGAATCGCTGGGGATCTGGGACGCGCTGGCGCCTCGGCTCGCGCAAAGCGACAATGTGCGCGGGGCGGTGTTTCTTGTTGCACGGAGGGAAGCCCCGCTTGGCATGGTCTATCAGTCCGATGCGATTGCCGAGCCGCGCGTTGCGGCCATTGCGGCCATTGATCCGGCCTTTCACAGCCCCATCACCTATGCCGCGGCGCCGGTGGCGGCGAGCGCCCATCCGGATGCCGCCAGGTTTGTCGAATTCCTGCTGACGCCAACCGCCAAAGCAGTGCTGGAAGAAAATGGCTTCATACCCAAGCGAGCGTTTACTCCATGAGCGCTCTAACAGACTGGCTGGCGCAATCGGGTCCCTGGCTTGGACCGGAAGAATGGCAGGCTGTGGCGCTGTCGCTTCAGGTGGCGCTGGTGGCAACACTGGCGAGCCTGCCGCTTGGTCTGTTCATTGCCTATGCTCTCGCGCGCTGGCGGTTTTTTGGCCACGGGCTGCTCAATGCCGTGGTCCATTTGCCGCTGGTGCTGCCGCCGGTGGTCACGGGCTATCTGCTGCTCATCGGTTTTGGTCGCCAAGGGCCGATTGGCGGGTTCCTTGAGGACATGTTCGGCCTTCGTTTTGCCTTCGAATGGACTGGTGCGGCGCTGGCCAGTGCGGTCATGGGGTTTCCGCTGATGGTGCGGGCGATCCGGCTGGCCTTTGAAGCCATCGACCCGAAACTGGAACAGGCAGCATCGACGCTGGGCGCCAACAGGTTGATGGTGCTTGTCACCATTACCTTGCCGTTGGCGCTGCCCGGGATCATTGCCGGCATGGTCCTTGCCTTTGCCAAGGCGATGGGCGAGTTCGGCGCCACCATCACGTTCGTCTCCAACATACCAGGGCGCACGCAGACGATCCCGTCGGCGATTTACGCCTTTCTGCAGGTGCCGGGCGGTGAAGAAGGCGCATTCCGCCTGATCCTGGTCTCCATCGCGGTTTCGATTGGTGCGGTGCTTGTGGCTGAGCTTCTGGCGCGGCGCGCCACGTCAGCGCGGGTGGATCGGCCATGACGCTTCAGATCACCATCAAGAAACAGCAGGGCGATTTCTCGCTCGATCTTGCTATCACGGCGGGTGATGGCGTCACCGCTCTGTTCGGGCGCTCCGGGGCCGGCAAAAGCACGGTGATCAACGCGGTTGCTGGTTTGGTGACGCCGGACAGCGGACACATTCAGCTGGGCGATCAGGTTCTCTTTGACGCGGCCAGCCGTACCATTCTTCCGGCGCACAAAAGGCGGATTGGGCTGGTGTTCCAGGATGCGCGGCTCTTCCCGCATCTCACAGTTTTGAAAAACCTGCTCTACGGCGCGCGGTTTTCCGATGGGTCGGTGAAACGGGCTGATGCCGTGGCGATGGCTGACCTGCTGGGGCTCGATGGGTTGCTCAGACGCAAGCCGTCGGGGCTATCGGGGGGTGAAGCGCAACGCGTCGCCATCGGTCGGGCGCTGCTCTCCAAGCCCAAACTTCTGATGATGGACGAACCTTTGGCCGGGCTCGATCAGGCGCGCAAGGCCGATGTTTTGGCGCTGATTGAGAAGGTGCGCGACGTGGTTGGCGTGCCGATCCTTTATGTGAGCCACGCCCGCGAAGAGGTTCTGCGTCTTGCCAATCAGGTGGTGATCATCGCCGACGGTCGCTGCGTGGATCAGGGCACGCCGGACGCGCTGCTTGGTGGTGGCACGGCGACCGGCCTTGCGCGCACTGTGCGGGCGCGGTTGGTCATGAAGAATAGCTCCGATGGCCTGTCGGAACTGGCGCTGGCTGGCGGGCGGCTGTTCGTGCCGCAGGTCGATGCGCCACTCGGCTGGGTGTTGCAGGTGGAGATCGCGGCGCGCGATGTGATGCTCTCGCTCAATCCGCCTGAGGGTCTGAGCGCGCTTAATGTGCTTGCCTGTCAGATCACAGATCTACGCGCGTCGGGCACCAACCCGTCGGCGGTGGATGTGATGCTTGCCTGCGGCGAGGACAGTTTGGTGGCGCAGGTCACGCGCCGCTCGGTGGAGCAGATGGCTTTGCAGCCGGGCATGGGCGTTTATGCCGTCATCAAATCGGTGGCCTTGGCGCAGACATCCGGCGCCGTCGACACGGTCGACGTTTAGGCTGGCTCAATCAGGATCGCGCGGAAGTCGTTGACGTTGGTCAGCGTTGGGCCGGTGATCACTTGATCGTTGATGCCCGCGAAGAAGCTGTGCGCGTCATTGTTGGCGAGCGATGCATGCGGGTCGATGTCTTTTGCGCGCGCCTTGGCGAGCGTGTTGGGCGTCACCATCGCGCCGGCCACCTCGGCGGCGCCGTCCACCCCATCGGTATCGCAGGCGAGCGCATGAATGCCATCCGCGCCATTAAGGGCAATGGCGAGCGAAAGCGCATACTCAGCATTCGGGCCGCCGACACCATCGCCGGTTCGGGTTACGGTGCACTCGCCACCTGAGAGAAGCAGGTGTGGCGTGCTGATCTTGCTTTGCATCTTGAGCGCCATGGCGCCCTGCTCGCGGGCGAGGTTGCGGGCTTCGCCTTCCAGCGCATCGCCAAGAATGGTGACCTCGATGCCCGCGGCTTCGGCAATCATTTTGGCGGCCTCCAGCGATTGCGATGGTGCGGCAATGATGGTGTTGGTGGTGATTGAAAGGCGTTCATCACCCGGTGGAATGACGCCGGTTGGTCCTGAAAGGACCGCTTTGGCAGACGCCGGCAGGTCAATGCCGTAGCGCGCGATGATGGCCAGGGCATCGTCGGGCGTGGAACTGTCGCCAACGGTTGGGCCAGAGGCGATGTAGGCCGGATCATCGCCGGGCACATCGGAGATCATCAAAGCGTGCAGCCTCGCCGGGTACGCGGCAGCAGCAAGCTGCCCGCCCTTGATGCGCGAGAGGTGTTTGCGCACCACATTCATCTCATCAATCGGTGCGCCGGAGGCTAGCAGCGCGGCGTTGACAGCCATTTTGTCGGCGAGACTCATGTCGCCTGCCGGATCGATCATCAGCGAGGACCCGCCGCCGGAAATGAGGGCGAGGATGAACGTGTCCTTGTTCGCTTGCTCCAGCATGGCGCGCAGTTCGCGCGTTGCCAGCAAGCCGGCCTCATCGGGCACGGGATGGGACGCGCTTTTGAGGGTGATGCCCTGCAGGGGGCGCTCATAGCCATAGCGGGTTATAATGAGCCCGTTGCAAGGCCCCCACACGCTTTCCAGTGCTTCACCCATCCGGGCCGATGCCTTGCCGGCGCCGATGACGAGCAGTTTGCCATCGGGTTTCGGTGGCAGGTGCGCGGGTACGCAAATCATCGGGTCGGCGACCCGAACGGCTTCGTCAAAGAGCGAGCGGAGAAGGTTTGGTTGGTTCATGGCTGCTTGTTAGCAGCGCACTTAACGCCAGGGAAGCGTGCCCTTGGGCAGTCTGGGGTGCAGGCTGTCCAGCGCGATCACCAGTGCCAGAACGACCAGCACTGTGACCACGGCAACGGCCGAGGCAAGCGTGGTGTAGCCGCCATCTTCAAAGTTGAAAAGGACAACGCCAAGCGTTTCGGTACCCGAGGACCAGAGCAGCGCCGAGACGGTCAGTTCGTTGAAGGCGGTCAGAAACACCAGCACCGCGCCGGCTGCTGCGGCGGGCAGAACGCCGGGAACGAGAACCAGATTGAACCGCTGCCAAAAGCCTGCCCCGCACATGGCGGCTGCTTCTTCGAGCCGTGGATCGAGCTGGCTGAAGGCGGCCGTCACCGGGCGCAGAGCCAGAATGTAAAAGCTCGACAGGTAAGCGATCAGAATGATGCCATAGGTACCGTACAGGCTGACGCCAATCACCGGCAATGGACGGATGAAGAGCAGGATCATCGCGATGGCAAGCACAATGCCGGGAAGCGCGTAGGGCGTTTCAACAAGCGCTTCGAATAGCACGCGGCGGCGACCGGAGAGACGTGAGAGGGCATAGCCGGAGGGCAGCGAAATCGCCATCAGGATGAGTGCTGCGCTGCCGGCGAGCATGAAGGAGTTCATGAACGCCCGCGTCGTGACATCCTGACGGAACAGCACTTCGACATAGTTGTTGAGCGTGAACGTCTCGGCGTTGAGGGCCATGCCATAGGAGGGCAGCAGCGAGGCAGCGATAAGCGCCGTCAGTGGCGCCACCAGCAGCAGGGCGTTGAGTGTCCAAACGCCGATTTCGGTGGGCAGGCGAAACGCGCCAAGGGCAAAGGGCGTCAGCGGTTTTTCGGCCTCAATGCGGGTGGCGTAACGCGCCAGCACGAAGGCAGTGGTCATGGTGCCAATGCCGGCGATGAACGACACCAGAACTGCTAGGGTTGCAACGCGCGGGATCATGCCCGTGCCAAAACTTGCCAGGCGTTGGTAAATGAGCGTCGGCAGGGTCAGATAGTTTTCTGGCATGCCGAGCAGGGCCGGAATGCCGAAATTGCCAATCGAGGAAACGAAGCAGAGTGCGAAGGCCGCCGCCAAAAACGGCGCCAGCATCGGCAAACCGACAAAGGAAAAGGCCCGCCAAGAACTGGCGCCGCAGGCGCGCGCCGCCTCGATTACATCGCCGGGAATGGCGCGCAGGCCAGCGCGCAAGGTGATGAAGGCGAGCGCCGTGTGCTGCACGCCGAGGAGCAAGATGATGCCCGCGCGGCCATACATCGGGTTGGCGGACCCCGGCGGTGGGGCCAGCCCAATGGATTGCAGCAGCGCTGAGGATGGACCGAACAGTTGCAGCCAGGCGAGCGCGGTGACTTGGGGCGCGATCATCAGCGGCAGCAGGAAAGCCACCGACAGAAGGCGTTTGCCGCGCATGTCGGTGGCACCGACGAGAAAGGCAAGCAAACCGCCCAGGCCAAGCGACAGGAAGGATGACCAGAGCGCGACGTCAAACGTGTTGGCCGTCGCGCGCACCGAGGCCGTGCGGCTGATCTCGGTCCAAAAGGCATCAAGTCCCGGCGCAAAGGCCGCGATCAGCAGCCGTGCAATCGGCACAAGGGCGAGCAGCAGGACGGCAACGCCCAGGACCAGATAGGGCGTGAAGGCATCCATGCGCGAGAGCGCGAAGGGGACGCGTCGGCTCAGGCTTTTGGCAGGATCTTTGGGTTCTACGTGGTGTCGCGTGCGAGGCAAGACGGGCGCGCCGATCGTTTGGTCACTCATGATAGGTCTTTCATGGGGCGACCTCGCGATCTGTTTGAAGTGGCGCGCCAGCCAATGTCAACTTGGTTGTCCTTCGCGCGCCTACTGGCCGAACATGTCGGCGAAGCGGAGACGGTTGTCTTCCGAATTCGCCAGCGCCTGGGCCGGATCGAACGGCATCACAGAGATGGCGTCACGGGACGGGAAGCCGGCTGGCAGCTCGATGGCCGGATGGGCCGGTACATAGCCCTGGTCGGCGGCCAGTTGCTGGCCTTCAGGCGAAAGCAAAAAGTCGACAAAGGCTTTGGCAGCATCCGGGTTCTGGGCCGTGGAGAGGATCGCGACGGGTTCGGTTACCGCAGAGACGCCCTCGGTTGGGAAGACGAACTCGACCGGCGCGCCATTGGCTTTCTCGCGGATGGCCAAGAAATCGACGACCATGCCGAACAGTTGCTCGCCGCCGGCCACGGCATTGAATGTGCCGCCATTGCCGCCAGCCGCAATCGTGTCGTTCTCGGCCAGGGTCTCGTAATAGTCCCAGCCCATGTCCAGATTGCTGGTGAGCGTTTCCAGATGGATCAGCGCAGCGCCAGAGGTGAGCGGTGAGGGGATGCGCACCTGGCCAACGGCCTCTTCGCCGAGCAGATCAAGCCAGCTTTCCGGGGCGAACGGAGCTGCGGTGTTGTAGACGATGCCGGTGGTGATCAGCTTGGTGGAGAAGTAATAGCCGTCTGCATCCATCAGGCCGTCGTCATAGGCCGATGTGTCGGCATCCGGATGCGCCATCAGGCGGCCTTCCTGCTTCAGGCCCTCCATGGTCACCATGTCGGCGATCAGGAGCACGTCCGGTTGCGGGCTGCCGGCTTCGAACTCGGTGGCAAGACGGGCCATCATCTGCGTCGTGCCATCGCGCACCCACTCCACCTCGACATCAGGATGTGCGGCGGTGAAGGCATCCACGGTTGCCTGTGCATCGGCATTAGGCTGCGAGGTGTAGAGCACCAACCGACCTTCGGCGGCCTGCACGGCAAGCGGTGCGACCACGGTAAGCGCGAGGGCGGCAGCCAGGGATTTCAAGGAACGCGAAGCGGACATTTTAAACTCCAAGTACGAGAGATGATGATTGGTGCGGTGCCTAGTGAGGCTTGATTACACGTCTATGACGTTGGGTCGGTTTCCTTTGGAAAACCTTCAAGGCGCCAAGACGCGCGGCGTGTCGGATGTAAGGCCAAGGCGGGTGGTGTCACCGGCCTCAAGTGATGTGTCGGGCGAGGTATCAACGACGATCGGGGGGCCATCATTGAGCGTGATGTGCAACCGCTTGCGGTCGCCGAAATAGGTGGCCGCCGTAACCTTGCCCTGCAGAGGACCGTCGCTGGCCGGGGTGAGGTCTTCTGGACGGGCCACCAGAAAGACATCGCCGCGCTTGTCGGGATAGGCGGCGATGCGCTGGCCTTGAACGTGGATGCTGCCATCGTGGGCATGGGCCGGGATCAGAGCCGCCGCGCCGATGAATTTGGCCACGAACGGCGAGGCAGGTTTTTCATAGATTTCAAAGGGCGTGCCGACCTGGGCGATGGCGCCGCGATCCATGACGACGATCCGGTCGGCGAGCGCCATGGCTTCGGCCTGGTCGTGGGTAACGTAGATCGCGGTGACGCCAAGTTTGTCGAGCAAACCGGAAAGCTCAGCCCGCAACCGCTCGCGCAGGCTTGCGTCAAGGGCGGTCAGCGGCTCATCGAGCAGAAGAATGCGCGGCTCGACCGCAAGCGCCCGGGCCAACGCGACGCGTTGTTTTTGCCCGCCGGACAGTTCGTGCACCTGCCGGTGTTCGAGCCCCTCAATCCCGACGAAGGAGGCAAGTTGCGCCAGGCGTTCAGCTTGCAGGGCCTTGGAGGCCTTTTTCAGATGCAGCGGGAAAAGGATATTGCCGGCAACGGTGAGCGTGGGAAACAGGGCATAGGATTGGAAGACCATGCCGACGCGGCGGGCCTCAATGGGCAGTCCGGTGACGTCGTCCTGATCGAAATGAACCGAGCCTTCCAGGTCAGGCGTTTCGAGGCCAGCAATCAGGCGAAGCAGGGTGGTCTTGCCGCAGCCGGATGGGCCGAGAACCACCATCTTCTCTTGTGGCGCGATGTGCAGCGAGAGCGGCAGCAGGGCCCGCGTGCCGTCGGGAAACGTTTTCGCGCAATCGGTCAGCGTGATTCCAGCACCGCCAACAAAGGGCGTTCTGGTCTCAGGCGCACCGATCTGGCTGTTTCGGGCAGGCTTTTCTTGTTGAGGACCGTTCTGCATTGGACCGTCCGTCTTTGGTGCCTTGTGGATCAAGGTTCCAGCGATGCGGGGTTTGATCCACAAAGTGGCACCACCGCCGCAGCACGCCAAGGGGCAAAAGGGAGGGACGCGCTTTGACCTGCCGCTTAAGTTGCTTGTGTGACGGCGCGATGACGGGCGCGCAAGCTTGATGGTATTTGCACAGGCTGGCGAACCAGCGCGCCCATAAGTGTGGGCGCGCTGACCGCCTGCCAGGATCGGTGCTTACAGAATTTGGTTCAGGAAGTTCTGTGTGCGCTCGTTCTGCGGGTTGTCGAAGAACGCATTCGGCTCATTCTGTTCGACGATCTCGCCCTGATCCATGAAAATCACGCGGTCGGCAACGGCCTTGGCGAAGCCCATCTCATGGGTCACGCACAGCATCGTCATGCCTTCCTTGGCCAAGTCGACCATGGTGTCGAGCACCTCTTTGACCATCTCCGGATCGAGGGCTGAGGTTGGCTCATCAAACAGCATGATTTTCGGTGTCATGCAGAGCGCGCGGGCGATCGCCACACGTTGCTGCTGACCACCGGAGAGCTGGCCGGGATATTTCAGCGCCTGCTCGCCGATGCGCACGCGCTCAAGATATTTCATGCCCAGCGCTTCTGCTTCTGCCTTGGGCGTTTTCTTCACCCAGATCGGCGCCAAGGTGCAATTGTCGAGCACCGAGAGATGCGGAAACAGGTTGAAATGCTGGAACACCATGCCGACTTCGGCGCGCACTGCGTCGATGTTCTTGATGTTGTCGGTCAGCTCGATGCCGTCAACGCTGATGTCGCCTTCCTGATGCTCTTCCAGGCGGTTGATGCAGCGAATAAGCGTCGATTTGCCGGAGCCTGACGGGCCGCACACAACGATGCGTTCGCCGGATTTCACCGACAGGTTGATGTCTTTGAGGACGTGGAAGTCGCCATACCATTTGTTGACGCCCGCCATGGTGATGATGTCGGCGGTGCCCATTGTGGAGGCGGCGGTTGAAGCGGGTGCGGTGGTTGCCATTGTCTGGTGTCCTTACGCAAAAACGGTTGAGGGCTGTCGGCGCTTAGGAGCGCTTGTGGCCGCGATGCAATTCGTGCTCCAGCCATTGGCTGTATTTCGACATGGAGAAGCAGAACAGGAAGTAGAGGATGGCGACGAACACCATGCCCTCGATGTAGTAGGATCGCCATTCAAGGTCGTTGATGGCCACGCGCATTGTGAACATGAGATCGAAGATACCGACGATCAGCACCAGCGAGGTGTCCTTGAACATGCCGATGAAGGTGTTGACCTGCGGCGGAATGGTGATCTTCAGCGCCTGCGGCAGAACGATGAAGGTCATCGACTGCCAGTAGGATAGGCCCATCGCATCGGCAGCCTCGTACTGGCCCTTTGGAATGGCCTGAAGGCCGCCGCGCACGACTTCTGCGAGATAGGCGGCGGCGAACATGATGATCGCGACCTGCGCCCGCAGCAGCTTATCGATGGTGATGCCTTCTGGCATGAACAGCGGGAACATGACCGAGGCCATGAACAGCACCGTGATCAGCGGCACGCCGCGGATCAGTTCGATATAGCCGACGCAGAACGCCTTGATGATCGGCATCTTGGAGCGACGGCCAAGCGCCAGGGCGATGGAGATCGGGAAGGCAAGGCCACAGCCGATCACGGCCAACATGAGCGTAATGGGCAGGCCGCCCCAGAGATTGTTGGGCACGTAGTCCAAGCCAAAGATGCCACCGGAGAGCAAAATCCAGCATGTGATCAGGCCAACCGGCCAGATCACCAAAAGGCTTTTGTTCCACATCGGCTTGAAGCAGGAGATGATGACCAAGCCAATGAAGATCGTGACGGCTGCGCCGGGACGCCATTGCTGTTCAAACGGATAGGTGCCGAACAGGATGAAGCGCCACTTTTCGTAGACGAACGCCCAGCAGGCACCAGCCACATCGCGGCAGGCTTCGGCTGGTGCGGCTTCCCACAGTGCGCTGGTGACGAACCAGTCGAACAGGGCTGGTATCCAGTTGGCCAACGCCCATATGGCAAGCAGCGTGAACGCGGCATTGTACCAGGTGTTGAACAGGTTTTCCTTCAGCCACGTCATCGGGCCAGGGCGGATATAGGCCGGTGCAGGACGGGCTTCTGCGGGCACGAAATTGGCCGCGTCGGCGAACGGTGCCGAGGTTGTCGGGCGGTCGTTGACGGCGGAGCTTGTTGTATCGGTCATGTCTGTGTCCTCGCCCTAGCGCTCTGTCAGCGCGATGCGCCCGTTGTACCAGTTCATGAACAACGAGGTGATCAGCGACAGTGAGAGATAAACAGTCATGAAGACGGCGATGATTTCGATCGCCTGGCCCGACTGGTTGAGCGCGGTGTTGCCGACGGAAACCAGATCGGGATAGCCGATGGCGATCGCCAGCGAGGAGTTCTTGGTAAGGTTCAAATACTGGCTGGTGATCGGCGGAATGATCACCCGCAGGGCCTGCGGCAGAACCACCAAGCGCAGCGTGTTGCCGGGGTTGAGCCCGACAGCCTTGGCCGCTTCGGTCTGGCCGTAGTTCACCGCCTGGATGCCAGAACGGACGATCTCGGCAATAAACGCGCTGGTGTAGATGGTGAGGCCCAGCAGCAGGGCCAGGAACTCTGGTGAAAGCGATTGACCGCCGGCGAAATTGAAGCCGCGCAGTTCGGGCGCATTGACCTCGGTGGGTGCACCACCGACGAGCCAGACTGCGGCGCCAAGGCCGAAGATAAGGCCCAGCGACGGCAGAAGCGTTTTTGGGCGAACGCCGGTATCGGCCTGAATTCTATCGGCCCGTCGCGCCAGGAAGTAGGCGCCCACGGCACCGGCAAGCATGGCCAGAAGGACCCAAGTCCAGATCTGATGATCCGCCATGACCGGGTATTTCAAACCGCGGTTGGAGAGAAACACGCCAGGAAGAAGGGTCCAGCTGTCGCGCGGTCGCGGCAGAATGTTGATGAGCAACCCGTAGAGAAAGAACAGGTGCAGAAGCAGCGGGATGTTGCGCAACACCTCAACATAGATCGATGCGAATTTGGCGATCAGAAAGTTCGATGACAGCCGGGCAATCCCCATAATGACGCCAACGATGGTCGCCAGGATGATGCCGAAGAAGGCAACCTTGATTGTGTTCAGGATGCCGACCAACAGCGCGCGGCCATAGGTGTCGTCATTGGTGTACTCGATAATGGCTTCGCCGATATCAAAACCGGCGCGCACATCCAGAAAACCGTAGCCAGACTGAATGCCGCGTGCGGCAAGGTTGGCCAGTGTGTTGGAAACCAGAAAGAAGCCAACGCCGATGACAACGGCGATCAGGACGACCTGATAGATGATGGCGCGAAATTTCTCGCTGTAGAGGAGATTTGTCTTCGGTGCGGCCTTAGGTTGCGGAGCTGAAGGCCCCGGAAATCCTGCTCCGCTATGCGCGTGATCAGTCATGCGTGATCTCGAACCTGTTCCCTGTGAGCGCTGTTAATTGTGCGAACGTTTGTCCGTTCGTCGTGTCAGCGCGAAACGCATTGGCCGTTGGAAAGATGCTGGTGCCATGGTGCGCTCAAGCTGGCGCATCGCAGCCCCGGTCCCCCGCAGGCTTGAAACGGAAACGGGCCACAGTGCGTGTGCACCATGGCCCGTCTTGATTTGCCGTCTTAGCGAACCGGCGGAGCGTACTGGATGCCCCCATCGGTCCACAGCGCGTTCAGGCCGCGCGGCAGGCCGAGCGGGGTGATGTTGCGCTCGTACATTTCGCCGTAGTTGCCGAGCTCGGTGATGATGTCCAGCGCCCAGTCGTTGCGCAGGCCAAGCAAGGAACCCATTTCGCCTGAACCGCCAAGCAGACGCTGAACGGTTGGATCAGCCGAGTTGGCGAGCATGTCAGCAGCATTTTCTGACGTCACACCTTTTTCTTCAGCTTCCAGTGTTGCGAACAGAATCCAGCGAGCGATGGCATAGAGCTCATCGTCACCGCGACGCAGCATTGGGCCAAGCGGTTCTTTGGAGATCAGATCCGGAAGGATCACATAATCATCCGGATTTGGCGCGTTGGCGGTACGCACAGCGGCCAAAGCCGAGGCGTCTGTCGTGTAGACGTCGCAACGACCTTCGAAGAAGGCGGTCAGAACTTCCTGAAGCGCTTCAAACAGAACAGGCTCATAATCGATGCCGCGTGCTGCAAAAACGTCTGCCAGGTTCAGCTCGGTGGTGGTGCCGGATTCAACACAGACCGAAGCGCCGTTCATGTCTTCCAGCGACTCGATGCCGTCTTCGGCACGAACCATGAAGCCCTGGCCGTCATAGAACCATGTGCCGGCAAAAGTTGCGCCAAGCGAAGCGTCACGGGTCAAAGTCCAGGTGGTGTTGCGCGAAAGAATATCGACTTCACCAGCCTGCAGGGCGGGGAAGCGCTGCACCGAAGACAGCGGAACATATTGCACGGCGCTGGAATCGTCGAAGAGCGCGATTGCCATGGCTTTACAGTAATCGACGTCGAAGCCAGTCCAAACGCCTTGGCTGTCTGCGATGCCGAAACCAGCCAGGCCGGTGTTCACGCCGCAGATCAGTTCGCCACGATCAAGGATCGCATCAAGCTGTTCGCCAGCCTGGGCCGGCATCGCCGATACGGTCAGAGCGATGGCCGATGCTGCTGTTGCAGCAATCGTAAGTTTTTTCATTGTTGGTCCTTCCCTTGTTTACGCAGACACGCATCAGGAGCTTTGGCGAGCAACAGAGATCAACCCGTCAATTTCGCCCAACCCCTCAGCGGACACGTGCCACCCTCACGTCGGAGGCCGAGTGTTCTCGGTCCGCCTCGACAAAAGGATAGGAAGGGCTAACACAGGGGTTGGGGGTGCTCAAGGTCTGTGCACCGCACAAAATGCAGGCGCATTGCTGCGTTATTGCGCAAAGACAGACCTGGACCGACTGGGTGGAGTCCTCATTCGGTGCTGGAATCGATGACCGAAGGCTGTTGCTGGTCGTGCTCAGTAGGGCAGGATCGTACCGTCATACGCGATAAGCTGCCCTGATTGCGCGGTGCTTGCGTTGTTAATGACCTGAAGCATTAACGCAGCGGACTCCTGCGGCGTTTGCAGGCGAATGTTTTGTTTGGCGAATGGATCGGACAAAGGCGTGGCAACCGTTCCAGGATGCAGCGCCAGGCAGATGGCCTCCGGTCGCTTGCGGGCCAACTCAATCGATGCGGTTTTGACGATCTGGTTGAGGGCTGCTTTGGCGGATCGGTAGCCGTACCATCCGCCCAGCTGATTGTCGGAAATCGAGCCGACTTTGGCGGAAATTGTTGCAAACACGGCTTTGCCCTCGCGCGGCAAGAGCGGCAGAAGATGCTTGATCAAGAGTGCTGGGCCGATCGTGTTGACGGCAAACTGATGCGCCATGGCAGTCGAGTCGATGGCCGACCAGCTCTTTTCCGGCCCGCCATGGGGGCCGTGCAGATACCCGGTCGCATCGAACACAAGGCGTAGATCGTGGCCTGTGGCTTTGATCTGCCCCGCCAACGCAGCGACATGGTCCTCACGGGTAATGTCATAGGATGGCTGGCCGCTACGCGATGCTTCCAGGACATGCGCGAACACCCCGCTGGCCCCAATGGCGGTTGCGACCGCTGCGCCGATGCCGCCGCTCGCTCCGACCACGACTGCCAGGCCGCCTGACGGAAAAGAGCCAAGGTTGGGTTGGTGGGTCATCTGCGTTTTTCACTCTGGCTGCGTTGCGGTTCCGGTAGCTGTCGCGATCATCGCCTTTGGCAAGAGGCGCGCTCCGGGGGCTGCTGTCATCATGTGATAAATGTCACAAACCGATCGTAGTGGCTGTGCTTTGCTTGATCCGTTGAGGAACCCGCCAAGGGGCGCGGTTTGACAGGCTGCTCCGCACGATTTTCAATGCGGGCGTAGGGACTGGCGGACCGAATACGGTCGGTCGGAAAGTTAGGGGTTTAACACGATGAAACGAACATTTTTGTCCATGCTGGGTGGTGCGATGGCTGTTGCGCTGGTGGCCGCCGGAGGGTCTTTGTCCTTTGTCAGTGATGCCAACGCGGCCTGCCCGACCTATAACGGCAATCCGCATTTTGGCACCGTCAATCTGACCGAGGGCTTTTTGCCCGATCCCTGGAACCGCAGCGTGACGGCGGGCGGACGCAACGAGATTTCCAATTGTGGCATCGGTGCCTGGGGCTGGGTGGCGCGCCGTCCGGATTACCGGGTGCAATACAGCACCTCTGGTGCGTCGGCGCTGACGTTCATCATTCAGTCGAATATCGACACGGT
This sequence comes from Hyphomicrobiales bacterium, assembly GCA_046290415.1. GTDB lineage: Bacteria > Pseudomonadota > Alphaproteobacteria > Rhizobiales > MH13 > MH13. The sequence continues at coordinate 33,168 of JBKAGN010000031.1, forward strand.
TCTTCTGGTCAACGATCCGTTCGGCAACTGGTATTTTGACGATGATGGTGGTGTCGATCTCGGCGCCCAACTGCGCATCGCCAATGCACCCGCCGGCCAGTATGACATCTGGATCGGGTCCTACAATCGCGGCAGCGGCATACCGGCAACGCTGCAGATTTCCGAGCGCTACTAAGCGCCCGACCACTTATGGCTTGCTTTTCGAACTCCGCCCACCAGGGCGGAGTTTTTTCGTTGAACCGGTCGACTTGGTTGCGCAGGTGGCTGGCGCCTAACGCCCGACACCAACCCATAATGGCACACCTGAAGATCAACAGACCTAACTGTTTCCCAAGGCTCTTTTTAGGGAACATTAAGGTTAATGATGTCTGATCTGACCCCGAAGCAGCGTGTTTTTGCTGCGATGTTTTGCGTTTTGGGGTGGGTGTTGTGTTTCGTTCGGTCGTTAACAGGCGTTCGGCATGGCTATTGCCGACGATGGCCGCCTTTGCCCTTGCTGGGTGTATGACCCGACCGCCCGTTGGCGCCGGTCTCTCCTGTCCCGTTACAGTCCCGCAATGCCATGGACCGGTCTATTCGGTCGGCGGCTTCAATGATGACACCACGCTGACGACGGGTTCGATCGGCAATGCCGCCACGGCCGCTGTGGCGCCCGATGCCATTGTGGATACCAGCGAGGAGCCGATGGGCCTGGCTGTGCAAGCCATGCCGGACCGCGCTGGCCCAACAGATGAGCCGGTTGCCCAGCTCGCCCTTGGCCCAGCTTTGCGCCTGACGCCACTGACAGCCAGCGATGCACCGGAAGTGCCAGCGGCGACCGGCGATCCGTCGGAGCTCAATCAAGCAGCTGAATCTGCCTCTGCCGCATCACCGATGGCCAACGCCGATGAGTTGGAACTGCGAGCCAGTGACTCGCCTCTGACGCTCGATCCACCGGTCCAGGATGCGTCGATTGCTGCGCCACAACTGGCGGGCAATGGTGAGGTTGATGAGAGCAGTGTTGAACTGGCTGGCACCGATGGGTTTGACAGCAACGATTCCCTGCCCCCCGCGCGACAGTTCGATGGCGATATCTCGGTCACCGCCGATCGGGGCGAGGGACCGCACATGACGCTTGCCGATGTGGTGACACGCGCGGCGACCATGCATCCGGAAATTACGCTTGCCTTGGCGCGTGTCGATGAGGCACGTGCCGGCGTGCAACGCGCGCGCTCCGGCCTTGGACCGCAGGTCGATCTGACCTTGGCGGCTGGGCAGACCGCGTCCGCCATTTATGACCCGACGGATTTCGATCTTAACAATCGCAGCGCCGATGCGGCGGCGCGTCTGGATGGCACGTTGCGTCTGCGCCAGTTGCTGTTCGATTTCAACGTCACACGCGACCAGGTGCTTTCGACGCTTGCCACGTCCGATGCGGCGCGGTTGCGCACGATCGACGTCACCGAAGATTTGGCGCTGCGCACCGCGCAGGCCTATCTGCGCATCTTTCAACAGCGCCAACTTCTGGCGCTCATCGACCGCAACATTGTCGAGCACGAACGGCTGCTTGAGATCGTCGAACTCAACGAGGCCGATGGCAACTCGACCATGGCGGACGTCAACCGCGTGTCGGCGCGGCTTAGCGAAGTGCGCTCAGCGCGAACCGACTTGGCCGCCGACCTCGATGCCGCCGAGGATGCGTTTGAGCGTTTGGCCCGCATCGCTCCGGGCCGACTTCAAACGCCAGCGCCGGTGATTTCCAACCTTGCACCCTCTGCCGATGACGCCATCGACCGGGCCTTGTCGAGCAACCCGCGATTGCTGTCCTTAGCCTACACGGTGCGCGCCGCGCAGCATGAGCTTGACGTCGTCAATGGGGATGGCCGGGCCCGCATCGATCTGGAACTTGAGGCGAGCTCCAACACCTACATCTCCGCCAACACGCGCACCGAAAACGATGCCCGCGGGATGGTGGTGTTCTCCTACTCCTTGTTTGATGCCGGCAACGCCGAGGGCGAGCAGCGCGAAGTCGAAGCGCGCATCCGCCAGGCGCGGGCCCGCTACACCGATACCCGTGACCAGGTTGAGGCGGACATCCGCCAGGCCTACCGCGCCATTGCCTCGGCGCGGCGCAAACTGGGCGACCTGCGGTCGGGTCTGCAATCGAGCCGCCAGGTTCAGGCGCTTTACACCGAGCAATTCCAGGCCGGCGAGCGGACGATCTTTGAGCTTCTTGATGCGCAAAACGCACTCTTTTCAGCCGAACAAGAGCTCATTTTGAGCCAATTCTCCGAGCTGGAAGCAGCTTACAGCGTCTTGCGTTCGACCGGGCGGCTGACGTCAACGATCCTCAACCAGGCCGGTTGAGCTCTTTCCGGCGCCCGTCATTTAAGACACCCGTTTGGTACGGCCGCGTTTTGCTCGAAGCGGTTTGTTGGCAGGCTTGGCCGGCAAGGTGCGTCGTAGCTGCGCCACCAGACCGTCGGTCGTGGCCTGCATCTGGCCCATGGCGGCAAGCACACTGTCAGGCGCGGTGCGTTGCAGGCTTGCCAGCGGTGCCGGGCGACCAACCAAGAAGCCCTGGATTTCATCGCATCCATGTTTGACCAACGTTTCAAGCTCTTCGACGTGCTCAACGCCCTCGGCAACGATGCTCATATTGGTGGCGCGGCCGAGGCGGATAATGGTTTCCACGATAGCGCCGGCGTTTTCCGTGGTGTGCATCGCCTGCACGAAGGAGCGGTCGATCTTGATGCAGTCGAATGGAAAGCGGCTGAGATAGCCGAGCGAGGAGTAGCCGGTGCCGAAATCGTCCAATGCGACGCGGCAGCCGATCTTTTTCAGCGCGCGCAGCGCCGTCAGCGCACGCTCGTCATCGTCGATCAGCACATTTTCGGTGATCTCGATCTCCAATTGATGCGACGGTAAGCCGGTTTTTTCCAGGATCGCAGCGATGTTGTCTATAAGGTTCTTTTCACGGAACTGGAGCGGGCTGACATTGACGCTGACCCGCGCTGCGCCAAGATTCTGTTTGGCGATGCGGCAGGCTTCCTCAATCACCCAGGCTCCGATGGCGACGATCTTGCCGGACTGCTCGGCGACTGGAATGAAGCTGCCGGGACCTATCATACCCTTCTTGGGATGCTGCCAGCGAATGAGCGCTTCGTAGCTGTCGATGACGCCGCTGGCGGCGGTCATGCGCGGTTGGAAGAACAGCTCAAACTGGCCTTCGTCCACGGCGACCGCCAAGTCCGCTTCGAGGATCCGACGACGATGATCCTCCTCGCCCATGCCGCGCTCGAACACGCAGTAGGTGTTGCGGCCCATTTGCTTGGCTTTGTAGAGCGCCGTGTCGGCGCGCGAGAGAATTTCGGCGGTCTCGTTGCCATGCTCAGGACAGACCACGATGCCGATGCTCGCGCCGGTGTGGAGCACCAGGCCTTCCTCGCTGACGATCGGCTTGGAAAGCTCAACTGTCAGACGGTGGGCAAAATCCGCAGCCTGGTTGGTGAACTCGGCCTGGTTGAGGATGATCGCGAACTCATCGCCGCCAAGGCGCGCGACATGTCCCTGGTCGCCAGTTCGTTCTTTGAGCCGGTTGGCCGTTTGACAGATCACCAGATCGCCAGCGGCGTGGCCGTGAAGATCATTGATGTCCTTGAAATGATCGAGATCGACAAGCAACAGCGCCCAGCAGCGTTCGCCGCTGGCGGCTTGCCGGACCAACTCCTGAAGATGGTGAGAGAACACCGCCCGG
>JBKAGN010000032.1:0-36555 GCA_046290415.1 Hyphomicrobiales bacterium
CTCGGCGGTGCGGCCAACCTTGGCATCGATGTCTCGGTCGGCAATGTCGTTGAGCGTGCAACCAGCCCCGCGCATGATGATCGCGCCGAGAAGGAACAGTCCAAGATGAGCCCATTGCACCGGGCTTTCCAACGCGATGGACGCCAGCAGCGAGGAAAACGCACACGGCCAGAACAGAAGCTGCCAACCCGCCGGCCGCTCCAAGCGCATCAGGCGCCCATAGGGCCGCGCCCAGCTGGGCAGATAGCGCAGCGACCAATGGTGCTTCAGCGCATCCGGCGTCAGAGGGGCAAAGTTGTCAGACGTTGTCATGCGTTGCGTTCATCATGGCGTCAGGCTTCGGAACGCTCCACAGCTATCCCCTCGCCAAGGTCTGCGCAACTTGCTAAACAGCCGCAACCACACGAGAACGCGTGCGGATAGGTGTGATGCTTGTGGCGATGATGTGATGCGTAAACTCTTCAATTCCAATCGAACTTGGCTGCGCAGCGGCGCGGCCCTTGGCCTGGCCATGACCCTGGCGGCCTGCGGCGGCGGCATGGACGGTCTCACCGACATGTTCGGCGGCGGCAGCAGTCAGCAAACACGGGTGACGCCAACCACGGCGACGACCTTTGGTGGCGTGCCGGTCGAACAGTTGCGGGCCGATCAGCTCTGCCCGTCAATCGTTGTGCGCCCCGGAACCGAAACCTTGCGCCTCTACGCCGGTGAGGAAGAGACACCGTCCAATGTGCGTTACCAAAGCCAGATTTTGCAGACTGTGGTCGAGTGTACGCCGGGTGCCGGTCAGTTCGGCCTGTCGATCGGGATCGCCGGGCGTTCGATCATCGGCCCGCAGGGCGTGCCAGCAACGCTTGATCTGCCGATTCGTATCGTTGTGCTCAACACGGTGACCAGCGAAATCCTCTCAAGTGAAGTCGTGCGCACCCAGGCGATCATCGAGCCGCCGGAAGTCTCGGCAACCTTCACGTTGGTCAATCGCGCCTTCTTCGTGCCGCAGCCCCAGCGCCAGAGCGATTATCAGGTGATTGTCGGGTTCGACGAGGCCGGCAGCTAATCGGTCTTGCGCTCCTAATCGGTCTTGCGCTCAAGGCTTAGAGCGCTTCGCCTTCCCAAGCCGAGAGCGCCTGGATGGTTTCGGCAAGATCGGCATGACGGTTGACCGTGGTCAGCGCGCCTGCCTGCATCAGCACTTCTGCATGGCCAGGCCAGGAATGGTCGGCGCCAACAAAGCCGATGACCGTCATCCCGGCGGCGACGGCTGCCTTAACGCCGGACGAGGAATCTTCCACCACCAGGCAGGCTTTCGGATCGACCGAGAAGGTCTGCGCGGCGACCTGAAAAACGTTCGGGTCAGGCTTGGAGGCTTTGTTGCCCACTTCGCCCGCCGAGAAGATGTGCGGCGCGAAGCGCTCAAAAAGCCCGACATCGCTGAGATAGCGTTGCAGATAGGCTGAATCCGAGTTCGAACAGATACAGCGCGGCCCCTCGACCATATCGAGCATGTCTTCTACGCCCGGAACGGCGGTCAGCTCCGTATCGGCAAGCTCCAGAAAGGCTTCGGACAACTTGTCCTGAAAATCCTCGTCGAGCTTGCGCTCCAGCTCCTCCTCAATAGCCTCCTGGATCGCGTGATGGGTCATACCGGCAAAGTGTTCGGCAAACCCCAAAGGCTCCATTTCAAAGCCTTCACGCTTGTAGGCGGCGGCTTCTACACGGGCTGCAATCATTTCTGAGTTGATCAGAACACCATCGCAGTCGAAGATGATGAGGTCGTACACGAGGGATGGGCTCCAAGGCGCTTTGAGGGAAGGTCTTGAGAGGAAGACTTTTTCAGAAAGACTGGGCGCTAGCAGGGATCGATGAAAGATGGAAGGGTCAAGATGAGGCGTCTGAGGTGAAGCGACCACGCCCAAACGCCGCCCAAAATGTGCGCGGCCAACTGCTCGGCCATCAGATCACAACCAAGGCGGCCGTGCCGACAAGCGCCAAGGCCATCGGCAGTGAGGTCGATGCACTTTTGAAGCTGCTTCAGGAAGGGCGAACCGGCAAACAGTTCGTCTCGCCCGCGCTTCTGGCCGCGTGGCCGGAGATTGTCGGCGAGCGTTTGGCCGGCCTTTGCATGCCTGTTCAGATGAAAGCCCAACCCAAATCGCGGTCCCGGCACAAAAAGGTCGGCGAGGATGGCGCGGTGCTTGAGGTGCGCGCCGATGCCTCGATCCAGATCGATCTGGATTATGGGCAGGCGTTGATCCTGGAACGGGTCAACGGTTTTTTCGGCTATCAGGCGGTCAGCAAGTTGGGCGTTGTCGCCAAACCTTCGCTGGCGACCAAGCCTGCCGCCGACCCCGGTCTGTCCACACCATCGGTGCCCTCACCAGCGGCGCAAAAGGCTGCCCGGAAAAGCGCCCAGGAGGCTACCGCTGTTGTTGCGGACCAAAAACTGCGCGCAGCGCTCGAACAGCTCGGTGCGTCGGTGCTCGCCGCCGATCGCAAGCGCCGCTGACCCAAGACCGGTCGGCACACTCCTTTGTGATGCCGCTTTTTGGCCATGGATGGCTGCCACGGGCGGTTCTGAACTTGTCGCATTGCGGTAGAACACCGTAAGAGCGACCCAACCGACCATCCGCACAAGGGCCCACCCATGATCGACCGTTTGAAGACCGACCGCCGTACGCTTTTGAAAAACTCAGCACTGCTGACGGTGACAGGTGGCATTTTGGCAGCCTGTAACGATGGCTCCAACGCCTCTGCAGACGGCTCTAGCCGCAGCACACCATCGGGCGGCGACGGCACGGTCGACCTCGATGCGCTGATGACCGCAACCGATGGCCTGCCCGATATTGGTCTGGGTGACCCCGACGCGCCGGTGGTGCTTGTCGATTATTCCTCGATGACCTGCCCGCACTGCGCGCGCTTCCACACCACATCGCTGCCGACGATCAAGACCGACTATATCGATGAAGGTCACGTCTATTACATCTTCCGCGATTTCCCGCTCGATGCCCGCGCCCGCGCTGCCTCCATGCTCGCACGCTGCTCCGATGAGGCACTCTACCATGACGTGGTGGATATTCTCTTTGAGCGCCAGCGCGAGTGGGCAACGGCGGCCAACCCGGCCGATGCGCTGTTTTCCATTGTCGGTCAGGCCGGTTATACCCAAGAGACCTTCAATGCCTGCTTGACGAATCGCGATCTGGAAACGGCTATAGTCGCCGGTGCAGAGCGTGGCGCAGAGGAATTCGGCGTCGCCTCCACACCGACGATTTTTATCAATGGTGCGAGATTCCCCGGTGCCCGCAGTCCAGAAGAGTACGCCGAGATTATCGACCCGCTCATCAGCTAGCGGCATGGTGCGCCCTTGCGCCTTCTGGCGCGGGGCGTGTCGGCCCATCAGCGAGGCTCGCTGATGAAGTTCACCAAACTGCGTATTGCCGGGTTCAAGACCTTTGTCGAACCCACGGATCTGATTATCGAAGACGGGCTGACCGGCGTGGTCGGCCCCAATGGTTGCGGCAAGTCCAATCTCGTCGAGGCGATGCGTTGGGTGATGGGCGAAAGCTCTTACAAGGCGATGCGCGCCAGCGGGATGGAGGAGGTCATCTTTTCCGGGTCGGGCAAACGCCCGGCGCGCAATTCCGCCGAGGTGAAACTTTTCCTCGACAACGCCTTGCGCCGCGCACCTGCGGCTTTCAACGAACACGAAAATCTGGAAGTCTCGCGCAAGATTGAACGCGACCGGGGTTCCAATTACCGCGTCAATGGACGCGAAGCCCGCGCCCGCGACGTGCAGTTGATGTTTGCCGATGCCGCCTCCGGCGCGCGCTCGCCAAGCATGGTGCGCCAGGGCCAGATCGGCGAGATTATTTCCGCCAAACCGGTTCAACGCCGGGCGTTGCTGGAAGAAGCCGCTGGTATTTCCGGCTTGCACACCCGCCGCCATGAAGCCGAGCTACGTCTGCGGGCCGCCGAAACCAACATTGAGCGCCTGGATGATGTGATCGGGGAGCTGGATCGCCAGTTGGATGTGTTGCGACGCCAGGCGCGCCAGGCGGCCCGTTTTCGAGAAGTTGCCGCCAAGACCCGCACCGCCGAAGCCGGCGTGTTCGCGCTCAAATGGGCTGCCGCCAATCAAGCAGCCAATGAAGCAGCCCAGGCACTGCGCGAAGCCAAAGACCTGCTGCAAAAGGCCGATGAGGCGCAGCTTTCCGCCGCCACCGCGCAGGCCAGCGCCGCGGCAAGCGTGCCCGACGCCCGCACAAAGGCCGCTGAAGCCGGCGCCGCGCTTGGTCGCATTATCCGGGCGCGCGATGAATTGGCGCTGGAAGAAAAGCAGATCGCCGAGAGACTGGAAAATGCTCGTGCCCAGTTGGCAACGTTGGATGCCGACATCGCTCGCGAAACCGGCCTGTCCGACGATCACGCCTCCGAACGCCTTGCTCTGGAATCTGAATTAAGGGCGATCGGTGAGGCCGAAACCGTCTCCACCGGTCAGTTGCCGGCGGTCGAAAAAGCCGCTGAGGAAGCCGCAGCCTCGCTCTCTGAAGCCCATGGCGCGAGCAACGAAGCGCGCGACGCGCTGTCCAAGGCCCGTGCTGACATCGAGGCCCAGCAGCGTCTGTTGGAAAACGCCAAACGCGAAGTTGCGCAGCTGGAAACCCAGCACGCCAGTGCCCAGGCCGCCCTTGGCGAGCTCCAAGCCAAAACCTCCGCGGCCGAGGCGTTGGAGGCGACACGCAGCAAGGTTGTGGCGTTGAAAGCTGCACGCGATGGCGCGACCGACAAGGTTGCCGCCAGCGAGGCCAAGCGCACAGCCGCACTGGCGGCGGTGGCCAGCGCCGAGACACCCTTGCGCGAGCGTGAAAAAGAACTGGCAACACTGCGGGCGGAAGTCGCCGCGCTGGAAAAGCTGGTGGGGGCGGCCGACAACAGTACGCCCGATCTGTTCCCATCGATCATGGACGGCATCACGGTCGCACCCGGTTATGAGGCAGCGCTCGGCGCAGCGCTCGGCGAATCGCTGGAAGCCGCCACTGACCCCGCTGCGCCACAATTCTGGGCTGAGATTGACGCTCCGTCCGATGACCCCGCTCTGCCAAATGGCGTCACGGCGCTTGGCGATCATGTGCAGGCCCCAAAGGCTCTGGCGCGCGGTTTGGCGCAGATCGGTCTGGTCGACGATGAGGAAGGCGCATCGCTGCAAGCAACCCTTGCCACTGGCCAGATGCTGGTGAGCAAGGCCGGCACGGTTTGGCGTTGGGATGGCTTTGTTCGTAAGGCCGATGCGCCGTCGGCGGCAGCGGTGAAGCTCGCCGAGCGCAATCGCCTGTCCGGGCTCATCGCTGACCGTAAAACGCTGGAAGGCGAGGTCACCACGCTGTCGCTCGCCCATATGGGCGCCCTGACCGCGATGCAGGAGGCTGACGCGTCTTGGAACGCCGACCGCAGCGCGGAGTCTGACGCACGGTGCGCCTACGATGAGGCGGCAAGCGGGCTGCTGGCCTTGGAACGTGAAGCCGAGCGCGAGGGCGCCCGCATCACGGCGGCCGCAGCCGAGGCAGCGCGGCTTGACGAGGCCCTGAGCCAAGCGCGCGCCAAAGTCGAGGCCGCCGAGGCTGCGACCCAATCCACCGATGTTCTGGCTGCGCTTGAATCCAAACTTGCGCAGGCAAGCGAAACAGAAAGCCTCGCCCGACGCGCCCGCGATGAAGCGGTGGCCGCGCTTGACCAACTGCGACGCGAGTTGGCCGACCATACCCGTCGCCGCGAGGCCACGAGCCGGGCCATTGAAGCCTGGCAACGTCGTGCCGATGCGGCCGCAAGCCACGCCGAGACCCTTGCCCGCCGTCGATCCGATCTGGTGGAAACGCTGGAAAAACTTGACGGCGAACCGGGGCGATTGGTCGAAAAACGCCGCGCACTGGCGAGCACGCTTGAAAAGGCCGAGGCCGAGCGCAGCAAGGCTGCTGATTTTCTCGCCCGCGTTGAAGGCGCCCAGCGCGAGGCCGACACCAAGGCCGGCGAGATCAAAGATGCCTATTTCGCCGCCCGTGAGGCCCATGGCCGCGCCGAAGAGCGCCAGGCCGCCGCCGATGAACGGCGTACCGCGTTGGAAGCGACGATCCGCGAGGCCGTCGATGCCGCACCGCATCAGCTGATGGCGATGGCAGGCTTTGAAACCGGCACCCAACCGCCGGCGCTCGATGTCCTTGAACGCCAACTTGCCGAACTGCGTGACGCGCGTCAGCGCCTGGGCGCGGTGAACCTTGCTGCCGAGCAGGAGGCCGAAGAGGTTGCTGAGCGCCGTGATACGCTGGCGCTGGAGCGCGATGACGTCGCCGAAGCGATCACCAAGCTGCGCGGCACGATCTCCACGCTCAACCGCGAAGGCCGGGTCAAGCTTTTGGAAGCCTTCGATCGCGTGAACGAGCAGTTCCAAGAGCTGTTTGCCAAGCTCTTTGGCGGCGGCGAGGCGGAACTGACCTTGATCGATGCCGATGATCCGCTGGATGCGGGCCTGGACATCATCGCCAAGCCTCCGGGCAAGAAGCCGCAATCGATCACGTTGCTGTCAGGCGGTGAGCAGGCCTTGACCGCGCTCGCCCTGATCTTTGCCGTCTTCCTTTCCAATCCGGCGCCGATCTGCATCCTCGATGAGGTCGATGCACCGTTGGACGACGCCAATGTGGAGCGTTTTTGCGATCTTCTGGATTCCATGGCGGCGCGCACATCGACCCGTTTCCTGGTCGTGACGCACAACCCGATCACCATGAGCCGGATGCACCGGCTGTTCGGCGTGACGATGGCCGAACGCGGTGTCAGCCAGATCGTTTCGGTGGCCTTGGCGGAGGCCGAAGCCATGGTTGAGGCAGAAAGCGCGGCGTGAGGCCGAAAAACATCGCAATAACAAGGTGTTGCGACTGTGCTTGGCGTAGGCGTCCTGTGGTTGACACCCCATGGGCCGGGCACTATGGTCCCGGCGATTTTCGAACCGTGGCGCTTGGCTTTGCCTGGTGCTGGCGATGAGATGATCATCCGCTGCCTTGTTCCGTAACACAGCACACGCGCAGAGCTTTTTCACGCCGACCATTCATCTCGTCCCATCCTCATCTTTTGGAGGGCCATTGTGGCCAACGGGTCCGATCCCGACAGAGCATCAGGCACTGGCGACAAGGACTTTGATGAGGTTCGTCAGAGGCTGGACGCGCTGGACGCAAAGCTCGATGCCCATCGGCCCGACCCGGTCGATGAACGTGCGGCGAAGCAGGAGCGGACGAACTATGCGATGGCCGTCCGCGTCTCGTCGGATTTCATCGCCGCGATATTTGTCGGTGGAGCCTTGGGTTGGTTCCTCGATTCTGTGGCAGGAACATCGCCGTTCGGGCTGATTGTCCTGCTTTTGTTGGGGTTTGCAGCAGGCGTATTAAACGTCATGAGAACCCTCGGTCTGGTTGCCATGCCCAAGGGGATGACCACGGGCATGTCCAAAGATGCGCCAACGGGTGCCTCGGACGACGCTTCGGCGCGGCGACGTGACACAGAGGAAAATGGGCGCGAAGACGGCTAAAGCCAGCGCCAAATGCGGGCGGAACGGGTTCCGCGCGTGGAATTGAAACAGATAATGGATGACGGCCGGTACGCCGGTTTAGGAGCAGATCACCGTGGCGAACGATCCCATCAAGCAATTTGAGATCTCAACGATTGTTCCCATTGAAATCGCCGGCATCGATTTCTCTTTCACCAATTCCTCGCTTTTCATGCTCGCCACCACTGGCGCCGTCGCAGCCTTTTGGTGCTCCACCACCGTCGCGGCCTGTTCGGGCCGTTGGCAGGCTGACGCCGCATGAGCTACGAATTCGTCGCCATTTGCGCAGGGACGCAGGGGATGATTTTTCCCCCTTGTCTTCTCGCTGTTCATGTGTCCTGTTGCCAACCTTTGGCATGTTCCCCTACTTCTTCACCGTCACCAACCACATCATCGTCACCTTCGCGCTGGCGATCTGTGCTCGGCAGTTCCTTGTCACGGCTTCATGAAGCACGGCTTTGGCTTCTAAACTCTTCGTTGCCCAGCGATTCCATCCCTGGTGCCCTGGTGGTGCCGCTGGAGGTTTTTCGTCCTCTCGCCCGATTTCACTGTCCGTGCGTCTGTTCGCCAACATGCTGGCCGGGCACATCACGCTGAAAGTGTTTGCCGGCTTCGTCGTCTCGCTCACCGGTCTTGGCGTTGTCGGTATCGGCGGCGCAATTCTGCCGTTGCTGATGACCATTGCCATGACGGCGCTGGAGTTCCTCGTGTCTTTCCTTCAGGCGTATGTGTTTGCGGTGCTTACCTGCATGTACCTCAACGACGCCCTTCACCCCTCACACTGATCAACCCATCCCGGCGGCCCAGGATCATTCATCTGGATCGTCAGGCAATCGCCTTCGTTCATTCCAAAGGAGTTCAATCATGGAAGCAGAAGCAGCAAAATTCATCGGCGCTGGTATCGCATGTCTCGGCATGGGCGGCGCTGCAATCGGCCTTGGCTCGATTTTCGGCAATTATCTGTCGGGCGCCCTGCGCAATCCGTCAGCTGCTGATGGCCAGTTCGGCCGTCTCATCTTCGGCTTCGCCGTGACCGAAGCGCTGGGCATCTTCTCGCTGCTCGTCGCGCTTCTTCTTCTGTTCGCCGTTTAAGCCGAACCGACACGGCTGTCGTGCCACCGCTCGGTGCGCTAGCCTTTTGGGAATGAACGCTTCCAGTCAGCGCGCGAAAACGAGCTGGCTGGATCGCCATCCCGCCATTCATATCAGCAATTCATGCGGCCTGTTTCGCCGCTGAAGGACAGACAAGACCATGGCAACGACCGACGACGCCGCACACGCAGCTGCTGAGGCAAGCGGAACCTTTCCGCCCTTCGACACCTCGACCTTCGCATCGCAGCTTCTCTGGCTCGTGATTGCCTTCGGCATCACCTACTACGTGATCTCCAAGATCGCCGGTCCCCGTATTTCCGGCATTCTGGAAGACCGCCATGACCGCATCGCCAGCGATATCGCCGAAGCCGAACGGCTGAAGCGCGAGACCGACGAGGCGATGGAAACCTATGAAAAAGCGCTCGCCGACGCCCGCTCCCGTGCGCAGGCCTTGGCCAGTGAAACGCGCGACAAGCTGACCGCCGAAACCACGGCCAAGCGGCAAGCCTCTGAAGAGGCCTTGTCGGCCAAGCTTGCCGAAGCCGAAGCGCGCATCGACACGATCAAAACTGAGGCCCTGGGCCAGGTCGACGCCATCGCAACCGATGCCGTGTCGGCGATTATGGAAAAGCTGGCGCCCAAAGCGCCAACGGCAGCGGCTGTGACCAAAGCGGTTGCCGCTAGCGCCGAGAGCTGAGGAAGACGAGTATGGACGCTTCATTTTGGGCCCTGATCGCCCTCATCCTTTTCCTGGCGCTGATCGTCTATCTCAAAGTGCCTGGTATGATCACCAAGGCGCTCGACGCCCGCGCTGAAAAAGTGCGCAGCGAGCTGGAAGAAGCCCGCCGCCTGCGTGAAGAAGCGCAGGCCGTCCTCGCTGATTTCCGCCGCAAGACTCAAAGCGCAGACGAAGAGGCCGACGCTATTCTCGCCCAGGCCAAGGCTGAAGCCGAACGCATGACAGCTGAAACCGAAGAAGCGCTGGAAGAGATGATCGCCCGTCGCACGGCTGCTGCCGAAAGCCGCATCGCCCAGGCTGAAGCCCAAGCGCTCGGTGAGGTGCGCGCCCGCGCCACCGACATCGCGATCGCTGCCTCTGAAAAGCTTCTGGCCGAACAGGCCAAAGGCAAGACCGCGGCTGACCTGATCGACAGCGCGATTTCCGATGTGAAGGCCCGCATCAATTAACTCAGTGACCGATGCTATCCAGGCGAGCGATCTGCTTGTCTGGTACGACCGGCATGCCCGCTATCTGCCGTGGCGCATTGGACCGACCGACAGCAAGCTCGGCACTCGCCAAGACCCCTATAAGGTCTGGCTCTCGGAGATCATGCTCCAACAGACCACGGTTGCCGCGGTCATCCCCTATTTTCAGAACTTTCTGGCGCGCTGGCCGACGGTCAGCGATCTCGCTGCCGCTTCAGACAATGACGTACGCGCGGCATGGGCGGGGCTTGGCTATTATCGCCGCGCCGCCAATCTGCACGCCTGCGCCAAGGTTATCGCGGCACGGGGTGGGCAATTTCCAAAAACCGCTGCCGAGCTTAAAGAGCTGCCGGGCATTGGCGATTACACCAGCGCCGCCATCGCCGCCATCGCGTTCGGCGAGCCTGTTGCGGTCGTCGATGGCAACGTGGAGCGCGTCGTTACGCGGCTCTTTCGCCTCGATACCCCGATGCCGAAGGTCAAGCGGCAGGTCTCAGAGAAGGTGCGGGAGCTCGTTCCTGACGATCGGCCCGGCGATTTCGCGCAGGCGATGATGGATCTCGGCGCGACGATCTGCACGCCCAAAAGACCCGCCTGCGTGCTTTGCCCGTGGAGGGATGGCTGCGCCGCTCATCACGCTGGTGACATGGAAACCTATCCGGTCAAGGCGCCCAAAAAAGGCAAGCCGCGCCGCAAGGGTGCTGCCTTGGTGGTGGTACGCGCCGACGGCGCGGTTTGGTGCGAGCAGCGGCCCAGTGATGGTCTGTTACCCGGCATGACCCAGGTGCCGACGACGCCTTGGTCGGATGAGTCGCCCGCAGCCTTTGATGCGGCCGAACCCATCGGCAGCATCGAGCATGTCTTCACCCATTTCGCGCTGACGCTTGAGGTCTATCGCCATGAGGGTGACGCACCACCGTCGCAGAATGGCTGGTGGTCAACGCCCGCCATGCTTCGCGAGGAAGCCTGGCCGACAGTCATGGTCAAGGTGCTGAAGGCCGCGCTGCCCGAACTCGGCGCAACGATCCGACCAAAACAAGTGTCCAAGAAGCCTTAAACCAAGAAGCCGTTAAACGGCCTTCTTGCGGATTTCGGTGCGGTAATCGTCGATGGAGACCAGCACGCCATCGCGCTTGGCATGCCAAAAAGTCCAGCCATTGCAGGCTTCGCGCGCTTCCACCAGCGCGCCAACCTTGTGGATCGACCCTTCATGGTCACCACTGGCCAGAGTCCCGTCGGCGCGCACGAGCGCCGCATGACGCTCCTTGCCATCGACCAATTCCTCACCGGGCATCACGTAGCCGGCTTCCAGTAGCGCATTGAACGGCACGCGCGGCTGGGACCGTTTGCCCTGAAGCATGGCCTGTGCCGCGTCGGGCACTGGTTCCACTGCTGCGATGCGCGCCCGGGCGGCATCGGCATAGCTGTGCTCGCGCTCAAAGCCGATGAAGTCCCGGCCGAGTTTTTTGGCCACAGCGCCCGTTGTCCCGGTCCCAAAAAAAGGATCGAGCACCACGTCACCCGGTTTGGTGGACGCCAGCAGAACCCGCGCCAGCAGCGCTTCAGGCTTCTGCGTTGGGTGGACCTTGTTGCCCTCGCTGTCTTTGAGGCGCTCGCCGCCAGTGCAGATGGGCAGCGTCCAATCGGAGCGCATCTGCACATCGTCATTGGCCGCTTTCAGCGCATCATAATTGAACGTGTAGCGTTTGCCTTCCTCGCTGCGCGCCGCCCAGATCAGTGTCTCATGGGCGTTGGCAAACCGGCGCCCTTTGAAGTTCGGCATCGGATTGGTCTTGCGCCAGACCACATCGTTGAGAACCCAATAGCCAAGGTTTTGCAGCGTCGCGCCAACGCGGAAAATGTTGTGATAGCTGCCAATGACCCAAAGCGTGCCATTGGGCTTCAGCACCCGCCGTGCGGCCAGCAGCCAAGCAGAGGAAAACGCGTCATAGGCGGCAAAGCTGTCGAACTGGTCCCATGCATCGTCAACCGCATCGACATCGCTTTGGTCGGGACGCTGCAAGGCGCCCTGAAGCTGCAGATTGTAGGGGGGATCGGCAAAGACGACATCAACGCTGCCGGCGGGCAGTTTTTCCATCAAGGCGATGGAATCGCCGATCGTCACTTGGTTGCGATAGAGGGCAAGATCATCGTCGGGCAGCGATGAAGAAGAGGAAAGGGAGGCGCGCGTACGCAGCGCCTCCATACGCAATACTGACATGACTCAACCTGTACGCAACACCTAAACAAGTGCCGCGATCATGCCTCGTTAAGGTAAAGGGGGTGTTGAGAAAGGGTTGCGCAAATCTAAACGGCCTTGTCCATCAGCGCTTTCCTGACCGGCGCAAACGTGCGTCGATGGATGGGGCAAGGGCCGAGCCGGGCAAGCGCTTCGCGGTGGACCTCGGTGCCGTAGCCCTTGTGGGTCGCAAAGCCATAGCCTGGATAAACCCGGTCGGCGGCCACCATCATCCGGTCTCGGGCAACTTTGGCGCAGACCGACGCTGCCGCAATCGACAGTGAGCGCCCGTCGCCCTTGATGATGGCTGTGGCCGCGCAAGGCAGGCCAGGCGGTTCGTCCCTGCCATCCACCAGCGCAAAGCTCGGTGGCTCCGGTAATCCAAGAACCGCCAGCCGCATCGCCTCCAGCGACGCTTTGCGGATGTTGCGCGCATCGATGGTCGTTGCTGAGACGCTGGCGATGCTGACATCGGCGATCTGGCAAAGCTCGGCAAACAGCTGGTCGCGCAAACCTTCGCTGATCTGCTTGGAATCGTTGAGCCCAGTTAAGCTTGCCGGAAAGCACAACGCGCCGTCGTCATCCCAGCTAGGCAGCACGACGGCAGCCGCGACGACCGGGCCGGCTAGCGGACCGCGTCCCGCTTCGTCGACGCCGCAAACGCGCCTGAAACCCAAGCCATGGGCCTGGGCTTCAAACTGACCATCGGGGCCAGCCTGTTTGGGCGAGAGAAAGGCGCCGGACTGAGCGCCGTAAGATGCGCCACGTGCGCGTCTGGCCAAGATGATTCCTTTCCATGTCTGCTAAAACCCATGTGGCACGGGCAAAGGTGCCGATACAAAGGTTCAACCTTGGGTTTCCAAGCTCGCCTTACGTCTCTATAGGCAAACGGCGTGGTTAACGCGGCAAACCCGGAAACAATCGGGGATACCAGTCAGGGGAATTGAAAGGACACCGCAATGGGACTTTTTTCGTTTGTGCGCGATGCGGGCAAAAAACTATTTGGCGGCGGAGACGATCCAGCCGAAGCGATCCAAAAGGAAGTGGCCGAACTCGGCCTTGAAGGCGATGTGGAAGTGACGGTTGAAGGCGACAAAGTCGTCATCGCTGGTTCTGCACCAAGCCAGGAACTTCGTGAGAAGATCATTCTTGCCGCCGGCAATGTCGAAGGCATTGCGTCGGTTGAAGACAACATCCAGCCGGAAGACACATCCGATGCCGCTGATTTTCACACGGTGGAAAAAGGCGACACGCTGTGGGCCGTGTCCCAAAAAGCCTATGGCGACGGTTCGAAATACATGAAGATTTTCGAAGCCAACAAGCCGATGCTGTCCGATCCCGACAAGATCTATCCAGGCCAGGTTCTGCGCATTCCTGCTGACGGCTAAACGGCCGCACATTTAGCATTTTGGGACGGGCGTCAGCTTTGGCTGGCGCCCGTCTTTGTGTCTGGCCCAACCAAGGCTGCGCCGAACAGATCAAGCTGCGCCACTTGAGCGGCGTGGCCGAGAAACCGGTCGCAGCGCAAATTCGGTTTGTTGGTCTTCAAGCCCAGCCGCTCGGTCACCAGCTTGAAGCGCTTGGCGAGCACCTGCGCAAACGGCCCCGTGCCTTCCATCCGCTTGCCCCAACGCGCATCATAATCAGCCCCACCGCGCATGGACCGCAGCACCGAGAGCACGTGCCGGTAGCGCCCGGGGTAATGCTCCACCAGCCAGCTCTTGAAGATATCGCGAACCTCCAGCGGCAACCGAAGCAGAATATAGCTGGCCCCTGACGCCCCGGCCTGGTGCGCCGCCTGCAAAATGCCTTCCAGTTCGTGATCGTTGAGCGCCGGGATCATCGGCGAGGCGTTCACCCAGGTTGGAATGCCGGCCTCGGTCAGCGCTTCGATGGCCGAAAGCCGACGCACAGGCGTGGATGCCCGCGGCTCCATCGCTCGTGCCAACCGTTTGTCGAGCGTGGTGACCGACAGGGTGACGTTCACCAGCCTGTCTTCCGCCATGGTGGCAAGAATATCGATGTCGCGCGCCACCATGGCCGACTTGGTGGTGATCATCACCGGGTGTTTCAGCTCCGCCAAAACCTCAAGCACCGAGCGCATGATCCGCTGCGTCTTCTCGATCGGCTGATAAGGGTCGGTGTTCGTGCCGATGGCGATGGGTTTGGGCTTGTAGCCAGAGTCATCGGCACGCAGCAATTGGCGGCATTGGTTGGCAAGGAGCCCGGTCTCGAAATCCAACCGTGACAGCCCCATAAGCGTGGGTGGCCGGGCGAAGCAGTAGATGCAGCCATGCTCGCATCCGCGATAGGGGTTGATCGAACGGTCGAACGGCACATCCGGTGAGGTGTTGCGGGTGATGATGTGTCGTGCAGCTTCCAGCGCCACCTCGGTCTTCAGCGGCGGCAGATCGGCCAGCGACTCCCAGCCATCGTCCATATCGACCCGCGCCAGCGGCTCAAACCGCCCACTGGCATTAATGGTGGCGCCTCGGCCCCGCCGCACCTTTGGCTGCTTCTGATCCTGTTCCATCCCAAGCGATCCATGTCTCGTGCCGCCGCGAGGCGTCTACCCAGACACTAGCGCAGAAATGAGAACAAAAAAAGAACAAATCCACGGTTGGGCAGGCGCGTTCACGCAAAACCCCGGCAAACCTCGCCAAATGTGGCAGGTGCATGCTAACGAAGCCGTCATGCTCAGTGTCATCATTCGTACTCATAATGGCGAAAACGTTCTGCTCGACGTGCTGCGCCCGCTCGTGGCCGCCGCAGCGGAAGGTGTGGTGCGCGATGTCGTGTTTCTCGATATCGGCTCCAATGACGGCACGCCGCAAATTGCCGATGCTGCCGGCGCGACGTTCCTACCGGCCAAGGGACTGCCCGATCAGACCGATCAGGCTCTAAAAGCCGCTCATCGCGGCCATTGGATCATGTTGCTCGATCAGACGACCGTGCTGTCGCCCGGATGGCTCGATGAAACCTTGTCCTTTGTCGAACGCCAGGAACGGGTGCGCTCAGCGCGTGGCAAACTGACGGCAGTCTACCGGCCCGAACATGAGCCGGAGGCAGGCAGCGCGGATGTGCGCCGACGCATGTTGATCTTGGCGGCAAACCGCCTTTTCTCGCTGGCCAAGCTCTCGCAGGGCATTGTTCTGCGCCGCGCCGACTTTGAGGGTAACAGTCCGCCACGCATCGATTGGGAGTCTAAGGATCCGTCAATCCGCCTTACCAATCTGCTACGGCTTCGCTCGCGCACGCACCTTGCCCAACCGATGGAGCCGCTGGCGAAGGCAGAGTCCGCCGAGCGCTCGCAGGGTGAGCTATCGCGCGCCGCGCTTTAGGTGCTCGTCGAGCCGCGGCATGATCTCCACGAAGTTGCAGGGCATGTGCCGGTAGTCGAGCTGGTGTTGCAAAATGCCGTCCCAGCCGTCCTTGCAGGCGCCCGGTGATCCGGGAAGACAAAAAACAAATGTCGTGCCGATCAGTCCTGCCGTCGCCCGCGATTGCAGCGTCGAGGTGCCGATCTTCTCAAAACTGATCTGGTGAAACAGCGTGGAGAAACCCTCCATGCGCTTGTCGAACAGCGGCTCGATGGCGTCCGGCGTCACATCGCGCCCGGTGAAACCCGTGCCGCCGGTGGTGATAACGATGTCCATATCCTCACGCGCCACCCAGTCTTTCACCTTGTCGGCGATCAGCGCCTTATCGTCGGTCACGATCGCCCGATCCGCCAACGCGTGCCCGGCCTTCTCCAAGCGCCCGACCAGCGTGTCGCCGGACCGATCATCCTCAAGCGTGCGCGTGTCGGATACGGTCAGGATCGCGATGTTCAACGCGATGAAGCGGCGGCTCTCGTCGATGCGGCTCATAAGGCGCCATGCTCCTCGATCAGTGATTGCAATTGAAGAAGATCTTGCCATGCCAGGCGCTTGTTGGCCGGATTGCGCAGCAGCGCCGCCGGATGCAGCGTTGGCACCGTGGGCACGGATAGCTCGCCATGCTCATAGGTGAGGAGTTGGCCGCGTGTTTTCATGATGCCCTGAATGCCGAACAGCCCCGATAGAGCCGAACCGCCCAGCGACATCATCACCTTCGGCGCGACCAACTCGATCTGGCGGCGAATAAACGGCTCGCACATCGCCCGTTCATCCGGTGTCGGTGTGCGGTTGCCCGGCGGGCGCCAATAAATGACATTACCGATATAGACCTTGGTGCGATCAAGCCCGATGGCGGCCAACATCTTGTCGAGCAACTGGCCGGAGCGCCCGACAAAAGGCAGGCCCTGCGCATCCTCATCGCGACCCGGCGCTTCGCCGATCAGCATGATCTTGGCGTTTGGATTGCCGTCGGCAAACACCAACTGCCGCGCTGTCTTTTTCAAACCGCAGCCCTCGAACCCTTCTAAGGCCGCGCGCAAGGCATCCAGCGTTTGCGCCTTGGCGGCCAAAGCTTCGGCTTCGGCCAGACCGTGCGCCGGCTCGATCTCATGAACCTGCGGTGCCTGTGGATGCGGCGCCGTTGGTTGTGCGGGCAACGGGGCAGGATGAAGGGCGGCCCGCTTGGCCGGATCAGGTGCCGCAAATCGGTCCACGGGCGCATCGCCAAGGGCGACATCGACGCCCGCGTCCTCGTAAAAATTCAGCAATTCTTTCAGTGCCTGGCGGTCCATGGCGGGCTGACGCGACCTTTGAGCGAGTTGACCTTGGGCCCTTATATCGGAACAAAGGGCGCGCGCACAGAAGGTGCAGCGCAACATGATGGGCATGAAGGGCAAGAGCGATGACGAGCGAACGTGAATCGATGGAATTTGACGTTGTCATCGTCGGCGCCGGACCGGCCGGTCTGGCGGCTGCCATTCGGCTGAAGCAGGCTGATCCCGATTGCAATGTGGTTGTACTGGAAAAGGGCGCCGAGGTCGGCGCGCACATCCTGTCCGGCGCTGTGGTCGATCCGATTGGCCTTGACGCCCTGCTGCCGGACTGGCGCGAGGATCGCGATCATCCGCTCAAAACACAGGTCACTGAGGACCGCTTCTTCTATCTTGGACCGGCCGGCGGGGTACGCCTGCCCAATTTTGCCGTGCCGCCGCTGATGAACAATCACGGCAACTTCATCGTGTCGCTGGGCAATGTTTGCCGCTGGCTCGCCGAAAAGGCTGAGGCGCTGGGTGTCGAAATCTATCCGGGCTTCGCCGCCGCCGAACTGCTGATCAACAAGGATGGCGCGGTCTACGGTGTCGCCACCGGAGACATGGGCGTAGGCCGCGATGGCGAACCGACCGGCAACTACACCCCGGGCATGGAGTTGCACGGCAGGTACGTCCTGCTGGCGGGCGTTCGCATGTGCTGTCGAAACAGGCGATCGAACGGTTTGATTTGGCAAAGGACGCCGACCACCAGAAATATGGCTTGGGTCTCAAAGAGCTTTGGGAGGTGAAGCCGGAAAACCATCATCCCGGCCGGGTCGAACATGCCTTTGGTTGGCCACTGGATAATGCCACGGGCGGCGGATCGTTCCTCTACCATCTGGAGGACAATCAGGTGGCGGTCGGCTTCGTCGTTCACCTCAACTACAAGAACCCACACCTCTCGCCGTTCGAGGAGTTTCAGCGTTTCAAGACCCACCCGTCTGTGGCGCCTACCTTTGAAGGTGGCCGACGCCTGGCCTATGGCGCCCGCGCGATATCCGAAGGCGGCTACCAGTCCGTGCCCAAGCTGGCCTTTCCAGGCGGCGCCCTGCTCGGTTGTTCGGCAGGGTTCGTGAACGTTCCCCGCATCAAGGGGTCGCACAATGCGGTGCTGTCGGGCATGCAAGCCGCCGATGCGGTGATCGCGGCGCTGAAAGAGGGGCGCTCCGGCGACACGCTGGAGGCCTATGAGGCGGGCTGGCGGTCCAGCGCCATCGGCAAAGACCTCAAACCGGTGCGCAACGTCAAACCGCTCTGGTCGCGCTACGGCACCCGCATCGGCGTCATGCTGGGCGGCCTCGACATGTGGATGGCCAGCAAACTCGGATTGTCGGTCTTCGGCACGCTGGACCATGGCAAAGCCGATCACGAGACCACGGTCGAGGAATTCGCCGCCAAACCGATCACGTACCCCAAGCCCGACGGCAAATTGACCTTTGATCGTCTTTCCTCGGTGTTTCTCTCCAATACCAATCATGAGGAAGACCAGCCCATCCATCTGAAGGTCATCGATGATCGCCTGCAACGCACGTCAGAGCTGGGCCAGTATGGTGGGCCATCGGCGCGCTACTGTCCGGCTGGTGTTTATGAGTGGGTCGATGATGCGGACGGTGACAAACGCTTTCAAATCAACGCCCAAAATTGTGTCCACTGCAAAACCTGCGACATCAAGGACCCCAATCAGAACATCGTCTGGACCGTGCCCGAAGGCAGTGGCGGGCCGAACTATCCGAACATGTAGATGTCAAAGCCCGGCGCCAAACGCGTGCTTCTGGCCGGCGCCACAGGCACCATTGGGCGGGCGGTGGCGCGCGCGTCGGTCGCCGCTGGCTATGAAACGGTTTGCCTGGTGCGTCGGGCTGGGCTTGAAGATAAATTCCCCGGAGCAGCGGTACGGGTGGCCGACGTCACCGACCCGGTCTCGCTTGCAGACGCCCTGGTAAATGAGCGCTTCGATGCGGTGATCTCCTGCCTGGCTTCGCGCACCGGCGCGCCCAAAGATGCTTGGGCCATCGATCACCAGGCCAATCTCAATCTGCTGGAAGCGGCAAGAGCAGTCGACATCCCGCAGTTCATTCTGCTCTCGGCGATTTGCGTGCAGAAACCCAAACTTGCCTTCCAGCACGCGAAACTGGCCTTCGAAGAAGCCCTGATCAACTCCGGCCTGACCTATTCCATCGTGCGCCCGACGGCCTTCTTCAAATCGCTGTCCGGTCAGTTGGACCGTGTGAGATCAGGCAAGCCGTTTCTGGTGTTTGGCGATGGCAAGCTCACCGCCTGCAAACCGATCAGCGATGAGGACCTGGCCGACTTCATCCTCACCTGCCTGGATGATCCGCGCCGCCAAAACGCCCTTCTACCCATCGGCGGGCCGGGCGACGCGCTGACTCCGCTCGATCAAGGCCAAGCTCTGTTTGAGGCTCTCGGGCGGGAGCCCAGGTTCAAACATGTTCCCGTGGCGCTGATCAGTATGATCATCGCTGTCCTTTCGGGCCTAGGAAGACTGGCACCCAAACTCGCCGAAAAGGCAGAACTTGCTCGCATCGGGTGCTACTATGCCACCGAGTCCATGCTGGTCTGGGATGAAAGCACGCAGCGTTACGACGCCGATGCAACGCCCGCCCATGGCCGCGATACATTGACCGAGTTCTACGGCAGGCTAGTACGCGGTGAGGCGACCGTTGAGCGCGGTGACCATGCGGTTTTCTGAACGCTTGTGATGCTGCCGGGAAAAAGCCATGGTTGCTGCACAAAACGCCAAAGCAAATCACCCGACACTTGTGACGTGCTAGCGCAATTGGGGCCGACGAAAAGGACCATGAATTTGAAATCCGCCGCATCCTGCCTGCTTGCCTTCATCCTCACGCTCGGCCTGCAATCGGCTGCGCTTGCCGACACGGTTGCGCAGCAAACCCACCATGTCGATGAGTTAGCACCACCGGTTGCGGCCCAAACCGCCACGTCGCTGTCTGGGCTTTATCTGGCCGCAACCTTGGCCGAGGCTGAGCGCGATATTCCCTCTGCTGCCGAGTTCTACCGCCAAGCCTATGAGCTTGAACCGAGCTCAGAGCGCTTTCTGCAGAGCGCCTTCACGATGGAACTGGCCGATGGTCGCATGCCTGGCGCGCTCGACTTGGCGGCGATCCTCGCCGAATCCGGCGACACCGGCATGTCACGCCTGACCCTGGCGATGGATGCCGTGCGCCAGCGCTCTTATCGGGCAGCCCTGCGCGAGCTTGAGACCTACCAGACCGACGGCTTCGGCGATCTGGTCTCCGTGCTCGTCGGCGCTTGGGTGCTCCATGGCAGCGGCGACACCGACCAGGCGCTGGAACAGCTTGATGCGCTTGAAGGCCCGGCCTGGGTCGAGCTCTATGGCGCCTATCACGCCGGCCTCATTCGCATGGCATCCGGCGATGCCGAAGGTGCGTTGCGCGACATGGAGCGCGCCTATTCCACCGATGCCGGTGCGCTGCGCCTCGTCCAGGGCTACGCCCAGGCTTTGGTTGCCAACGATCAAAAGACCCAGGCCGAAGTGGTGCTCACCACCTTCCTTGAGCTTGCGCCTTTCAATGCCGTTATTCTTGCCGATCTGGAAGCGCTCCGCGCCGGTCAGCCCATTGGCCACCGGGTGACGACGCCGCAGCAGGGCGTTGCCGAAGTTGCCTATGGGTTGGGGCTGGCTTTGGGTCAGGACGGCGCCGAAGAAGTCGGCGCAATCTACCTCAATCTGGCGCTGTTCGTGCACCCGGAGCATAATCTCGCCCGCTTCGGCCTGGCGCGCGTCTACGAGTCGCTGGAGCTTTGGGAGCGTGCGGTCGATTCCTATGAAGGCATGGGCGACACGCATCCTCTCAAGCGCACCGCCGAAATTCGCCTCGGCGTGTTGCTCGATCAACTCGAACGCCCCGACGAAGCCGATATGCATTTAGAAGCGCTGATCGAAGCGGACCCGACTGATCTGGAAGCGATCAACACCTTCGGCACGGTTTTGCGGTTCCGCCGTGATTTTGAACGCGCCGCCGAAGTCTATTCGCTGGGTATCGAGACAATCACCGACCATCGTCGCGAACATTGGCGGCTTTTTTACCAGCGCGGCATCGCCTTTGAGCGCACTGACCGATGGACGCAGGCGGAGGCCGATTTTCTGACCGCGCTCGATCTGTTTCCCGATCAACCCGATGTGTTGAATTACCTGGCCTATACCTGGGTGGATCGCGGCGAGCATCTGGAACGCTCGGTGGAGATGCTGGAACGTGCCGTCGAGATGCGCCCAGAGTCTGGCTACATTGTCGACTCGCTCGGCTGGGTTTATTTCCGCCTTGGCCGCTTTCAAGATGCCGTCGAACAGCTGGAGCGCGCCGTCATTCTCGACCCAACCCAGGCCGTCATCCACGACCATCTGGGTGATGCCTATTGGATGGTCGGCCGTCGCCTGGAAGCGCGTTTCCAGTGGAGCCATGCGCGCGACCTTGATGACTCCGATGAGATCGATCCGGAAGCCATTCAGCGCAAGCTGCGGCGTGGCCTGACGCGCGAAGAGGTGGAATCGGTTGGCATCTGGCCGGAAGGCTATGAAATTCCGACCATGCGCTGATGATTGGTCGCCATGCTGGCGCCTGCGAAGCTGAACCTTGCGCTGCACGTCACTGGGCAGCGTCCTGACGGCTATCACCTGCTGCATTCGCTGGTGGCGTTCGCCGATGTGGGCGATGAGATTGCCGTATCCCCGAGTGGCACAGACCGGCTGACGGTCGAGGGGCCGTTCGCTGATGGCGTTCCGCCGCTCGCCGAGAACACGCTTGGCGCGGCGCTGACATTGGTCCGAGGTTGGGGCGAAGCTCGCGATCCGGTCCACATCCACCTAACAAAAAATTTGCCCATCGCCTCTGGTATCGGCGGCGGTTCGGCGGATGCCGCGGCGCTCATCCGGTTGCTGACCTCTGGCCGCGACCTATCACCCACCGAGTTCGCCGATGCACTAACACTCGGCGCCGACGTGCCCATGTGTCTTTCCCGAACGCCGGCCATCGTCAGCGGCATAGGCGAGGAAAGCCAGCCGGTTTGGCTGCCAGCGGCTCATCTGGTGCTGGTCAATCCAGGCATGGCGGTTTCGACGCCGGAGGTCTTCAAAGCGCTAAAGCAGAAATCCAACTTGCTAATGCCAGACTGGCCGCAACCAGCAACCTTTTCCGATCTGGTGATGTACCTTCAGGCCACACGCAACGATCTGATGGCGCCAGCCATCGGCCTTGCGCCGCAGATCTCAGATTGTTTGGATGCGCTGTCTGAAGCCCCGTTTGCCCGCATGTCAGGGTCCGGCGCGACCTGTTTTGCTTTGCTAGAGACCGCCAACGACGCAGCTACGCTGGCCCAGAAAGTGGCGAATGGCCATCTCGATTGGTGGGTGACTACCGGTGCTTTGACCTAACGCCAGCCGCCATAGCGACCTTTATAGAAGATATGCAAACCAACGCGGTCCAGGCGGATCATGCGCGGAGCCCAGCGTGGGCGCACATAGGTCGCGTGATAGTGGGTGGACTCTTCGATGGTCTCGATCAAGTCACGGCCTTCAAGAACCTGGCGGGCGACGCCTTCAGCCACGTCCCAAGCTGCACGCTCGGTGATCCGCTCCGGCACGCCATCGCAGGCAAACGAGAACTGGCAGCGGTTGCGCCAGTGCTGGTTCTGATAAACGACGCCGCAAATCGTGTCGGGGAACTCATCATGGTTCACCCGGTTCATGATCACCTGGGCAACCGCGACCTGGCCGCGCCGCGGCTCACCGCGCGCTTCGAAGTAAATGCCTTCGGCGAGGCACTGGAACTGGCGATCATTGTTCAAAAACGCCGAGATCTGCTGCTGACCTTCGGTCTCGGCCAGCGCTGAGGTCGCCGCCGACGGATCGACCATGGCCATGGCATAGTCGCTTCCAATGTTTTCGCCTGGCGTGCCGAACTCGTCGAACGCTTCGCCCGCCTCCTGCGGCTCATCGATGGTCGCCATCATCACATCCGGGTCAGGCGCAATCATGCCGATGTAGCCGCCAAAACCATCGGTCGGAAGGCTGGCAAGCTCGACACGGGCAAACGGGTGCTGCGTGAATAGGGAAACCGGCGCGCGGCGCGATTCCAGCAGCGCGTGGACAACCGGCGTGATCTCCATGTTCGCCCGGGCATCGCGCGCAACCAGCGGATCAGGACCGTCCGGCCGTGCATCCTGGGGAATAGAGCCGGTGATGATTGGATCGGCGGCCAGAACAGACGCATTGGCCGATGCAATGACAGCCTGACGCATGCCGTCCCCGACGATACGGCCGACACCAGCGTGGGCGAGGTCTTCGCCCCGATCTTCATCAAGATGCAGCGTCGCCTCGTGGATCGATCCGGCGGGCGAGGCCATCAAGAAGGTCTGCCACCGCTCAGTTCCCGGACCGTCGAGCCCAAGCAGATGGGCGGCGTCCAGATGACCCGTCGTCGATGGCTGAGAAAGAGCAAGCAGGGAACCAAACAGCGCGAGCGCCGTTGATTTGGCGAGCGCATTGGCCCGCAGCTTGGCAAGCGAGGCGCCAAGCCCCTTGCCGGATTTCTTCGCCTTTGCCTCAACATCGGCAGACGGTCCGCGACGGACCGTCAACGTCAGTTTTTCAGGCAGGCGGTGTTTGGCGACAGGCTCAACACCAGACATGGATTCGCAACTCCTACGCAAAACCCCAACCGAAGCACGGCACACATGTGCGGCGTTCAACCCATCGCCATACCGTTGTTCAATTGTGGAGAGCTCCCATTCGCAAGTTTCGTGAGCGAGCGTTAACCTTTAAAGCGGTAACTTGAAGGACAAAGCGTTTTGAGTTGGGACAGTTGGGTTAAGGCCGGTTAAGTCGCCTTAAGAAGAGCCTAAGAAACCGGCCCACCCAAAGCGTACAGGTGACGCGGATGGGCGTGTGTTTGGCGATCAATCATGGCCTGACAAGGGACGCCGTGTGGCAAGATCATGCGCAAAAGCCGCGAGCAATAGGATGCCCGCGGCTTTATTCTATAGGGGCGAGGCAATCGAACCTCAGAGCCCAAACTGCCCTTTCACACCGGCGATGAAGGTTTCGTCGTTCAACGCCTTGCGGTTGGCCATCAACTCCAGGGCATCCTCACCGGCAGTATAACGCAGTTGAGCTGTGCCATCGGTCGCCGCTGTCCATATGACATCGGCAACCACACTTGTCTCGGAGGCCGTGTCGCCTGCGGCTGCAAATCCGGCAAAGACTTTTCCGACCAGCGGTTGGTAATCAGTAAGGCTTTCGTCATTTTGGAAATCGAACGAGCGGCCGCCAAAATCGGTCTTGATCATGCCGGGTTCCACGATTTTCACGCGCACGCCCAGCGGCTCCACCTCGTAATGCAGCGCTTCGGACAATCCTTCCACGGCGAATTTGCTGCCGTGATAGAGCGTACCCAAGGGAAAGGTCATCTTGCCGCCGATCGATGAGATATTGATGATCGTTCCGGTTTTCGCCGCCCGCATGTGCGGCAGAATCGCTTTGGTCGTGGCCAGCAGGCCGATCACATTCGTGTCGAACTGGCGGCGAATGCCGTCCATGGAAAAGGCCTCCAGGGGGCCATAGGCGCCATAGCCTGCATTGTTGACCAGGGCGTCGATGGCGCCGAACCGTGCCAAGCCCTCTGCCACCGCCGCATCGATCGAGGCTTGGTCGGTGACGTCGAGCGCCGTGACCAGCATGTTGTCCAGCCCTTTGAGGTCGGTTTCCTTGTCCGGCGAGCGCATCGTGGCGATCACGTTCCAGCCTTGCGCTTGGAAGTGTTTGGCCGTGGCCTTGCCGATGCCGGATGAGGCGCCGGTGATGAAAACTGTTTTTGCGGTGGGTTTGGTCATGCGTTTGCTCCTGTCGGGTTGATGAACAACAGATAGCCAGGCGGCGGTTGGCCCGCCTGCCAATTTCTCGCATAAATTTGCCTATTTCTCCGAACCCTCGGATTTTTCTTTGGCGTTTTGTCAGTCGCGTGCGAAAGTCAAACTCAGACGTTCAGGAGATGATTGTGTTAAGCTCAATAGTTTCAGATGTTTATGCCTTCTCGTCTCAGCACCCACCGAGCGATGGCGTGAGCTTCTGTGAGGCGCCACGGATGGCAATTGTGCACGATCATATGCCACAGTGTAGGCGCAAGCAGATCTATCGGCCCGTCCTGTGTTTGGTGGTTCAGGGAGCCAAGGAACTGATTTTGGGTCAGCGCCGGCTGGTCATGCGCGCTGGTCAGTCGATGATCGTCAGCCATGATTTGCCTGTGACGACGCAAATTTTGGAGGCATCGCGATCTAAGCCTTACCTCGCCATTGTCATCGAACTGGACATGGCGTTGGTGCGCAGTCTCTACGATGAGGTCAGCGATGCACTGCCCTCGACCAATGCTGCCTACAGCATCGATGTCGGGGAGGCCGATGAGGGGCTGGCAAACGCCATGCATCGGTTGTTGGCACTCCACACCAACCCGCTCGATGCCAGGGTTTTGGAATCGCTGATCCGCCGCGAAATCCACTTCCGCTTGTTGATGGCCAATCACGGGGGAATGCTGCGTGAACTGTTGCGGATTGACAGCCATGCCGGACGGATCGCCAAAGCGATCAGATGCATTCAGGACAGATTTCGCGAGCCGCTGGCTGTTCCCGAACTGGCCAGTTTGGCGGCCATGAGCGTCTCGACGTTCCACGAGCATTTCAAAGCCGTCACCGGCAACACACCCTTGCAGTACCAGAAGGCAATCAGGCTGATCGAGGCCCAACGGCTCTTAAGCGAATCCGATCGCAGTGTATCGAGCGTCGCGTTCGATGTCGGCTACGAAAGCCCGACCCAGTTCAGTCGGGAATATGCCCGCAAATTCGGCCTATCGCCGCGCGAGGACCGTAAGCAGGCGGTCGCGGCCTAGCGCGCGAGTTTTTCAGTCGCCTGAAGAATGGCGCCGAAGGGACCCTCAGCCTGGTCGAGCGCCGCTTTTGCATCGAGCAGCGAGGCGCCATGGCTGCCGAAGCGACGCGTGACGGCATCACGAAGCAGGTGCTCGGCTTGGCCCTTTCGCTCGATCACCGCCTCGGTTAGAAGCGCGCTCACCAAATCATCGACCCCATCGCCCGTACGCGCTGAAACCAAACAGACGCGCGGCCCTTTGCCATCAAAAGCGGCGAGCCCTAGCGCGCCTTCCACATCGGCCCGCGCCCGGCGCGCCAGCGCCCCGGTGTCGGCTTTGGTCACGGCGATAACATCCGGCCATTCCATGATGCCGGCCTTCATAAACTGCAGCGCGTCGCCGGATCCCGGCTGCACGCAGAGCAGGCTCCGGTCGGCGATCAGTGCCACATCGGCGTCCGATTGACCGATACCGACCGTTTCGACCAGCACCACGTCGAACAAAGCGCGCAGCAGCATCGTTGCGGCGATCGCGTGATCGGACAAACCGCCGAGTCTGTCCCGTGCAGCCAGTGAGCGCACGAAAAGCTTGGCATCTTCCGGATCAAGCGAAAGCCGCGTGCGGTCGCCGAGCAGGGCACCGCCGGTTTTTTGCGAGGAGGGATCAACGGCAATCACTGCGACCGATTTCTCCGTCGCGCGAAGCCGCTCGATCAGCGCCTGGGTGAGTGTGCTTTTGCCAACGCCCGGCGGTCCGGTGAGGCCGATCACCATGCCCAGAGGTTTGGCAAACGCTTCGTCGAGAAGCGTTGCATCCTCAGCGGTCAGGTTCGGACGATCAAGACGCGACAGCGCGCGGGCAATCGCGCGCTTGCCACCGGTCTTCAGGTCCTCAAGAGGCACCAGACTCGTCGGCCTGCTTCACACGCAGCGCCGCTTGGGCTGCCGCCAGCCGCGCGATCGGCACCCGGAACGGCGAGCAGGACACATAATCAAGGCCAATGGTTTCGCAAAAACCAATGGAGGCGGGATCGCCGCCATGCTCGCCGCAGATGCCCATCTTCATGTCTGGGCTGACGGCTTTTCCGCGCTCGGTGGCGATTTTCACCAGTTCGCCGACGCCATCCTGATCGAGCGTCACAAACGGGTCTTTTTCCATCACGCCAAGGCGCTCATAGGTCCCCAAGAACTGCCCGGCATCATCGCGGGAAATCCCGAATGTCGTCTGGGTCAGATCGTTGGTCCCGAAGGAGAAGAACTGCGCCGACTGGGCAATCTCGCCGGCGCGCAACGCCGCTCTTGGAAGTTCGATCATCGTGCCGACCGTGTAAGGGATCGTGACGCCTTTCTCGGCCATGACAGCCTCAGCAACCCCATCGATGGCGGCCTTGACGAAATCGAGTTCCGCTTTGGTGGCCACCAACGGTACCATGACTTCAGGCTCCACGGGGCTGCCCGTCGCAGCGCCAGCTTCGATGGCGGCCTCGAAGATCGCCCGCGCCTGCATGCGCGCAACTTCCGGATAGGAGATCGCCAACCGGCAACCACGATGGCCAAGCATCGGGTTGAACTCATGGAGTTCTTGTGTGCGCTCACGCAACAGGTCCACATCCACGCCGAGATCGGCAGCAACCGCGTCCATCTCTTCGTCGGTGCGCGGCAGGAACTCATGCAGCGGCGGATCGAGCAGGCGGATCGTGACCGGCAGGCCGGCCATGATTTCAAACAGCTGCTTGAAGTCGCCGCGTTGCATCGGCAGCAGCTTGTCGAGCGCCTTTTGTCGCTCGGCAGGGTCATCGGCCAGGATCATCTGGCGCACCGATACGATGCGGTCGCCTTCAAAGAACATGTGCTCGGTTCGGCAAAGCCCAATGCCTTCTGCACCATATTTGCGCGCGGTTTCAGCGTCCGCTGGCGTTTCGGCATTGGTGCGCACCGCCATCCGGCGCGTCGCATCGGCCCATTCCATGACAGCGGAAAATTCGCCGGTCAGTTCCGGCTCCTGCATGGCAACTGCGCCAAGCATCACCTCGCCCGTCGCGCCATCGATGGTGATGGTGTCGCCAGCTTTCAGCTTGGTCGGTCCGGCCGAGATGACACCGGTCTCATTGTTGATGCGCAGGGCGCCGGCGCCGGATACGCAAGGCGTGCCCATGCCGCGCGCCACCACGGCAGCGTGGCTGGTCATGCCGCCACGCGCGGTCAAAATGCCTTTGGCGGCGTGCATGCCGTGAATGTCTTCCGGGCTGGTTTCCACCCGCACCAGAATGCAGTCGCGGCCAGCGGCAGCTGCTTCTTCAGCCGCTGCCGAGGTCAGCACGATCTCGCCGGTCGCAGCGCCTGGCGAGGCGGGAAGCCCACGGGCGATGATCTGACGCTCGGCGTTTTCGTCGATCGTCGGGTGCAGCAACTGGTCGATCGCCGCCGGGTCGAGCCGCATCAACGCCTCATCAGAGGTGATCAGCCCTTCGGCCACCATATCGACTGCGATCTTCATCGCCGCCTTGGTGGTGCGTTTGCCGCTGCGCGTTTGCAGCATCCAGAGCGTCCCGTTTTCAACGGTGAACTCCATGTCCTGCATGTCGTGGTAATGCGCTTCAAGCACATCGCAGTATTTGGTGAACTCCTCAAAGGCCGCTGGCATCGCCTCTTCCAGCGATGGCGAGGCCACATCGGCTTCCTCGCGCGCTCTTTTGGTCAAAGGCCGTGGCGTGCGGATACCGGCGACGACATCCTCGCCCTGCGCATTGATGAGATATTCGCCATAAAGCGCTTTCTCGCCCGTCGAGGGGTTGCGGGTGAAGGCAACGCCGGTGGCCGAGTGCTCGCCCATATTGCCGAATACCATCGCCTGGACGTTGACGGCCGTGCCCCAGGTTTCCGGGTAGTCATGAAGCATGCGGTAGGTGATGGCGCGTGGCACCATCCAGCTTTTGAACACCGCGCCAACCGCGCCGTGCAGCTGATCGAATGGGTCCTGCGGGAAGGCCTCCCCGGCATCCTCTTCGATGATCGCCTTAAACTGCTTGATCAGATCGCGCCAGTCATCGGCGGTGAGATCCGTGTCGAACTCAACGCCGCGCGTGTCCTTGGCCGCGCCGAGCGCATCTTCGAACAGCTCATGGTCAACGCCCATGACCACGTCGCCATACATCTGGATGAAGCGGCGATAGCTGTCGCAGGCAAAGCGTTCATCGCCCGACAAACGCGCCAAGGCCTCAACGGTGACATCATTGAGACCGAGATTGAGCACCGTGTCCATCATGCCGGGCATGGAGACACGTGCCCCTGAGCGCACGGACAAGAGCAGCGGATTGTCATTCGAGCCGAAGGTCTTGCCGGTGATCGCGGCGATCTTGGCCAGTGCGCCGTCGATCTGATCCATCAGCCCATCGGGATACGTCCGTTCATGGGCGTAGAAATGCGTGCAAACCTCGGTGGTGATCGTGAACCCCGGGGGCACCGGCAGGCCGATCCGACTCATTTCGGCCAGATTGGCGCCCTTGCCGCCGAGCAGGTTGCGCATCGACGCTTCGCCGTCCGCGCTGCCGCCCCCGAACGAATAAACCCAAGCGTGAGCCGTTTCTGGATGCGCAGTTTCGGTCAAAACGGCAGCAGAGGCAGTAGAAGCATTCATGATGGTGAACGTCCCTTGGCGGGCAATGGGCGGGGTCAAGCGAGTCTGATCTGTGTGCGCTGCAATATCAGGGCCTAAGCCCTAACGCCAGCCGGTCCTTCGGTCCATGGTCCATTGGATGGAACGGCAAAAGCCGGGCCGTTTTTGCCCAGATAGTTTGAGAGTCTAGGTCACCCTGTCGATGCAGAAGGCAACAGCGTCAAGCAGTGCGTCTTTTTGCGGGCTGGCGGGCAGCCCATCAAGCGCGTCAGCGGCCACGGCACCGTAATGCTGGGCCCGGCTGATCGTGTCGGCAAGACCCTGGCGCTGTTTCACCAAAGTGATCCCGCGCTCCAGATCGCCATCGTTCTGCTCGCCGGCGACGATCACGCGATCCCAAAATGCTTTTTCATCGCCCTCTGAGCGACGGTAGGCGAGGATCACCGGCAGGGTGACTTTGCGCTCGCGGAAATCATCGCCGATATCCTTGCCGAGGTCTTTCGCCGATCCACCATAATCGAGCGCATCATCGACCAGCTGGAAGGCAAGGCCCAGATTCATGCCGTAGGAGCGCAGCGCAGCGCGTTCGACCTCGCCCAAACCGGCGACAATCGGCCCAACTTCGCAGGCGGCCGAGAACAAAGCGGCCGTTTTGGCGCGGATGACCTGCAGATAATCATCTTCGGTGGTGTTGGTGTTTTTGGCGGTGGTCAGCTGTAACACCTCACCTTCGGCAATGATCGCCGAGGCTTTGGAAAGCACGTCCAGCGCATCCATCGAGCCGACTTCCACCATCATCTGGAAGGCCTGGCCAAGCAGAAAATCACCAACGAGGACGCTGGCCTGATTGCCCCACAGCATGCGCGCAGCCGGCTTGCCGCGGCGCATATCGCTTTCATCCACCACATCATCGTGCAGCAATGTGGCGGTGTGCATGAACTCCACCGAGGCGGCGAGCTTCACATGGCCATCGCCTTGATAGCCGAACATCTCGGCACAGAGCAGTGTCAGAATGGGGCGTAGGCGCTTGCCGCCGGAATCGATCAAATGCTGCGCAACTTCCGGGATCATCGTCACGTCCGAGCCCGTGCGCGACAGGATCATCGTGTTGACGTCCTGCATCGACGGCCCGGAAAGCGCCATCACGCGATCCAATGTGGCTTGCCCACCAACTGGCCCACCGGCGCTTTTCGATTGATCTTGCTCCAGCGGGACGACAACACCCATCACGCGAACACCTTAAGTTTGGCCGGTTGGCCGGGAGAGGAGAGCGGAATCGCGGGTCATCGACCCGGCGCGCCCCGCAACGAGGGCCCGTGCAAAGCACAGCTCGGCGCGCTTGAACAGTCCGGCAAACGGTCACGCCCCCCATGGGCATTCGCCGACAACGGCCCAGGGGCTTGTCTTGGCCATCAATTAGCGTCAGGTGAAAGGGACCGAGGGGACAGCCGATGAT
Organism: Hyphomicrobiales bacterium; assembly: GCA_046290415.1. Lineage (GTDB taxonomy): Bacteria > Pseudomonadota > Alphaproteobacteria > Rhizobiales > MH13 > MH13. The sequence goes on from JBKAGN010000032.1 coordinate 30,796, forward strand.
CGAACTTTTCCGAACCAACGACATGGTGTTGATTTCCGCTACAGAGGCGGTGCTGAAGGAATTCGACATCGTCTATTTCATCGCCGATGAGCACATGTCGATCCTGGAAGGCTCGATCGGCGTTCTGCCGCGCCGAGTGATGGTCGATGCCGACAGCAAGGCGCAGGCCGAACGCGTGCTGACCGAAGCGGGCATCATGCCGGTCTGATCGGTGGCCGAGTTTCCAACGACAACCGATGCTTTTCTTGGCGGCCAGGTGATGCTGGTCCAGCCGGCTACCGGCGCACATCGATCCGGCTCGGACGCCGTGTTTCTGGCCGCGACATTGCAGGGGGCTTCCGGCCGCATTCTGGATATGGGCGCGGGCGCAGGCGCCGTTGGACTGATGGCGAGCCATTTGAACCCCGAGGCCGAGATTGCCTTGGCTGAGCGCGACCAGCAGATGCTGGCCTGCTGCGCCAAGTCGCTGGAGCGCAACCCTAGTCTTGCGGCGCGCATGAAGGTGTTGGAGGTGGATCTTCTAAGCGCTGAACCGAAGCGCATCGTCTGCGGGTTGCAGCGCGCCGCCTTCGACCATGTTCTGTCCAACCCGCCCTATCGCAAAGCCGGCCATGTGCGCTCCAATCCGGCCAAAGAAACGGCCCATGTCGTCAGCGACAGCGATCTGGACGGTTGGATGCGCACCGCAGCGAGCGTTTTGAAGCCCGGTGGGACACTCACTCTAATCTTCGCCGCCGATGGTCTGATGGACGTCCTGGCGGCGTTCAAGGGCCGTTTCGGCGCGGTGTCGGTCCTTGGCCTTCACCCGCGCGGCGGCGTGCCAGCAGAACGGGTTCTGATCCGTGCCGTGAAGGGTCGCAAGACACCACCGCGCCTCTTGCCAGGGCTAGTGGTGCACAGTGAGGATGGAAGCTACACGACAGAGGCGCGCGCGATCCTGGACGGTAAGGCGAGCATTGCGCTTAATGGCGATGCGCCGAACGGCGAAACTCTTGCGCCAGCCAGTTCCTCGCACCATGTGGAACGCAGTTAGCAACACAAAGGCTCTTCATGTTCCGCCGTTTCCTTCCCAAAGCCCTGCGTTCGAAAACCCCACTCGTCCCCGTCCTGCGTCTCACCGGCGTTATCGGCGGTGAAACGGGCCGGTTTTCGCGCGGATTAACGCTGGCGTCCGCCGCCGGGCCACTCAAAAAACTCTTCTCCTTCGACGGACCGGTCGTGGCGATTTCGATCAATTCGCCAGGCGGCTCACCGGTTCAGTCGCGGCTGATCCATGATCGCATCCGCAAGCTGGCTGAGGAAAAAGAAAAAGACGTTGTCGTGTTTGTCGAAGATGTCGGCGCCTCGGGTGGCTACATGCTGGCCTGCGCGGGCGATGAAATCCTGTGCGATGAAAGCTCCATCCTCGGGTCCATAGGCGTGATCTCGGCAGGTTTCGGGCTAGACCGTGTCATTGAGCGGTGGGGCGTGGAACGGCGCGTCTACACCGCTGGAGAAAAGAAACTTGCCCTTGATCCGTTCAGCCCGGAAAAGGCCGACGATATCAAGCGCCTGAAAGCCATTCAAAAAGACATCCATGACGGTTTCGTCGGTCTGGTGAAAACCCGTCGCCAAGGCCGCATCGATCCGGAGAATTCAGGTCTCTTCACCGGTGAGTTCTGGGCTGGTGGCAAGGCCGTGGAGTTGGGCCTGGCCGACCGGGTCGAAAATCTTGACCAGGCCATGAAGGCCCGTTTTGGTGACAAGGTGAAGCTGGTTGGCATCCCGATGCAAAAGCGCGGTCTGTTCAGCTTCTTTCGCAGCCAGGCGCCGGTTTTTCGCTCAGACCCCAGTGTTTTGGCCGACGGCCTGGTGGATGGGTTGCTCTCGCGCATCGAAGAGCGGGTCCACTGGCAGCGCTTCGGGCTTTAGAGCGCCGGGGGGGGGGTAGAGGCCAAAAGGAGAAACAACCATGCCGACATTGTTAGGCGCAGCTGTGATTGCCCTTGGCGGCCTGGTGCTGATGCGTGTCGCCCGCCGCGAGTGGAAGCGCGTCAATCAGAACCTGGAAGCCCAGCGCTCCGCGCCGCGCGAGCGCAAAAGCGCCCAGCGGTTGGAGAAAGACGAAGCCACGGGCACTTACCGTCCCGCCGACGACAGTTAGTGCGACTTGAAGGGTCATACCCGTGACAGGCACAGGGATGACCGCTCCAATCGGTCTCGGTGCTTGACCCGTCAAACCCACCTGCCTACGAGATAGTCGTCCTTTCGGTTATATTCTCAAGGCAACCATGTCCTCCCACAATGATCCAAGGCGCTCCTTTCAGGGGCTGATCCTCACATTGCAGCAGTTCTGGGCCGACCAGGGCTGCGCAATCCTTCAGCCTTACGACATGGAAATGGGCGCCGGCACCTTTCACCCGGCCACGACACTGCGCGCGCTGGGCCCGAACCCGTGGAAGGCCGCCTATGTGCAGCCCTCGCGCCGTCCCAAGGATGGCCGCTATGGCGAGAACCCCAACCGCCTGCAGCATTTCTATCAGTATCAGGTCATCCTCAAACCGTCGCCGCCGGACCTGCAGGACCTCTATCTGCGCTCGCTTGCCGTCGTTGGCTTGGAAGCATCCACCCACGACATTCGTTTTGTCGAAGACGATTGGGAAAGCCCGACGCTCGGCGCCTGGGGTCTGGGTTGGGAGTGCTGGTGCGACGGCATGGAAATCTCGCAGTTCACCTATTTCCAGCAGGTTTGCGGCTTCGACTGCGCGCCGGTCTCCGGTGAGTTGACCTATGGGCTGGAGCGCATCGCCATGTACCTGCAGGGCGTGGAAAACGTCTTTGAGCTCAACTTCAACGGCCAGGACGGCGCCGACAAGGTCACCTATGGCGACGTCTTCTTGCAGGCCGAGGAAGAGTATTCCCGCCACAATTTTGAGGCCGCCGACACCGCAGTCCTGTTCCGCCACTTTGAGGATGCAGAAGCAGCGTGCCGCAAGCTCCTGGAAGCTGGAGCGCCAGAGGGCGAGGGCGCCAACACCATCGTGCTGCCGGCCTATGACCAGTGCATCAAGGCAAGCCACATCTTCAACCTGCTTGATGCGCGCGGTGTGATCTCCGTTACAGAACGCCAATCCTACATTCTTAAAGTGCGCGAACTGGCCAAAGCCTGCGGCGCGGCCTGGCTCAACACCCGCGCCGGCGGCGCTACAACCGCCGATAAGGCAGCCTAGACAAGGAACAGCCCCATGGAATGGATCATCTTTGCGCTCATCATCGCGGTCGTCGGCTACGGCATCGTGATATACAACGCGTTGGTGAAAAGCCGGCAGATGGTGCGGGAGGGCTGGTCCGGCATATCCGTGCAGCTTCAGCGCCGCTCCGACCTCATCCCCAACCTGCTAGAAACCGTCAAAGGCTATATGGGGCATGAGAAAGAGGTGCTGGAGAATGTGACAGCGCTACGTGCGCGCGCCCAGGCCGTTGGTGACGAGCACCCTGCCGAGCGCGCCGGCGTGGAAAGCCTGCTCGGTGCGGCCCTTGGTCGTTTGATGGCGGTGGCCGAAGCCTATCCGGACCTCAAAGCCTCGACCAATTTCAAAGAGTTTCAGGACGCGCTGGAAGAAACCGAGGACAAGCTGCAATTGGCCCGCCGCTACTACAATGGCGCGGTGCGCGGCTTCAACACGCAGGTTGAGCAGTTCCCTTCCAATCTGGTCGCCAACCAGTTCCGGTTTCAGCAGGCTGAATATTTCGAGCTGGAAGACCCGGCGGATCGCGCCGCGCCGCAAGTCTCGTTCAGCTAAGCGGAGGGCAACAGGCATGGGCACGATGCGCTTTCTTGCCTTCCTCCTTCTAGCCGCTGCCTGGGCCGTGACTCCTGCGCAGGCCCGAGAGGAAATTCTCACCTACGAAACGCTGGTCGATGTGGAAATCGATGGCGATTTCATCGTCACCGAACGCATTACGGTGCGCGCCGAAGGCTTTGAAATCCGACGCGGCATCTTCCGTGATTTTCCAACCGTGCGCCGCCTGCCATCGGGCCTTGTGGACCGCACCACGTTTGAAGTGATGTCGGTGACCCGTGATGGCGCCGACGAGCCCCATCACGAGGAGCCGATTGAAGGCGGTACCCGGCTCTATATCGGCAGCGCGGACGTTTGGATATCGCCCGGTGTCTACACCTACGAGATCACCTATCGCTCGCGCCACCAAACGGGCTTCTTTGAGGATTTCGACGAGGTGTACTGGAACGCCACCGGCAATTTCTGGTCCTTCCCCATCGAGCGGGCGATCGCCACAATCCAACTGCCGCCTGGCGCGGACATCATCAATACGGCCTCGTTCACCGGGCGTTTTGGCTCCACCAAGAACAACGCTCGCGCCAGCATTGTTGGCCCGACCACCGTGCGCTTTGAAACCACGAGCACGCTGGCCGCCCGCGAAGGGCTGACCGTTGCCGTCTCATTCCAAAAAGGCCTGATCGAAGAGCCGTCGAGCGGCGCGCTTCAATTCAAAGCGCTACGCGACAATGCGGGTATCGCAGCGATCTTGATTGGCGCTCTCTTGGTGCTGATCTACATGGTCACCAGCTGGATGAAGGTCGGCCGCGATCCGCAGCGCGGTATCGTCTTCCCGCGCTTCGAGCCGCCGCGCGGGCTGTCTCCGGCGGCGATCAGTTGGGTCTACTTCCGTGGCCACAAGGGCGGCAATGCCGGCAAAAGCTTCATGGCGGCCTTGGTGTCTCTGGGCACGCGCGGCAAACTGTCGATCGATGAGCAGGACAAAACCGTCACCGTGCGCCGAACCGATGAACCCGGCGCGCCCTCCGATGGCGAATTGCCGCCCGGCGAACGGGCGCTTATGCGCGGGCTTTTGGGCTCCAACGATGCGCTCACCTTCAACCGCTCCAACGCCCGCAAGCTCATAAGTGCCACGTCGAGCTTCCGTGCCAGCATCTCCCAGGAATTCGGTGGTAAATATTTCAAGCACAATCCAGGCTACACCATCCTCGGTGTGGTCATCGCGGTCATCAGCCTCTTCCTGTTTCTGGTGCTGTTCCCTGGAACGGAAGTGCTGGTCGTGGGCGTTGTTTTCCATTTCCTGGGCGGATTGATCGTCGGCTTGACCGTCACCAAGGCCTATGCCCGTTTCACCGGCCGCGCGCCGCAAATGCATGGCGTGACGGCCTTTGCGTTCACCGCAACGGCGATTGGCGTCATCCTGATCCTGTTCTTTGTTTTCCACGCATCATCGGGCGGTGAGTTCGCCTCCGGTTGGGCCTTGCAGCTCACCATGCTTGTGGCGTTCGTGATGGGGGCGACCATCTCCACTTTCGCCATCCTGATGTTCGCGCCAACGCCCGAAGGTCAGGAGCTGATGGACGAGATCGAGGGTTTCCGCCTCTATCTTTCCGTCGCCGAAGCCGAGCGCATGAACATGGTTGATGCGCCGGACTTTTCGCTGGAGCTTTTTGAGCGCTTCCTGCCCTATGCCATCGCGCTGGGCGTGGAAAAACCCTGGTCAGAAGCGCTGGAGTCCCACCTTGCCAAGATGGCGCCCAGCGATCGGCCGTCCTATCGGCCTGGCTACTATCACGGGTCCACCTTCAACCCTGGGTCGATCGCTGCCTCAACGACAGCCATCGCGTCCACCATCGGCGCGGCTTACGCGTCCTCGATGCCCAAGTCTTCCGGATCGTCCGGCGGCGGCGGAGGCTCATCCGGCGGCGGGGGTGGCGGCGGAGGCGGCGGCGGCTGGTAACCGAACGCAGGAGGGAAACAT
>JBKAGN010000033.1:0-35759 GCA_046290415.1 Hyphomicrobiales bacterium
CTCGCTGGATCCGAACTGACGTCAGGCTTAACGAAGTCTCACCGACGCGACGAGAGGCTCGTTATGATGAGCCGGCTCATAAAAAAGGGTGTGGCAATGGGCGTCAGCAGGCTTGCATCCAGTGGTGGTACTTTTCTGGAGTGACGGGTGGACAGGTCCTTCTGACGCCTTATGCTGACGTCTATGGAAGCGCGTGGAGGTGCTGTGCCAATGAGGGCCAAGCACTTCCCACCCACGCGCACTGCCACTTAAGTGCCAATGGGCACGGGAGATCAGTTCATGAAAATCCTCACCGCCGCAGGCCTTGGCCTTGCAACCCTTACGGCTGTCTCAGCTTTCGCCATCGCGCCAGCAAGCGCGCAGGAATGCCCGCTCGACCGGCCTGTGAATATGGCCGGCCTTGGTTATGAGTCACACGCGTTCCACACCGAAGTGGTCGCGACCATCATGCGCGAAGGCTATGGCTGCGAGGTCGAAATCATCCCGGTTGAAACGCTGGCCGGCTTTACTGGCCTGGCGCGTGGCGATCTGGACGCCAATATGGAAATCTGGACGGCCAACCCGCCGCCGGCCTGGCAGGAAGGCCTGGATGACGGGACTTTGGTCGATTTGGGTCCGAACTTCCCGGCCGCTTTGGAGGGCTGGTTCGTGCCGCGTTATCTGGTTGAAGGCCCGGACGCGCCGGCGCCTGATCTGCGCACGCCTGCAGACCTTGCCCGTTATGCCGAGCTGTTTGCCGACCCGGAAGATCCCGACAAAGGGCGGTTCTACAACTGCGTGGCCGGCTGGGTGTGCGAAGAGATCAACACCAAAAAACTGGAAGTGTACGGCCTCACCGATCTCTACACCAACTTCCGCCCCGGCTCCGGTGGCGCGATGGCTGCGGACATTGTGTCCCGCGTGCGCCGCGAGCGCCCCGTGGTGTTCTACTATTGGGCGCCAACGGGTCTGTTCGGTCAGATTGGTGATGAGCTGATCCAGCTGGAAGAAGAACCGTTTGACCAGGAAATCTGGGATGCCATGCGCGAAAGCGATGAGCCGACCGCAACGACCGCTTATCCCTCCTCGCCGGTTCATGTCGGCGCCAATGCGGAGTTCGTTGAGGCCGCGCCGGAACTTGCCGAGCTGTTGGAGCGTTACGAAACGACGACGCTCTCCACCTCGCAGGCGGTCGCCTACATGCAGGACAATGATGCTGACGCCGATGAAGCGGCGGCTCACTATCTTGAAACCACGAGTGATTGGGAAAGCTGGGTGCCGGCCGATGTTGTGAGCCGCGTACGCGCAGCTCTCTAAGTGCGCAACACTGGAACGTGCGACGCCGGTGAGCAATTACCGCGCCGCACGTTTTTTCTTTAGCGAAGTGAATTCCCGGCCAAAGGCAGGACAATCGAGCGATGTTTGAAGAGTTGGAATGGAACGGCATTTTTGTCGATGTTGGACGTATGGTGCGCCGTGCGACCAATGATTTCGTGGAGTTTCTGGTCATCACCTATGGCGATCAGTTCGAGGCCTTCTCCAACTCCATCCTTGGCATTCTGGTTTGGATCGAGCGGCTGCTTTTGGGCCGCTCCGAACCAGAGATCATCCTGCTCATCGTCTTTGGCGGGCTGATCAGCCTGTTCGTATATCTGATTTCCAAAAACAGCATCTTGGCCGGCGCTGTCTTCGCCATTGAGGCGGCGCTGTTTTTCATCTCGCGCTACACGACCACAGTGGGTGAGGAGACCATCCAGCCGATGGAATGGCTGTGGGTGCAGGAACTGCAAATCATCGCGCTCATCATGCTGATCGCCTATTCGGCGAGTCGCAAGATGGGTCTGGTTATCGCCATGGGCGTTGCGATGTACGTCATCGGCGCTTTCGATCTCTGGGATCAAGCGATGCAGACGATCGCGATCATGCTGGTCTCGATCCTCATTTCAGTGGTGATCGGCGTGCCGGTTGGCGTGATCATCGCCCGATCAAACCGCACGCGCGCGGTGGTCAATCCGGTGCTCGATTTGATGCAAACGATCCCGAGCTTCGTTTATCTGATCCCGGCGGTGATGCTGTTCGGTCTGGGCAAAGTTCCGGCGATTATCGCCACCGTAATCTATGCGGTTCCGCCGCTCATTCGCCTTACCGATCTTGGTATCCGCCAAGTTGACAGTGAGGTGACGGAGGCCAGCCGCGCGTTTGGCGCAACGCGGTTCCAGATTCTGAAAGACGTGCAACTGCCGCTGGCGATGCCGTCCATCATGCAGGGCATCAACCAAACAACCATGATGGCGCTTGCCATGGTGGTTATTGCGTCCATGATCGGTGCGCGAGGCGTTGGTGAAACGGTCTTGCTTGGTTTGCAACGCAACGATCCGGGCCGCGGGCTTCTTGGCGGCTTGGCCATCGTGGTGCTGGCTATCGTGTTTGACCGCATCACCCAGGCCTATGGCGCGCGGATGCAAAGCCACCGCACCGCCGGGCATTGATGGGTCCTGACCCAGGTACAAAGAGAGTAGAGGCCACCCGTGGCGCTTATTGACGTAAAAAATGTAACCAAGATTTTCGGTCCGACGCCCAAGGTTGCCTTGCGCAAGGTGAAGGCCGGCATGGGCAAGACCGAGTTGCTGGCCGAAACCGGCCATACGCTGGGCATTCACGATGTGTCGTTGTCCATCGAGCAGGGCGAGATCTTTGTCATTATGGGTCTGTCCGGCTCGGGCAAATCCACCCTGATCCGGCATTTCAACCGGCTGATCGACCCCACCGACGGGAAGATCGTCATTGATAGCGAAGACGTTCTCAAGCTCAGCAACAAGGGCCTGGAGCATTTCCGTCGCAAGCGCATGTCGATGGTGTTTCAGCGCTTTGGCCTGTTTCCGCACCGCACGGTGCTGGAAAATGTCGGCTATGGCTTGGAAGTGCAGGGGGTGGAGGAAAAAGAGCGTAACAAGAAAGCGCGCGAATGGATCATTCAAGTCGGTCTTGAAGGCTATGAGGACCAGTATCCAAGCCAGCTATCGGGCGGCATGCAGCAGCGCGTTGGCCTGGCTCGCGCTCTGGCGACCGATGCCGATATCTTGCTGATGGATGAAGCGTTTTCTGCGCTCGATCCGCTGATCCGCTCGCAGATGCAGGATCAGTTGGTGGAACTGCAGGATCAGTTCCACAAGACCATTGTTTTCATCACCCATGATTTGGACGAAGCACTGAAGATTGGCGACAAAATCGCGATCCTGAAGGATGGCGTTTTGAGCCAGGTCGGCACACCGGCGGACATCTTGATGCATCCGGCTGATGATTACGTGGCGCAGTTCGTGCGCGACGTGAACCGCGCCCGCGTTCTCACCGTCGATGTGGTCGCCAAGCCACCGAAGCTGCGTTTGACGAATGAAAATCTTGAAAACGCGCTTGCCTCCATGCGCACGAGCGGCACCGATGTTGGCTATGTCGTCGAGGATGGCGGCAACTATGTCGGCTACGTCACCGAAGACAGGCTGGAGCAGGCGATCGCCGCGCCGGGCTCGCCAAGCCTGAGCGATGTGGCCGATGACGGCCAGCGGTTGGACTCTTCAAGCTCCATCGAAGACGCGCTGCCGACGGTGCTTGACACCGATCATCCCGTTCCGGTTGTGGGCGAAGATGGCGGTTTGGCCGGCGTGCTCTATCCTGACCATGTCGGCGAGGTGCTGTCTCCCTCTGCCGTTCAAGCCGCTAAACCGCCGGACGAGGTGGCAGAGGGCGCCGAAGCTGAGGACCACGCCGTCAAACCAGCCGAGGCGGAATCAGACGCATCTGAGGCTTCTGCCGATGAAACGGTCGAAAAAGCTGACGCATCGGATACCGACGACAGGGTTGAAACCGCCGCGGTGGCAGCCGATGACGCCGAGAAGGCCAAGGACGAGACCAGCGACCAGACGGAGTCTGACGCCAAGGACAAGATGCAGTCGGAAACGGCTGCCGAGACGGACGAGCGCAAAGCGAGCGCCTAGCCTCTTTGTTTGAGCCTTCTAGCCGTTTGTTGCGCCGCATGACGAACGCTTCTAAGACACGCGCATGAGCGATGATCCGAAGTTTCATATGATCGCCGGTGCGGCCCAGCCCGTTGCCCCTTTTTCTCACGCCGTCGAGGCCGATGGCTGGGTGATTCTCACCGGCCAGATGCCGACCGACCCCGATGATCCGGGCGCGCCATTGCCCGAGGGTATCGTGGCGCAGACCCATGCGGTGATGCATAATCTTGAGATCGTGCTGCGCGGGCTGAGGCTGGACCTGTCGCACGTGATGCAGTGCCGTTGTTTCCTGACCCAATTCGAGCGCGACTATGCGGCCTTCAACGACACCTATCAGACCTATTTTCCAGCCGACCGTCGTCCGGCGCGTACCACCGTCGGGGTAACCGGTCTTGCCGTCGGTGCGCTGGTTGAGATCGACATGATCGCCAAACGGCCTGCCGCCACGTCCAGCGGCCCGGTGTTGCCGAAGGTCGGCTATTGGTCGGAGCCTGGCGCGTGAGTACGGCGATGACAGTGCGCTCTCTCGTCATTGTTGCAGCGCTGATGTTCGCCGCACCGGCTCTGGCGCAGAGCGATATTGAAACGCCGAGCAATCCGGATGTGTTTGCCGACATAGCGCAAGGCGAGATTGGGCCGGATGCCGAAAACCAGGCGCTCGCCGAAGGTCCGGTTCAGCAGCTTGCCGAATGGTCCGATGAACTCGATACGCTTCGTGAGGAGCTTTCGCGCGATAGTCTGACGCTTGATGCACTGGCGAGCCTGCGTGACGAGGTCACGTCGGTGCGCAATGACATCCAGGTTCTGGTCAGTGAGGTTGCGCCGCGCCTCGCTGAACAGCGCGCGCTGCTGGAAGGCCTCGCGCCTGCCGATGGCGAATTGGTGGAAACGCCGGAAATTCAAGCCCAGCAAGCGCGGATTGCCGAACTTGAGCGCGAGTTGCAGCCCGCAGAGCTGCTGCTGGGCCGCGCCAACACGCTGCGCGATGAAATCATTGCGCGGCGGGCGGTTGAGTTTACCGGACGACTGTTCGAGCGCTCCTCGTCCATTCTTACGCCGCAGCTTTGGGCCGATGGCCTTGGCGACATGCCACGCCTCACCCAGCGGCTGGTGGAACTGACGGAGAACTCCTGGAACTCGGTGCACTCACGCGCCACACCGGCCTCGTTTGCCGGCCTGGGTGTGCTTGTCCTGATCCTATTGCTCCTGGCCATTCCGCTGCGCCGGTTCGCTCTGCGTAAGGCGGCGCGCGCCGACACGGTCGATCCGACCAGTTTCGACAAGACCTTGGGGGCCTTGCGCATCGTTCTGGTCAGCACGCTGATTCCGGCCATCGGGTTTTTGATGCTGCTGTTCGGGTTGGAAAGCGTTGGCGGATTGTCGCTGCGCGCCAAGGCGGTTTTGAATGCGGTTGCCACGAACACCATCCTGTTTTTCCTGATCAGCGGTATCGTGCGGGCCTTCCTCGCCCCAGGCCTTCCCGCGTGGCGGTTGGTGCCGGTGGCCAATGGTTATGCGCGCACCGCGGAAACGTTCTTCAGATTCGCCGCCTTTGCCTATCTGGTCGGCGAACTGCTTCGCGCCATCGCGGCGGTTTTTGTCTCACCCTTGGTGGTTGTCCAGCTTATGGAAGCGCTGCCATCGCTGGTCGCCGCGCTTTCCATTTTGGTCGCGCTGCGCGCGCTTCTTCGTGGCCTTGCGCCGAGCGACTCGGACGAAACCCCGCCGGTTTCCCACATGCTGTGGCGTTGGACGCTGCCGATCACCGGTCTTGCCGCGTTTGCCGTCATCGTTGCCCAGCTGTTCGGCTTTTTGGCGCTCAGCGCGTTCATCGTTGATCGATTGGTCTGGACGTCGGTTGTACTTGCCGGCTTGCACCTGGCCGCCGCGCTGGTCGAGGGCCTGACATCAGCGACCCTTCAGGAAGATACACCCGCTTCAGTCTGGCTGCACGACAATATCGGGCTGTCGCGGACCGGCCTTGGGCAGTTCGGCGTGTTGCTGTCGGGCGTTATCAAGCTGGTTTTGATCATCGCGGCGGCATCCTTGATCATCGCGCCCTTCGGCGTTGAAACCGGGCAACTGACCGACATCTTCCGGCGGGTTTTCACCGGCATTGAGATCGGTGGATTTTCCTTCTCGCTGACTTCGGTCCTGATCGCGCTGGCGCTGGTGTTCATCGGTGTTGTGGTCACCCGTGGCATCCAGGGATGGCTGGAAAACCGTTATCTGCCGCGCACCTCGCTCGATACCGGCCTGAAAGCCTCGATCCGCACCGGCATCGGTTATATCGGGGTCATCGTTGCCGCCTCGATTGGGCTATCCTCGCTCGGTCTCAATTTGGAGAACATTGCGCTGGTCGCCGGTGCGCTGTCGGTCGGCATTGGTTTTGGCCTGCAGTCGATCGTCTCGAATTTTGTCTCCGGCCTGATCCTGCTCGCCGAGCGCCCGTTCAAACAGGGCGATTGGATCGTCGTTGGTGAGGAACAGGGCATTGTCAAACGCATCAATGTGCGTGCCACCGAGCTGCAAACCTTTGACAGGGCGACCGTGCTTATCCCGAACCAGGATTTCATCGCCGGCACGGTGAAAAACCGGGTTCACCGCGACACGCTGGGCCGCATCGACGTGCCGGTCGGCGTCGGCTATGACAGCGATCCGCAGAAGGTGAAGGAAATCCTGCTGGAAGTCGCCAATGCGCATCCGATGACGCTGAGCTACCCCGAGCCGGCGGCTTTCTTCATCGAGTTTGGCGCCAGTTCGCTGGATTTCATGCTGTTTGCCTATCTGGCTGATGTCGGCAATGGCTATGGCGTGCGGTCCGATCTGCGCTTTGAAATCTTCCGGCGCTTCCAGGAGGAAGGCATCGAGATTCCGTTCGCCCAATCCGATGTCACGATCCGCAATCTGGATAACATTTTGGACGTGTTGTCGAAGGCCGGCGCGACGCTGCCTGATGGTCTCGGCGCCGGCGGATTGTCGGGCGATGAAGCCATCAAGCAGACTGGTGTCAGCACCGTTCCAGCGCCGGAGCCGCAGGTCAGCACCGCTGCCGAACTGCGGTCCAGCCGAATGATCGATCCGGAGGAAGATGGGACGCCCTCTGATGACACCGGCCCCGAAGACGGCCCTGCCGGTCGGGCTTGATGGCGATGCTGGCACCTGCAACCACCTATGACGAAGCCCGCTCGACCTTTGCCTGGGACGTGCCCGACACGCTGAACATGGGCGTGCAGATTCTCGATGCGCCGGCAGCGCTCAATCCAACCGCTCCGGCGATTATCGATGGTGTCACCGGTGAGGTGGCAACGTTTGGTGATTTGGCCGATGAAGCCGCGCGGCTCTCCGGCGCGCTGCAGGCTCTCGGCGCTCAAAAGGGCGATCGCGTGGCGGTGATCGCACCGCAGGGCGCGAGGACACTTGTGGTGCAGGCGGCCATCCTGCGCTCCGGACTGATCAGCGTGCCCCTGTCTGAACGTTACGGTCGCGAGGCACTGGCGCACCGCATGCGCGACAGCGGCGCGCGCTTTGCCTTCGTGTCGGCGGCGGGCGCGGCGAGCCTTGCCAGTATCGATGGTGATCTGCCGGATTTGGTGCACACGATCGCGCTCGAGCCGGTTGATGGGGCGCTTTCCTATGATGATTTGCTAGCCGACACGGGCGTTGCCGTGCCGCCAGCAGTTACTTGCCGTGATGACCCCTGTCTGATGATTTACACTTCCGGCACCACAGGCCCGGCCAAAGGGGCGCTGCACGGTCACCGTGTGCTCGCCGGCCATATGCCGGGCTTTCTGTTCGCCCATGGCGGATCGGTGTCGGTCGAGGATGTCTTCTACACGCCTGCCGATTGGGCCTGGGCGGGTGGACTGCTCAACCTGCTCTTCCCGGCCTTGTCGCTCGGCGCACCGGTGGTTTCGTTTTCCGATGCCAAAGGGTTCGATCCGGCTCGGGTCGCGGCGATGATGGCCGCGCGCGATGTGACGCATGCTTTCCTGCCGCCGACGGCGCTGAAACTGATGCGGGCCAGCGTCTCCGATGAGACGATGCGCGGCATCGGCTTGCGCTCGGTCATGTCGGCCGGCGAGGCGCTTGGGCGCGCGACCTATGAATGGGCCGAACGGGCTTTCGGGTTTGCGATCAGCGAGGCCTATGGCCAGACCGAATGCAATCTCATCATCGGGTCCTCTGCCACCTATGGCGCGACCCGCGCCGGCGCCACCGGCAAGGCGGTGCCGGGACATGATGTGTTTGTGGTGCGCGAAGACGGTACCGAGGCCGAACCGGGTGAGCTTGGCGAGATCGCAGTGCGTTCGCCGGACCCGGTGATGTTTCTTGGCTATTGGAAGGCCGAGCAGGCCAGCGAGCGCAAATATCTTGCCTCCGCGACGCTGGGCACCTTGCTGATGACGGGTGACATGGCGATGCGCGATGTTGACGGGTTCATCTGGTTCATGGGCCGCGATGATGATGTGATCACATCCTCGGGCCATCGCATTGGCCCGGGCGAGATCGAAGACTGTCTGACCGGGCATCCCGCGGTTTCCATGGCGGCGGTTGTCGGCGTGCCCGATGAACTGCGCACGCAGATTGTGCGGGCGTTTGTGGTGCTGCGCGATGGGTATGAACCGGGCGAAGCGATGGCCGATACGTTGCGCGCGCATGTGCGCGCCAACCTTGCCGCCCACGAGTATCCACGCGACATCCGCTTTGTGGAAACGCTGCCGATGACGACCACCGGCAAGATCATCCGCCGGATGCTCAAGCACCAGGATTGATCGAAAGGATCAGCGCTTGAGCGCGGCTTGGGCCTGTTTGGCAGCGCGCTTGATGGCGGCGCGCGCCGCTTTGCCTGCCACAAAAGCAGACTTGCGCGCCTTTTCGGCCAGCAGAATGGGCCCGAAGGCGCCGCTGCCGCCGGGTTTTAGGTCGATCACAACATCCATCAGCGTCCATTGATCGCGCCAGAGACGGCGGGCAAGCAGGCTTTCAGGGTCGGCCAAACTGTCAATCATCAAGGGCTGCGTGGCGTCTTTGGCCTCTTGCAACAGCCGATCTGTGAGGTCGGCAAGGGTGAGAGCGCCTGGTCCAGCACGAACGAAGGCCTCATCAAAGGCGATCTTCCATGGCATCCAGATCGGCGCGTCATGGGTACCGGCTTTGATGGAGAACGTTCCTGCGATGGGTCTGGGCTTCTTGCCTTCCTCATGCAGCATGGTGAGGTCGATGCGCGTGCGGCCCTCTTGGGCAAGATTGCTTCCGATCTGACGCGCAAACCCATCATGACCGCTGCTGATAAGTGCTGTACCGCTTCGTCCCTTCCAGCCACCGGCTTCCAGCGCCAGGAAGACCGCAAGCGCGGCGCGCACGTCTTCAGGCGATGTCGCCGTGGTGTGAGAAAGCGCACCATGCGCACCAAGTTTGCGGCGGCTGGCTTTGACCGATTGCGTGCTTTTTCCACCCAATATGCTGCGCAAGGTTGCTGTCTTTGCAGCCGCAGCGTCGAGGCGTAGGCCGGCGCGCGGCGTGGATTCCAGAACATGCAGGCGGCGACCACTGTCTTCGACGACCTTTTGTATCAACGGCCAAACAGGCCCATCGGCGAGCACCTTCTGCATCAGCAGCACCGGTGGTCCATCCTGCCGACGGGCGGCTTTGGCGAACAACGCGTCGAGGGCCGTTTCCGGCTCTTCAGGTGACACAAGCGGTGTGCCGACCATGGAATAGGGATGATGCCAGACCATAAGTGGCGACGGCGTTGGGACCGGGCCATAGCGACCACGGGCACGAACAACCGGCATGGCGGCGCGCGGAATGGCGTTTTCAGGATCGGTTGCAACGCAAAGCTCAACACCATCCAGCGCCAGATGGCGCAAGGCCGGTTCGATCATGGCCGGTTCGAAGAACAGGTTGCGTTCGACAGCGTTGGCCGCCAGCCAGTCATAGCCGAGCGGCAGAGAGAACGGTTGGTCTGTGAGAGTGGCCGCGCTCATTCGGCCGGGCCTGGCGCTGGCAATGGTTCGGAGGGTTCCTTCAACCGGCCAACCACGCCGATGAAGGAGACCACGCCCAGTGTGCGACGGACCGCGATCACCAGGAGGAGGGTTTCAACCACCATGGAAAGGGCGGTTGCAACGGCGGCGCCGACCAGACCGAACAGCGGGATCAGCGCGAAGTTGAGCGCCAGATTGACCACGAAAACGCCGGCATAAAGCCAGGCGGCGAGCTTTTGTGCATTCGCCATGGTGAGGATGGCTTCGGCTGGACCGATGGAGGCGCGGATCACAACCCCGGCGAGCAAGATGGCCAGGAACAGCATGCCTTCTTCGGCGTAGCCCTCGCCGAACAGACCGAGGATGAAGCCGCCAAAGGCCAAAAGCGCCAGCGCCAGGCCCAAGGAGGGCCAAAAGGTCCAACGGATCGCATCGCGCAAGGTCGAGCGCAGCGCGCTTTCATTGCCGAGCGCATGGTATTCGGCGATTTTGTGGGCGGTGGCGACGCGGATCGCGAAGTAGACGAAGTGCACCAGCGCCAGCGTCTTGGCAGCGGCGTAATAGACGGCCACCTCTTCCGGCGCGACGAACAGACCGGCGACCATGATGTCGGTGTTGATGATGAGGTAAAAGATGCCTTCCACCGCCAGCATGGGCAGGGCGGCGCGCACATAGGGCGTGATCGTGCCGCCTTCGCTGTCAGGTTCGTAGTCGGCGTGGGCGCCCAGCAGCTTGGTGAGCCGGTGGCGCAGGACGAAGAACTGGCCAACGATCACCAGCCAGACCCCAACCAGACTGGCGAGCATGGCCGTGGCGGCGTTGGCCTCGATGCCGACCAGCACGAACAGCACGAAAAGTGCCAGCACGAAGGTGGGGCGCGCGACAAAGCTTGGAATGTTGACCAGGTCGGGCCAATCGAACGCTTGGGCAATCGCGTCCTGGTTGTCCAGCAGTGTCAGCATCGGCACGCAGATGGCTGCAAAGATCAGCGGCCAGACGAACGCCTGCTCAAAGAGGCCTGGCATCAAGAGCACGATCGCAATACCCGTCGCACCCAGCAGGCTGGCGAAGCCGACATTCACCAGGCTGCCGCGGATCATCACCATGCGCAGCTCACGGTAGCGGCCTGTTTTGTGAAGTTCAGGCAGGAAGCGCAGCAGGCCGGTTGGGTATCCCAGCGCGCAGAAGGTCGCCAGCACCATCACCCAAACCCAGATGATGGCGAAGACGCCATACTCATATTGCCCCATCAGTCGGGCGAGGATGATCTGGGAAATGTAGGCCAGGCCAGCATTGAAGACGCGCACCGCAAAGGTGAACAAAGCGGCCCGCGCCGCCTTGGAGCGCGGCCCGTCATCGGAGAAGGCCAAGTCGAGCTTCGCGCTAACGGGCGCGAGTTTTTCGCTCAAATTGGCCGGCAGTTTTGCCGAAAGGCTCGAAAACAGGTGCACGCGCAAAAAATCCCTTTTGGTTCAGGGCCTTTTAGCCGGACAGCACTTAAGGGCGGGTTCGCGACGATGGTGACTGGATCGTTAAGTTAGGCGGTTTAACGCTTCGTCAATCTGCGTAGACGATGTGTATCTAAGATTGTATTGGGGGAATTTATGTCTTTGTCGTCTTTGTCTATCAAGCAGCGCATCTTGCTGTGCTGCACGCTACCGCTGGTAGCATTGGCTGCCCTGTCCACCTTCACGCTCTATTCCACCTGGAAAGAAGCAAAGTCTGCGTCAGATATGGGCCTCCTGCTCCACAAGGCTGAGATTCTCGGCGAGGTGGTCCATGAGCTGCAGCGCGAACGCGGTTTGACTGCGGGCCATGTGGCGTCCGGTGGTGTAAACAATGTCGACAGCTTGGCAGAACAGCGCACGGCAACAAATGAAAGCTATGCCGAAGTTGAGCATATGCTTGCCACGATGTCGGACGTCATTGAAGAAGCGTTTTCCGGGTACGTCGAAACGATCTATGCTGATGAGCAACGTGTTTTCGAGATGCGCGCGCAAGTCGATGCTGGAAATGCCACTGTCGCTGACATGGCTAGCGTCTACACGTCGACCATTCATCATCTGATTGTCGCGCTGGAGCATGTTGAAGACTTTGCGCACTCCGGTGAGATGGCTGAACGTGTTGAGGCTTACATTGCTATTTTGGAAGCCAAGGAAGCCGCTGGCCTGGAACGTGCCATGGGGGCTGCTGGCTTCTCCTCGGGGACCTTCGACGAGACCGTTTATGCTCGAATGCTGTCCCTGCAAGGTGCTCAAGCGACAGATTTTTCCATCTTTGATCGCCTGGCATCGGATTCGATGAAGCGGACTTTTGAGACGTTGTTGACGGATGCAGTGACCGGTGCGGTCGATCAGCTTCGACAGATCGCGCAATCCGCGCCGTTCGGTGGCGACATCAGTGCTGTGTCAGGATCACAATGGTTTGAGGCAAGCTCTGTGCGCATCGAAGCGCTTCACGATGTGGAGAAAGCTGCCATTGTCGAGCTCGAAGAGATGGCAGAGGGCCAAGCAGCATCAGCGATGCAGTTGTTCTATGTGGAACTGGCCTTGATTATCGCCGTCCTTTTGGGAACGGGTTTTTTGAGCGTGCGCGTTGCCGGCCAGATCACCGGCGGTATCGGTCGTGCATCAAAGGTCATGGGGTCATTTGCCGAACAAAACTACGATGTGGAGATTGCCGATACGGATGCCAATGACGAGATCGGCACGATCGCACGGGGTCTGGTGAGCTTCCGCGACTCCGCCTTGGAGCGGATCCGCATGCGCGAAGAATCCGATGCTGAACAGGCGGCGCGCCTTGAGCGCCAGGCGCGTGTGGACGAGTTGGTGGCGGCTTTCCGCACCGAATCCTCCGCCATGCTCGATGCCGTCATGGAAAACACCCGCTCCATGGAAGGTTCGGTGACGGCTCTCAACGGCGTTGCCAATACCTCACGCGATCAGGTGATGACCACCAGTGCGGCCTCGGAAGAAGCTTCGGCCAATGTGCAGACGGTGGCAGCGGCGACCGAAGAGCTGTCGTCTTCGGTTGAGGAAATCTCCCGCCAGGTTGTGCAGACCAACGAAATCGTCGATCAGGCGACCCGTTCGGCCGTCGATTCCAGCGAGAAGGTGACCCAGCTTGCTGCCGCAGCGCAGCAGATCGGTGATGTCGTGTCCCTGATCCAGGATATTGCCGAGCAAACCAATCTGTTGGCGCTCAATGCCACCATCGAAGCGGCGCGTGCCGGCGAGATGGGCAAGGGCTTTGCGGTCGTGGCAAGCGAGGTGAAATCACTCGCCAACCAGACGGCCAAGGCGACCGAAGAGATCGCCAGCCAGATTGCCGGCATTCAAGGATCGACGACGGATTCGGCGCAGGCCATCGAGGCCATCGCCCAGACCATGCGTGACGTGCAGACCTACACCAACGCCATTGCCGCAGCGGTGGAAGAGCAGGGGTCGGCCACGGCTGAAATCTCGCGCAACATCAACGAAGCCGCGCAGGGCACTGGTCAGGTGGCCGAAGCGATGACCATGATGAGCCAGGCTGTCGACGAAACCTCGCAGTCGGCTGGCCAGGTCCAGCAGGCTTCCGGTGAGGTTAGCGACCGCTCGCAACAGCTGCGCGCCAAGGTGGACCAGTTCCTGACGGATGTGGCGGCTGCCTAGAGCATTTTCAGCGAAAGTGTGTGCGGTTTCGCGCCCGGAAAATGCGACAAAACAATAAGTTGGAGCGTTTCGAGTGACTCGGTGTTCATGAGAAACGCTCTAGGCCGCAAACCCACCATCTCTCACGCAAACTCGGACGGAAAACCGGTTTCCACTTTTCCTGAGTTTGCTTGTGTCAGGCCGAAAACCCACCAGTCTTCATATACTCCTCTTCCTCGGGCGTGGTGACGCGCCCGAGGATTGTGTTGCGGTGCGGGAAGCGGCCAAAGCGCCGGATCGCATCCATATGCACCAGCGCATAATAATAGCCGTTCTGATTGCCAATCTGCCGGAAGATGTCGCAACAGGTGTTCTGCGCCTCCAAATCCTCGCAATGCATGTAGGGCATATAGAAAAAGCCGCGGGCAACGCCGTGATAGGCTTTGTCGAAACGCTTGGCGCGAGCGGCATCGGCGATCTTCATGGCCTGCGCATCCGATGAAAACGCTTCGGCGGTGCCGCGAAAGATGTTGCGCGGAAGCTGGTCGAGTAGCAACAGAAGCGCGAGCGTTGTGTGCGGCGCGTCCTGCCAATGATCGAGCTTGCCGGCGCGTGCAGCTTCGACCATATCGCCGAAACGCTCCTTCAGCATGGCATCGGTTTCATCGGACTGGCTGTACCAGCCCTTTTCACCGATCTCCCACCAGGCATCCAAGAGTTCCAGCGCGCGATCATCCATCATGGCATCCTTGTGTGGTGTTTGGCGGCAGACGGTGACACAAAACGGCATGAGTGACGAGCCGATCATGGGTGAACACAGTGTGCACCTGGTGGACTGCATCGGGCTGAAATGCCCGTTGCCGGTGCTGCGTGCGCGCAAGGCGCTGCTTGGTCTGGCGCCCGGCCACGTGGTTCAGGTGGAGAGCTCCGACCCGATGGCCATTCTCGATCTGCCGCATATGGCGCGCGAAGAGGGCCATGTTGTCGTCGGCCAGAAGGTCGAGGGCGCGCGCGCGACGTTCTGGATCAGGCGGGGGTAACCGATGCGCGGTTCTGCTTCAGGCAGGCAGCGAAAAGATCTCTAATCCGCTGCGTCTGATCGGTGCGCGTGATCACCACGATCTGTGTCGCATCGGGAGGAAGCTTGCCGACGATCGGCCCGGTGATCGGGCGGGCGGGATGCTGAAGCGGGCCGGCAGCGTGCACCGCCCAGGGTTCCGACGTGCCATCGCTCTGGACCCAGGCGATGCCTTTCACGCGCAACAAATCGCCCGGCAGGTTCATCGCAAGCAGGTCCATGACCATGGCAAGCACGCGACTCTCCAGCGGAGCGTCGGTTTCAAGGACAACCGAGAAAGCGTGCTGGTGATCGTGGTGATGGCTATGCGGGTTGTCGGTTGCGGGCACGATGGGGCTTGGCGTGATGGGGCTCGCTTGGGCCAAAAGGCTTTCCAGCCAGGCGGTATCCCCTGCCAGTTCGGTTGTGCTTTTGCGCTCGGCATGGGGATTGCGGGCGCTGAGGGCCGTGTTGAGTTGGTCTATTGTTTTTTCATCGACCAGATCGGTCTTGGAGAGGGCCAAAACATCGGCCACCGCGATCTGGGCTGTGGCTTCGGCTGTCTCATCCAAATGGGCAAGGTCTTGGGCAGCATCGACCACGGTCACGATTCCACCGACCAGGTAGCGCAGCGACAAATAGGGGTGCTTGGCGAAGGCGCCCAAAATGGGTGCCGGATCGGCGAGGCCGGTGGTTTCGATGATCAGCTGCTTGAACGGCGTGATCCGCCCATTGTCGCGGGCGCGCAGCAGGTCCTCCAAGGTCGTCACCAGCGGGCCCTGCAAGGTGCAGCACAGGCAACCGGAAGTCAGTTCCTCAATCATCAGACCGGTCCCTTGAGCCCCACTTTCAGCTTCCAGAAACAGGCTGTCCAGGCCGGCATCGCCAAACTCGTTGACGATGACCATGGAGTCGGCCAGCACCTGCGCGCTCAGCAACTGGTTGAGAAAGGTCGTCTTGCCGGCACCGAGAAAGCCCGACAGGACGAGCACCGGCATGCGGTCCGGACGCTTGGGGTCCATGGATCTGGCTTAGTTGAGGCGTGGCAAAGGGGAAGGCACAGGCGAGGGCACAGGGATTGGCACCGCTTGGCCGACCGTACCCAAAATAGCGCCGGGGTTGCCGGTTGCCGCTGGTGGGTTCAGCTGCACGGCCGGGCCACCGGTGGCCGGTGCGATTTGGCCGGGAAGCGCTGTTGCGGCCGCCGCTGCAGGCGCGGTGACTGGTACCAGGGCAAGTTGGCCTGAGGGGGGACGGGCCATCGGGTTGGGTACCAGCCAGCGCCCGGCGGGCGCGACGGCAGGGCCGGTCGCGCCGCCCAAGGCCAATCGGATCGGCTGCGGTTCGCGGACCACCGGACCGAGCAGCGTGTCGAGAACATCGATCTCGTCGGCGCCGTCATTTTCGCCGCTGGCGGCGCCGGAGTTAGGCAGGACAATGTCGCTGGCATCGCCGGAGAAAGCGCTGGCGACGGCTGTCGGATTGAAGCCCGGACCGGACGTGCCGAACTGGCCTGCGATCTCTTCAAAGGTGGGGCGCACCCGTGGGCTTTGGCAGACAATGGGACGCATACGTGTCGCGGTCGTCTGGACCGCACCGCTGGGGCGGAAATCGGCGAGTGGCGTGCCGGCGACATCGCCAAACAGACCGCCGCCGCGACGGAAGCCCTCGTCAAGCTGATGGGCAGAGGCGGCTGCGCGCTCCAGGCCGGAGCGGGCGCCGAGCGTCACGGTGATCAAGGTGCGACCACCGCGACGGGCGCCGGCCACCAGATTGAACCCGCTGTCACAAATGTAGCCGGTCTTGAAGCCGAAGGCGCCGCGATAGCGCTGAAGCAAGAGGTTGTGGTTGACCCAGCGGGCTTCTCCCAGACGGACAGCGCCCATGGAATAGAAATCGTTGCGTTCGGGATAATCACGCATCAAAGCGAGCGTCAGCAGTGCCAGATCGTAGGCCGTGGTCACCTGGCCGCGATCGGGCAGGCCGTGCGGGTTGGTGAAGGTCGAGCGGCTCATGCCAAGCGCGCGCGCGGCACTGTTCATCTGGTCGATGAAGGCCGGCTCAGACCCGGCGACGCTTTCGGCCAGGGCAACGGCGATATCGTTGGCGCTTTTCACCATCAGCACGCGCAGTGCATTTTCCACCGTCAGCACCTGACCGACGGCAAGGCCAGCCTTGGAGGGGGGTTGGGCGGCGGCATTGGCAGAGATCGTGACCGGCGATTGCATGGTCACCCGACCCTCGCGGACAGCCTCAAACACCACATAGGCGGTCATCAGTTTCGTCGTCGAGGCCGGATACCAGGCATCGAAGGCCCGGTTGGAGGAAAGCACCCGCATTGACCCGACATCGATGGTGATGTTCGGCCCGTTATAGGGGCCTAGGCCGGAGGAGGTCTGCGCCTGGGCGAACCCGGACGACAGCAGCCCAAGGGCCAACACCATGCAGGCCAAAAACGCATAGCGGTAGGCGAAGAGCGGAAAGCGGATGGATGGCACGATTCTTCAGCCCATTTTGGCGTTCAGGATGACGATGACATGCTTGGCGCCGATTGCTGAGCGTTTGCGCGACTCACATCGACAGTCTCCTCGTTTCTAACCGATGTGGCACCAGCAAGGCAAAAGGGAAGGTTTGTCGCCGCTTTGGGGCAATTTCCTTTGCCGATGCGCACCAGTAACTGCCTACCAGTTGGGCTTTACCTGCGCCTGTGCCCCGTACTAAGAATTACGGATGAGCGCTGGCGCCCACTCCCAAAGGAGATGAGGCACAACAATCAGCGCCATTGCGAGGGAGACCTGAATGACCAATTCCACACAATCCGCAACCAAACCGACTCGCCGCTCGGTGCTCGGCGCCGGCGCGCTTGCCGCCGCCCTGACGCTTGGCGTGGTGGGTGCTCCAGCCGGTGCACAGGCGCAGGACGCGCAGGATTACCTGCTTGCGACCGCCTCCACCGGCGGCACCTATTATCCTGTCGGCGTTGCGCTCTCCACTTTGATCAAGGTGCGCTTGCAGCCGTCCATGGGCATCAACGTGTCGGCGATCAACTCCGCCGGTTCGGGCGAGAACATCGCGCTGTTGCGCGACAACGAAGCCCAGTTCGCCATCGTTCAAGGCCTGTTCGGCGCCTATGCCGCCACTGGCACCGGTCCGCTGGCCGATGCTGGCCCGCAGGAAAGCCTGCGCTCGATCACCATGCTTTGGCCGAATGTGGAGCACTTCGTGATCCGCACCGAACATGTCGATACCGGCACGGTGTCCGACATTGCAGCTCTGGCTGGTGAGTCCATGTCCATGGGTCGCCAGAACTCCGGCACCATCGGCTCCAACCGTACGATTTTGGCGGGTCTGGGCATCGACATGGAAGAGACCTACGACTTGGTCTTTGCCGGTTACGGCCCGTCGGCTGATGCATTGCAGAACGGTCAGATTGCCGGCATGTCAACGCCTGCCGGTGCGCCGGTTGGCGCCGTCTCGCGGGCTTTCGCGTCGATGGGCGACGACATCACGCTGCTTGAGTTCACCGATGAGCAGATGGTCGCGGCCAATGGCGATTTTGACGAGCTTTGGACGCGCTACACCATTGAAGCTGGCACCTATCCAGGTGTCGATGAGGATGTGCAGACGATCGCGCAACCGAACTTCCTGATGGTGCGCGACGATATCGACGAGGAAACGATCTATCAGATCACCAAGACGATCTATGAGAACCTGGCGTTTCTTGGCGGTATCCACCCGGCCACGCAGGCGATGAGCCTTGATGCGGCGATTGCCGGTCTGCCTTTGCCGCTGCACCCCGGCGCGATCCGCTACTATGAAGAAGCCGGGGTCGAGATCCCCGATCGCCTTCGCCCCGCTATGTAGGCAGAGCGGTTGGCAGAGCATTTGATCTGCTGAACATTTTTGCCCCGCGCCGCATCGATGGCGCGGGGCTTTTGCGTTGCGAAGGTGCGAGGACCACATGGCCAATCTGGACGTAAACATCGACGAAGACCACGTTGAAGATGAAACCCGCCCGCTTGATGCTGGGTTCATCGGCCTGGTGTTTTCCGGTCTGGCGCTGGCCGTCTCGATCTTCCACCTCTACGCCAACTTCATTGGCACCATGTCGACCTTCTGGCTGACCGGCATCCATTTTGCCGGCTTCGCCGTGCTGGCATCCATGCGCTACCCGATGATCCGCACCCGCGGCGAAGGCGCCCGTAGGGCGGTGCTCGCTTTCGATCTGGTCTTTGGCGTCGTGGTATCGGTGGCAACGCTGCTGCTGATCGCCTCGGAGAATGCGATCTATGCGCGCGGCGTGTCGCTGGCGCCGCAGGAATGGGTCTATGCCATCATCGTCATCATCGGCGCGATTGAGCTGACCCGCCGCGCCACCGGCCTCATCATCCCCATTCTCATCATTCTGGCGCTGACCTATCCGGCCTTTTGGGGCCAGCATCTGGATGGTGTGTTCCGGTTTGCCGGACTTTCGGTCGAAACCATCATCTTCCGCACGATTTTCACCGATGAGGGCATGTTCGGCACGATTGCCAACATTTCGGCGACCTTCGTCTTCCTCTTTATCCTGTTTGGGGCGTTTTTGGTGCGCTCCGGCGCGGGCGAGTTTATCATCGATCTGGCGCGCGCGGTGGCTGGCAAATTTATCGGCGGTCCCGGCTATGTGGCCGTCTTTTCTTCCGGCCTGACCGGTACCATTTCCGGCTCGGCGGTGGCGAACACCGTCTCGACCGGCGTCATCACCATCCCGCTGATGAAGCGCTCGGGCTTTCCGCCGCGCTTTGCTGCCGGGGTGGAGGCGGCCTCCTCCACCGGTGGGCAGCTGATGCCGCCAATCATGGGCGCGGGCGCGTTTGTGATGGCGAGCTACACCCAGATTCCTTATCTCGACATCGTCGCGGTCAGCTTCCTGCCGGCGCTGGTCTATTTCCTCTCGGTCGGCTTTTTCGTGCGCATCGAAGCCAAGAAGCTCAACATGCAGGTGGCCGCTGACGATGCGCCCTCGGCCATCGACGTTTTGAAACGCGGTGGTCCGTCGTTTCTGATCCCGGTGGTCACGCTGATTGGTCTGTTGATCTACGGTTTCACGCCGGTTTTTGCGGCCATCTGGGCGATCCTTTCGGTGATCGTCGCCAGTTGGCTCACCCCCAACAAGATGGGTCCGAAAGCCATCATGGACGCGCTGATCCTCGGCGCGAAGAACATGATCATGACCGGCGTTTTGTTGGTGGCGGTTGGCGCTATGGTCAACGTGATTGCCATGACCGGTATCGGCAACACGTTCAGCCTGATGATCGCCGATTGGGCGGGCGGCAATTTGATGATCGCCATTGCGCTTATCGCGCTGGCCTCGTTGGTGCTTGGCATGGGCCTGCCGGTGACGGCGGCCTACATCGTGCTTGCCACGCTTTCCGCGCCGGCCCTGCATGCGCTGATCCAGAACGCGCATCTGGTTTCGGCTTTGGTGGATGGCACGATCCCTGAAGTGGCACGCATGAGCTTCATGCTCGCCGATCCCTCCGTCATGCCGCTGCTGGCCGAGCCCATGGCGCCGGATGCGGCGCGCGCGCTCGTGGCCTCCATGCCGCAGGAACTGCTGTCGGTGGTCTACCCCCAGGTGCTTGATCCGGCGCTGATCACCACCGCGCTTTTGTCGGCGCACATGATCATCTTCTGGCTTTCTCAGGATTCCAACGTCACGCCGCCGGTCTGCCTGACGGCCTTCGCGGCGGCGGCGATCGCCAAAACGCGGCCCATGGCCACTGGCGTGATGAGCTGGAAGCTCGCCAAGGGCATCTATTTGATGCCCGTGCTCTTTGCTTACACCAACTTTTTGGGCGGCGATTTGATGGAGTCGGTCTTCATCTTCATGGCCGCGACGCTCGGCGTTTACGCGCTCGGCGCGGCCATCGAAGGGCATATGGAGTATCCGCTGAACTGGCCTCTGCGCATCCTGACCGCTGTTTCCGGCGTTGCGCTGATGTGGCCGAACACGCCACTGCTTGAGACCGCTGGCGCCTTGGTGGTGCTTGGGATACTGGCCTGGAGCATCAAGAAGGACCGCGAGCGGCAGGCGGCTGTCGGCTAGCGCCTATTTATCAACCGTCATGGCCGGGCTCGACCCGGCCATCCATCCCGTGGTTACTGGTCTGCACAGTCGTGTAAGCACGACGGTTCAAAGCTGGATGGCCGCCTCAAGGGCGGCCATGACGATCTGTCCGCTTTGATCGGTTCACCAGTCGCGCTAGGATGAAACCAAACCTCATTCGGAGACCCCCATGCCCGTGAACAACCGCCTTGCTGATCGTGCGGACGCCATCAAAGAGTGGCGGCGCCATCTGCATCAAAATCCCGAGATCATGTACGAGGTGCAGGAGACGGCGGCGTTCGTCGCCGAAAAGCTGCGCGCCTTTGGTTGTGACGAGGTCGTGGAAGGCTTGGGACGAACCGGCGTTGTCGGCATCATCAAAGGTTCCAAGGGGGACGGGCCGACAGTGGGTCTTCGCTCTGACATGGATGCGCTGCCGATCGAAGAAGAAACCGGCGTGCCGCACGCCTCCACCAAACCCGGCATGATGCATGCCTGCGGCCATGACGGGCACACGGCGATGCTGCTCGGCGCGGCCGAACATCTCTGCGAAACGCGCGGGTTTGCCGGCTCGGTTGCGGTGATTTTCCAGCCTGCCGAAGAGGGTGGGGCAGGTGCCAAGGCGATGATGGATGACGGGCTTTTCGAGCGCTTCGGCATCGAAGAAGTCTATGGCATGCACAACTATCCGGGCATTCCGGTGGGTGAGTTTGCCATGCGCGTTGGTCCAACCATGGCGGCGACTGACATTTTCCAGATCGTGGTCACCGGCGTTGGTGGTCATGCCGCGCGCCCGCACACCGGTATCGATCCGGTGGTTACGTCGGCGCAGATCATCACCATGCTGCAGACCATCGCCTCACGGAACGCCGATCCGCTGGAAAGCATCGTCGTCTCGGTGACCACCATTCATGCCGGCGATGCAGACAATGTGATCCCCGAGCGGGTCAAGATGACGGGCACGGTGCGCACGCTGATCCCAGAAATGCGCGACCTGGCTGAAAAGCGCCTCGGCGAGATCGTGGAAAGCGTGTCGACTGCTATGGGCTGCACGGCCGTGCTCGATTACGAGCGCAATTATCCCGTCGTTGTGAACCACGAACGCGAGACCCAGTTCGCCGCAACCATCGCCTCTAAAGTGGTGGGGGCCGACAAGGTCGATACCGATATGGCGCCGGTGATGGGCGGGGAAGATTTCGCGTTCATGCTGGAAGGGCGCCCCGGCGCGTTCATCTTCACCGGCAATGGCGAGGCTTCGGCCAACCTGCATTCGCCGCATTATGATTTCAACGACGACATCATTCCGCTCGGCACCAGCTATTGGGTGGAGCTGGTCGAGACCCGGTTGGCGGGGTAGCGACCGACCGGAGACGTCATCCCGGGCGAGGAACGCGACCCAGGATCGTCTTGCGACGGAGAATTGACGATCCCGGACAGCCCTGACGGGCTTCCGGGATGACAGAGGCTTGTCTAGAGCAGTTCTCGTGATCTCCGATTCACGCGCGCTGCTCTAAGTCTTTGTTTTATCGCGTTTCCGGACGCAAAACCGGTGTCCACTTTTGCTGGAAACGCTCTAGAAGCTGAAGCCGCGCGTGACCCCGAGCATCACCGAGAACTGGTTGGCGCTGCCCGGCCCGTCGACAATCGGGCTGTCGGCAGCATCGCCCAGCAGCCGCTCATAGCTCAGGCGCGTGTTGGCGGCCCAGTTTTCGTTGATCGCGTAGATCGCGTTGACGTTGGCGCCGACGCTTTTGAAGCCGCCATTGGCGGTGTAGGGCGTGTAAGCGCTGGTCGCGGCCTGCGCGGCGGTGATGCCAAAGTACGACTGCATGTAGTCGTCGTCCGCCCAGCTTGCTGTGATACCTGGCATCAGCGTGATCTGCTGGGACACGGGCACAAAAGTGCTCAGGCCAAAATCGGCCACCGCGCCATCATGGCCATCGGCGATATCTTGGCCGAATGAAGCCGTGGCGAGCGCCGGACCCAAGCGGACATTGACGAAACCGCCTGGCAGAACACTGGAATCGACATCGCCCAGGCCGGCAAGCGCGACGTTGGCATCCTGATCACGCCCGAAATCGAAGGCGACGCGCGGACCAAAGCCGACGCTCCAGGCACCACCGGCACTGTTGTACTGCGCCAAATTGTAGCTCAACGCAAAGGGTGTAAAATTGAAGCCGAACACGTTGCGGGCGGTGATCACCGGCAGCGCCATCACCTCATACTCATCGGAGCCCTGATAGTCCGGGCTGAAGCCTGCGCCCAGACCCAGCCGTACTTCGGCAGGCTGGCCGCCTTGGCCGAAAAAGTGCCAGCCTTGTTCAACGCGGTCAAAAGCCGATTGGGCCAGCGCCGGCGCGGCCGCGAGGCTTGCCAGGGCAACGCTGGCGCACAAAACAGGGCTCAATGTCTTGGTCATCGGGGGGAATACTCCAAGGGGTTGGTGCTATCATGATTGCTGACCGCGTACCAAAACGGCGCCACATCAGTCGATCAACAGGCGAAAAACTCTCTATGTCCTACGTAAGCCGACAGTCCTTAGTTCAGCGTTACTATTTGGTCATCTTTACTGATCAAAGGCACTGGGTCTTGGTCTTGTGTGGGTTGGCTTTCGCCGCTTGCTGGTGAGCCAAAGTCTTGATTTTCTTGCGTTTCAACAAACCATCCCTGGAGCCGACCTTGCCTTCATCGCACGCTCCTGCCAGAGCGAGAACCGTGCGCAATGGTCAACAACAGGTAAACGATGCAAGCCTTTATGGGAGTTGAGAGTCTGCTGCCAGAGGGCCTGTCGCTCGGCTTTGCGTTGCTCCTCATCGCGACGGCGTTTTTCACGGCCGCGTTGACGGCCGCTTTTGGCATTGGCGGCGGTGTCGCCTTGCTTGCGGTGATGGCGTCGATTGTCCCGGTGGCCGTCCTGATCCCAGTGCATGGCGTGGTTCAGCTTGGCGCCAATGCCGGGCGGGCACTGGTCCAACTGCGCCAGGTTGTCTGGCCGATGCTCGGCGTTTTTACGGTTGGTGCGCTCATCGGTGCCCTGATCGGCGGGCAGCTTGTGGTGACGCTGCCCGAAACGCTGCTTAAGACCTTTGTCGGCCTGTTCGTGCTTTTCACGCTTTGGGCGCCGAAGGTGAAAGGCGCCAAAGGCGGGCCGTTGGGCTTGGCAGTCGGCGGGGTGTTCGCCACGATCCTCACCATGTTCGTCGGCGCGACGGGGCCGTTTGTGGCCGCGCTGCTCGCGCCGCGATTGGATGACCGCAAACACTATGCCGGCACCCACGCTGCTGCCATGGTGATGCAGCACGGGTTGAAGGTCGTTGTGTTCGGCTTCTTGGGCTTTGCTTTTGGCGCGTGGATGCCGGTGATGGTCGCTATGGTGGCTGCTGGTTTCCTGGGCACCTTGCTTGGGACAAGGCTCCTACACGCGCTGCCGGAAGCGACGTTCCGCACCGCCTTCAAATGGGTGTTGACGCTGCTTGCGATCCAACTGATCGCCTCGGCTGCGTGGGTTTGGCTCGGCTAAAATCAGCGCCAAAAGATAATGGCAGAAGCCAGGGAACAGGTTCCTGCCCTTATGCGCCGATCCAATGTGCGTGGGCTGGTGAAGATGGATCGGCGGAAAGGTTTCTTTAGGTCCCAGACGCGCGATACCGCGCATCCTCTTGCTTCGTCCGCTCAGAAATATCGATCAGCTTGTCGGCCGTTCGAGAGTTCGGTCGAAGGAGTCCCTGGTCATGGGCAAGGTCGACTCGGCCAACCTGGGCATGGAGGGTATCAGGCTTAGGCTGGGAGCCTTGCTCAGTGGCCAGAGTCAAAGCCGACAGGGATAGCAGGCCGGCAACAGCCACGCTTGCGGTCAACAGAGGCTTACAAATCATGGGATCGTCCTTCCGTTACCAGCGGTCGGACTCACGCCTGACGGGGAGGGAGGAAGCCCCGCCAGGCGCAGTCGATTGTCGCGTTAGTTGAGGACGCGAACGGCTTTGAGCGTGTTGTCCTGGCCGATGTCGATACGAACTTTGTCGCCGACTGAAGCGCGTGGCGGGAAGGCAAAATATTCAATCGACTGATCAAGCGTTTGACCGGTGGAGAGATTGATTGTGCCAGCGGCGCGGTCGACCGAAACGATGTTGGCGTCGAAGTCGTACAGGCCATCGTTTTCATTGCTTCCAGCAAAGGCTGGCGAAGCAACGCCGAAAGCAACGGCGAGAGCGGCAGTTGTAAGAGCAAACTTTTTCATGTTTTATTCCTTAGATTTAGTGAAGAGACTTACGTCTTTTCTTGGTTTTGATGAAGAGACGCTGTGTCTCGTTCGATGAGTTGAAGGTATTCGGATTTGGAAAATTCACAACGGGGGCGGCTTTCACATGGCGTCACGCCAGCGTGAGGTGGCTGCGACCGGCTGGTGAAGAGTGCGTGATCCCACCACAGCATGCCGAATGGAAAGCCAGCGTTTGCAGCCTTCCAGTCACTGTCAGGTTTACACGAACCGCGTGATCAGCCGCGCGTGAGCTGCGATCTTGGCGGAGCTTTTTTCTGCAAAGGACGGGTGTTTTTTCGGCCAGACCGATGTCCAGGCCATGCTCCAAGACGGCGAGGTCGCGCGCCCGTGAGCGGATTAACGCACTGGGTGCGCTTTCTTCGGGAATCGGTGGCCCTTAAGCAGCCTGTAGGCCGCCGGTCTCGGTCAGAAAATCGACGATCTGCGTGACGCCCTGTCCCGATTTTAAATCGGTGAACACAAACGGGCGTCCAGCGCGGGCCTTTTCCGCGTCGGATTGCATGGTGTCGAGATTGGCGCCGACATAGGGCGCAAGGTCAGCCTTGTTGATGATCAGCATATCAGAGCGCGTGATTGCTGGGCCGCCTTTGCGCGGGATGTCTTCGCCTTGGCAGACCGAGATGACATAGAGCGACAGATCGGCCAGATCGGGCGAGAAGGTGGCGGCCAGATTATCACCGCCCGACTCGATCAGCACCACATCCAAATCGGGGTGGCGCTGCGTGAGCCGTTCAATGGCCCGCAGATTGATCGAGGCGTCTTCGCGGATGGCCGTATGGGGGCAGCCACCGGTTTCAACGCCCATGATTCTGTCGGACGTCAGCGCCTGCATGCGCACCAGCGCGTCGGCATCTTCCTTGGTGTAGATGTCGTTGGTCACCACGCCGACCGAGTGCGTGTCGCGTAGCGCCAGGCATAGGGCGGCCGTGAGCGTGGTTTTGCCGGAGCCGACGGGGCCGCCAATGCCGATGCGCAGCGGGCCATGGGACTTGGTCATGACAGGAACAACCTTGGTTCGAGGGTTTCGTGGCGGGCGCTCATGACATCGGCCAGGAATGCCGACCCACCCAAATCGTCAAGTGATGATGATGCCGCCATGGTCGCAACGCTGAGCACCACCGGCTCTAGGCTGGCCAACAGACGCGCGGCGCCAGTTTGGCCAATCAGGGTAAGCCGGATCGCAGCCTGAAGTTGATTGGAGATGAGCGTTTGCAAGGTCGCGGTGAGAGTATCTGCAAGGGGGATGCCTGCGGACGCGCAAACGGTGCCTAAAGCGATAGGCAGCGGTGTCGCGCGCGGTATTGCGTGGTCGCCCCAAGCGCTGGATGCATCCAGGAAAGCTGCGCCTTGATCGAGTGTCTCGCTATGACGTTCAGCCGACGGGGCGAGCGACGCCGCCAGTTCGGCCACGCCCGTTTCACCGCGATGCGCGGCGGCGATCAGCACCGCCTCGTTCCAAAAACTGCCATGCGTGAGCAAGGTCTCCAGCCAGCCCTGCAGGCCAGCCTCATCGCGTACCAGGTCATCTGCGAGCGCCTGCTCCAATCCGGCCGAATAGGCAAAGCCGCCAGTGGGGAAAACCGGCGACAGCCAGGCCATGAGCCGAGCTAGGTGAAGCGGGCTGGACGTCATTTGCCGCCTTGCAACGTTGCGGTGATCCCGCCTGTCGCTTGATTGAGTGTCACGGTCAGCGTGCGTGGCAGTGTTCCGCCCGTATTAGGGTCATAGGCGCCGGCTTCCATAGTAAAGGTTAGGCCCGTGGCCGGATCATAGGCTGAGGTCATCCCATCCAGTGTCAGTCCAGTAAAGCCAATGCTGCCGTTGGCTGACACGATTTGGCACTGGCGCCCGCCAAGCTCGTCATAGGGTGGGGAGAGGATGACAAGGTGAAAGGCACCGGCCGCCGGCTCGATCATATCGATGATCGCGAGGCGCACATTGCCGTTGGCGAAAGTGCGGGTGTTCTCCGGGGCGTCCCACGGTTCAATCAGGGCCTGAGCCGAGGCCCGCCAATCGCACGCTTCAACCGTCTGGGCCAGTGCGGGCAAAGCAAGCATGGGCGTTGAAACGGCAAACGCTGCGATCAAAGCTGCAACTCTAATCATGATGATGGTCTCCATGGTGATCCGCGTGATCATGGTGGGTATGGCCCTGATGGGCGCCGCCATAGGCCCCGCCTTCTGGATTGAAGGGGGCGTCGATCGCGGTGACGGTGGCGCCAAGGCCCTCCAGCATGGTTTTGATAACATGGTCGGCGCGGATGCGGATGCGGGTTTGGCTGATGTCGGCGGCCAGATGGCGATTGCCGATCTGCCAGGCCAGCGCGAGCAGGTGCCGCGTATCGCGGCCGGTGACCTCGTAAAGCGCTTCGGGCACGGCGCGTACCTCGATCACCCGCCCGTCGGAAAGTTTCAGCCCCTGCCCATGCTTTAAAAGACGCGCTTCGGGCAGGTCGAGCAGAAACCCGATGCCGCCATCGGATGTCATCTTCATCCGTCGGCGATGGCGGTCTGTCTCATCCAGCGTGATGGTGTCGGCTGGGTGATGGGTGTGATCGAGAATGGTGGAGCAGGTGGGCAAAGACATGGAGACGATCACCGGTGATGCGCGTTTGGCGCACCGTCACCCAATCGCCGGTTCCTGTCTATCCGGTGGTCGCCTGAGTTTTAGGCAGTCTTGTTTTTAAGCTGCCCTGGCCTGGGCGGCGGTTTTGTACGCCTCTTCGAACACGCCGACCCAGCCCTTGTTGTAGCTTTCGCGCGCGTCTGCCGCGCCCTCGCCCATGCGCTCCCAATGGGTATGGGTGAGCTTGACCTCTGTCCCCGATCCGCTGGGCGTGAAGTGGACGTCGACCAGCGTGGCGTTCTCTTCCGGTGTGCCGATGTGCCAGGCCAGTTGCAGATGTTCGCCCGGCTGGAACACTTTGACCGAGCCCCAATTGTGCACGGTGCCGTCATGGCCGATTTCTGAGAGGCTTCCGCCTTCTTTGAGTTCCAGCTTAACGGCCTGGGCGGGCTTGCCGTCCATCGCTGAAACGGAGTTCACGCCGAGCGGCCACCATTTGGTGATGTCGCGGGTGAAGATGGCAAAGGCCGTGTCCGGTGCGCAGGGCACCTGAATGGTTTTTTCGATGGGGGCGATCTGCGGTTCGCTCATGATGGTTCGTCCTGATTGGATGGGTTGGTTTGGTTTTCAACTTCAGCCGCGAAGGCGCCCAGCACATCGCCCCAGACGCTGTCGAGATAGGCGCGCAGCGGCGCGAGTCCGTTTGGGTCGACGGCATAGAGCCGGCTGGTGCCCTTCGGCGTGGCCGTCACAAGGCCCGCATCGGCGAGCACTTTAAGGTGTTGGGAAACGGCGGGCCGGGAGATCGGGCGGCCATGGGCGATGGTGGTGACGGTTTTCGGCCCAGTGCGCAGCGCTTCAAAAATGTCGCGGCGGGTGTCGTCGGCCAGCGCGGCGAAGACCTGAGACGGGGGCAGGGGTGCGAGATTTGTTCCGTAAGTCATGACTTACGGTAAGTGTATACTTACGAAGAGTCAAGCGGTGTTAGGGTTCGAGGTCAGAGAGAAAGTCATCTGTGACAAGAGCTCCATGAACGATGCGAATGACCACAACGCGATCAACCTTTATCTGGTAAAAAATTGAGTAATTGCGATAGGGCATCCGGTGGATGTTACCTAGTGATGTGTTGACGACGATCGCGTGCCTTTCGGCAGATTCCGAAAGTGAAGCGCACGCATTGCTCAACTCGCGTCCAAAACTCTGCGCGCGTATCAGATTATCAGCAGCTATAAAGAATATGATTGCGCGCAAGTCAGCACGAGATTGGGCCGAGAAATCAACCCGCATCTTTTAGCCGGGTCATGGCATCAAGTTCGGCAAACAGCTCGTCAAAAACCTCATCCATTGGATAGGTACGCCCGGCCTCAATGTCATCCAAACCAGGTTTCAGAAATGCCATCAGTGCTTCCTGCTTAGCCTCGCGCTCCTGAACCAGGCGTACGCCCTCGCGCAGGACTTCGGATTTCGAGCCGTAGCGGCCCGACTTCACGAGGTTCTCGACAAACTCTTCGAGCGGTTTTCCAAGATCGGCGGATATGGGCATGGCTGGAACCTCCTGCAGGGTAGAGTAGCATGGGAGAGAGGCCAATAATAGTTATTGGTCATGCCATTACACCATCGCTTTCGAAGCCAGGTGTACCGTTGCTTTGCAACGGCTAGCGCCCGTCCCGCCCCAATGGGCGGGCGCTACGCACTACCGTGCTCTGGGCCTTCGGCCCAACCACGCCGCGCCCTCGGGCCGTGCGCTATCAGTTTGATTTCTCGAACTTCAGATCGAGATCTAACGTTACGTTCAAGTGATCGATTGCTCTGAATAGAACAGCTTCGACTTTGCCTTGGTCCCGATCACCTTTCTCGACGATCTCCGTGAGCATCGTGTTCAGTTCAATCATCCGTGGCTCGAGAAGCTTGCGTTCATCAGGCTCGAGGGCGAAATGGCCGGCACCTGTCGCTCTGCGTGTCTGAGGTAGCATGTCGCCGAGTTCGGTGCGTCGTGCCGAGTAGTTAGAGAGCAATCGGATATAACCGTGGTGTATGGTGTCGATTTGAATCGACTTGTTGAACAATCCGTCTTTTGCTTTCGCTAGAAGCCAAAGTTCCTCTGATGTAAGTCGAATCGGCTCAGGCAAGTTGGAAATCTGAACGACGCCCGACCACATTTGGAGGTCGTTGGATTCAGCTAATCCATCTTCGACGTGCTTCCGAAGAGTGGATATATCATTACCGATCTTTATGAGCTTAAGCACCAGGCTATGCGCCAACGCGCGCCTGCGCTCAAGCAGGTCATCTTCGATCAGTTTACGTTGAAACCGCAACTGCGATTTTTGTACAATCCAGGTGACACCGCCGCCAACAATCGCACCAGTTACTGCACCAGCGAGGGCAGCAACTATTTCTGCGTCAACCATAGTTCCGACCACACATCAAAACATAAAGTACCGTTGCGCCATGGGTAGCACGTCTGCCGGTTCGCAGGTGAGCAGTTCGCCGTCGGCGCGGACCTCATAGGTTTCCGGGTCTACCTCCACGGTCGGGGTGGCGTTGTTGTGCACCATCGATGCCTTGGAGATGCCGCCGCGGGTGTTTGCGCAGGCGACCATGCCTTTTTCGACGCCGAGAGACTCCTGCAAGCCGGCATCGAGCGCGGCTTGCGACACGAACGTCACCGATGAATTGGTGATCGCCTTGCCGAAGGCACCAAACATGGGGCGCATATGCACCGGCTGGGGCGTGGGGATCGAGGCGTTCGGATCGCCCATCGGCGCGGCGGCGATGCTGCCGCCGACCAGCACCATGTCCGGCTTCACGCCGAAGAAGGCGGTGTTCCACAGCACCAGATCGGCCCGTTTACCCACTTCGATGGAGCCGATCTCTTTGGAAAGCCCATGCGCGATGGCGGGGTTGATGGTGTATTTGGCGATGTAGCGCTTCACGCGCACATTATCGTTGTCGCCGGTTTCCTCCGGCAGCGCGCCCCGCTGGCGTTTCATCTTGTCGGCGGTCTGCCAGGTGCGGATCAGCACTTCGCCGACGCGGCCCATGGCCTGGCTGTCCGAAGCGATGATCGAAAACGCGCCCATATCGTGGAGGATGTCTTCGGCTGCAATCGTCTCCTTGCGGATGCGCGACTCGGCAAAGGCGATGTCCTCGGGGATGCGCGCGTCAAGGTGGTGGCAGACCATCAGCATATCCAGATGCTCGGCCACCGTGTTCACCGTGTAAGGGCGAGTCGGGTTGGTGGACGACGGCAGGATGTTGGGCAGCCCGCAGACCTTGATGATGTCCGGCGCGTGGCCACCGCCGGCGCCTGTGTGGAAAACGTGGATGGTGCGGCCCGCGATGGCGTCGATGGTCGACTCAACAAAGCCGGACTCGTTCAGCGTATCGGTGTGGATCATCACCTGCACATCGTATTCGTCGGCGACTGACAGGCAGCAGTCGATGGCCGCGGGCGTGGTGCCCCAATCCTCGTGCAGTTTCAGCGCGCAGGCCCCGCCAAGGATCATCTCTTCCAGCGCGGCGGGCTGGCTGGCATTGCCCTTGCCCGACAGGCCGATGTTCATGGGGAAGGCATCGAAGCTCTGAATCATGCGGCCGATATGCCAGGGGCCGGGCGTGCAGGTTGTGGCCAGCGTGCCATGGGCGGGGCCGGTGCCGCCGCCGAGCATGGTGGTGAGGCCGCTCATCAACGCTTCCTCGATCTGCTGCGGGCAGATGAAGTGAATGTGCGCATCGAACCCACCGGCGGTGAGGATCTTGCCCTCTCCTGCTATGGCTTCGGTGCCCGGCCCGATGATGATATCGACGTTTGGCTGCGTGTCCGGGTTGCCCGCCTTGCCGATGGCGACGATGCGGCCATCTTTCAGGCCGACATCGGCCTTGATGATGCCGGTGTGATCGACGATCAGCGCGTTGGTGATCACGGTGTCGACCGCCCCGCCAGCGCGCGTCACCTGGCTCTGGCCCATGCCGTCGCGGATCACCTTGCCGCCGCCAAACTTCACCTCTTCGCCATAGGTGGTGAGGTCGCGTTCCACCTCGATGAAGAGTTCGGTGTCGGCCAGGCGCACCTTGTCGCCGGT
This sequence comes from Hyphomicrobiales bacterium, assembly GCA_046290415.1. Lineage (GTDB taxonomy): Bacteria > Pseudomonadota > Alphaproteobacteria > Rhizobiales > MH13 > MH13. The sequence goes on from JBKAGN010000033.1 coordinate 31,686, forward strand.
CGTCGGGCCGTACATGCCGGCATAGTCGGCGCGGGAAAGCGTGGCGGGCATGGGGATGCTCCTTACAAGTCAGGGCTCATTCAAAAAATCGCGCAGTTGCGCGGTGCGTTGTTCGGTCACGTCGGTGAGGCAGGAGGATCGGATCAGGGGTTGGATCGAGCCGCCTTCATAGGGGGCGGCGACGGCCTCGCAGTGGGCATCGCGAAACGGAATCCAAAGGCGCTGGGCTTCCAGGATCGGGTCCCAGCTATGGCCCTCGCCGCGGCGTGCGCGCAGGTCGGCCCACACGCGGTTCAACTCCGCATCGGCCTCTTGATAGGCGATGCCGGCACATTGGTTCATGTCCTGTTGGGGAAGATTGCCCCAGTCAGCGCAGTTGGGCTTGTACTGGGCCAAACAGGCGTTGACCCGAGCGCAGTTCCAAACAGTATGGCTGCCAGCAGCGTGCGCATCGTCTACCCCACCAAGCCTGGAATACGCGGCCCACGTTTGGTGAGGCGGCGGGCATTGGCGCCGGTTTTCTTTTGCATCGGTTTTACCGCTTCCAGCATCACAGCGGCAGGGCTTTCGCCGCGCATCAGCGCGCGGGCGGCGCCTGCCGTGCCCTTGGCGAAGGCTTTTTGCTTTTCGCGCAGCATCAACTGGTTTTCGCGGTCCGAGTGGTTCCAGAAACCGGCCGCGCCCATCGTGCGCATGGCGATGACCGATTGGGCCTCAAACCCCATCCGCCAAAGCGCGAAATTGAGGTTCATGATGGCGTTGCCGGTTGGTTTTTTCATTCTTGTGCTATGCCTTTGTTGGTCTGTTTGGTGGGCCGAGGTTGGCCGAGTCTGGAGCGCAGAACTTGGTCGTTACAGCGTGCCCATAATGTCTTTGCGGAAGCCATAAACTTCGCGTTTGCCGGCAAGCGGAACCAGCGTGACATCGCGTTCCTGGCCGGGCTCGAAGCGCACGGCGGTGCCAGCGGCGATATCAAGCCGCATGCCGCGCGCGGCGCTCCGGTCGAAATCCAGCGCCGGGTTGGTCTCGAAGAAATGGTAATGCGAGCCGACCTGCACCGGGCGGTCACCGGTGTTGGCCACTTTCAAAGTGATGGCGTCTGCACCTTCGTTCAGCGTGATGTCGCCATCTGCCGTAATCACTTCACCGGGGATCATGGTGATCATCCTTCTTGGCTCTTGCAGAGACCATCTGGCGAGCGAAAACCACCGCGCCTGCCACAATGACCACTGTGGCTAAGACCAGCATCACGTTCCCATCTGAATGCGGGTGGATATGCGCCGGGCCAGTTTCGTGGGCGAAAGCCAGGTTTGGCAGTGTCAGCATCAGCGCTGCCAGAACAGGTCTCTTCATTCGGTGTTGTCCTTGTTGAGCAATGGAGGCGTGCCACGCGGGCGGGCCGTGTTGGTGGAGGAGAAACTGTCCACGTCGATTTCATCGGGTGGCAGCGTGCGCCGCCACGGTCGACCGGTCAGCAGCTTGAAGCCGATCACGCTCATCACAACCACCAGCGCGACGCCGATGGCCAGCAGATCGAAGCTTGCCAGGTGATGGAAGGTGTTGAGATTCATAACGCCCTACGCAACGCGCCTGGCGATGCAGTCTGGGCGATTGCCAATAACGCGCTGGGTTGATGCGGGATGCTTGGCAAGCTGACCCGCTGGGCGGACGGGCCGCGGAACGAAATTGCCGCCGCAATTGGGGCAGATTCCATCGAGAACATCGTCCAAACAGTCGGTGCAGAACGTGCACTCATACGTGCAGATCATCGCATCCGGTGCGGTGGGCGGAAGGTCTTTGTCGCAGCACTCGCAATTGGGTTTCAAGATCAACATGGGTGTCTCCTAGCGGATCGGCTCGTGTACGGTGACGAGCTTGGTGCCGTCGGGGAACGTCGCCTCGACCTGCACATCGTGGATCATCTCGGCGATGCCTTCCATCACCTGGTCGCGCGTGATGACGTGGGCGCCGGCTTCCATCAGATCAGCCACGGCACGGCCGTCGCGGGCGCCTTCAACGACAAAGTCGGTGATCAAAGCGATGGCTTCGGGGTGGTTGAGTTTGACGCCGCGCTCCAGCCGTTTTCGCGCCACCATGGCAGCCATCGACACCAAGAGTTTGTCTTTTTCGCGGGGGGTGAGCTGCATGCGGAAGTCCTTAAGCGTTCAAAGCGACCAAATCTTGGGAATGGCTGGTGGTGCGTCGCCGTCTTCGGCCAAATGGTTGATCAATGGCACCAGTGCTTGGCGCAGCGTGTAGCCATCGCGCGCGGCGATCCGCACAATCAGTTTGCTGACCTCTGCCACCGTCCAACAGGAGGCGCCTCCAACGCAGCCGTGCACGCCATCCAGGAGAGTGCGTGCCTTGTCCAATTTGCCCTCGGCATGGTTGCCGACGAGCGCCAAGGTGGCAAGCGCCGTATGACCGCCAAGACCGGCCATACTGTCTAAAGTTTGGGCAATATCACCGGAAAGTCGTACGTTCTCGGCGTGTATCAGCGCGCCCTTATGGTGGATGCGCCAGGTGTCGTGCCAAAGGCCGGACTGCACCGATTCCTTCATGGCCCGGCGCCCGAAGATGACCGGCTCGACCAACAGAAGGGTGGAATGCTCGGCCATATCGGCGGAAATCGTCCGCGCCAGGCGGGCTTTGTCGAAAAGAATGGTCTCTTGCGGTAGCCAGTTGAGCGCCGCGCCTGCTGCCACGTCCAGCCTTACGTTGACGTTCGCGGTATCCTGATCGGCTTTGTAGACCTTTTCGCAGGCTTGGGTGGTGACCGTCAGATGGGTGTCCGCGCCGGCACCCGCCTCCCATGCCAGATCATCGCCACCTGTCACCCCGCCTGCGGTGTTGATGATGACGGCCTCAAGGTCGCTGCGGCCCGGGTGATCGGGTACGCGGATGCGCGCGGCGCCTTCCTGGTAGAGCCTATCGATGCGCGTGCGGCTGCCTGAAAGTTTGGTGCTGATACGACCGCGCCCAAAGGTGCGCTGATGGCGGATGGTGGCGTGCTGGTTCAACGGCTGGAAAGCTCATCGGCGCGGATGCCGGCCCGCCCGGCGCGATACCAGGCGACAATTTGCGCGCGCTCCTCATCGGTGATGCCGGAGACGTTCTGCGGCGGCATGGCGTGGGTGTAGCCGGCCTGCATGGCGATGGTGTGAGCATGCTGGGCGATCTGCCACGGGGTTTCCAGGCGAACGCCCTTGGGCGCCCAATAGGTGTCGAACCAGGTCGGCTCTTGCGCGTGGCACATGGAACAGCGACCGAGCACGATGGCCGATACGTCTTCGAAACCCGGCGCTGCTGCGAACTGTTCCTGACGGGGTGACATCGAGGTTTCATCCTCCCACGGATCGTGGCCATTCCACATCGGCGCCATGGAAAGCACGGCGATCACCAGCATGGTCGCGGCGGCCGCGAACCAGGGCCAGATGAGCTTTTCTTTGGTGGCGTGCATGGTGTTGAAGAAGTGGCGCACAAACACGCCGACCAGAAACACCAAGGCTGCGATGATCCAGTTGTAGTCACTGGCAAAGGCCAGCGGATAATGGATCGACAGCATCAGGAACAGGACGGGCAGGGTGAGATAGTTGTTGTGCGTCGAGCGCAGCTTGGCGATCTTGCCGTACTTGGCGTGGGGTACGCGGCCGGCCTTCATGTCGGCGACGACGATCTTCTGATTGGGGATGATCACCATGGCGACGTTGGCGACCATGATGGTGGCGGTGAACGCGCCCAGATGCAGGAGCGCTGCACGGCCGGAAAACACCTGCGCGTAGAAAAAGCTGAACGCCACGATGATAAGGAACAAAACGCCCATCATCACCGGCGGATTGTCGCCGAGCTTGGAGTTGCACAGGCTGGAATACAGCACCCAACCGGCGACCAGCGAGACGACTGAAATGCCGATGGCCTGCCAGGTGGCAAGGTCCATCACATGCGGGTCGATAAGGAAGAGATCGGCGCCAAAATAATAGACCAGCACCAGCAGCGCGAAGCCGGAAATCCAGGTCCAATAGGCCTCCCACTTAAACCAGACCAGATGCTCGGGCAGGTTCGCCGGTGCCACCA
>JBKAGN010000034.1:0-34938 GCA_046290415.1 Hyphomicrobiales bacterium
GGCGGCAGGCAGCCTGTGCCCGCTGAAAACGTTTGAGGCTGAGTTGCCGGTTCCGGCTCGGTAATGGCGTACGGGGAATCTTGTGGCCACCATGTGTCATCCCGGACCGCCTTTGGCTCCGGGATGACAATCTGCCCGCCCCTACCGCTCCAAAATGCCTCTTATCTCGCTCATGTTTGTGCGGGCGCGCAGAATGTTCTCGCTCATGATCGACAAATGATCAGGCATCAGCACGCCATCCTCGCGGCCATTGGAGATGACCAGCGGGTCCAGCGCGGCGGCCTCGGCAATGTGCTGCTCCATGCGGTCCCAGACGCCGCCCAAATTGCGCGAGGCAACCACATCGGCAAAGTCTTCACGCGCGGCTTGAAGTAGCCCGTGATAGGCGAACATCTGCCCAGAGGCTTCCATGAACAAATTGTCGGCACGGAAGTCGAACCAGCCGCGATCATTGCCCTCCCCGCGCACAAACGTATCAAGCTCAGCGTCATATTGGCGACCGGTGGAGCGGCGAGACAGCTGGTCCACCGAGGAACCGATATCGCGGGCCACACGATCCAGGAACTGGATGAGGTTGTCGGCGCGCGCGTCGAACAACGCTTCGCACGACTCCAGCCGGTCATTGTATCGCGCGTAAAGCGGGATCGCATTGGCGTAGAGCCGTGAGGACGGCTGCACCGGCCCGAAGGGGCGCTGATCGTCAAACGGGTTGAACCACCAGGTCTGCTCGTCGGTCTGCAGACGGCCACGGGCGGTCTCCAAATCGCTATCAGCGCCCGATGTGCCGCGCTCACGACCGAGCACATCCACCAGCTCAACAGCCGTGCGGCGCAGCGCGATCAGCACGCCGGTCTGGAAGGCCGCCTTGTTGTCGAAATAGGGCGTCGCCTCCCACTCAATCAGCCCCAGTATACCCACCTTGTACTGCGGCATGGACGGCACCCAGGCGTTGCGGTTCACCATCAGGTCGAGCAGATAAATCTGCATATCGACGATCTGCGAACGGTCGCAGGTGCGCGCATCGCTTGGCGAACCATCCACAGTCGCGGTCTCTTCGGTGGCCACCATCGCGTTGGCGCGCAGCACCTCCTGAGGGTAGGTCAGCGTATCGCCGCGCGTCCAAAGCACGTTCCAGAAGAACGTGATGTTCCAGATCAAGAACAGGATTATGAAGATCAACAGTCCACCGCGCCAGAACACACGGCCAGCGGTGCGAGTCTTGCGGAACTTCTCCGGCCCACCCTCTTCCGGCTTGGGCAAGCGCAGTTTGAACAGCGCGATAAAGCCGCGCCACAAGGATTTGATCCAGTCAATGATGGGGTCGAGCATATCTCTCGTCCTTCTTGCGCGGGCCTAGTGCAGCCCGAAAAACGCTTCGCGCACTTTGGCGCGCATGCGCCAGCGGTCATGGGTGTTCGGCGCATAATGGGTGGTTAGATAGTCCACCGCAAACGCCTTTTGCCGCTCGGTGTAGGTCTCATAGATCGCATAAAAGCGGCGCTTGTTGAGAATAAAAGTCGAGAGCAGATCGAACGGCAGATGCTCCACGATGATGCGGTTGATGTCGGCAGCGCCCGGCGCATCGGGCACTGCGCGGCGAAAATAGAACCGCTGCTCAGCGGTCAAGCGCCGCTCATAGGCCGATGCCTCGGCAGGCGTGTCTAGCAGCCCGCGCATCTGGCTGATCACGCGGAACCTGCGATCAGGATTGAGCTTGGCCATATTGTCGGCGATCCAACGCGAGAGATAGGCATCATCGATCATCGGTGTTGCATCGAACTCGTGATCGCCGAGCATCAAAAGCTCCGCCACCAGAAGCCGCAGGCGATGCTCCAAAATGCCCGACTCTTTCAGCCAGCGCGGGTTGAACGGCTCCAGCAGCCGCTCTTCCTCCAGATAGGAGAAGAGCACCGGCGTTTCATGCAGAGCGATGATCGAGGCGCCAAAGGGTTTGGGATGGAGCTGATCGGGGTCACCGATCATCACCGCACCATCATCCTTATTGATCACGTAGGCGCCGCCGAAATGGCTGGTCCAAAACACGTTGGGCCACTGGAAAGAAAGTTTTTGCGGCAAGAACCCGTTGCGCCGCACGTCGCCAACCCGGCTCGCACCGGACACAATCGCATCCAGCAGGGTCTGATCAGACCAAGCGTTCGGCTCTTCCAGGAACCGATCCATCTGGGCCTTCAGCGTCTGCGCCTCTTCCAAAAGACCGGTGGGCGTACGCACCAAAAAGCGCACATCGCGGATGCCCAGCACGTCGGCAGGACGCTCCACGTCGAACACAAGGTTCTCGATCTCACCGTAAAGCGCATCCTTCAGCGTGACGGCGCGGATCATCCGGTCATTCGCCGCAAAGAACGCACGGATCACCTGCCCGTCGGCGGAGAAGGAGGTGCGGATTAGCGGCAGATCGGCCTGATCGGGCGAGAGAATGATGAACCGCCGGTTGATACCTTCCGGGTCCAGATAAGATGCATTCTGCATCTCCAGCGCGACTTCGTAAGAGTAGCCGGACGCATCGATGTAGAAATCGGAAAGCTCTGTTTCAGGCAGGCCGAGCGCGCGCAGCGCCGCGTTGTAGCGGGCGACCAGATGGGCATGATCGACATGCAAAAGCCCACCGAAGCGCAGGCCCTCTTCAATGAGACGTTGCACTAATCGTCCTCTAAATCATCAAGGCGTTCCGCTGCCTTCTGGCGCACGCGATGGTCGCGCAGCAGCTCTTGAATCGCCGCCTCATCGGACTTGTCGGAGTAGCGGAACTCACTGTCGGCGTAGCGATTGATCTCCTGCAAAATGAAGTCCATCGAGATCGGCTTTTGCAGGTCCTCAATCATCGCCAGCTTGTCGTCATAACCCTTCTGCAAAAACGCCTCGGGGTTCTCAAACCATTCGTCTGGCAGTTCCACATCCATGGCGCGATACTTGATCGCGTCCGTCACATTCTTGATCGCACGACCGGTGAAACGCGGTTCAGCCTCTTTGATCGCGTGAAGGTAAAGGCCGACGTCACGGATCGTTTTCGGCGCGCCGTGCTCATCAACAAACCGCTCCCACACCGCGATCAAACCATCCTCTTGTGGGCGGTTGTGCTGGGCATAGCTCTTGGCCACCGCCTGCTTCAACGCCTGGTCGGCAAAGAAGTCATCTTGACCCAAAGGCACGTCATGCTTCTTGCCAAGCAGCAGGTGGAAGATGTCGATATAATCGTTCTCGGTTTGCGGCCCATCCACCAGCCAACGCGCGCCTGCGCGCCGGCGCAACGCGTCGTCCACCTTCTCCGGATAATTGGAAAACATGCCGAAACTGGCGTTACCACGCACAACGGTTTCCGCGCCGGAGAATGCGGCCATCAGAACACCGGTAACCTCTTGTTGTCCTGAGGAACTTTGCCGGTCGTCGCGCTTGCCGGCCACCTGATCGATGTCGTCAATCGTGCCAAAACCGATGGCTTGCGGGTCCAAAACCCTGTCGATGAAGGCGCGGCAGTTCTGACCCGACTTGCCCTGATATTCGCTGATCTGATCGATGCCGAAATTCTCGTAGACGAAGGGATAGCCAGCCAGATCGCAATACTCTTTCACCAGGCCCGCGGTCATCTGGATCAGCGTCGTCTTACCGGTACCCGGAAAGCCATCACCAACGAAGGTAAAAAGGAACCCGCCTAGCTCGACGAACGGATTTTTCTGCCGCTCAAAATCGTAGGCCACCAGCATTTTGGCGAGCTTGATCGCTTGCGCCTTGGCGATGTGGTTGCCGACCACCTCATGCACTTGCTTGAACTGCATCACCAGCGGCTTGCGGCCCTTGGTGGAGGCGGAGCGTTCAAAGCCCCGCACGTGAAAGTCATCGGCTTCCACAGCATAGGTGCGGGCCAGAAACGCCGCCAAGCTGTCGCCCATGATGCGGTGCGCATCGCCTTCGACCCGGTCGATCACATCGGCCATCGCGCGGGCAATGCGCGGCCCAAGATCTTCGTCATCCATGGCATCGGTCGCAGCCTTTGCCACCTGCGCCACCACAAACGAAAGCGCATCGTTGGCTGTGTCGTAACCAGGTTCATCCAGCGCGGTCGGGTCACCGGCTGGGCTATCGCCCAAGGCGTGCAGAAAATGCGACGCTGTTACGAACGCCGCGACCAGGGCCCGCGCCCGTACCAACGAGCGAAACTGCGTTTCATCCGCCGCCGAGAGGCCAGAGGAGCGCTTCTTCTCGCCAAGGTCGAGATACCCAAGCGGTTCGATGAAGAATTCCGAGACCGTCATCCCGACAGCCAGCGCCCGCCGCAGTGACACCAATATCCCGTGCTCACGAGTGGATAGCAGGGGGTCATCACCGCCGGACTTGCGCAGCGCCGCTTCAAGATTGGCGCGCACCATGCGCCGTGGTGCGGAAGCCCCGGCGATAGGCGAGACAAAGCGTGTCCTGCCCGGTGCGTCAGCGGGGCGCGGCAGCGCTTCTTCAACCTGTGCATTTTCCATCAGGCCGAGCGCTGCCGGATAGGCTTCAACAATTCGCGCTTCGGGAATACGAACCGAGCTCGCTTCGATCATTTAGATATCCTCAAACAGCTCGCCGCCCGGCGACAACGAGTGCACGCGCATGCCGCGCATCAGCGTATCGATCCCGCCGTCATAACCGGCAAGCTTCTGATGCGCCCGGTGGGGAAGCAGTGCGTGCGCACGCGAGGCGCTGGCCCCACGTTCCGTGGCCAGCCCGTCGGTCGTATCCACCGCATAGGTTTCACGGTAACGCGTCGGTGCCAGAAACCAGCTTTTGGTTTCTTCGGTACCCACCGAAATCACCTCATCGACATGCCAGACAAACATCCAAGCATCTTCGATGGGCAGATCGGCGAAAAGTGGCTCGAAAGCCGGCGGAACATCCATGAAGATGGGGGAATAGAACGGACCGAGCGTCCAGCGTTTCAGGCGTTTTAGCGCGATGTCATCAAACGCATCATCGAATTCGATCGCGCTGGCGAGCGGGGTAAAGCCCGTACCGGAAAACTTGCGCGCCAGAGCTTGCATCTCGGTGTGGGGAAATGCACGCGGCTGGCGATACTCCATCCAAGCCTGGGTGAACACCGGACGGTTCGTGCCGCCATCCCAATGGTCCCAAGAAATCTTTTTCAGCCGCCCATCGTCTTGAGGATTAAGCGAACGCCCTTCGGGCCAGAAAATCGGCAGCGCGCCGCGCACCGCCTCTTGATAGATGGCGCGGCCTATCTCTTGCAATTGAAGGGCGCGTGGCACCCGTCGCCGCTCCATCATCTGATCCAGCAGACGTTCAAGCAGCTTCGCTGAGCTTTGTTCCGGCTCTTTGCGCTCTTTCACCTCGCGCGCCAGCGCAATCACATCGGCAAGGATCGGCAGCCCGCTATCGTTGCGGTCAACGCGGGCCGGTAATCCGCCGGCATCGCGCTTGTCCAGCAAGCCAAACAGCGCATCGAGCCGCGCGGCCAAATCCACCAACACGGTGTCGGAGGATTGCAGCAGCCCGGCAGTTACCCGGGCCAGTGTTTGGAAATAGACCCGGCGAACGTCGGGGGTCGTTTGGTGGATCGCATTCAAGACGCAAAAAGCCTATTCGACATATTTGCCGGATTCGACCTGCTCGACGATCTTGCCAAAGCGCCGTGCGAATTCCGCATTGGCCAGATCGGCCTTCTGGCGAATGTCAGCGGTGCGTTTCATGTAGATCTCGTGCGCTTCCATCATCGAGACAATGCGGTTCTCCGATGAAATGCCGATCTGGGTGATCATCGCCTCGGCCTGTGCATCGGTTTCCCGACCCACATCGTCGATCCGGTGACCGATGTTCTGCTGGGCCGATGTGCGCAAGCTTTCCACCAGCGCATCGTACATGATGGTGCGCTGCTCGGTGTCGATGTTGAGCTTGGAAATCAGCGTCTGCTGGGCAGCTTTCTGCTTGGCCAAGCTCTCCACATAATTGGCATAGATCGAGCCGTAGCGCTCAAAACTCTGCTGCGTGGCCACCAACTCCTGCTTCTTGGCGGTGGCTTCATTGTAGGTGTTGGCAAGCTCGGCGCGATCGGCCTGCAAGGCTTTCAACGCCTCGCCGGTTGCATCGGCTATCTGCGCATCGATGGCCGATATCTGCGGCGCCAGCTCGTCCAACTGCGCATCGGTTTCCTCGATCTGGCGAGCCGTCGTCTGCGCCCGGTCGAGCACATCGGCCTGCGCCGTCTTGGATTTATCCAGCCGATCATCGATCACCGCCAACTGCTCTTCCAAGAGACCGCGAATGACTTCGGACTTTTCGATCAGATTGTTGAGGTTGGAGCGAATATCAGCGTTGCGAATACGGCTCGTTTTCATTTCTTCGGCGCGGCGACGCGAAAAGATGCCCGTTACCTTCTCCATAAACGTCGACTCGCTCATCGACTTGAATTCTGAACCGAACGTCTGGGTGATCTCATCCAGGCCATAGACAAGCGAGGCGATATTGCCCTGCAGCTTGTCTTCGTTTTCCACTACCGACTTGAAGTCTTGATCGTCGATATTGACGTCGATCGTCTGCATCTGGCTCTCGCCAAGCACCGTGCCAAGACGCTCATCGATCTTCTCTTGCGTGGAGTTGATCTCCTGCACCTGGGCCCGCGTTTCGGCGATGCCGCGCTCCAACTCATCAAACTTTGCGCGTGCCATGCTCTTCCATTCCCTTGTAAGTCCGCCCGCTGCGGTGTGGTAAATCATACTTGGTGACGATTTGCCGGTTTTCACCGACGTCCTTGCGACTTAAGACCAAAGTTGGGCCACATGCTAGACCTTGGCGTGTGGCAACTGTGGCCCACCAGCAACGGTCAGGACCAGCCTCCATGAGCCAGTCACAAAGCGAGCGAACACCGAACGCGGTCGATGTGTGCGTGATCGGCGGCGGCATCAACGGTGCCGGCGTTGCGCGCGATGCTGTCGGACGCGGCTACTCGGTCCTGTTGGTCGAGATGGGAGACATTGCCAGCGCCACATCGAGTTGGTCGACCAAGCTCATCCATGGCGGCCTGCGCTATCTGGAGCACAATGAGTTCAACTTGGTCCGTGCCTCGCTCATTGAGCGCGCCAGGCTCCTCTCGGTGGCCTCGCATTTGGTTGAGCCGCTGCGTTTCGTGCTGCCGCATGGATCGGGCATGCGCCCTGCCTGGCTGATACGGCTTGGCCTGTTCCTCTATGACAATCTGTCAATGACCCGAAAGGTACCTGGTTCGAAGGGCATCAATCTTGCCGCCGACCCGGCAGGCGACGTGCTGAAACCAGATCTGCGTACGCGCGGCTTCACCTATTATGACTGTCAGGTGGATGATGTGCGCCTGACCCTTGCCAATCTTACTGACGCCGCCGAGCGCGGCGCCTCCATCCAGCCGCGCACAAAACTCGTTGAGGCAACCGCCAGCGACGGCATTTGGAAACTCACTTTGGAGCGCCAGGGCGACGGTGCCCGGTATCAGATTCACGCCCGCCATGTGGTCAACGCTGCCGGTCCATGGGCCGATAAGGTCGCGCATTTGCTCACCGGGTCCAACTCGCCAATCGGGCTTCGCTTGGTGCGCGGCTCGCACATTGTGGTGCGTAGACCGGCAGGGCTGAACGATGCCTACCTCTTTCAACAGCCTGACGAGCGCGTGGTCTTCATCATTCCCTATCAAGGTGATTTCGCCCTGATCGGAACGACGGACGCCGATCATCTTGATCCCGGAGAAGTGCACATTTCCGAAGAAGAGACCGACTATCTTTTGAAAGCTGCCAACCTTTATCTGAACACACCGCTCACCCGCGATGACATCGCCTGGACCTTTGCCGGCGTGCGCCCACTGCTCGATGATGGGTCGCAAAACGCTCAGGAAGTCACCCGCGACTACAAGATCATCACAGCCAAGCATCTCAAAGCCGGGATGACCCATGTGTTCGGTGGCAAGCTGACCACCTTCCGTACACTGTCTCAAAAAGTTGTCGACGACCTGGCAAGGATCACCGACGCGTCTGCAAGCGGCTTGGAAAGCGGTTGGACCGGTTACACCGCCTTCGACGATGCCTTTGTTGACGATGTCGCGCGTGGTCATGTTTTGGAACAAGTTCGAGCCCAGCTTTCGCAGGCCCTGGGCGTCGTCGATGCGGGCGCCCAAGCTGAGCGGTTGGTGAAACTCTATGGCCGATCGGCGCAGTCAATCGCTGGCATCATCGGCGCTGGCAAAGAAACACCGCTTAAATGCGGCCTCTTCCCAAGCGAAATTTCCCACATGGTGGAAGAAGAATGGGCTCGCACCGCCGAGGATATTCTGTTCCGCCGCTGTAAACTTGGCATCGACCAACCCCAAGCGGCGTTCGACGAAGTGCAGGCCGCGATAGACACCTTGATTGCAGGGCGCGCCGCCGCGTAACACCCAACACGACACCCAAGCATGCATTGACCAACGGCACCGTTAGAGCGCCGACAACCTGACCGGGAGACCCACCATGAGCCTCATCCTCGCCATCGACCAAGGCACCACGTCTGCTCGTGCGCTCGTCTACGACGCTTCGCTTCAGGTGCTTGCCAGCGCGCAGGAAGAACTGCCGCAAATCTATCCAGCTGATGGTTGGGTGGAGCACGATGCCGAGGTCATCTGGTCGCTGGTGCAATCAACCGTAAAAAGCGCCCTCGACAAAGCCGGCAAGACGCCATCCGACATCGCCGCTATCGGCATCACCAATCAGCGCGAGACCGTTGTCCTCTGGGATCGCACCACTGGCAAACCGATCGGCAACGCCATCGTTTGGCAGGACAGGCGCACCGCCGAAACCTGTCGCCGCCTGAAAGCCGACGGTGCCGAGCCCATGGTCCAGGAACAGACCGGCCTTTTGCTCGACCCCTATTTCTCAGGCTCGAAACTGGCCTGGATGCTCGACCAAGATCGCGGATTGCGCACCCGCGCCAGCAACGGCGAACTGGCCTTTGGCACCATCGACAGTTTTCTCATCTATCGCCTCACCGGCGGCAAGCGGCACGTGACGGACGCCAGCAATGCCTGCCGCACGCTGCTCTTTGATATCGGGACACAAGAGTGGTCGGATGATCTGTTGAAGCTTTTCAACATTCCATCCGCCCTTCTGCCGGAGGTGCTTGACTGCGCCGATGATTTTGGCACGACCGACCCGTCCGTGTTCGGCGCCTCCGTGCCCATCTTGGGATGCGCCGGCGACCAGCACGCCGCGACCATCGGTCAAGCCTGCTTCAAACCCGGCATGGTGAAAGCCACTTACGGCACCGGCCTCTTCGCCGTGCTCAACACCGGCAGCGAGCGCATCCAATCCAAAAACCGCCTGCTGACCACCCTTGCCTATCGGCTGGACGGCAAACCAACCTATGCGCTGGAAGGCTCGGTCTTTATCGCCGGTGCGGCTGTGCAATGGCTACGCGATGGGCTGAAACTCATCGAAAACGCACCGCAGGTGAACGATCTGGCCAACAAAGGCGTGCGCGGGGCGATCACGCTGGTGCCGGCCTTTGTCGGTCTGGGTGCGCCCTATTGGGACCCGGACGCGCGCGGGGCAATCTTCGGCATCACCCGCGATACCGGGCCAGAAGATTTTGCCCATGCCGTTCTGGAAAGCGTTGCCTTCCAAACCCGCGATCTGCTGGATGCCATGGCCCGCGACTGGCCCGAAGGCGAGCGCTCCGTGCTGCGGGTCGACGGTGGCATGACGCAATCGGACCTGACGCTGCAACTGCTTGCCGACATTCTCGATGCGCCGGTGGAACGCCCCGATGATCTGGAAACCACCGTGAAGGGCGCCGCCTATCTGGCAGGTCTCAAAGCCGGCCTTTGCCCGGATCTTGAGACATTCGCGTCCACCTGGAAGAAAGACGCGGAGTTCACACCGCATCTGGATGCTGAGACGCGTCAGTTCCACATGGACCGTTGGCACGATGCGGTGAAACGCACCCTGACAACTGGCTAACAATCGCCAAACCCCGGAGCCCAGAGCGATCCGGGGTCTCGCGCCTTTGCATCGTCGAGATGACGGCGCTCGCTTCGCTCGGCCGGGACTTGCGGCTTTGGTCACTCACCAAACGTCACAGTCGAGACGATCTGCCAGGTCGCCCGGTCGATCTCCAGGATAACCGGGCCCTCTTCGCCACGCGCGCTGACAAACAGCGAACGCGCATCCACGCTTATGCCATCAACAATGGCGCCAGGCACAGTGTCCACCACGATGGTGCGAACCTCGTCGGCCGTAAGATTGGGTGGATAGGCAGACACCTGCCCATCGCTCGACGGATCGGCAAGAGAGCGGTAGAGGATGACGCCAAGCACCGCAAAAACACCCAGAAACATGATCCCCGATGACACCAACGAAAGACGCCGCATCTTATGCGCGACCGCTTCAAGCCGCGGGTCGAGCGGTTCTTCCTCGTCGGGTGGCCGGGAAGCGTTGGGGTTTTGAGACGTCATGAGCGATGAAATCCTGGAAAAAGGTGAAGAAGGCGATGTGCTGCGCCTTCAAGCATCTGACGCGCACCGGGGCAAGCGGCTCGACGCGACATTGGCGGCCGCTGCCGAAGGTACCGGCCTGTCGCGCAGCCGCATCACGGCGCTGATCAAGGATGGCCACTGCGTTCTCAATGGCGCGCCTCACACCAACCCGGCATCCAAACTGCGTGGCGGCGAAACCATTACGCTCTCCGTTCCAGAGGCCGAAGACCCGAACCCGCAACCTGAAGCAATTCCGCTGGATATTCTGTTTGAAGACGATGCGCTGATCGTGATCAACAAGCCGGCCGGTCTCGTCGTGCATCCCGGCGCCGGCAACCCGTCTGGCACGCTGGTCAATGCGCTGCTCCACCATTGCGGTGACAGCCTGTCCGGCATTGGCGGCGTGAAACGACCGGGACTTGTCCACCGCCTCGACAAAGACACCTCCGGCGTCATGGTTGTCGCCAAGACCGATCAGGCGCACCAGCATCTATCGGCACAATTCGCCGATCATGGTCGCACCAACGATCTGGAACGGCTTTACACCGCCTTTGTTTGGGGCAGTCCAAAAGCGCAGTTCACGATTGATGCCCCGATTGGCCGAGACCGGGCCAACCGGCTGAAAATGGCCGTGTCCAAACGCCCGGACGCCCGCGAAGCCATCACCCACGGCCAAAGGCTGGCTAGCTATGGCGATCCCGACAATCCCGCCATCACCAAGATTGCCTGCCGCCTGGAAACCGGTCGTACCCACCAAATTCGGGTGCACATGGCCCATATCGGCCATGGCGTGGTCGGCGACCCGGACTATGGGCGCGGCGGTCGCACGCGCGCCAACCGTTTCGACGAACCCGTGAAACAGGCTATTTTGGCCTTTCCCAGACAGGCGTTGCAGGCCAGAACGCTGCAATTCACCCACCCTGCAAGCGGCAAAATTGTGCGGTTTGAAGTGGAATTAGATCAGCAATTACAAGAACTTGAGGCATTGCTCACCGCACCGTGAACAAACTGTAATGCAACCAGCCCCTGTTTTGGCCAATTCAATACCTATATCCAACGTTCAAAATAGGGTCGCTTTATCAAAAAGGGCCCGCGATCTCTCGCCTCTATCGGGAGAGACAGACAAGGGAGCGTGCATTCACACATGGCACAATCAGTTTCCACCCTACCTTCCATTGATGGTGGTCTTTCCGGCTACCTCACCGAAATCCGTAAATTTCCAATGCTTGAGCCGGACGAAGAGTTCATGCTGGCCAAGCGCTTTGTCGAACATCAGGATGCCAACGCCGCCCATAAGCTGGTGACCAGCCATTTGCGGCTGGTTGCAAAAATCGCCATGGGCTATCGCGGCTACGGCCTACCGATCGGCGAAGTGGTATCAGAAGGCAATGTCGGCCTCATGCAGGCGGTAAAACGCTTCGATCCGGACAAAGGCTTTCGCCTGGCGACCTATGCCATGTGGTGGATCAAAGCCTCGATCCAGGAGTACATTCTGCGCTCCTGGAGCCTTGTCAAAATGGGTACCACGGCCAATCAGAAGCGGCTGTTCTTCAACCTGCGCAAGGTGAAAGGCAAGATCTCCGCGCTGGAAGAGGGTGATCTAAAGCCCGAGCAGGTGGCCGAAATCGCCAACCGACTGAACGTGTCGGAAGATGAGGTGATTTCGATGAACCGCCGTCTTGGCGGTGACACCTCGCTCAACGCCACGGTCCGGCAGGATTCGGAGAGCTTGGAATGGCAAGACTGGTTGGTGGATGACTCCGACAGCCAGGAAGTCATGCTGATCGACAGCGAAGAGAAGGACAATCGCCGCGCGATGCTGCGCGAGTCCTTGGACGTGCTCAATGATCGCGAGCGCCGCATTTTTGAGATGCGCCGCCTGTCGGATGATCCGATGACGCTTGAGGAACTGTCTCAAGAGTTCGGTGTCAGCCGCGAGCGCGTTCGGCAAATTGAAGTGCGCGCGTTCGAGAAAGTGCAAGAGGCCGTCGTCGCGGCCTCAGCCGTGCTCGAAGAAGGCGGCATGGACGCGCGGTAGACCGCGCCGGATTTTGCCATTCAAATAAGATCGACCGCTGGATGGCCACAACAAGCTTTCCAGCGGTTTTTTGTTAGGTGTTGCCGCCACCGCCACATGGGTTGGTGCTTCCAGCTCCCCCACCCGTGTAATACTGTTTGGCAGTCGCACCACCCTTGCTTTTGTTGCAAGGGTAGTCGAACTCGGGGCCCGTCACGTCTGGGTTGTTGCCGTTGGGACCAGGAAGCAGGTCAAATGGCAGCGTGTCGATGCTCGGCAGTTCGGTCAGGGTCACGCCATTGACGGTGCGTGTCGTGCCGACCGATGGCAGTTCTATGGATGCGATGATCTGCGATTGAACCGCGCCCGGCACCGGTGCTGGCCCAATGGGCGGCGCGCCAGCAGACGGCACGAACACGCCAAACCCTTGACGGCGAACTTCCACCGACCCGCCGGCGGTCTGAACAATCACGCGCCCGCGCTGGGTAATCCCACCATAGCTTGTCGAGGGTCCGCGCAAAACCACGAAGACGGCCGTCGCCGGATCAACCACCGTTCCCGGCGGGATCATGCCAGCGGCCTGCGCCAGGGCCACGGCCTCCGCCCCGACGACAACATCGAAACTCGTCCCGCGCGACCCGATGGTCGCCGATGGCGTTTCGATGGAAACGTTCTGCGGCGCAATGGCCCCAACACCGCCGGAGACAAACCGCAAAAAACCTTGCGTTGATCGCGCCGCGATTTCGCCGATCGATCGATCGGGATCATAGACAAACCGGTCAATCACCAGATCGTTGCTCTCGCCAATCGTGAAGACACTTTCGTCCAGCAGCAGCACCTGCATGCCCGACTGGCGCTGCGTGACAACGCGGTCACCCAGAAGCATCGCCTCGCCACCCGACGGGGCACGCGCCGCGCCACCTGATTGCACTTGGACCGAACCGCGCACGGCTGCCGCCACACCAATTTGCGATTGTTGCGATTGCACCGGCGCGATGATGGCAATCAGCAAAGCCCCGACAAGACCAATGAACGCAAACAGCGTCATGGGATGCTGGATCGCCTCGGTCATCGGTCTTCGCGTCATCATTGTGCGCGTCATCTTGGTGCGCCTCGTCATAGGGAGAACCGGCGGGCGACGGAAAGCCCCAAGGTCCAGTTATCGCTGTCATAGACAGGGATGTTGGAGTCATTGATTTCGTAGCGGCCAAAGGTCTCCAACGACCATCCGCTCGCCCACCTGCGATCGCCATCGACGCCGAGATGATCGAAGATCAAGTTGAACGGCGCCGCGACGGCCACATCCAACGCGTAGCGTCTTTCATCGCGCGCCACTGTGGCGGGGATCACATTGGGGTTGATTGCATCATAGGATACATCGCGAACCGACCCGCCCAACCGCACCTGATAGCCCGATGCATTGCGATAACGCACCGATAGACCGCCGCCATAGGCATCGTAGCTGAACCAAGCGCTCCCAGCATCCTTGGTGGCGTAGAGCGCATGGGCCGTCACGTCCCAGCTATCGCTGATCCGATAGGTGATCGAAGGCGTGCCTGAGACTTCCCAGCCATCGCCATCGCCGACATTCGTCGTTGAAAAGAGGTTCACATCGGCGCGATCATGTGCGGCTTCTACCCGTACGCTCCCCGACACGCGGTCGGACACATCGATGATGAGCTGCGCGCGCCCGCCCAACCGGCTGCCATAAAAGTGGCCGCCAACGAACTCAGCCTGAGCCAAGGCCATCAGATCAAGAAAGGCGAACCCCAGATCGATGCGCGGACCAGCAGCAAGGCGCGCAAAAGAATGGCCGCGCGAGTCGTCAAAATGTCCACGGGCAAAGCCATGGCCTTCGACGCGCAAACTATGGCCTTTCCCACCCAGCGGAAGTTCGCCAATGAATTGCAATTCGCCGAACCCACCAAAGGCACCTTCGGCGGGAAACGCGAAACTCTGACCACTTAGGGTAAAGGTGCCCGGCCGTTGTCCGGGGTTGCTGTCATAGATCGCGCCGAACCGGATGACCCCGTCCAGTGTTGCCGCCGTTGGATCGGCCTGCACCTCGGCCTCCAGACGCGCTGCCTCGGCGCGATCCGCTGTCGAGAGCGGACGGTTTTCCAGATAGGCCAAATCGCTGGCTGCACCGGCATCATCGCCTAACCGCAGGAATACCGCAGCGCGGACCAGCCGCGCCTCATCGAAATTCGGATTTTGCAAAAGGATACGTTGAAGCGTGACGGAGGCCGCTTCGAAGTCGCTCTCAGCAAGTTGCGCCTCGAGCAGTTGAACATTTCTTTGCAGATCATCGGGGCTGGCAAGCACGGCATCATAGGCCGCTTGCACACGCGCATTGGACGCAGAACCATCGGCAGGCTGAAGCGTGGCAAAGCCGATTGCCAAGCAACACACCAGCACCAAACGGTCGAGCACTCCACTCACGATACGCATGCATCTCACCCCGATAAGGCCAGGCCAATGACGCGCGCCCCACCACCGTAACGTGTCGCAAACCCTGATTTAACCTTTTGGTAAGAAAGGAACGTACGGGCAAGTACCCGCGGGCCAATTGAATCAGCATCTGCCCGCAAAACCGCACGACTGTTGCCAATTCAGCGCACAGCAAGGGCTTCAAGGCTAAAAACCAGGCAATAGTGCCGCACCGACAATCGGCTGGACGAAAGGCGCGTTTGGCCGCTAACGATACGCCATGCAGCGCTTTGCCCGCCTCCTCGTCCCCCTCATTCTTGGATTGGGCTGCCTCAGCGGAGGCCTTGTGATCCGGGCGGCAGATCCTGGCTTTGTCGAAATTGTGCGCGAGCGCGTGTTCGATCTCTATCAGCGCGTCGATCCGCCTACACTGAGCGCCGACGTGCCGGTGAGGATCATCGATGTCGATGACGCGTCTTTAGCGGCGCTCGGTCAGTGGCCGTGGCCGCGCACGCTCTTGGCCGACATGGTGGACACGTTGCGTGATGCTGGCGCTGCCGTGATCGCCTTCGATATGCTGTTTCCCGAGCCCGATCGGGCAAGTCCCTTACGTGCCGTCGAAGGTCTCGCCCTGCCCGGTGAACTAGCGGGCGAATTGCGGTCTGCGCTTACCGGTCTGCCCACCAACGACGAGGTTTTTGCCGGCGCTTTGCAGGCCTCGCCAAGCGTTCTGGGCGTCGCGACCGCGCAAACAGGATCGCCATTCCAGCCCCTTGCCGGCCTGGCCATGGTGGGGCCGACACCTGCCAGTGCGCTTACCAGAACCAATGCCATCATTGGCAATTTGCCGGTTCTGCAAGAGGCCGTGCAGGGCCTTGGCGGCATCCATGTCTCGGCGCGCGATGATGATGCCGTGGTCCGCCGCATCCCCGCGCTCACAACAGTTGGTGACGGCAACGGGCAGACGATCATGCCAAGCCTTTTCGTCGAAGCGCTGCGGGTCGCGCAAGGCGCCCAGAGCCTGCTTGTGCGCACCAACCCGTCGCCGAATTCGCCAGAAGAAGGCATTCCTCAGGACTTGCGGGTCGGCGCTTTGACGGTACCGCTCACCGCCGATGGCACCTATCGCATTCGCTATGGCGCCCTCGATCCAACGCTCACCGTTTCCGCCGCCGAAGTGCTCGCTGCTCGAACCGATCCATCACAACTCGCCTCGCGCTTGGGCGGAACCATTGTGCTAGTCGGAACCTCAGCGCCAGGCCTGTTCGATCTGCGCGCCACCCCGCTTGGCACCATCGTGCCCGGCGTCACCATGCACGCGCAGGCCGTCGCCAATGTCGTTGCCGGCACCCACCTTGCCCGGCCGGATTGGACCTTGGGCCTGGAACTGACACTGATGGCCATCGCCGGATTGACCGTGGTCGCAGCCGCCCTGGCGCTGCGTCCGATTGGCGCCTCCCTGGTCGCCGTCCTAACGCTCGCTGCGCTTGGCACCGGCTCCTGGTTGGCTTTTTCGGATCGGTTGATGCTCGTCGATGCAAGCTTCCCAATCGCGCTGACCTTGCTCACCTTTGGCGCGGTCACGGTGCCCGTTCTGGTTGGCACCGATCAACGGCAACGGTTCATCCGCAACGCCTTCTCCCACTATCTCGCCGAGCCTGTCCTGGCGCGTCTGGAGAGCGATCCCAGCGCGCTGAAGCTCGACGGCGAACGACGCACCGTCACCGTGCTCTTCATGGATATTCGCGGCTTTACCTCACGGTCCGAAACAATGGAGCCGACCCATGCTGTTGATTTGCTCAACACCTTGCTTGAGCCACTGTCCGAAGCGGTTCTTGCCGAGGAGGGCACGATCGACAAATTTATGGGCGATGGGATGATGGCGTTTTGGAACGCCCCGCTCGATCAGGGCGACCATGCCGCACGTGCCGTGCGCGCAGGCCTTGCGATGGTCAAAGCGATCGAACACTACAATGGCGGCCAGCCGGAAGGCGCCAAGCCGCTTGCCATTGGCGTTGGCATCCATAGCGGCGAGGCTTTTGTCGGTAACATGGGCTCGAAGCGGCGCTTTGCCTATTCGGCCGTTGGCGACAGCGTGAACCTGGCTGCCCGCGTTGAAACGCTGACAAGCACACTCAACCACACCATCCTGATCACCGATCAGACGCGGAAAGAGGCGTTGGCGCACGATACCAGTTTGGACGGGTTCTTCGAGAAAGCTGGCGACCACCTCGTCAAAGGCCGCCAACAGCCGGTCACCGTCTACGCACTCAACACGGCGAACGAATAAAACCTAGTTCGACCAGGCGTTGAGCGCCTGCTGGAACACAGCCACACCGTCATTGCCTTTTTCAAACGTGATGATGGCCCGGCGATTATCGTCGTAAAGGATCGGCAAGTCGAACCAGCGACCATCGCGCAGCAATGGCACATTGACCGCCTGATCGGCTTCACCGGCGGCCAGAGCCTGCCAGAAAACGCCTTCGCCAAGATCGACGATAGCGCCACGCAATGGATCGCCGCCAGACTGTTCCTGCGGTTTGACAACAACACCCACCAACTCCGCGATGCTTGTCGCGGGGAACGCCTCGGACAGTTCAAAATCGAATTCGATCAGGTGCGTCGCAGGCAGGGCATCATCAAGATTGCGGCTGATGCGCATGTTCATCAGGATGCCACGTGCGGGCACCTCGATGGTGCCGAGGATCGCGGGGTTGTCACCCTCTTCCAAACGCCAGACGGCACGGCCAGGTGCGGTGAAGCCATCAGCATCAGGCGTCAGACCTTCCTCATAAAGAATGGCGGTTTGCGCGACTGGCAGGCCGGACCCAGCCGGTTCGGTGCTGGCGACCTCAGGCGTTGTGCTCGGCGTCTCCGTCGGCACGTCTTCAACCGTTCCCTGGTTGTCGGGCAGAAGGCGTTCGCTGGAACGCGTCGGGTCGGACCCGACGGTGCGAACCTCCGGCGCTTCTTCAAGCGGTTCGTCGGCTATGACTGCCACGTCCTCGCCCGGCTCTTGTTGCGCCAGATAAGGGTCGAGCAGGCCAAGCTGCCAGGCGGCAAGACCACCGCCAGCAACAACGAGCAGGCCGATGACGCCAACAAGCACGCCAGCCATGCCGCTGCGTTTCTTCGCGGGTTTAGCTTCGGGCTGGCTGCGCTCGGGCTCAAAATCAGGAAGATCGGTAGCCGCAGGTTCATCCACGGTTATCGGTTGCGGATCATCGAAGGTCGGTGGCGGATCGAACCGCGGGCCATCGGCTGTCGCTGGCGCAGCAACCGGCGGACGGGCGGCGGGCGGACGGGCGACAGGCGGCGTTACCGGGGATACTGGCGCAGGCCGCGCAGGAGGTGTGGCTGGCGCGGGCGCAGTCGCAGGCGTGGTTGGTGGTGGCGCAACAGGTGTTGCCCGCGAAACAGGCGCGGGACGCGCTGGTGGCGTTGGCGCAGGCGCGGCTTGTGTCGGTGCTGGCGCAGACGGTGCTGCAGCTGGCGCGCCTGGCAAGATGCCACCATTGGCGGCAACGTCAGCTTCAACCTTGCGGATGGCCGATTCCAGCGCCAGTCTCTGACGCGAAATGTCTTCCGGAGGAAGCGGCGGCTCAAAGCCGGTTAACTGACGGACGAGCGCCTGCCGCGCACGCTCATAAATCTTGCGACGCTCTTCGCCTGGCGCACCGGGCCGTGAAGCCAGCGCCTTGCGCAGAATTGCATCAAAATCTGCCATACTCACACCAATCTAGAAGCGTGCCGCCACCTGCGCGAATACCCGTCACGCGCACCTCTCCCGGCCAGTAATGCCCAATGAACACAGTGCCGGTCAATGGCTTGCACGCGGACAAACTGCCAGATCAATGGCTTAGCACAACAAAGCCGACCACATCGTTAAGGACGCAACCCGATACAACAGCGACTAATCCTTAAATGGGTCATGGACCAAAATTGTGTCATCGCGCTGCGGACTGGTGGATAGCAGAGCCACCGGCGCGTCGATCAGCTCTTCAACAAGGCGCACATATTTTACTGCCTGGGCCGGCAAATCGGCCCAGCTGCGCGCGCCCGCCGTCGTGTCCGACCAGCCTTCCATGCGCGTGTAAACCGGCTTGGCCCGGGCCTGTTGGCCCTGGCTGGCGGGCAGATAATCGATCACTTCGCCATCCACCTCATAGCCGGTGCAGATCATCAACTCATCCATGCCGTCGAGCACATCAAGCTTGGTGAGCGCGATGCCGGTGATGCCGGATGTTTTCACCGTTTGGCGTACAAGCACCGCATCGAACCAGCCGCAGCGCCGCTTGCGGCCCGTCACGACACCGAACTCATGACCCTTGGTGCCGAGAAACTCGCCAATCTCATTCAGTTGCTCGGTCGGGAAAGGCCCCTCCCCGACCCGCGTCGTGTAGGCTTTGGTGATACCAAGCACATAGTCGATGCCGCCCGGTCCGATGCCCGACCCGGTCGCGGCCTGCCCGGCCACCGTGTTGGACGAGGTCACAAACGGATAGGTGCCATGGTCGATGTCGAGGAGTGCCCCTTGCGCACCTTCAAACAGGATGCGCGAACCCTTGGCACGGTGCGCGTCCAGCACCTGCCAGACGCGGTCAATGAAGGGCGTGACTTTGTCGGCGACTTGGAGCAGCTCATCCAGAACGGCCTGGGGCTCGATTTCCGGGGCTTCCAATCCGCGCCGCAGCGCATTGTGATGGGCAAGCAGGCGATCAATCTTGGCCGGCAACGTCGCCGGATTGGCAAGGTCCATCACGCGGATCGCGCGGCGGCCAACCTTGTCCTCATAGGCCGGACCAATCCCACGACCGGTCGTCCCGATCTTCGTGCCGGTTTGCGTGGCCGCGCTTTCGCGCATGCCATCGAGCTCACGATGCAGCGACAGAATAAGCGTTGCGTTATCGGCGATGCGCAGCCGGTCCGGCGTGATGGCCACGCCTTGGCTCTCAAGCGTCGCGATCTCTTTGACCAGATGGTGCGGATCGATCACCACGCCATTGCCGATCAGCGACAATGTGCCTTCGCGCACGATGCCTGACGGCAGAAGGGACAGTTTGTAGACCGTTTCACCGACGACCAGCGTGTGCCCGGCATTGTGCCCGCCTTGGTAACGCACCACCACATCGGCGCGCTCCGACAGCCAGTCGACGATCTTGCCCTTGCCCTCGTCGCCCCACTGCGAGCCGACAACCACCACATTTGCCATTCTGATCCAATCCCGATTTTGGCGTACGTCTGTTTGTGCCAAACACAAAAGCGCCCCGCATGACGATTGAAGGCTCAACCGATCATCGGGGCGTTCGCTTTCCCTTAGCACATCTTCGCGCGATGCAAGCCCCCACAGCGGCCGATGCACGCTCGCGGCCATCGACGCCTTGCGCCGCGATGCCAAAACGTGTTGGTGCGGGCATGAAATTCTTCGATCGCCCCTATCTGTTGCTGACGCTGACCACGCTGTTCTGGGCTGGCAATGCTATCGCCGGCAAGCTGGCGGCCGGCGTGATTCCCCCGTTCACCCTGACCTTCGTGCGTTGGACGCTGGTGGTCGCCATCGTCTATGTGGTCGCCCGCCCGCATCTTGCCACGCACCGCGAAACGATCCGCAAGCACGGTCTGTTCGTGGCGTTTTTGGGCGTGCTTGGCTTTTCATTTTTCAACTTCGCGCTCTACGGTGCGCTCAACTTCACCAGCGCGCTCAACGTCTCGATCGAGCAATCAGCCTTTCCCTCGGTCGTGATGCTGTTGATGTTTATCATCTATCGCGAGCGCATCAGCGCGCTTCAGGGGCTGGGCGTCTTGCTCTCAGTTGTCGGCATCCTGATCACCGTGAGCCAAGGCAGTCTCGACCGACTGATGGCGCTGGAGTTCAACATTGGCGACGTCATCATGATGCTGGGCGTCTTTGTCTATTCGCTCTACTCGATCCTTTTGCGCTACAAGCCGCAGCTGCCCTGGCAGGTGTTCATGCTGCTGATGGGCATCGGTGCAACCGTCACCGCCTTTCCTTTGGCGGTCTGGGAGGTGACCCAGGGCGTCTATCCGCAGGCGAGTTGGAAAGTGCCAGCTCTGCTCGCCTACATCGTCATCTTTCCCTCGCTGCTGTCTCAAGTTTTTTGGGTGCGCGGTGTGGAGTTGATCGGGCCAAGCCGCGCCAGCGTGTTCATCAACTTGGTGCCTGTGTTCGGATCAGGCCTTGCCGTGGTCATCATCGGCGAGGCCTTTGCCAGCTATCACGCGGCAGGCATTGTGTTTGTGGTCAGCGGTGTCATGCTGGCTGAGTGGGCCGGCAAACGCCGCGCCGCCCGCATCGCGGCGAAAACCGCGCCTGAGTCCGTTCCCAAATAGTGCCACCGACACACCATGGCGAAGCTCTACTTCCAATACTCGACAATGAACGCCGGCAAATCGACCATGCTGTTGCAGGCGGCCTACAACTATGCCGAACGCGGCATGACGACGGTGTTGCTGACGGCCCAGCTCGACCAGCGCGCCGGGGAAGGCGTCATTGGCTCTCGCATCGGCATCAAGGCCTCGGCCGACACCTACACGCGCGAAACGGACCTCTACGAATTCACGGTCAGCCACCTGGCAAGCCTTGCCAAGAGCGGCGACGAACGCCCGGCCTGTATTCTCGTCGATGAGGCCCAGTTTCTGACCGAGGAACAGGTCTGGCAACTGGCTCGCATCGTTGACGACATCAAAATCCCGGTCATGGCCTATGGTTTGCGCGTCGACTTTGCCGGCCAACTCTTCCCTGGCTCAAAAGCCCTGCTGGCGCTTGCCGACGAACTGCGTGAAGTGCGCACCATTTGCTGGTGCGGGTCGAAGGCCACGATGGTTGTGCGCGTCGGCGAAGACGGCAAAGCGGTCACCGGTGGCGCGCAGGTCGAGATCGGCGGCAATGACCGCTACATCTCGCTCTGCCGCAAGCATTGGCGCCACGCGATCAACGAAGCCCAAGGCGGTTCGATCAAGCCGATCGATCCCGTTCACGGCACCTTCCGTCCAGAAGACCCAAGCACCAAATAGCCGTGTGATTCTGAGGTAGCGCTGCGCATCGCGACGGCCTAAAGCGCACGCTTCCTGTTTTGAAAGAACCCAATGGCCAATGCTGCCTTCTCCGCCCAAAAGAAAATGACAACGCCTGCCTGGCTACTCTTGCTGGCGATGGCCGCGCTTTGGGGCATTTCTTTCGTCTTCAGCAAGATCGCTGTTGTTGAAATCGAACCCATGACGCTGGTTTTTCTGCGCACAGCGTTGGCGGCTTTGGTGCTGCTGGCAGCTTGCCATTTCAATGGCGTGCGTATGCCGACCTCATTCGCGGCCTGGCGCAATTATGCAGTGCTCGGGTTTTTCAGCAGCAGCCTGGCCTTCTCGCTGATCTTCTGGGCACAGCAATTCATCGATGCGTCCCTTTCGGCCATTCTCGTCGCGGCAACGCCTTTTTTCACCGTTCTGGTCGCGGGGCTGCTGCTCGCCGATGAGCGCCTGAGCCCCCAAAAAATCCTTGGGGTGGTGATCGGCTTTGTCGGCGTGATCTTGGTGGTTGGCCCTCGCCATCTGCTCGGCCTTGGCGATGATTTGATCGCTGAGCTTGCCGTCCTTTTGGCCGCCGCATCCTATGCCGCAGCCAGCATCTGGGGCCGGTGTTTTGCCGGTGAACCACCACTGGCAACCGCCACCGGGCAAGTCACCGCGAGCGCTATCATGATGCTGCCGGTGGCGCTGATCTTTGAAAGCCCGCTGCAAATGAGCATGCCGTCCTGGCCGGTCATTGGCGCGGTGATTGCTCTGGCGATCTTTTGCACGGCGCTCACCTATTTGATCTTTTTCCGCGTTTTGAAGATGGCCGGCGCCAGCAATGCCTCCCTTGTGGGATTGGTGATCCCAGCCTTCACGATGATGTTCGCTGTGCCGTTGCTTGGCGAGCAGATCACGCCTCTTAAGATCGCCGGCATGCTGGTGATCGCCATCGGCATGATGGTCCTTGACGGACGTCCCTTTGCTGCCCTGCGGGGCAAGTCCTCGGCCAATTGACCGTTTGTTTTCGGGTGGTAGGCGAACCATCCCTGCACTAGAGCAACACCATGACCATCGCCGCTCCCCTCACCGCGCAAAAATCCATGTCCACGCTCGCCTGGGCGCTGCTCCTGTTTCTGGCCTTCATCTGGGGCGGGTCGTTCGTGTTCGCCAAAGTGGCGGTCGTCGAAATCCCACCCTTCACATTGGTGTTGCTGCGTGTCGGATTGGCCGCCACGACCCTGTGGGTGGTCTGCCTTGCGACCGGCGTCGCAATGCCGCGCGCGCTGAAAAACTGGGGCGCCTATGCGGTGATGGGGCTACTCAACAACGTGATCGCATTCTCATTGATCTTCACTGGCCAGCAGGAAATCGGCGCCTCGCTCGCCTCGATCCTGAACGGCTCGATGCCGTTTTTCACCGTCCTCTTGGCCGGGCTATTGTTGGCGGACGAGAAATTCTCCACCCGCAAGATCGTCGGCATCGCCATCGGTTTTTTCGGCGTGGTGTTGATCATCGGCCCGCGCCATTTGCTTGGTCTTGTTGACCATTTGCTGTCGGAACTGATGCTGATCGGCGCGGCAATCTCCTATGCCTTCGCCAGCGTATGGGGCCGCCGTTTTGCAGGCCAAAACCCTTTGGCAACCGCGACCGGTCAGTTGACGATGTCAACATTGATGATGATCCCCATCGCCATCCTTGTTGATCAGCCCTGGACCCTCCCCCTGCCATCCGTCGCTACTATGGGCTCGGTCATCGCGCTGGCGGTCATCTGCACCGCCTTTGCCTATGTGCTGTTCTTCCGCATTTTAGATATGGCCGGCGCCACCAACGTCTCGCTGGTAACGATGCTTGTGCCGGTATCAGCCACCCTGATCGCCGTTCCCTTGCTCGGCGAACGGTTGGAGGTGCTGACGATCCTTGGCTTCGCGGTCATCACCCTCGGGCTGATGGTGCTGGATGGCAGGCCGGTGCGGTACGTGCGGGAACGATTGGGGCGGGTGTAGGCGGCCTTTGAGCGTCATCCCCGTACTTGTCACAGGGATCTATTCCAAACGACTATCCGGAACCATTGTCGCTGCAACCGGTCATCGGGGAATGGATCCCCGCCAGGGAAGCGCGGCATGTGACGCGCGGACCGGCGGGGATGACGTCAAGGGGTGAGACCCGCATTTGAGTTAAAAACTCAGCCGCTTGGCCTGCACCACATTTTCCAACTCTTCGATCTTCTTCAACACATCCTCGCTCACCGGTTCATCTACCTGCACCAGCGCGATAGCATCATTGCCCTTTTCTGCCCGACCGAGATTAAACGTTGCAATGTTGATGTTTTCCGCACCCAACAACGAGCCCAGCTTACCGATGAAACCAGGCTTGTCGTGGTTGGTCACATAAAGCATGTGCTCGCCGAACTCGCCTTCCATGTTGATGCCTTTGATCTGGATAAGGCGCGGCTTGCCATCGGCAAACACGGTGCCGGCAACGGAGCGCTTCTGGCGCTCGGTCGTCACCGTGAGGCGCATATAGGTCTCGTAGGCGCCTTCCTGGCCACGCTTGGTTTCTTCCAGGGCGATGCCCCGCTCTTTGGCCATCGCAGGGGCCGAAACCACGTTGACGGTGGAAAGCAGCGGCCTAAGCACACCAGCCAGCGCAGCCGAGGAAAGCGCCTGCGTGTTCAGCTCGGCAATGTCGCCGGCATACTCAATGGTGATGCCTTCAATCGCGGTTTCGGTGAGCTGACCGGCGAATGAGCCAACCAGCTCGGCAAGCTTGACGAACGGCGCCAAGCGCGGCGCTTCTTCTGCTGAGATTGACGGTGAGTTGAGCGCGTTGGTGACCGCGCCCGTCGTCAGGTAGTCAGCCATCTGCTCAGCCACCTGAAGCGCCACATTCTCTTGCGCCTCAGTGGTGGCCGCACCCAGATGCGGCGTGCAGACAAGGTTCGGCGCGCCAAACAGCACATTGTCGGTGGCCGGTTCTTCGGCAAACACATCCATGGCAGCGCCGGCCACGTGGCCGGAATCAAGCGCGGCCCGCAACGCGTGTTCATCGACCAAGCCGCCACGGGCACAGTTGATGATCCGCACACCCTTTTTCATCTTGTTGATGGCGTCCGCCGAAAGAATGTTGGCCGTCTTGTCGGTTTTCGGTACATGCAGCGTGATGAAGTCGGCACGGGCCAGAAGCTCATCCAGATCCACTTTGTCCACACCAAGCTCGACCGCCCGCTCTTCGGTGAGGAACGGATCGTAGGCCACGACGCGCATTTTCAGGCCAATCGCGCGATCAGCCACGATGGAGCCGATGTTGCCACAGCCGATAAGGCCCAGCGTCTTGCCGGTGACTTCGACGCCCATGAACTTGGACTTCTCCCACTTGCCAGCCTGCGTGGAAGCATCGGCAGCGGGGATTTGACGGGCGCACGCGAACATCATGGAAATCGCGTGCTCGGCGGTTGTGATGGAGTTGCCGAAAGGCGTGTTCATCACGATGATACCGCGAGAGGTGGCGGCTGGGATATCGACATTGTCGACACCAATACCGGCGCGGCCAATAACCTTCAGATTGTCGGCAGCGGCGATGAGCTTGTCAGTGGCTTTGGTGGCCGAGCGGATCGCCAGACCATCATAATCGCCGATCATGGACAGGAGCTTTTCCTTGTCCTTGCCGAGGCCAGGCTCAAAGGTGACGTCGATACCGCGAGACTTGAAAATGTCCACGGCTGTGGGCGAAAGGCTGTCAGAAATAAGAACGCGCGGGGCCATGATAGGGATCCTTGAAGCGGTTGGGCCGTGCGCAAGCACGGAACAGAGCGAAAGGGAGTAAATGCCACTCCCTGATATCGGCGTGAAAAGAGAGCCAGCGCACGATGTGTGCGTTGGCAGAAGACGAAAGCGGGAGTGTGCTAGGCGGCGGCCTGGAGGGCGGTTTTCTCTGCGGCAAACGCCCAGTCGAGCCATGGCATCAACGCGTCCATGTCGGAGGCTTCGATGGTGCCGCCCGCCCAGATGCGTAGGCCCGCCGGTGCATCGCGGTAACCGGCAATATCCAGCGCCACACCTTCAGATTCCAGTCGCTTGGCGATGGATTTGGCAAAAGCGGCCTGCGCTTCGTCATCGAGTGCCAGAATGTCCGGATCGACGATCTTCAGGCACACAGATGTGTTGGAGCGAGTTTCCGGCACCTCGGCGAGATAGTCGATCCACGGCGTTGCCTGCACGAAGGCATCAATGGCTTGGGCATTGGCATCGGCGCGGGCGATGAGGCCTTTGAGGCCGCCGATGGATTCAGCCCAGTTGAGCGCGTCCAGATAGTCTTCCACGCAAAGCATGGAGGGCGTGTTGATCGTCTCGCCTTTGAAGATGCCTTCGATCAGTTTACCGCCCTTCGTGAGGCGGAAAATTTTCGGCAAAGGCCAGGCCGGCGTGTAACTCTCAAGCCGCTCGACAGCGCGCGGGGATAGAATGAGAACGCCGTGGGCGGCTTCCCCGCCCAACACTTTTTGCCAGGAGAAGGTCACGACATCGAGCTTGTCGAACGGCAAATCCTGCGCGAAGGCCGCAGAGGTCGCATCGCAGATGGTAAGGCCCTGCCGATCGGCGGCAATCGCATCGCCATTGGGCATGCGCACGCCGGATGTCGTACCGTTCCAGGTGAAAACAACGTCGGTGTTATAGTCGATATCGGCCATATCGGGCAGCGCGCCATAGGGCGCTTCCACCTTGGTGGCATCCAACTTCAGCTGCTTGATGACATCGGTCACCCAACCGGCACCAAAACTTTCCCAAGCGACCATGGTCACCGGGCGGGCGCCAAGCAGGCTCCACATCGCCATTTCTACCGCGCCGGTGTCGGACGCCGGCACGATGCCGATCCGGTAGTCGTCTGGCACGCCGAGAATCGCGCGCGTCTTGTCGATAGCTTCTTTCAGCTTCGCCTTGCCAAGGGAGGATCTGTGAGAACGTCCGAGGGCTGCATCTTGCAGGCCGTCGAGGGTCCAGCCAGGGCGCTTAGCGCAGGGGCCGGAGGAAAAACGCGGGTTCACCGGCCGCGTGCCGGGCATTGCAGTGCTCATGATGGCTATCCTTCCAGATAGAAAGCCCTTCGTTGGGGAAGGGTGTCCCACCGCGGGCACTAAGCGAAGAGGAAGGCGCCGTCAATTGCGAAGTATCACCAACCGACCTTTGAGGCAGCGTGATGCAAAAAAGCCGCTGGCGGAACCAGCGGCTTGAACTCGTGTGCTTGGACCAAGGTGAGCTTAGTAGCTCGAATAACCGTAGCCGCCGCCGTGACCGCTGCCACCGAAATCGCCAAAGTTCCAGCGGAAACCGAGGGTGACATCGTGCGATGAGATGCCGTTGAACAACACTGGACTGACAACCGCACCGCCGGTGAAGGGGTCCACGTCACCAGACTCGGCGTCGCCAATGTGCAGGTACCGGTAGCCGAGGTCCAACGTGAGCTTTTCGTTCACTTCGAAGCCCAGACCGGCGTAAAGCGCCCAGGCAAGCGACCATTCGCCATTGTCACCTGCAAAAGCAACGCCGCCAGTCGGTGTGTTCACATCGACCATGTCGTCGATCATCGTGTACGACGCACCAACACCGGCGCCAGCGTAGGGCGAGATACCGTGGTAACTGCCCAAATCCACAAAGGCGTTCGCTAGTAGGACAATTTCCGATTTATCAGCGGAATAATCGTTGGTGCCGTCCCAGGTGCCATCACCGGTCGTGTCGTAGCGATCAAGCCCATCGAAGGCCGTACGCATGCGATATTCAGCGCTGATATCACCACGGAACCATTCGTTGAGACGATAACCGACCGCACCGCCGACAAGGCCGCCCGCTTCAAACTGTGCATGTAAGACGTCAATTACCGCGGCCGTACCCAGTCGCGACGGATCGAGCTCATCAACTTCCTGGTTGGTGAAGCCAATATAGCCGCGCAGGTAGAGGTTGCCGCCGATCTCGAGCTCATATTCTGGCTCGAAATCGATGATTGGTGGTGGAATGTAGTCGGCTGCATAGGCCACCCCTGAGAACAGGGTCGAGGCGAGCGCACCGATGAACAGAGATTTGGATGTACCCATCACATCAATTCCTTCTTCGCTGTCGAACGGGCTCACGCCAAAGGTGGCAATGGGCCGTTTGCGAGAACAACTATGACGGGCAGAGGTTAAGGCAGACTTAACCTTGATTTTTAACGTTAAAAATTATAGTAAATAGGCCATTAAGGCAAGTTAACAACGAATGAATACTTAACCAGAACTTTGTTTTGAATCGAGACAAAGCACCCTTCCCCTTGGGAAGGCCAGCGCCGAGAAGCGCAGATTTTTCAGAAAGTTAGGCGGCTTTGCGAAGCGTGTCGCAAAGCTCGTCGACCAACGTTTCAACCAGCGCCGGATCATCGCCTTCGGCCATCACGCGGATCAGTGGTTCGGTGCCGGACGGGCGAATAACAAGCCGTCCCTGATTGCCCAAACGTTGTCTGGCGGCCTCGATAGCGTCCTTAACGGCATCACGCGTCAAGGGGCTGTCACCCTTGAACTGCACATTTTTGAGGATCTGCGGCACCAGCTCAAACCGGCTGCAAATTTCCGACACGCTGCGCTCTTCACGCGCCACGACCGACAGGATCTGTAGGGCCGAGACCAGCCCATCGCCAGTGGTGACGAAGTCAGACAGAATGATGTGGCCGGACTGTTCGCCACCCACATTGTAGCCATTGGCGCGCATATGCTCGACCACATAGCGGTCGCCAACTTGCGTGCGCACCAGCCCAAGGCCCTTGCCTTCCAGGTAGCGCTCCAGGCCAAGGTTCGACATCACGGTCGCCACGACACCCGGTTGCGTCAGCCGATCATCGGCGCGCCAGCTGTCGGCAACCACAGCCATCAGCTGGTCACCCTGAACGATGCTACCGCGCTCATCGACCAGAACCACGCGGTCAGCATCGCCATCCAGCGCGATCCCAACATCGGCGCGCAGTTCACGAACTTTATCGCACAGCGCTTGAGGCTGCGTGGAGCCACAGCCGGCATTGATGTTCATGCCATCGGGCTTGTCGCCAATGGTGATGACTTCGGCGCCAAGTTCCCAAAGCACTGCAGGGGCAACCTTGTAGGCCGCACCGTTGGCGCAATCGAGCACGATGCGCAGACCGGAAAGGCTCATCGATCGCGGCAGCGTGCGCTTGGCAAATTCGATGTAACGCGCCTGCTCACCATCAAGACGCTTGGCGCGGCCAATCTGGGCCGGGCTGGCGAGCAACTGCTCAACCGGCGCCTGCATCAGCGCTTCGATTTCCAGCTCGATCTCATCGGACAGCTTGTAGCCATCCGGACCAAAAAGCTTGATGCCATTGTCATGGAAAGCGTTGTGCGAGGCGGAAATCATCACGCCAAGGTCGCACCGCAGCGAGCGCGTCAGCATTGCCACGGCAGGTGTCGGCATCGGACCGACCAGGAACACGTCCATGCCGACCGAGGTGAAGCCAGCGACCAGAGCGTTTTCAATCATATAGCCGGAGAGGCGTGTATCCTTGCCGATGATGACACGGTGACGATGGCCGCCATTGGTGAACAGCTTGCCGGCGGCCATACCGACCTGCATCGCAACGCCAGCGGTCATGTTGCCTGCATTGGCCCGCCCACGAATGCCGTCTGTACCAAAAAAACGCCGTACCACTGATAACCCCTAGCGACCCAATACCACTGAAACCCAGATCATAGCGTGTGCGCGCAAAGGCCCGGTTAGCGCAAGCGCAATCGCCATCAAAGATCGTGACCAAGCTTTACACTCTGCAAACAAAAACCCCGGCATCCCTGCCGGGGTTTTCTGCGATTTTGGTAAACTGAGCCGTTAGCTTGGCTGCGGCTCCATATCGCCGACGCCTTCATCGCCACCCTTGTCTTTGGGCTTATGACCGGCGCTTGGCACAGCCGACCCACGCGAGCGCGTCGGCGTATCGTCGATGTCTTCGCGCACAGGCGGCTTGCCATCCAGCAACGCCTTGATCTCATCGCCTGACAGGGTCTCATACTCCAACAGACCATTGGCGATAGTGTGGAGCTGATCGATGTTGTCCAGCGTGATCTTCTTGGCGGTCTGATAGCCCTGCTCGACAAAGGCTTTGACCTCTTCATCGACCAGCTGTTGCGTGGCCTCCGACACAGACTGGTTCTGTGCCACCGAATGGCCCAGGAACACTTCCTGCTGGTTCTCGCCGTAAAGCAGCGGGCCGAGCTTGTCGGACATGCCGAACTGCGTGGCCATTGCCTTGGCCAGCTTGGTCGCCATCTGAATATCGCCAGAGGCACCGGAGGTGACCTTTTCGTAGCCGAAGATTTCTTCTTCTGCCACGCGTCCACCCATAGCCACCGCCAAATCGGCATAGCATTTGGCGCGCGTCAGCGAGACCTGGTCTTTCTCCGGCAAACGCATCACCATGCCAAGCGCGCGGCCGCGCGGAATGATGGTCGCCTTATGGATCGGATCGGACGCCGGCATGTGCAGCGCCACCAGGGCGTGACCGGCCTCATGATAGGCGGTCAGCTTTTTCTCTTCCTCGGTCATGACGAGCGTGCGGCGCTCCGCACCCATCATCACCTTGTCCTTGGCGTCCTCAAACTCGCTCATCGTGACCAGACGCTTGGACCGACGCGCAGCCAAAAGCGCCGCCTCGTTGACAAGGTTCATCAAGTCCGCACCGGAGAAACCGGGGGTCCCCCGAGCCAGAACTTTCAAGTCCACATCCGGCGCCAGCGGCACATTGCGCACATGCACTTTCAGGATCTTCTCGCGGCCCACAATATCCGGGTTCGGCACCACGATCTGACGGTCGAAACGACCGGGGCGCAGCAGTGCAGGATCAAGCACGTCCGGACGGTTGGTCGCCGCGATGATGATCACGCCTTCATTGGCCTCAAAGCCATCCATCTCAACCAGCAACTGGTTCAGCGTCTGCTCGCGCTCGTCATTACCGCCGCCAAGACCGGCGCCGCGATGACGACCGACCGCGTCGATCTCATCGATGAAGATGATGCATGGTGAGTTCTTTTTCGCCTGCTCGAACATGTCGCGCACGCGGGACGCACCGACACCGACGAACATTTCCACGAAATCCGAACCGGAAATCGTGAAGAACGGCACGTTGGCTTCACCAGCCACCGCACGGGCGGTCAGCGTCTTACCAGTGCCTGGAGGGCCAACCAGCAACACACCGCGAGGAATACGGCCGCCAAGGCGCTGAAATTTCTGCGGGTCGCGCAAAAACTCAACGATCTCTTCCAAATCTTCCTTGGCTTCGTCGATGCCGGCCACGTCGTCAAACGTCACCTTGCCGTGCGCTTCGGTAAGCAGCTTGGCTTTCGACTTGCCAAAGCCCATCGCCTTGCCGCCAGCGCCGCCTTGCATCTGGCGCATGAAGTAAATCCAAACGGCGATCAGCAGCAGCATAGGGCCGAACGAAATCAGCACCGAGAACAGAGAAAACCCTTCATCCTGCGGACGCGCCGTGATCCGCACACCAGCATTGCTCAGATCCTGCACAAGGTTGGGATCATCCGGCGCAAAGGTCTGGAACTGGCTTCCATCGGTGTAAACACCTGTGATCTGCTGGCCCATGATGGTCACATCGCGAATGCGTCCATTGTCCACTTCAGACAGGAACTGCGAGTAGGCAATGTCCGTTCCGCCGCCCTGTTGGGTCGGGCCGGAGAACATGTTGAACAGCGCCACCAGCAGCAGGCCGATCACCACCCAAAGGGCGAAATTACGGAAGTTGGAGTTCATAAAAGGTCCAATCCTCGACAGGAAAAGGTTTTGGGCCGGCCAGCAGAGTCGCTTGCACACGCCCGTTGATAGGGAAGATAGGTTCCAAACACCCCGTTGCCAAGGAACGAGAGGTGAATCGCGACAAGATTCCGCACGATGAGGTTAAAGGGTCGTCGCGATAGGACACCGGCACGCCCTATGCCACAGGCTCAAAGGGCAATACGCCAAGGAACGCCATGCCCGTCTTGCGGCAATCCTCCTTGCTCGGGCCGCCGACCATGGCAACGACGTCACCGTCATGCTCCGCAACGGGTAGGCTTGCCAAGATCGCGTGACTCACACCATCACGATCCAGCGGGGGCTCAGGATCGCCCGGTTGCCATGCCCGGATAGCCAGCCGGTATTGGGTCCAGTTGCAAATCTCAAAGCGACCGTCCCATCGCCCCTGTTCGCCCGGGCCCAAATCGAGCTCAGGAAATCCTGATCGACCGGCTTCGCCGTAAGCGCAAACGCGCTCGATGTCTTGATCTCGCTGCCAATCCAAAACAGCACCGCCACCGACCCACCGGCCCCTTGGCTCATTGGCAATGCGCCGTGCCAGCGCAACCATCCGGCCCAGATCGAAGGCCAATGTCCGATCATTCGATGCCAAACTTTGACCGCGGGCGACAGATGAGAGGGCCAAGCGCAAGAACCGGGCCTGAACCGCAAGAGGCTGGACGCGCAGCGCCAAACGGCCATCGACAAATCCATCGGGCGCGCCGCCAACCTCCTGGAAGAAGCCTTCGGCGTAGTGCTCCAACGCTGCGTTTTCCAGGCCAGCGATGTGTGCTGTGTCAGCCAGGCCATCGACAATGCTTCGCGCGCCATCCGGCATGGGGGCATCGGCAAGCCAGCGGCGAAATCGCACGCGCGTGTAGCTGTCATCCTCGTTGGAAGGATCGTGCGCGGGTTGCCAGGGCGTGCCGTCGAGAACCGCATGCAGGTCGGCGCGTGGCCAGCTCAAAAAGGGACGCAGAACACGGGCGCCCTGCAAACGAGTTTGGGGGCGGATGCCCGCCAGCCCTTCACTGCCTGTGCCGCGTGCCGCGCGCATCAGCAGCGTTTCGGCCTGATCATCGGCGGTATGCGCGGTTAAAATGACGGATTTTGTATCTTCAGCTGTTTTGGCCAACGCGCTGTAGCGCTCGGCCCGCGCCCAGTCTTGAGCGTTACGAGCAAAGGGCTTGCGACCAAGCTTGGTGGCTTTGAATTTCACACCGAGCTCGGCACAAACCTCTCCCACCATCGCGGCTTCTGCCGCTGCTTCTGGGCGCAAACCATGGTCGATTGTCTGTGCGCTAAGGCTCGCGTCGAGCAAACCCGCCTCGCGCAGCTTCGCTAAACCGACCAGCATCGCCAAAGAATCCGGGCCGCCCGAGACCGCCAACAGCAAAGAGGGATGGCGGGAAAGACCCGCTCCGACAGCCCGCCAGGCATCATTGATGGCGGCAGACGACCGATCTCGAGCAGTTCTATCAAGCATTGGGCCGCGTCAGCGTCATGAAACGCGTGCGAGAGCCGCACTTGGCTGCTTGAGAGGCAGCGTTTTATGATTCATTGAATGATGGAAAGGCTTTAGCACCCGGCAAGGCCCTGCTCGGTGCGCGCGGTATCAAGCACGATCTGCGGCGCGCGCGGATAGTCCGTGAGCAGTTTTGTAAAGGTGGCGCAGGCTTGTTGCTGCGCGCCGAGGCGCTCCAGGCTCATGCCAAGTTTGAGCAGCGCGTCCGGCACTTTGACGTCTTCAGGATAGTTGTTGAAGACCGCCAAAAACTGCTCGGCTGCCGGCGTATAGGAGCCCATGGCGAAATGCGATTCCCCGAGCCAGAAATGCGCATTCGGGCGCAAACGATCCTCTGGATAGATGTCGATAAAATCGCTGAAGGTCGCGATCGCCTGGCCGTAATCGCCACGCAGAACATGATCGTAGCCAAGTTCGTAAACGTCGGACGGGCTGAGGCTTTCCAGCGGGTCGATGCTCGCCACCGCACCGCTCAAGGGCGGCTGGGGACGCACTTCCGGCGCCGCGTTCAAGGTCAGCGAGG
Source organism: Hyphomicrobiales bacterium (assembly GCA_046290415.1). Classification (GTDB taxonomy): domain Bacteria; phylum Pseudomonadota; class Alphaproteobacteria; order Rhizobiales; family MH13; genus MH13. The sequence goes on from JBKAGN010000034.1 coordinate 33,814, forward strand.
ACAGATCAAGCGGGCCGTTCGGATCGCCGATGGTCCCACCTAGGGGCTGGCCATCCTGACTGACGCTGAGCGTTCCAAGATCGCGCGGCGGCTCACCACGTTCGCGCGCCAAAAGCACATCGCGCAATTGCTCGTCGGTCACATTGCCATTGGATGGAACACCGTCATTCGCGCCCCGCTCCATCGGAAAACCCGAACCGTCGGTGATGCCGTTGCCTTCCAGTTCCCGCAGGCGAAACTCGGTGTCCTCGCGGGCCCGCGTTAGCTCATCTTGGAGTTGCCGCATCTGGAACATGAGCTGTTCCATTTGCCCCACCAGATTGCGCAATTCGCCTTCAAGCCGATCGACCCGCAAATTGGTTTGCGCCTCGGCAGCCGGGTTGGACTGCGCAAGGAACGTCCCTGTGGCGCCGGTCCCTGGGACAACCGGCTGAATGCCGGCTCCACCGACCGAGCCCGGCACATTTGCGGGCGGCAACGGCACCTGTTGGCCCGGCGCGACCTGCGCCACAGCGGGCACGGCCAACGACCAGGACAGGAGACAAAGGAAAAACAAACGAGAAAGGGAGGTCATAGAGAAACCCTTCGCAAAACATCGTGGCGCCAATCTGGCGTGTTGCCGCTCTGGTTTCCACCCAAAGGCGGCAAATGTGAGGACAAGACCACGGTCAAAAGAGTCGCGACTTCACGCTAGACCGTCTGGTTTTAGTCGCGACAAACCGCGCAGCAAAAAGCCGGACACGAGGGCCCGGCTTTCCAATTTAAACAGGCACCCAAGCTTAGCCGCCTTGCAGCACCGTGACGGCGCGGCGGTTCTGCGACCAGCACGTGATGTCGTTACACGTCGCGACGGGTCGCTCCTTACCGTAGGAGACCGTCGAAAGGCGGGCTGGCGAGACACCGCGCGAAATCAGATAGTCGCGGGTGGTGGCAGCACGGCGCGCACCAAGCGCCAGGTTGTACTCGCGGGTGCCGCGCTCATCGGCGTGACCTTCAACCTGCACGGCATACTGGGCGTATTGCGCAAGCCAGGCGGCCTGGCGGTCAAGCGTCAAACGACCTTCCGCGGTCAGAACGGTGGAGTCGGTCTCAAAGAACACCCGGTCACCAACGTTCACAGTGAAG
>JBKAGN010000035.1:0-34337 GCA_046290415.1 Hyphomicrobiales bacterium
AATCGTCGAACTCATTGAGCGCTGAGATTGAATAGCTTTGACGACCGGTTTCTGGACGACCGGACCGGCCAATGGGCGGCTCCAACGGGTAATCTGGATCAATATTGGGCTTGACCAGATAGAACTCCACCTCCGGCGCAACAATGGGCGACCAGCCTTTGTCGGCATAAAGTTTGACGATGCGTTGGAGCACCTGGCGCGGCGCGCTGGAGAAGGGTTCGCCACTGCGCTCAAAGGTGTCGTGGATCAGTTGCGCGGTTGGATCGCTTTCCCACGGCACGACGCTGAGCGTGGAATAGTCTGGCCGAAACACCAAATCGCCGTCGCGTGGGTCATAGCGAAAATACTGGTTTTCTTCCGGGTAATCACCCGCAATCGTTTGGCGAAACAAGGCCGAGGGCATGGTCATCGCGGCCGAGGAAAAGAACTTCGCCACTGGCATCATTTTGCCCCGGGCGACGCCGGACTGGTCTGGCACGATGCATTCAATGTCTTCGATGCCGCGCTCCTGAAGCCAGGCCAGGGCCTCGGCGGCATCGCGCACGCCGCGTTCAGCGCGAATGGGCGCATCCTCGGGAAGTTGGAGTGGTGTTGTATGTTGGTGCGGCGGCTCGTGCATCGATGATCCATTCTTTTCTATCAAAGGGATAGACCTGTTCGCTGCGTGCCTCAAGCGGTTCCAGCGGTCGTCGCCTGTGACGGAGCCAGTACTTCAGCGGTCGTCGCTTGCGACGGAGCCAGTACTCCAGCGGTCGTCGCTTGCGACGGAGCCGATGCCAATGATGCCGACACTCGACAGACATCGGCAAAAGCCGCACAACACGCCGAAGTTTTCAGTTGGCGTGATCTCATGACCCAATCCATCGAAGTCTTCTTGTGTGATCCCAACGCCGTGCTGCGCGGCAAATGGCTGCCCGGTTCGGCGCTGGCCAAACTGGATAGGGGCGTCGCCTTCCCGTTCTCGCTGCTCGGCTGCGACGTCTGGGGGCGGGAGGTGCACGAAACCGGTCTTCACATCGATTCCGGCGACAAGGATGCGCTCTGTCTGCCCGTCGAAGGGCGCACGGTTGAGGTGCCCTGGGCCGATCAGCCGACGCGCCAAGCGATGCTCACCATGCATCACCCCGACGGGGCCCCCTTCATGGGTGATCCCCGCAATGTTTTGGCCGCACAGGTTGAGAAACTCAAAGAGCGAGGTTTGAGCGCCAGCGTTGCCATCGAGTTGGAGTTCTATGTTTATGAGCGCAGCGCTGATTCAGGCCGCCCGCGCCCGGCCGGCACACTCACGCCCGGTCCTGACCATCAGGATATGTATGCGCTGCGCGATCTTGATCGCCAGCGCCCGTTGATGGACGCGATCCAGCAAGCCTGCGCGGACCAAGGTCTGCCGATTGATGCCTTCGTATCCGAAGCCGCACCCGGCCAATACGAAGTCAACCTGAAACACCGCGACCCGCTTGGCGCCGCCGACGATGCGGTGATGCTGAAGCGCCTCATCACCCAGATTGCGCGCAAACAAAGCACCGATGTCACCTTCATGGCCAAGCCATTTGCCGACCACCCCGGCAACGGCCTGCATGTCCATGTCAGCCTTGCTGATGATCACGGCCCAGTTTTTGCCAACCCAGAGGCCGGAACGCGCAAGCTTTACCATGCCGTGCAGGGGTTGCTTTCAACCATGGAAGAGGCGCAGCTAGGCTTTGTGCACACTTACAATGGCTTCCGGCGTATGCAGGTCGGGTCCTACGCCCCGGCGAGCTTGAGTTGGGGCGAAAACAATCGCTCCGTTGCCATCCGCCTACCCGAAGCCGAGCCGCCGGCACGCCGATTGGAACATCGTCTGGCGGGTGCTGATGCCAACCCTTACATCGTCACCGCCCTGGTGCTTGCTGGCATGCTCAAGGGCATGGATGATGCGGCTGATCCGCCGTCGCCTGTGGAAGGCAATGCCTACACCGACGAGGCGCTGACGCATCTTTCGCCGTTCATGGATGACGCCATTGAACGCTTCGCAACCAGCGCCTTCGTCACCGCGACATTGGGCGAAGAGTTCTGCCGCATCTTTGCCGCTGTGAAGCGCGCCGAGTACGCCACCTTCGTCGGCCATATCACGTCGCTTGAGCATCAGATTTTTCTCTAGACGGGTCGGCGAAAATTTTCCGATTGCGCGCGATGAAAAACTGATCAATAGGGCGCATCGCAGCTAAGCATTTGTGCTTGTGGCACACTTGGTTCCACTCTAGCCTAAGGCTTAGCGCCACCACGAAAACAGCAAACAAAGCGTGGCGAGACCTAAGGTTCAAATCAGGGAGACGCATTCATCATGCGCCGCAATCCATTCATTCTCACTGCCCTTACAGGGGCGCTGGTCGCCTCGACCGCGTTGGCAGCACAGGCGCAGGAACTGCGCATCCTCAACTGGTCGGATTACATCGATGAAAGCATCATCGAAGAGTTCGAAAACGAGACGGGCATCGACGTCACTTACGATGTTTTCGACTCCAACGAAGTGCTTGAAACACGTCTTCTGGCTGGGCAGAGCGGCTACGACATTGTCGTGCCAACGGCCGATTTCCTCTCGCGCCAGATTCAGGCTGGCGTGTTTCAACCGCTCGATAAGTCCGAACTGACCAATTTGGACAATGTCTGGCCTGCCATTGCCGAGCGCCTGGAAGTCTACGATCCGGGCAATGCGTTCTCGATCAATTATATGTGGGGTACGACCGGCATTGGGTTGAACGTCGATATGGTGCAGGAGCGCCTGGGCGAAGACTTTGCCTATGACACTTGGGATCTCGTCTTCGATCCGGACATCGCCGGCCAGCTGGCCGACTGCGGCATCTATTGGCTCGATGCGCCGACCGAGATGATCCCCGCCGCGCTGAACTATCTCGGTCATGATCCAGATTCCCGCGATCCCGATCTGATCGCCGAGGCCACCGAGCTGATGGTCAGCCTGCGCGACACCGTTCAGCGCTTCCACAATTCAGAAAACATCAACGCGCTCGCCAATGGCGATATCTGCGTTGCGATCGGTTGGTCCGGCGACATGCTGATCGCCCGTGACCGCGCCGCTGAAGCCGATAATGGCGTGAACGTCGAATACACCATTCCGCGTGAAGGCGCGCTGATGTGGTTCGACCAGATGGCAATCCCGGCCGATGCGCCCAACCCTGAGGCAGCACACCAATTCCTCAACTTCATTCTGGAGCCGGAGAACATCGCGGCAGCCACGAACTATGTGTTCTATGCCAATGGGAATCTGGCTTCAAAAGAGTTTGTCCTTGAGGAAATCCTGGAGGATCCGGCCATCTATCCCGACGAGGAAACGACGGCGAGCCTCTACACGCTGCCCGCCTATGACCCTCGGACACAGCGCATCGTGACGCGCAGCTGGACGACGGTCAAAACCGGCCAGTAACAGCATTTGGAGCCCCGCCGCCTTCCAAGGTCGGCGGGGTTCTGCTTTCGGGGGAGCTGAGCGATGGCCAAAACCATGGGGCCGGTGCGGCGCGATTTCGCACCATGGGACGATCCGCTCGCAGAGCCGCTCATCCGCTTTGAGCGTATCACCAAACGATTTGGCGATTTCACCGCCATCGAGGATGTCTCGCTGGACATTTATGAGCGCGAGTTTTTCGCGCTGCTTGGCCCATCCGGCTGCGGCAAGACCACATTGATGCGCATGCTGGCCGGGTTCGAGAACCCGACTGAGGGCCGCATTCTTCTGGATGGCGACGACATTTCATCGATCCCGCCGCATAAGCGGCCGGTGAATATGATGTTCCAGTCCTACGCGCTTTTCCCTCACATGAGCGTCGCCGACAACATCGCTTTCGGCTTGAAACAGGATGGCCTGCCCAAGGGCGAGATTGCAGCGCGCGTTGATGAAATGCTGTCGCTGGTGAAACTTGAACCCTTCGCCGAGCGCAAGCCGGATCAACTCTCCGGTGGCCAGCGCCAACGCGTGGCGCTCGCCCGTTCGGTCGCCAAACGGCCCAAGGTTTTGCTGTTGGACGAGCCGCTGGGCGCACTCGACAAAAAGCTGCGCGAGGAAACGCAGTTCGAGCTGATGGACCTACAGGAAAAGCTTGGGATGACCTTTCTGATCGTCACCCATGATCAGGAAGAGGCGATGACGGTGGCCGACCGCATCGCGGTCATGAATGACGGGACCTTCGAGCAAATCGCGCCGCCGTCTGTCATCTATGAGGAGCCGAAGTCGCGCTACGTCGCTGGCTTCATCGGCGACATCAACATTCTTGAAGGCACCGTCAGCACGGGCCTGGATGGCGCGACCTTCGCAGGGCCTGAGTTCAGCGATCCGATTCCGGTCGAAGGCGAGGATTTGGTTTCCGGACCAGCGGCGCTAGCAATCCGGCCGGAAAAACTCCGCATCGCGCTTGATGAACCGCCTGGCGAAGCGGGACTGGCCAAAGTCACCGGTCGCGTTTGGGACATCGGCTATCTCGGCGACGTGTCGATCTTCCACGTCCGCCTCTCTGATGAGGTTTGTGAGGGCGAGCCCGAAGACCCCTCAGTCCCGATCATGCGCGCCACGATCGCCAATACGACGCGCCTGGTCGAACGCCCTATCGCCTGGAATGATCAGGTCTGGCTCTCCTGGGACAAAACCGCAGGCGTGGTCCTCACCCAATGAACCGGTCGGCAAGCCAAACGAGAGACAAGGCAGGCCGCAATTGGGGTCGGTTCTTCGTCATTGCCGTTCCCTATCTCTGGCTGCTCATCTTCTTTCTGGCGCCGTTTGCCATCGTGCTTCGCATCTCGTTTTCCGAGGTTGCGATCGCCATGCCACCTTACCTACCAGTGTTCGATCTGGCAGAGGGGCTTGATGCGTTTTGGCAGGATCTACGGTCGCTCTCTTTTGAGAATTACGTCTGGCTTGCCGGTGATCCGCTTTATATCAACGCCTACAAGTCCAGCCTTTGGATTGCGGCTGTCTCGACGGTTCTGACACTGCTGATCGGCTTTCCCATCGCCTACGGGATGGCACGCGCGCCGCACAGTGTCCGCCCCATCCTGTTGATGATGATCATCCTACCATTCTGGACCAGCTTTCTGATCCGCGTGTACGCCTGGATCGGCATCCTGAAGCCTGAAGGTCTTCTGACCTTGGTTGCGCAAACGCTTGGATTGATCGGTGGCGATGAGCAACTGCGCATTCTCAGTACCAACACCGCCGTCTATATCGGCATCGTTTATTCCTATCTGCCGTTCATGGTGCTGCCGCTTTATGCCGCGTTGGAACGCATGGATGGATCGCTGCTGGAGGCTGCGCAGGATTTGGGCTGTCCGCCGCTGAAAACCTTCTGGGTGATCACGGTCCCGCTCGCCATTCCCGGCATAATCGCCGGCTGTTTCCTTGTCTTTATTCCCGCCGTTGGCGAGTTCGTGATCCCCGATCTTTTGGGTGGGTCCGACACGCTGATGATCGGACGAACTTTGTGGGCAGAATTCTTCTCCAACCGCGATTGGCCGGTTTCCTCCGCGGTCGCCGTTATCCTGCTCCTGGTGCTGATCATCCCCATCGTCGCCTTCCAGCATTTCCAGCAAAAACAGCAGGAGCGCATGTCGTGAGGGTGTGGCGATGACGGTCTCCTCCGGCGGCTACACGCCGCCCGCTGATCTGCCGACCTTTGGACGCGGCTTGTCGTTTCTGGATGCGCCGATGGGCAACCGCGACGCGGATTATGTCGTGGCTGGCGTTCCGATGGATTGGGCCACATCCAACCGCGCTGGGACGCGCGAAGGCCCGAACGCCATCCGCGCGGTCTCGCGCCTTCTGTTCGATGGCGGCCACCCGACGATTGGCGCTGATCCGAAAGATCTCAATCTCTCCGACATCGGCAACTTCGATGTGCGGATCGGCGACATCGCGCAAAGCCATAAGAAGATTGAAAAACAGGCGTCGGGCCTCAACCATCTCTGCACATTGGGTGGCGATCATTCCATTGCGCTGCCGCTGCTGCGCGCCGCTTCAAACAAACACGGTCCGCTGGGTTTGGTGCAGTTCGACGCTCACACTGACACCTGGGAAGAAAATTTCGGCCAGGAACTGGCCCACGGCACGCCGTTCTATCACGCCATCCATGAAGGTCTGATCGAGCCGGAACGCATCATCCAGATCGGCATCCGCGCCCCAATGGAGGCCGATCTTCTGCAAGCCGCGCGCGACACCGGCATGACCATCTTGTCCGCCGAAGACGTCCATGAGATGGGGCCGGCCAAAATCGCCGAAACGATCGTCGATGTCGTTGGTGACAGGCCGACCTACCTGACCTTCGATGTCGATGCACTTGACCCAGCCTTTGCGCCTGGCACGGGCACACCGGAGATGGGCGGGCTCCATAGCTGGCAGGTAAGAGCGATTTTGCGGCGTCTCGTGTCGGTCCACTTCATCGGCATGGACGTCGTTGAGGTCTCGCCGCCCTTCGACCATGCCGAGATCACCGCGCTGGCCGCCGCCACGGTCGTTTGGGATTATCTTTCGCTCCAGGCCGCCAAGCGAGCAGGAGGTGCCTCGTGAACCGCAACATGTCCTGGTTCAACGTGACCTCGCTCACCGTCGGCTTTGCGTTCCTCTATCTGCCGATCCTGATCCTGGTCATCTATTCGTTCAATGAATCGCGCCTCGTCACCGTTTGGGGGGGCTTCTCCACCCGCTGGTATGGCGAGCTGTTTCAGAACGAAGGCTTGATGGACGCTGCCTGGGTGACGGCACGTGTGGCGTTTGTGTCGGCGACCATCGCGACGGTCTTTGGAACCATGGCCGCCATCGTTCTCGTTCGCTTGGGACGGTTCAAGGGCCGCACGCTTTTCAACGGCATGATTTACGCGCCGCTGGTGATGCCGGAAGTCATCACCGGGCTATCGCTCCTGCTGTTGTTCGTCGCCATGGGCTTCGCGCGCGGGTTCTGGACCGTGGTCATCGCCCACATCACCTTTTCCATGTGCTACGTCGCGGTGGTCGTGCAGTCGCGTCTGATCACGTTCGATGAAAGCCTGGAAGAGGCGGCGCAGGACCTTGGCTGCCCGCCTGGCAAGAGCTTCTTTCTGATCACGCTGCCGGTGATCCTGCCTGCCGTGCTGGCTGGCTGGATGCTCGCCTTCACGCTCTCGCTCGATGATTTGGTGATCGCAAGTTTTGCCACCGGCCCAGGGGCAACGACCCTGCCGATCAAGATCTATTCGCAGATCAGGCTGGGCGTCACACCGGAGATCAACGCGATATGCACCATTCTGATCGCACTCGTTGCGCTCGGCGTTATCACCGCCTCGCTAGCCTCCAAGCACCGTATGATACGATCGCGGCAGGCTGCTGACTAACGGTCCAATGCGCGAAGGTCCGGTAGGATCAGCGGCGCCGACCAGGTGCCGCGCACATCGAATGGCACCACAATCGTCTCGTCGTTGCCGGCGATCGCGGTGGCCCCTGACAAGTTCAACGTCCGGTTGGCGATCTCGCTTTGCCCGCCCATCGTCACGCTGACCCGCTCGGTAGCCATCGCAATGTCGCTGGCTTGCAGATAGCCATCCCGCGCGTAGAGTGTCGCCGACAGCGTTTCCAACGATGTTTCGCCACCAAAGGCGAAGGAGGAAAACTCAAAGCTGCCGTCAACGAAGCTGGCACCGAGCGCATCGATGTCCAAGCCGTTGACGACCGCGTTCTCAACGCCAATGGCCGCGTCACCGACCATTGTTTCCAGGAGCTCAGCCAAGGTCTCGCCTTCGCCCGATGCCATGGCCTGCATCTCCAGCGTGCCGGAAAGACGCGGGTCGTCTTGAAAGGCGGACAGGAAGGGTCCGAGCTGCAACGCGGCAGCGGACAGGTCGATGCCGGCTGTAAAACTTTCGCCGGTCTGAGCCAGCGTAAGGCTTCCCCGCAGTGCCCCGCCATAGGCAAGGCTTTCTCCGATCCCGACCACCATCTGCCCGTCCGACAAAAGCACTGATCCCGCCGTTTCGCCCAAAGTGAACTGAGACGTCAGCACTTCGCGGGTCGCAAACCGAACGTCCATGTCCATCGGGCTGGCAAACACATTGGGCACTGGAAGAAAGCGCCAATCGCCCGGTTCCTCGGCGGTGGTGGTTGGGCGGATCGTGTCGAGATAGGCGGACAGATCGAGCCGGTCGAAATCGAGCGTACCCTGGATGGATGGTCGACCGCGCTCACCCTCGGCTGTTTCATAGCCGTCCAGATCAAGCGTCAGCACGCCATCGGCGTCATTGCCATCCAGGCTCAAAGAAGCATCGGTTAAATCGATCGCAAGGCCCACCAGGTTCATGGCGGCGTCCAGACGAAACGCACCGAACGTCGAGCCAGCGCCGAAATCCGACCCCAGCCAGCTTGCCGCACGGCGCATCGAGGGCGAGGAGACGGCAAGCGAACCACTGGCTTGCCAGGGCAGGGCATTTTCGCCGCTTGAGCCCGGCGAGACAGTGCCGTCGAACTGCAATCGAAGCGGCGCACCTTGAACCGAAAGCACCACACCACTGGTCGAGCCTGGCTGCGCCAAGGCGGCCGGCTGGTCGAGTGAGGCTGTCACCTCGACAGCCTCGCCGCGCCAAATCGCTGATCCGCTGATCGCCGCCCGCGTCGAACTGTTCGCCCAGGCGAGCGTCAGGTTGGCGCTGGAAACGGTCTCATTGAGCCCTCGCACATCATCGACAATCTCAAGCGTGCCATCGGTGATGCGAAAGCGTCCGAGTTGAAGCCCGGCGCCAGCCACGCGATTGGGCTCAAGCGCCGTCACCAGATCGCTTCCCTGCAGGCCCCAATTGGATTGGCCATCGGAGGTGCGCAGAAACCGGATCGTTGGCCGTGTCATTTCGAACGACGCCAGCTCCACCCGGCCAAAAAGCAGGGCAAACGGGCGAACGGCACCGCGCAGCGTTTCGGTGACGATCAGCGCGTTCTCTGCACCCGGCAGATCGCCGGCGATGACCACATCGGAAAGCTCAACGGAGAGGTTGGGAAACACTTGGAGGGCCTGGTCGCCGCGCAGGGTCACCGCCCGACCAGTCAGCTCAGAGATTTGGCTTGCAACCTGCTCGCGCACCATTTGCGACGACATCAGATAGGGCAGCGACAGGGCCAAGGCGCCAAGGCCGAACACCAGGACGGCGATACCGATAAGGAGGCGGCGGATCATGGCGGCTGCTTTCTGAGCAAATCGCGGCGAGACTGCGGCATGAGATGGTGCGCTGAGGGATGCCATCGAACGGACCGCATAAGCGCAATGCCATGACGTTGGCGGAAAACCAAGGGCGCGCACAAGGCGAGCCGTAGATGATCACAATCAATGCTGAAACTTGGCCCGCCTTTACCCTGCGCCGAAATGTTGCGTCTCTTCGGCAACATTTCCCTTGCACAGCGTGAACCGTGCGGTAAGTCTCAGGCTCGGTTCGGCAAAACATGGCCAAACCTGGCATTGCATCTGGATGGATGGTTTGGCGTCTTCCGCGCACACCGACGACCTTGACGACTCGCACAGCGTTCTGCGCCGCCGCAAGGTCGCACGCTTGTTTGGCGAGAATCCACGCCTGGCACTGATGGTCACGCTTGCCACCAGCCTGCTCGCGCTTCCGCTGGCGGTGATCGTGTTCTCGTTCTTGCAGCCTGCCGCTGGATCAACGCTCGGCGATCTGGCGGACACCGTGCTGCCGCGCTACATCGCCAACTCTGCAATGCTTGGGCTGACGGTCGCAATCGGCGTTTCCGTCATTGGCACGGGCACCGCATGGCTGGTCACCGCCTGCCAGTTTCCTGGACGGCGAGCCTTCGAATGGCTGTTGATCCTGCCGCTCGCCGTGCCGGCCTATGTGATGGCCTATGCCTATACCGATTTTCTGTCGCACCCTGGGCCGGTGCAGTCGCTGCTGCGCGATCTGACGGGTTGGGGTCCGCGCGACTATTGGTTCCCGCGTATCCGCTCGCTTGAAGGCGCGGCGGTGATGTTCACCTTCGTTCTCTACCCTTACGTGTATCTCTTGGCGCGCACGGCCTTTCTAACCCAATCGGTGTCGGCCTTTGAGGCCGCCCGCGTGCTGGGACGGCCACCATGGCAAGCGTTTGTGAAGGTCGCTCTTCCCATGGCGCGCCCGGCGATCGTGATCGGCACCGCGCTGGCACTGATGGAAACGCTGGCCGACTACGGAACGGTTGCCCATTTCGCCGTGCCGACCTTCACCACCGGCATCTACCAGTCTTGGTTTTCCATTGGAGATCGCGTAGCCGCGGCGCAGCTTGCCGGCGCCTTGCTGATGTTTGTCTTTGCGCTGATCTGGATCGAGCGCATGCAGCGCGGCAAAGCGCGCTACCAGACCAGCCGCGCCACGCTTCCCATCCAACGGTTTCGCCTGCGCGGTTGGGCGGGGTTTGGTGCCTTGGCATTTTGCGCCCTGCCGTTGACGATCGGATTTCTTCTGCCCGTCGTGCTGCTGCTTGATCTGGCAATCGAAGGCGGCCACTCGCTGTTTGGGCCGCGCTACGCCAGCTTCATCAAAAACTCTTTTTTGCTGGCGAGCCTCGCCGCGCTTTTCACCGTCATGATTGCCATCGCTTTGCCGACGGTCCAGCGCATGACCAAAGCGCCGGTTCTCTCGCTCGCCTTGCGGTTCGCCGCGCTCGGCTACGCCATACCTGGCTCGATCATCGCGGTCGGCATCCTTATTCCGATGGCAGGTTTCGACAATTGGCTGGATGCTTTGATGCGCGAACGCTTCGGCATTTCCACCGGCCTCTTGCTCACCGGCACGATCCTTGGGCTGCTTTTCGCTTACACGGTGCGCTTTCTGGCGGTGGCGCTTGCGCCGGTCGAAAGCGCCTTTGAACGCATCACGCCGCATATGGACGATGCCGCGCGTGTGCTTGGCGCGAGCAAAACACGGGTCTTCACCAGCGTCCATGCGCCCCTGCTGAGGGGCGGCATCCTGACCGGCGCATTGATTGTCTTTGTCGATGTGATGAAGGAACTGCCGGCGACCCTGATCCTGCGTCCCTTCAACTTCGAGACCTTGGCCACCCAGGCCTTTCGCCTGGCGTCGGATGAGCGTCTGGCCGAAGCGGCAACGCCGTCGCTGGTCATCGTTGCGGTCGGTCTCATCCCGGTGTTTCTCATCAGCCGCCAGATCAGGCGGCTGAGAGAAGATGCCAAAGTGGTCGATCCTCTGCCCAAATAGGGCGGACGGCCCTAGCTGAAGGACAGCCGAGCGATCTCAACGCACACCACAATCGTCGCCAGATAGCCTGCGGTGAATAGGATCGGTCGTACCGGCATTCTGGCCCAGCCCATGATCATGCCCAGTGCGTGTGCAATGCGCAGGAGCACGAAGGCCACTGCTGCTAATTGGATGGCCACGCTCGAGAACCCGAGCAGATGGGCCATCAGGATGGCCCCAGCAAATGGGACATATTGCTCGACCAGATTGAGATGGGCGCGATTGGCCCGCTGCACCCAGTCGGGAAACTGCGTGAGGTCTGGCGGGCGAGCAAAGGGGTCAGCCCCGGCAATGGGGTAGGTGTTCACGCCAATGATGTAGGGGATCCAGAGGCTTGCGACCAAAATCGTGGCCAGGAGCAGCATCGCCAGTTCCAGGCTCATTGGGCCGCTCCGGCTTGATCGGAGTATTTCACGGCTTTGCCCGTTTCCATCCAGGTTTTGAGACCGGCGAGCGTGCGGTTCCAACCATCGGCAACGCCCTCCTGGTCTGCCGGGATGTTGTAATGCTCCAGCGTCAGTTTGCAGAACGCGGCGTGCGGTTCGATCAGATAGACGAAGCGCGAAGGCTCAAGGTCCACATCCGGTCCCGCCCAATGGGGCTCGAACGTGCTTTCAATGCGTGTCTTGGGTTCTAAGTGGGTCTCGGTGCAGATCAGCATCAACCCGTTGTCAGGCGTGCGATAGATCAGTTGATTGCCGTCCCGCTCGCAGGACCCTGCTAGGAAGTTGAACTGCTGGTTGGCGTCGGCATCGGTCAGGGCGTCCCACAGCGCGTCCTGCGATGTGTGAATGAACGTGCTCATGACGAAATCGGGTTTGGAATCGGACATGGCGGTGTCCCTTTCAAGTTGCGCCTTAAGGTCCAACATCCCTCGGGCGGCAGGCTTCACAAGAAGCGGCTCCATCCATCGGTCGATAGCCTCTTGGAGCGGAACCACGTTGAGATAGTGGTGCTTGAAACGCCCCGACTTGCGGGTCACCACCAGCGACGCGTCCTCCAAAACCTTCAAATGCTTCATGATCCCAAAGCGAGTCATGGTCACATGCTTCGCCATGGCTTTTTCCAGCGCGCCGAGCGTTTGCCCGTCATTTTGGCGAAGTTCATCGAGAAGCTGACGACGGGTTTCGTCGCCAAGGGCTTTGAAGATCGCGTCCACATCCACCATTATGTGCCTAATTAGTCACGTGTCAATAAAGTCACCTAAAAAAGGTGACGAATCGGGCACATGTTAGGATGGGGGAGGTGGGACCGCCATTGCGATCGGCGCAGTGTCTGAATCAAAAAACGGCCAGCACCGGGGTGCTGGCCGTTCCTGCTGGTGGGGGTCCCGCGCAGACAATCGGGGGTTCGGGGGTCCCGGGGGGATTGTCTGACCGATGGGAAGCGAAGTTTTCCGCTACACCGAATGCGCCCGGACAAGCGCTTTGGAGGACGACCCCACCCGCATCGGTGGGGTTTATGGGTAGCCCACGCGATTGTAGATCTCCTGCGCCAGGGCTTGGTTCTCGCCAAGCGCGGTCAGGTTCAGCGTGTCCTGACGGAACAGGCCGAGCTCGGCGACCGATGGCGACAGGGCAATGCCCATGACGGCGGGGTATTCATCATTGCCGGCGGAGAAATATTCCTGCGCCTGATCGCTTGCCAGATACTCAAGGAAGAGAGCGGCGTTGTCAGCGTTCGGGGCGTTGGCGGCAATGCCAGCGCCGGAAATGTTGACGTGCGTGCCGATGGTTTCCTGGTTCGGGAAGACCCAGCCGATGTTCTCCTGGTCTTCAGCTGACAGGCCGCTGACGTCGGTGCGAATGGCGCGGGCAAAATAGTAGGTGTTGCCGACGACGATATCGCACTCACCTGACACCAGAGCGCGCAGCTGATCGGTGTCGCCACCTTCCGGTTGGCGGGCAAAATTGTTGTAGAAACCCGCCGCCCACTCTTCAGCAGCCTCTTCGCCGATATGATCGATCAGAGCCGCGAGCAGCGACAGCATGTAGATGTTGCCGGAGGAGCGGGCGCAGACCATGCCTTCATACTGCGGGTCGGCCAGGTCCTGGTAGGTCAAGGGCGGATTTTCGACCCGGTCCTTGGCATAGAAGATGACGCGGGCGCGCTGCGAGAACCCATACCAGTGGCCATCGGGGTGGCGCAGGTAGGATGGAACGCGCATGTCGAGCGTGTCTGACACATAGGGCTGGAAAAGCCCGAGCTGATCGGCGCGGTAGAGGCGCCCAGCATCCACCGTCATCAGGACGTCAGCCGGGCTGTTGGCCCCTTCGCTCACCATCCGCTGGATAAGCTCGTCGGCACTTGCCTCAATGCGATTGATGGTGATCCCGGTTGCTTCTTCGAAATCGGAATAGAGCCGCTCATCGGTGTCATAGTGCCGTGATGAGTAGAGGTTCAGTTCGCCATCGGCCAAAGCGGGCGCGGCGAGGCCGAGAATGCCAAGCGCGACAATACCTGTGTAGGCAGCGCTGCGAAGCGAGGAAGTGAGCATGGGGGAGTCTCCGGTTGGGGTCGGACGGCGTACCTGCCGCCAGCCTGTGTCAATGAAACTGGACGGTTGTGATCGTCCACAACCGAACGCTAAACGCAGGAAAAGTTGCGGGTCAATATAAACTTCAAAAAAATTGCAAGAAATTGCGACTTTGTCGCATCTAGTTTGAAACGGCTCTAAACTTCGCGCGCAAAACCACGCTATCACTTTGGAATTGTTATAAATTAAAGGAAGGGATGGCCATCGGCCGGATCGCAGATTTGCAATCGAAGATTGCCGTTGGCCTGCGCGGCCAGCGACCGTTACTCGGCCAAAACCCGCTGCGAGGGGAAGGTCATCATGGCGAGCGTGCCTTCGCCTGGCGTGGACTCCAGTCCAAACTGCGCGCGGTTGGCTTCCACCAACGCTTTGGTGAGCGGCAGGCCAAGACCGGTACCGGTGATCACCTGATTCAGCGTCGTTGGCACCTGGCGGAACGGTTCCAGCGCCAATTCGACATCCGCCGCATCCATGCCGCGCCCCGTGTCACGAACCCGAAGCGAGACCTCGCCGGACGGCTCATAAAGCGTGGAAACAATGATCTGCCCACCAGGATCGGTGAACTTGATTGCGTTGGACATCAGATTGAGCACCACCTGGCGGACCGAACGAATGTCGGCCACGACCTTCGGCAGGCTCAGCGGCAAAGATGTGCGCACGATGATCCGGCTCTGGTTGGCCTGCGGCTGCATGATGGCCAGACACTGCTGAACAACGTCGTTGAGATCGACTTCGCCGAACGACAGTTCCATTTTGCCCGCTTCGATCTTGGACAGATCAAGCAGATCGTTGAGCAAGCTCATCAAGTGCTCGCCAGAGGTGTGTATATCGCGAAGGTATTGGCGATAGCGCTCCGACCCCACGGGCCCAAAACGCTCTTCCAACATCACCTCGGAGAAGCCGATCACCGCATTGAGGGGCGTGCGAATTTCGTGGCTGACCCGCGCGAGGAAATCAGATTTGTGCGCGCTCGCCTCTTCGGCGGCCTTGCGCGCTTCCACCAGATCGGTCTCGGCCTGCTTGAACGGCGAGAGATCGCGCAGAACCGCACAATATGTCGCCGGTTCATCATCGGTCAGGCGGCCAAGCGTCATGAACACCGGGACCAGCCCGCCCTGGGCGGTGATGCATTCCAGCTCGCGGCCTTCGTTGAACAGCGATAAGCGCCCTTGGCCGGCAATGTCTTCCAGATAATCGAGCGCCGTCTGTCGGCTGTCTTCAGGAAAGAGCAGGCGGAACGGACGACCGATCAGATCCTCAGCGGCGTAACCGACCAACGCCTGCGCGGCCTGGTTGAGGTCTTTGATCTCGCCTTCACCATCCAGCGTCACGACACCGTCGCTGGCCAGATCGATAATGGCCTCAAGCTCACCGATGCGCGCGCGCACCAGGGGCAGGGCGCCATCGCTGGCATTGGCGCCGGCAATCGCGCCGGCGGCCACGCCGGCCGCACCGGCGGCAAGCAATGAGGCATCCTGCGAAGCTTCTTGTGTTTCGCTGTCGGCGGGCGTGTGTTCGCGCAGGGATAAAAGGGCCGCCGACTGGCCATCCCAGCGCACGCTTTGCACCCGTCCGGTGATCTGCAGGGTCGAGCCATCGGGCCGAACCAAAGTCATCGCGCCATTACCCTCGTCCATACCGTCGGCAAACAGCGCTTCAATCTGCCCCAACTCTTTAAGGGCCGGCACATTGGACCGGCCGGAAAGGTCGAGTGCGGCGTGGTTGGCGTAAAGAATGCCGTCGTCGGAATAGATGATCACGCCCAGCGGTAGCCGATCGAGCACCATGCGCTCGGCATTCGGTTCAGTGCGCGTAAAAGGCAGGACCTGGGCGCCGCCGTTCTCAGACCGTGTTTGGTCTCGGTCGTCGCTCAAATGATGCCCATCGGCTGTTTCAGGGGCATCATCAAGGATGGCAATCTGGCTTTCTCCGCCAGCCATCGGGACCACTGCGCCCGGTTGCGCCGGCTCGTCGGCATGTCCCGCATCGCGGTGGAAGGCTTGCGCCCCGCCATCTTCATTGTCGCCGTCGCGGCCCGTGATACGCGCACCGAGACGACGCGCGATTTCTTGAAAGGTCAGGCGCTCGGGCTTGCTAAGGTCAGCATCATCGACGGGAGCCGGCTCGGGCGATGGCGCTGGCTCTTTGGTGGCCTCTGTCGAGGCAAAGACGTCTGCACGCTCCGGTTTGCCCTCATCCTCGGCGCCCGCCACACCGCCAGCCACGCCGCCAGCAAGTCCGGCAGCAATTCCGGCGGCGACGGCCTGCATGGCGTTCACGGTCTCGGCCGGAAACGCGTCATCAGGCGTCGGTGAGGCTTGAGGCTCCGATGGCGCCGCGCTGGTCGCCCAGAGACCAGCGGCCTCAGCTTCTGTCGACTCCAACTGGTCGGCAAGCGCGGAAACAGGAAGCGGGGCGGCATTATCGTCGTTCAACGCTTGGATCGGTTCATCGGTCCAAAGACCCGCCGCTTCAGCCTCGTCGGTTTCAAGGCTGTCGTCTATCGCTTCGACGGGTGTTGCCCGGCCTGCAGTTTCAGGCTTTGGCTGCGCAAAGGCACCGGCGATACCGGCCGCCATCGCCGAGGCAGCAGCGGCGACGGTTGCACCACCGGGAACCTGTGCGGTCATTGCCATTGTTGGCGAAGCATCGGGTTCGTCAGCTGACATCTCCGGCTCACTGGCGAACAACCCAGCAGCAACCGCGGAGCCGTCGTCCATCGGTGAGGCGTCCAAAGCCGTAACAGTGCGCTCCGATTGTGCGACGCTGCTCTCTTCGATGCTCTCCTCTGACGCCGCAGATTCAGCGAAAAGTCCGGCTGCCTGCGCCCCAGCATTGCTGAGCGGGTCAACAGCGAGCGCGGCCACCGGCTGGAAAGCGTCTGACCGATCGCCTTCCGCTTGCGACGCAGCCTCGGCTGGTGTTGCGGCCGATGCCTTACCGGTCAGCGCGGTGCCAAAGACACGCAGCCGGCCATCATCCTCGTCGAACGCCGAGAGCCGCACCGGCGCCACCAAATGATGGCCAGTGATCGGCCAAAGCACGTCATGCTCGCTGAATCGCCGCCGCTCATCGATCCCGTGAAAGATAGCCGCTGGCAGGTCACCGAGCCGGGCAAGCAGCGCCTCCGTCGCGACCTCACCATTGTTTAGGGCAGTCTCAGGGCCAACAGCGTCAGCCAGTCCGCTTGAAAGCTCTTCGATCCGTCCGTTCTGGTTCACCATGAAAGAGAAGCGATGCGGCCGCGACCTTGGCTTGAACGCGAAGTCTGGCTGGGCGGCTTGCGAGGTTTCTTCGCTATCGACCGTATCGGTATCGGCATCGTCAGCGGCAACAGCGTCGGGAGTTTGGGTCGGCGCATCAAACGACGGGCTGGTGATGTCCAAGGTGAAGGCTGGCTCCGGCTCGGACTCTGAGACCTCAACCGACTTTTGGTCCCCCGAGCTTTCGATGGCTGCCGGTACCGGTACCGACTCACTGCCTGGTTCGTCGGCGATGGGGTCCATCACCGGCACGGTTCGGGTTCGGCTGGCGTTTCCAAGTGCGAGCACCGCAACCGTATCGCCGAGCGTCACAGCGCGACAGGTGGCAACAAGAGTCTCTTGATGGCCGCCGGCATTGACGCGCAGGATTTCGATCCGTCCACGACCGCCAAGTCCGACCTGCGTGCGCGCAACGGCCTGCAGGGACCGCATGGCGGGCGCAGATGGCGCGACCTCAACGCCCTCTAAGGTATCCAACTCTAAGGATTCGAGCCCGGCCTCATTCGCCCAAATCAATGTCGATCCGTCACCATTCCACACCCAGGCTGGGCGTGAATCGTGCGGATCGATGAGCTGCGCAGCCTGAGCGCGCAAATCGTGAAGGGCCGGGTCGTCGTGGCTCATGGCACCTGAATGACACATGTTGGCGAAGCGCCGAAATTTACACTTTCTTCATAATGGTGAAGCGCGGCCCGAGTCCACGCACCATCACGGCTGGCCCGCACAGATCCAAATTAGGGTAAACGACCGTCCCGATTGGCCCTTCGCTCTTAGCAGTTCTGCGGGGATGCGGTAAAAGACGAGATTGAGTACAACAAGCGAACCCCTTTTATGACAGGCGGAAAACGGAGCCAGCCATGACGACGCCACCCAAGTTAGAAGTTCCCGAGGCGATGCGTGATTTCGCCGATCAAAGCGTTTCGCAAGCGCGCAAGGCCTTTGACACCTTTATGTCCAACGCCCAATCGGCCGTCGGCAAGATGGAAGACAGTGCCTCCAACGCCCAGGCGACCGGTGCCGACATGCAGAAGGACGCGATGGCCTTTGCCGAGGACCAGGTGACCAGCGCCTTTGACTTGGCGCAGAAGATGGTGCGCGCCAAAGATGCCCAGGAACTGATGGAACTGCAGGCCACCTATATGCGCCAGCAGATGGAATCGGTGGCGCGGCAGACCAAGGATATGGGTGATAAGATGACGGCGGTTGCCAAAGATGCTGCCGACAGCATGAAGCCGTAACATCCTGACCCCATCGCAAGGAACAAGGGCGCTTCGGCGCCCTTTTTCGTGGGCGAACCCCATCCACGATGTTGGGCAAAAATCGATCGGTATTTGTGCGATGCAAAAGAAATGTTGCAATGCACAATAAGTGATGCTATATACCCTTCAACGCTGGCTCAAAGAGCGATGCCCAGCGCGTTGAGGACCCAACAGTGCGGTCCACCCTTGTAAAGAGCCGAAAGGATGAGACCCATGGCCACTGCTAAGAAACCATCTGCAGCCAAAACTGCACAAGCCCAAGTTACCGAAGTGATGGAAACCATCGAAAACAACGTCACTGAACTGTTCCCGATGTCGACTGCCGACGTTCCAGAAGCTTTCCGCGACATGGCCGAAAAAGGCGTTGCCCAGGCACGCGACGGCTACGCGAAAATGAAAGCTGCTGCTGAAGAAGCAACCGATGTTCTCGAAGAGTCGTTCGAAACCGCGCGTGCCAACACGCTCGATCTGTCGACCGCTTCTTTGGACGCCGCCAAAGCCAACATCGACGCTGGCTTTGCGTTCATGAAAGACTTCATGGCCGTCAAGAGCGTTTCGGAAGCTGTTGAACTGCAAACCGCCTTTGCCCGCGAGCGTTTCGACGCCTCGTCCGCACAGGCCAAAGACATGCAGGCCAAAGTGACCAAAATGACCGAAGAAGCTACCAAGCCGGTCAAAGACGCCATGGCAAAATCCATGGAAGCTCTCAAAACTGCCTAAGCAGTCTTGAGGCTATCGGGCGAAGCGCCAAGTAACCTGCGTTATCGCTTCGCCTGACCCTGTTCGAAAACCCGGTCCGTGGATCAATCCATGGGCCGGGTTTTTGTGTTTCAGGCGGCAAGCCTCCGTCTTGCATTCGCTGCATGATCAGACTAAACAGCCGCTCTCGCCGATGTGTTTTTTGCGCCTTGGCTTCGTGCAGCAGTAGCTCAGCTGGTTAGAGCGCCGGTTTGTGGAGCCGGAGGCCGGTGGTTCGACCCCACCCTGCTGTACCATCCCTCACACAAGGCCCTGACACCAGACTGCCGTAGTGTCAGTTTCCGCCGTTGCTGGAAAATTGTGCAGTGCACACAAAGGGTTGCTGGTTTTCAGCGCCGCTGACCCATTGCGCAGTCGCGCCTATTAGGTCTAGGTTTAACGCTTGGACAGCCATTGGCGTCCAGACGAGCGCGCAAGAGCCCGAAGAGGCCAGCCGCGCGACACAATCTTCGAGGGAGACATTTATGAAACTTAAGACAACTGCGCTCACGTCCATGGCTTTGGCTGCGGGCTTGGCGCTGGGAACCGGCAGCGCGTTTGCGCAACAGCAGTTCTTTTCCATTGGCACCGGTGGTGTGACGGGCGTGTACTACCCGACCGGTGGCGCGATCTGCCGTTTGGTGAACCAGAACCGCCGTGACCATGGCTTCCGCTGCTCGGTGGAATCAACCGGTGGTTCCATCTTCAACATCAACACCGTGCGCTCCGGCGAGTTGGAGTTCGGCGTTGCCCAGTCTGACTGGCAGTTCCACGCCTACAACGGTACCTCGCGCTTTGAAGATGCCGGCCCATTCGAAGGGCTGCGGGCCGTCTTCTCCGTGCACCCCGAGCCGTTCACGCTGATCGTCCCAGGCGACTCCGAAGTGGACTCCTTTGACGATCTGCGCGGCCTTCGCGTGAACGTCGGTAACCCCGGTTCCGGCCAGCGTGCAACGATGGAAGTTGTCATGGACGCCTTTGGCATCACCATGGATGACTTCGCTGTTGCCACCGAGTTCCAGGGCGCTGAGATGGCCCAGGCACTCTGCAACGGTCAGATCGATGCGATGATCTACACCGTGGGTCACCCTGCTGCGGCCATCACCGAAGTATCCACAACGTGCGATGCGCGGTTGGTGGACGTGACCGGTCCTGAGATCGATCAGTTGATCGAAGAGAACAGCTATTACCGTACCGCCACCATCCCCGGCGGCATGTACAATGGCACAGACGAAGACGTGACCACCTTCGGTGTGGGCGCAACCTTCGTGACGTCCGCCGATGTTGACGAGGAAATCGTCTACACCGTCGTAAAGGGCGTGTTCGACAACTTCTCAGACTTCACCGGTCTGCACCCGGCGTTTGCCAACCTGACCGAGGAAGCCATGATTTCCGATGGTCTGTCAGCACCGCTTCATGACGGTGCCGCTCGCTACTACCGCGAACGCGGTTGGATCGAATAGGCCAACACTGAGAAAGGGCTGGGCGGTGACGCTCAGCCCTTTTTCGTAGCCATTCAGCCCGTTTTCAAGCTGGGGATGAAAACCGGTCGATCGATGGATTTTTGCACAGCGCCAAGCGCGTGCATGAGGTAGGCAGCTCAAAAAGAGCGCCGCTC
Organism: Hyphomicrobiales bacterium; assembly: GCA_046290415.1. Lineage (GTDB taxonomy): Bacteria > Pseudomonadota > Alphaproteobacteria > Rhizobiales > MH13 > MH13. The sequence goes on from JBKAGN010000035.1 coordinate 20,656, forward strand.
AGGGGGACGATGATGAGCAGTCAAGACACAGCCGCAGGTGCGCAGCAAAAGGCTGAGAAGCCCAAAATCGACGTGGACGAGATCGTCGCTGAAGCCGATTCCGGCTCGCGTGTTGTGCCCGGCAAGGTTGGTTTCACCATCGCCGCCATCGCGTTTATCTGGTCAACGTTCCAGCTCTACATCGCATCACCGCTGCCGTTCATTCTGACCGAACTGACAGGCGTCAATTTCACCTTCAACAATGTCGAAGCGCGCAACGTTCACTTGGCGTTTGCGCTCATTTTGGTCTCGTTTGCCTACCCGCTTTACAAGGGCGCCCCGAAAAATGCGGTGCCCTGGTACGATTGGCTGCTGGCCGCTGTCGGCGCGATCTGCTGTCTCTATCTGATTTTCGTCAAGGAATCGCTGGTCATGCGCGCCGGTCTGCCCACCGTGGCCGACCTTACCGTTTCCGCCGTGGGCATGACGTGCCTGGCGATTGGCGTTTACCGCGCGCTCGGCCTGCCCATGCTGGTCGTGGCCGGCGTGTTCCTCACTTACACCTTCTTCGGCAACCAGCCCTGGATGCCTGAGGTTATCCAGTGGCGCGGCGCATCCTTCGGCAAGGCCATGTGGCATTACTGGATGCAGACCGAAGGCGTGTTCGGCGTGGCGTTGGCGGTGTCGGCGACCATGATCTTCCTGTTCGTTCTGTTCGGTTCGCTGCTGGAGCGGGCAGGGGCAGGCTACTATTTCATCAAGCTTGCGTTTGCGCTGCTTGGTCACTTGCGTGGCGGTCCGGCGAAAGCTGCTGTGCTGGCCTCGGCAGCGTCTGGCCTTTACTCCGGCTCCTCCATCGCCAACGTGGTGACCACCGGTACCTTCACCATTCCGTTGATGAAGAAGACCGGATTCAAACCGGAAAAGGCTGGCGCCGTGGAGGTGGCCTCGTCCACCAACGGCCAGCTGACCCCGCCGGTCATGGGCGCGGCGGCCTTCTTGATCGCTGAATTCACCGGCATTTCGTACACCGATATCTTGAAGCACGCGCTTGTACCGGCGCTCATTTCCTATATCGCGCTCATCTACATCGTGCATTTGGAAGCCCTCAAGCTTGGCCTCAAAGGCATGGAGAAACCGACAGCCACAGGTACGTTGGCGCAGAAGCTGATCGGTTTCCTCACCGGATTCTTGGGGCTCGCCGCCTTGGGTGGCGTGGTCTATTTCGGCCTTGGCTGGGTGAAGGAAGCCTTCCCAAGCATGGGCCTTTGGACCGGTATTGCGTTGTTCATCGCAGCCTATGTGGTGTTGCTGCGCATTGCCGCGCAACGCCCTGACCTGCCCATTGATGATCCCAATGCCGACATCAAAGTGCTGCCGCGGCCCGGCGAAGTGGCGATGACCGGTTTGCACTTCCTGCTGCCGATTGTTGTGCTCTTGTGGTGCATTCTCATCGAGCGCCTGTCACCGGCTTTCTCGGCCTATTACGGCACGCTGTCGATGATCTTCGTGGTCGTCACCCAGCATCCCTTGAAGGCCATGTTCCGCGCCGGTACCGAGTTTGCCGATCAGCAAGCGTCCGACGAGTGGCGGCGCGGTGTCGAAGACTTCGTGTTTGGCATGATCGCCGGCGCCCGCAACATGATCCCCATCGCAGTAGCGACCGGTGTTGCCGGTGTCATCATTGGCACGGTCACGCTCACAGGCGCGCACCAGGTGGTCGGTGACTTTGTGGAGTTCCTGTCCGGCGGCAGTCTCATCCTGATGCTTTTGCTTGTTGCCGTGATGAGCCTTTTGCTCGGTCTCGGCCTGCCAACCACCGCAAACTACATCGTTGTGTCGTCACTCATGGCGCCGGTCATCGTTTCCGTCGGCGCCTCGCAGGGCCTGGTTGTGCCGCTGATCGCGGTCCACTTGTTTGTGTTCTATTTCGGCATTCTCGCCGATGACACGCCGCCCGTGGGCCTTGCAGCCTTTGCCGCCTCGGCCATCTCCGGCGGCGATCCGATCAAAACCGGCTTGCAGGGCTTTGCTTACGACATCCGCACCGCGCTGCTACCGTTCTTGTTCATCTTCAACACCGAGCTTTTGCTCATCGATGTCGGTCCGGCCAAGGCGATCTTCGTCTTCATCGTCGGCGTGGTGGCGATGATGCTCTTTGCGGCGGCCACGCAGAGTTATTTCTTTGCCAAAAACCGTTGGTGGGAAACCATTGCCCTGCTGCTGGTCGCTTTCACCTTGTTCCGGCCGGGCTATTGGCTCGATCAGGTGGACCCTCGCTATGAATTTTTGCCGGGAACGCAGTTGGCAGAAATCGCTGAATCCATGCCAGCCGATGCGCGCCTGCGCATCGAAGTTCGAGGGCCGGACTTCGATGATATGGAGCGCATGACGCAAACCACCGTGCTGCTTGATCTGGGTGAAGAAGGCCCAGGAGCAGAACGCCTGGAGCGTCAGGGCATCCTGGTCGTCAATGAAGGGGATCAGGCCATTCTTGAAGAACCGTTTGCCGGCACGCCGTATTTCACGACGTTCCAGATGTTTGAGTTTTACGGCGATGAGTTCGTCACGGTCGACAATGTTCAGATCGAACGCGATCGCATGCCCAAGGAAGTCTTCTACATTCCTGCACTCTTGCTGCTCGGCTTTGTCATCATGATGCAGCGCCGCCGCCAGACTGTCCCGGCGTTCTAAAGAGAGGAAAGAGACAACCCATGTACAATCGTTTGCTCGTTCCTATTGATCTTGGCGATACCAAAAGCCTCGACAACGCGCTGCCTACCGCCGCCGCGCTTGCCACCGGCCCGGATGCTGAAGTTCACGTCATGACCGTTGTTCCAACAGCAGGCATGGCGCTCGTCAGTTCCTATCTGCCGGAGGATTATGCCGATAAGGCACTGGAAGGCGCGCGTGAGGCTTTGGCCAAGGCCTTGGAAGAAAAGCGTGCTTTGTGCGAGCCGGTGAAGCTGAAGGGCCACGTGACCAAAGGCTCAGTGTACCAGGAAATTATCCACGCGGCCGATGCGCTCAATTGCGACGCCATCGTCATGACGGCACACAGCCCAGATCTGAAGGACTATCTCCTCGGGCCGAACGCCGCGCGTGTCGTGCGCCATGCCAAACAAAGCGTGATGGTGATCCGGGCTCCGTGAGAGGGGCGATTGACCCCTCAACCTGACGGCTCGTCGTTACCCGCTTGGCGCATAGGCACGATGCAACGTTGCTACTGGTTTTCGCGGCCAGCGCTGCTATAGCCGCGTGCCATCAACGTCAACTGAGATGGATGCCATGCGCTCTCGCCACGTTTTCCCCCGCCACACCAAAGCCGATCTGCCAATTGCTGTGGGTGGGGATGGCCCATTCATCATCGATGCCGATGGCAAGCGCTATCTTGATGCGTGTGGCGGCGCGGCAGTGTCCTGTCTTGGCCATTCGGACGCCAAGCTGAAGGCGGCATTGCACGAGCAGATTGACCGCCTTGCCTACGCCCACACCAGCTTTTTCACCACCGATCCGGCGGAGGAACTGGCCGAGCGCCTGGCGGACTTGTCGCCCGGTGACTTGAACCGCGTCTATTTCGTGTCCGGCGGTTCGGAAGCCATGGAATCGGCGCTGAAACTTGCCCGTCAGTTCCACATGGAAAATGGCGAGCCGAAGCGCGCCAACATCATCGCCCGCTTGCAGAGCTATCACGGCAACACGTTGGGTGCTCTGTCGGCCGGCGGCAACCAATGGCGACGTGCCCAGTTCGAGCCGATGCTCTCACCGGCCATGCACCATGTTTCGCCTTGCAACGCCTATCGCGGTCAGGAACCCGGCGAAAGCGACGCGGCCTACACCGACCGTCTTGCGCAAGAACTGGACGACAAAATCCAGAGCCTTGGCCCGGGAACCGTGGCTGCCTTCGTTGCCGAGCCAGTTGTTGGCGCAACGATGGGCGCGGTGCCGCCCGTCGAAGGTTACTTTCGCAAGATGAAAGCCGTTTGCGACCGGCATGGCGTCCTCTTGATCTTGGATGAAGTCATGTGCGGCATGGGGCGTACCGGCACCTTGTTCGCCTGCAAGCAGGAAGGCATTGCGCCCGATATGATTGCCATCGCCAAGGGCCTTGGCGCTGGTGCTCAGCCGATCGGCGCGCTGCTTGTCGCCGACCGCATCTACGACACCATCGAAGCTGGCACCGGCTTCTTCCAGCATGGCCATACCTATCTCGGTCATCCCATGGCCTGCGCCATCGGCAATGCGGTTCTTGATCGCCTGGTGGAAGATGACGTGCTGGCCCGCGTGAACCCGACCGGCGCAAGATTGCGTGATGCCCTGACCGCGCGGTTCGGCAATCACCCCAATGTCGGCGATATCCGTGGCAGGGGCCTTTTCCTCGGTCTTGAACTGGTCGCCGACCGTGGCACCAAGGAGCCGATGAACCCGTCGCTCGGTGTTGCCGCGAAGGTCAAGAAGCGCGCCATGGCCGAAGGGCTGATGTGCTATCCGATGGGTGGCACGATCGACGGGCAGCGTGGCGATCATATCCTTCTCGCTCCGCCCTTCATCATTGAGGACGACCACATCGCGATGATCGTGGATCGCCTGGAAACAGCGATCACGGCAAGTCTGCCGCACTGATATGGCCGCTCTCTCTTGGCGCGATCCTTATGTCCTGATGGTCGCGCCCAATGGTGCCAGGCGGACAAAGGCCGATCATCCGGCCTTGCCCATGACGCAAGATGAGATTGTTGACGCCGTCGCCGAGGCGCATGCGGCCGGTGCTCACGCAGCCCATGTGCATGTGCGCGATGAGGCTGGCCAGCACGTGCTCGATGCGGACCGTTGCCTTCGCTTGTCTGACGCTTTGCGCTCGCGCTGTGGCGACGATCTCATCATCCAGATCACCTCCGAGGCGGTCGGGCGTTACACGCCCGAGGAGCAGCGGAAACTGGTGCGCGCGGTCCGCCCCGAAGCGGTCTCCATCGCGTTTCGTGAACTGTTTGCCGCGAGCGATGAAGACGGCACGAACAGAGAGTTTGTTCAGTGGGCAACAGAAAATCGTGTTGTGATCCAATGGATCCTCTATGACCCATCGGACGTCATGGCCCTGGCCAGCAAGGTGGATAGCGGCGTGATTGCAGACGTCAGATCGGTCCTTTTCGTGCTTGGCCGCTATGTACAGGGTCAAAAAAGTGTGCCTGCCGACCTCATTCCGTATGTGGCAAACCTGAAGGCGCATTCTGTGTTTCAGAATGCTCGCTGGAGCGCCTGTGCCTTCGGTGCCGCAGAGACCGCCTGCCTTGCTGCGGCGTTGAGTGTGGGCGGCGATGCCCGCATCGGTTTTGAAAACAGCCTGTGGCACGCCGATGGCAGGCAGGCATCCTCCAATGCCGAGCGAGTTGCCTCCCTTGTTGACCTCGCAAGCAGGCTCGGTCTGACGCCAGCCACGCCAACTGAGGCGCGCCAACGCCTCGGCATCAGGCAGCTTTAGGCCAAAGAACAGGCACCCGCACGGCCTTCCCCCTACTGTACGCGCGCGTTCGCCGTGCTAGTCAGGGCCAACTCAATGCTTTGCTTGTGGAATCTGCCTCAATGAACAGCTCGCCTACCTACGCGCCCGGTCCAATCAAACGCCTGATGGCGGCCAACCGCTCGGAGATCGCGATCCGCATCTTCCGCGCTGCCAATGAACTGGGGCTCGAGACGGTTGCCGTCTACGCCGAAGAAGACAAGCTGGCGCTGCACCGTTTCAAGGCGGACGAGGCCTATCTGATCGGGCGCGGCCCTCATTTGGAGGAACCGCTTGGCCCCATCGATGCCTACCTCTCCATTGAAGAGATCATTCGCATCGCCAAGGAAACGGGCGTGGACGCGATCCATCCAGGTTACGGTTTCCTGTCCGAAAGTCCGGAGTTCGTCGACGCCTGCAATGAGGCTGGCATCATCTTTGTGGGCCCAACTTCCGACACCATGCGCCGCCTTGGCAACAAGGTTTCGGCGCGCAACCTTGCCATCGAAGCTGGCGTGCCCGTCATGCCGGCGACCGATCCGCTGCCCGACGATATGGCAGAAGTTGCCAAGCTCGCCGAAGGGATCGGCTATCCGGTGATGCTCAAAGCCTCCTGGGGCGGCGGTGGGCGCGGCATGCGCGTGATCCGCACGCCGGAGGACCTGCAGCGCGAAGTGCCGATTGCCAAAAAAGAAGCGCGCTCCGCCTTTGGCAAAGACGAGGTTTATCTCGAAAAACTGGTGGAACGGGCGCGTCACGTTGAGGTGCAAATCCTCGGTGACGCCCATGGCAATCTGGTGCACCTGTTTGAACGCGATTGCACGGTGCAACGCCGCCACCAGAAGATCATCGAACGCGCCCCGGCCCCTTATCTTGATGAAGATCAGCGCCAGGAACTGGCAGGCTACGCAAAGGCTATCGGCAACACGGTGGGTTATCGCGGTGCCGGCACGGTCGAGTTCTTGATGGATGCCGATACCGGCGCGTTCTACTTCATTGAGGTCAATCCGCGCGTGCAGGTCGAGCATACGGTGACCGAGGAGGTCACCGGTATCGACATCGTCAAGGCGCAGATTCATGTGGCCGAGGGGCACGCGATCGGCGATCCGGCTTCGGGCATTCCCGTCCAAGACGAGATCACGCTGCACGGCCACGCCATGCAGTGCCGGATCACCACCGAGGATCCCGACCAGAACTTCATTCCCGATTATGGTCGCATCACCGCCTATCGCGGGGCGACCGGCTTCGGCATCCGCCTTGACGGCGGTACCGCCTATTCCGGCGCCGTGATCACCCGGTTCTACGATCCGCTCCTAGAAAAAGTCACAGCCTGGGCGCCGCTCCCCGAAGAGACTCGCAAGCGCATGGACCGGGCGCTGCGCGAGTTCCGCATTCGCGGCGTGGCAACAAACCTGACCTTTCTGGAAAACGTCATCGGCCATCCGAGTTTCATCGATGGCAGTTACACCACGCGGTTTGTAGATGAGACACCTGCGCTGTTTGAGGCGGTAAAACGCCAGGACCGGGCGACAAAACTGCTCACCTACATCGCCGATGTGTCCGTCAATGGGCACCCCGAAACCAAGGATCGCCCCAAACCACCCGCCGATGCTGGCCCGCCTCAATTGCCGGCCTACACGGGCGACCCAAAGCCAGGCACGAAACAGATTTTGGATGAGCGCGGACCGGAGGGTTTCGCGCAGTGGATGAAAGACCAGACCCGGGTTCTGGTTACCGATACGACCATGCGCGACGGTCATCAGAGCCTGCTCGCCACCCGGATGCGCTCGTTCGATATTGCCTCGCTTGCGCCTGTCTATGCCCGTGCCTTGCCGGAGCTATTGTCGCTGGAATGCTGGGGTGGTGCGACCTTCGACGTCGCCATGCGGTTCCTGACCGAAGACCCGTGGGAGCGCCTGGCTGAGATCCGCGAAGGCGCGCCGAACATTCTGACTCAAATGCTGCTGCGTGGCTCCAACGGCGTTGGTTACACCAACTATCCCGACAATGTCGTGCGCCAATTCGTGTTCCAAGCAGCCGACGGCGGGATGGACCTTTTCCGCGTGTTCGATTGCCTCAACTGGGTGGAAAACATGCGCGTCTCGATGGACGCGGTGCGCGAAGCCGGCAAGCTCTGCGAGGGCGTGCTGTGCTACACCGGCGACATCCACGACCCGTCCCGCGCGAAGTATTCGCTCGCCTATTATGTTGATCTGGCCAAGCAGCTGGAAGCCGCTGGCGCCCACATCATTGGCATCAAGGACATGGCCGGGCTCCTGAAGCCCAATGCTGCCACCGCGCTCATCAAAGCGCTGAAAGATGCCACCGACCTTCCCTTGCACCTTCACACCCACGATACGTCTGGCATTTCCGGCGCGTCGGTGCTCGCCGCCGTCGAAGCGGGCGTGGACGCGGTCGATGCCGCCATGGATGCGATGTCCGGCATGACATCGCAACCGGCCCTTGGCTCCATTGTTGCCGCCTTGGAAGGCACGGACCCGGCCACCGGTCTCGACATGGACGCGATCCGCAAAATCTCATTCGCCTGGGAAGATATTCGCCGTCAGTACACGGCCTTTGAAAGCGACCTGAAAGCCCCGGCTTCGGAGGTTTATCTGCACGAAATGCCGGGCGGTCAGTTCACCAATTTGAAGGAGCAGGCGCGGTCCCTCGGCCTTGCCAATCGCTGGCACGAAGTCGCCAAAACCTATGCTGAGGTTAATCAGATGTTCGGCGACATCGTAAAGGTGACGCCGTCCTCCAAGGTTGTCGGTGACATGGCGCTGATGATGGTCAGCCAAGGCATCACGGCTGACGAGGTGATGGATCCGGACAAGGATATCGCCTTTCCTGAAAGCGTGGTCTCCATGATGCGCGGCGATCTTGGCCAGCCTCCCGGCGGTTGGCCGGAAGTGATCCAGGCCAAGGTGTTGAAGGGCGACACGCCCTACACCGAGCGCCCCGGTGCGCGTCTGGAACCGGCTGACCTTGACGCAGAACGCGCCAGCATCGCCGGAACGCTTGAGCGCGATATCTCCGACCAGGAGCTTGCCTCCTACCTGATGTACCCGAAGGTTTTCACCGAGTTCGCGCGCGTCACCGACACCTATGGCCCGGTCGGGGTTCTGCCAACGCCGGTCTATTTCTATGGGCTTGAGGTGGAAGACGAGATCGCCATCGAGCTGGAAAAGGGCAAAACCCTGGTTGTGCGATGCCTGGGCAAATCCGAAGCCGATGAAACCGGCATGGTCCGCGTGTTCTTCGAGCTCAACGGCCAGCCGCGCACCATCAAAGTGCCCGATCGCAGCCATGGTGCCACGGGCGCCGGTGCGCGCCGCAAAGCAGATGCCGATAATGATGCCCATGTCGCCGCACCGGTTCCAGGCGTCATCTCGACCGTTTCAATCAAATCAGGCGATGCGGTCAAAGCGGGCGATCCATTGCTCGGTGTGGAAGCGATGAAGATGGAAACCGTCATCCACGCCGATAGAGACGGCACGGTGTCGGAGCTTCTCGTGGCGTCCGGCGACAGTGTCGATGCCAAGGATTTGCTGATCGTGTTGGCGGTTGACGACTAAGCATGCCAACTGAGCAATCGTCGCGGCGTCCAGCCGCCGCGACCTTTTCCATGGACGGATTTTGGCTCGGCTTTCGGCGCTGCGCCATCACTGCGCCTGGCATCACACTGTTTGCCATGGCTTTGGTGCTGCGGCTGCCGTGCAAGGGCTGACCTTTCTGGATGCGTTTTTCTACAACGCGGTCGTGTTTGCCGGCGCCTCGCAATATGTGGCGCTGGGCCTGTGGACCGACCCGATCACTTGGACAACGGCGTTCGCCATGGCCGCTGTGGTGTTTACCGTAAACCTGCGCATGATGCTGCTGGGTGCGGCCTTGCGCCCATGGTTGGGCGGCCTGCCAGCGCACAAGGTGTATCCGGGCCTTGCCATCATTTCTGATCCCGCGTGGATCATCGCCATCCGCTACTACCGCGAGGGCGGGCGCGACTGGGGGGTACTCCTTGGCGCGTGCATCTTCTTGTACCTCAACTGGATCGTGGCGGTCGTGCCGGGCTACTATTTCGCTGCCGCAATGGCCGACCCCGCCCGCTATGGCATAGATTTGGTGATGCCGATCTTCTTCATCACCATGCTGGTGCCGATTTGGCGCGGTCGCATCGATCTGGTGCCATGGATGGTGGCGGTGGTTGTGTCGCTGGCCGTCAAGGCTGTGTTGCCCGGTTACTGGTTTGTGCTTGCCGGAGGATTGGCAGCAGCGTTCACCGCAGCGGCGCTCTTTCAGCCGGAAGACTTTGAACCGGTGCCGTCATGATGGAGGCAGTCAACGCCAGTTTTTCCGCCGGTATGACCGAAGGCGCGTGGCTGGCCATCCTTGCCATGATGGCACTTACCGTCATCGCGCGTGTGATGGGCTTTTGGATCTTGGGCACCGTGCCGCTAACGCCGCGTGTGCGTCGTGGCTTGGAGGCGCTACCGGGCGGTGTGATTTTGGCGACGATCGTGCCGATCACGCTGGAAAGCGGTCCGGCAGGCCTGCTGGGCATTGGCATTGCCACGCTCGTCATGGCGGTCACCAAGAAAGACTGGTTGGCCGTTGCGCTGGGCCTGGCTGCCGTCACCGGCTACCGCGCATTTTTGGAGCTGCTAGTTTAGCCGGTCCACCAAGGGGCGAACCGCGCCCAGCACATCATCGATGGACCGGCGCGCATCAACGCGCGGCCATTCGACGTCGTAAAGGTCATAGTCCTCCTGGAGGCGCGCGACCCGCGCATCGGCATCAGAGGGGTCGTCGCGGCGTCGGCCAATCCGTTCCAGCCGCACGTCCAGCGGTGCATCGAGCCAAACGCCGGCAAAGTGACATTCCACGCCCCGCGCCACGCCTTCCAAAGCCTCGCGCTCATCGGCTTGCGCGCAAACCGCGTCGATGATGACCGAATGGCCAGACGCAAGCGCTTTTTGAGCCAGGTTGCGCAAGGTCGTGAAGACCTGATGGGTCACGGACTGCGTGTAAGCGCTCGCTTCCAAACGCTCGTGCCAATCGACGCCCATGATCGTCTTGCGCACAATGTCGGAGCGCAACACAATGGCTCCGGGGGTGCGCCCAATGGTCGATGCAAGCGCCTGCGCAATCGTTGATTTGCCGGTGCCGGAAAGCCCGCCGACCACAGTCAGTGTCACGTCGCGCGGCTCAAGAACGTCGGTGGCATAGGCGAAGAACCGCTGCGCTTCTTCTTCCATGGCTTTCTTTTGCAGGGGAGCCAGGTGCTGGGCGCCCATGGCGCAGATTTTCGCGCGCAGCGCAGCGCGGATGGACAAGAACAGCGGCATCGCCGCCAACGCCTCGAAATCGCTCGGCTCATCGCGCAGCGCCAGGTAGCGGTTGAGAACCCGGTTGGCAGCTTGGCGTTCGCCGCTTTGGTCAAGGTCCATCAAGAGGAACGCCAGATCGTAGAGCACATCGCCCGTGGCGATCCGCTCATCGAACTCGACAGCGTCAAACATGCGCACGCCAGCCGGTATCCGAACGAGATTGCGCAAATGCAGATCGCCGTGGCAGCGTCGCACAGCCTGGGCCTCGCCGCGTGCCAGAAGAATCGGACGCACCAACCGCCACTCTGCCGTGGTGCGCCGCGTCAGCTCCGCCGTCTCTTGCAAGCCGAACAGCTTGTGGGCCTCGTGGAAGGCCTGATCGTTCTGATCGATGTAAGCGCTGAGGTCGGCGACCCAATCATCGGCGCGCCTGATCGGCGCATGCCCTTGAAAGCTGATGATCGCATCAACCGCGCCGTCCAAATCGGTCTGGGTGAGCTGGCCATTGGCCGCCAGCTGATCGAACGTCATCGCCGTGTCGAACCGGCGCATCGCCACCGCCCACTCGATGGCCTCACCTTGGCCATTGATGGCCAGATGCCCCAGCTTGTCGCGGGTGATCGCCACCGTATCGAGATAGATTTCTGGTGCGTTGGGCTTGTTGATGGCGATTTCCGCCCGGCAAGCCTCTTCGCGGCGGGCAAGCGTGGAAAAATCCATAAACGGGAAACAAACGGCGCGTTTAATCTTGTAGGCGCGCTCTCCGGCCAAAAACACCGCCGCGCCATGGGTGTCGATGCGCTCCACACCTCTGGAAGCATCGTCGGTGGGCAGTCTGTGGCTTGCCGGGTCGGCCATGAACCGCATCACAGCGCTCTGGTCGCCAACATGCGTCGGTGCCGAGGTTGGCACCTCGGGCCGAAAAACGGCTGGGCCGCTTTTGCGCGTTAGTGTTGCGGTCATGCCAGGCTCCCTGGGTGGCGTCACGGCCAACCCTGTCGAAGCGCCGGTCGGCAAACGCTCGCCGATCAGGCATCAACGTGGTCGCACTATCGCAATTTCCAAAGCTGCGCGTCAGTCGCAACAACACGGACAGGGGTTGCGCCGACCCCGGTTTGCTTAACGTTGCGTCACTGTGCGGCGGAAAGCTGGGCGGGGTTCACGCCCTCAAGCGTGGCCAAGTCGAGCTTGGCTTGCATGATCTCCGGCTCATCGGGATCGCGGTGAACCTGAAAGCCGAGAGCCCGGCACATATCGAGCATGGTCGTGTTCTCTGAGAGAACTTGGCCTTCGATGCGCTTGAATCGTTCGGCCTGTCCATACTCGATCACCAGTTGCATCAGCGCCCAACCAAGGCCCTGGCCCTTGAGATCAGACCGCAAAAGGATCGCATACTCGCCGGTTTCACGCTCCGGATCAGCGTGCAGGCGGACAACACCGATCAACTCGCCGCTGGAGTCGAAGGCGCAGAAGGCCATGTCCCGCGCATAGTCGATCTGCGTGAGACGGGCGATGAATTTGTGACTGAAGTCGCGCACATAGGAGAAGAAACGCAGCCGCAAATCCTCCTTGGTGGTCTTGGAGAAGAACAGCCGAAAGGCCGGTTCATCCTCGGGCCGGACCGGGCGCACAAACACGGCGTCGCCATCCTTCAACTCAAGCCGGCGCTCCCAATTGCGCGGGTAAGGCCGGATGGTGAAGCGCGGATTGGTGTCGAAGGTCAGATCACCAACCTCGCTTGGCGCGACTTCCATGCGAGCATCCAGCACCAAAAGCCCGTCGGGCGTCGCCAGCATGGGGTTGAGGTCCAGGCTTCGGATTTGCGGCACATCGGCGGAAAGTTGCGACAAGCGCACAAGCGCTTGCGCCACGGCATCTTGGTCGACACCGGCGCGACCGCGAAAGCCGCCCATCAGTCTGGAGACGCGCGTTTGCTCCATCACCTGCCGCGCCAGTCGCATATCGAGCGGCGGCATGCCAAGTGCCTTGTCATCGATGGCTTCCACCGCGATCCCGCCACGCCCGAAGACGATCACCGGTCCGAAGACCGGATCATCGGCCAGACCGAGATAGAGCTCCAGGCCAGCGGAGATGTCGGCCATGGGTTGCACAATCACGCCGTCGATCCGCGCCCCGGGCGCCCTTGCCGCGACTTTCTCTGTCAGCGCATCGAACCCTTCGCGCACTTGAAGGCTGTGGGTGAGATCGAGCACGACGCCGCCGACATCGGATTTGTGCGGAAGATCGGGTGAATCGATTTTCAGCGCCACCGAGCGATGCTGGGCGAGCATGTCCTGCGCCGCGGTTGCCGCTTTCTCGGCGCTCGACGCGCGCACAGGCGCAGCATAGTTGAAGCCATAGCTTGCGAGGATGTCGCCCATTTCATCGGTGTTGAGCCAGGTGCGGCCTTCGCGAATGGCGTTCTCGCAGAGCGTGCGGGCACGCTCCACATCCGCGCTGGCAAGGTCCTCCGGCAGGGCAGGTGGCGTCGCCGACAGTTCCTTTTGTGCTTGGGCATAGCGGGAAACATCCATGAAGCCACGCACCGCATCGCCGGGCGTACGAAAGCGTGCCACATGAGCCTCGTCGAGCGCGTTCAGCGCGCCAGCCTCGCGTTCCAGCCAGGAGACGAACACGGGTTTGGGACGCGACTTGTCCTTGGTCTTGCGGACCAGCAGCTCCGACAGCTTGGCCGCAGCCTCGCTGCCATTGGAGACCTGGCTTGGGCTGTAGGCGATCAACACGCCATCGTTCATCGGATCGTCGATCAGCGCCTCGATCACCTCGCCTTGGGCGTCCATCGGTAGCGTGGAGTCCAGGTCGAGCGGCATGTCGCCGGTCCAGCGCAGCGGCGCGTGCGGCTTGATCGCTTCCATCGCCTC